>JBGASF010000060.1:0-43222 GCA_044229835.1 Polyangia bacterium | reverse complement strand
GCCGGTGTCGGCCAGCGCCAGCAGGCCCTCCAGCTGTCCCACGCTGGGGGCGGCGGCGTCGGCGCCGCGGGCCAGGGCGGCCTCCAGCTCGGCGGGCGCCAGCGGGCCGGCCAGATCCTGCTCCAGGGCGCGCGTCAGCAGCGACAGCGGCTCGGCGTGGCCCAGCGGGTCGGCGCCGCGGGTCAGGCCGCCCGAGATCGCGCTCTCGGCGTCGAGGCCGCCGCGGGCCAGGCCGGCGGCGCGCGGGGCGCGACAGTACGGGCAGGTCGCCAGCTCGTCGGCGAACGCGGTGCCGCAGCTCAGACAGGGGGTCACGTGCCGTTGCCTCCGGTGGGCGGGGCCAGCGGCTCCAGCGGGGCGATGAAGGCGTCGGCCTCGAGATCGAGGATGGACTTGAGGTCGACCGAGGCGGCGGCGCCGCGCACGGTGTCAGCCATGGCGAAGCCGCGCACCTCCAGCTTGGGCAGGCGCTCGAGCAGCCGGCGCCGGAAGGCGGCGCCCTGGCGCGGGCCAGTGGCGGTGGCCGCGGCCGCGGCCGGCGGCGTGGCGGCCGGCTTGTCGTCGTCGTGGTCGTTCGCACTCACCGCAGCACCACCTTGCCGACCTCCTCCATGACGCGCTTCTCCAGCTCCTCCAGCCGGGTGGCATCGCCGTCCAGCGCCTCGACGACCCCCGACAGCTCGCGCGCGGCGCCGGCCAGCGCGCGGGCGTCGCCACCCTGGCGCGCCGCGACCTCACCGGCCAGGCCGAGCACGAAGCGGGCGCGCTCGCGCAGCGCGGCCACCGTGGGCGGGCAAGGCGAAAGCTCCAGCGGGGCGCCGTCGAGCTCGAGCAGGATGGGCTGGAAGTCCTGGAAGCGGCCCAGCTCCTCGGCCAGCGCGCGGCGCACCTGCGGGCTGACCATGGCGTCGCCCAGGAAGCGCGCCGACGCCGAGCGGAACAGGTCGAGCAGCTCGCCCCGCTCGCGCTCGCGCTGGCGCGCCAGGGCGACCAGCTGGCGCACGGTGCGCGAGCGCACGCCGAGGCCGACCGCGGCCTCCAGCCACTCCAGCGCCTTGGCGCGCGCGGCGGGACGGAACCAGTAGTACAGCACGCCGAGCGCGGCCAGGGCCTCGCGCTGGCGCGGCTCGAACTGCAGCGCGCGCAGCAGCGGCTCGGCCAGCGCCAGGGTCTCGGCGGCGTCGGGGGCGCGCCCGCGCCGGCCGGCCTGCTCGGCCTGGGTCACCGCGAGCACGAAGAAGAAGCCGCGATACAGCTCGGCGGGCAGCAGCAGGGTGTCGACGTCGACCGCGGCGCACAGGTACTCGTCGGCCGACTGATCGGTCGCGGCGGGCAGGCCGGCGGGCAGCCAGCGCGTCAGGAAGGCCTGTACCTGGGCCTGGGTCGCGGCGTGGTCACCCTCGCGGTGCGAGATCAGCAGCTGATAGACGTCGCTGGTGACCTCGGCGGTGCGGCGCTCGGTCTCGGCCAGCCCCTCGATGGTGCGCACCGCGGCCAGGCCGGCGCGCGCCTCGTCGAGCTTGCCGGCGCGCACCGCGGCCTGGACCTCGAGCAGGCGGTGCGTGATGAGCGCGATCGGGATCTGCTGCTGCAAGACGCCCAGCTTGGTGACCTGATCGAACAGCGCGCTGGCGCCGGCGCTGTCGGCGGCGCCCAGCCGCGCCTCGGCCAGGCGCAGCAGGCACACGCTCTCGTCGTGGGCGAGGGGCAGCGAGGTCGCGCCCAACCCGTCCTTGGCGGCGCGATAGCCCTCGAGCGCGGCCTGGTGCTCGCCGCGCTCGGCCTGCACGCGGGCCAGCAGGTAGCGCGCCTCGGCCATGCGCGGGGCCAGATCGAGCAGGCGACCGAGGTCGCTCTCGGCCTGGGTCAGGTGGGCGGCGCGCTCGGCGGCGGGCAGGGCAGGGGTGGTGGTGGCGCCGGTGTCCGCGGGATCGCGCAGCGCCAGCGCCTCGCCGGTGGCCGCGAAGGCGCGCAGGTAGAGGTAGTCGCACAGCTCCAGCTTGGCCAGATCCTCGGCGTGCACGCGCTGCGCGGCCGACAGGGCGTCGGCCCAGCGCCACTGATCGACGGCCTCGGCCAGCGCCGCCATGGCGCCCATGGGGTCGGCCGCCGATGGCGTACCCGCGGCGGCGACCTGCTTCTTGCGCCGCCACGGCAGGAGGTCGCCGAGCTCGCCGCTGAGCAGGACGACCGCGCTGACCAGCATCAAGAGGGCCATCACCAGGACCGGCCAGACCGGCGGCGGCGCCGCTTCGGCGGCCACGGTGGCGGCCTTGGGATCGATGGCGGCGACCTCGGCCTCCAGTCGCTCGACCTCCTTGCGCGCCTTGTCGAGCTCGGCCTGCTTGGCCTCGAGCTGCTTCTGCACGGCGGGCTCCAGCTTCGCGGGCGCGCTGGTCGCGGGCGTCGCGGGCGCGCGGGTGGCCCAGATGGTCCAGCCGGTCAGCCCCACCGCGGCCAGCGCCAGCAGCGCCAGCGCCCCCACGCGGCGGCGCGACGGCGTCAGCCCCTCGCGACGCTCGATGCCGAACGCGCGCAGCCCGAGCCCCAGCACCACCAGCACGACCACCCGGCTTCTCATCTCCATATCTAACCCTAGCAGTCCCCGCCTATTCCAGCGCGCGGGCGCCACGGCGCCTGTCAGAACAGCGACAGCAGCTCGACGCGAGCGAACTCACCGAACATGCCGCTCGAGGTGCTGGTGCGGACCTCTGCGCCGCCGGTGCTGGTGCTGCCGTCGACATAGATGGACTGGCCCGCGAACCCCGCCAGCCCCGCGCAGGCCAGATGTGGCGTCAGCCAGGCGCGCACGCCGAGTCCGAGCCGAAACCCGAGCCGGTCAGCGCTGGCCGAGGGTGTGGCGGTGCCCTCGCGGTCGCTGAAGACGTGCCCGGCCGTGAGATCGAGCCCGCCGTACAGCTCGACCGGCGCACTGCTGAGCAGCGTGAGCTGAATCCCAGGCCCGAGCTCGAGGGTGGTGTCCCGCGTGGTGCGCTCCGGCATGCCCGTGCTGGTGGTGGTGCTGCCCTGGCTCGACAGCGCGAACTCCGCGCCGACCAGCAGGCGGCCCAGCTTGTAGCCCACGAAGAAGCCCGGCACCGTGTCGTAGTCGCCGGCCGTCAGCCCGCCCGCCGCCTCCAGGCGCAGCTCTCGGACCCGGTCGAGCCGCACCGCGAACGCGAACCCTCTGGCCAGCGGCGCTCGCGGCCCCCGCGGCGCCTCCGCAGCGACCTCCGCTGCTGGCGGTGCGGGCGCGCCCGCCGGCGCCTGATCCGCCCCTGCGGCCCCCATCCACCCCCGCAGCGTCGCTGCAACGAGGGTCGCTCGCACCAGCGCACAGCCCTGACTCGTTCTCATCGGCAGACCCTACCAGGCCCACGCGCCCGGCGTGTGCCAGGCGAGTCCCCCACCTCGTGCCCGCACCCGGGCCTGCCCTCACGTCGTCGCCACCACCAGCTCGTCCGCGCTCGACGGCCGCAGCCCATCGCTCCTGCCCGCGAAGTAGCGCTCCGTGAGCTCGGCCGCCGACACATGGCGCACCTCCTCGAACCCGGCCTCGCGCGCCAGCGCGACCAGCTCCGCCGGCGTGAAGTAGCTGATGAACGGCGTCCCCGCCGCCCGCGCCCCGCGCTCGGTCATCTCGCGCCCCGGCCGCTCCTCGGCCTCGATGAGCTCGGCCGGCAGCTGAAACGTCATCACCAGCCGGCTGCCCGGCGCCAGCGTCGCCGCCTGCCTCAGCGTCGCCCGCGTGGCCTCCTTGGTGATGTACATGCTGACCCCGACCGACGCCACCAGCGCCGGCACGCCCGCGTCGAACCCCTCCGCCACCAGCCGCTCCAGCCACGACGCCCCGGCCTCGAAGTCCACCGCCACGAAGCGCAGCCACTCCGGCGTCGCCAGCCCCAGCTCCGCCAGCCGCCGCCGCTTCCACGCCTGCGTCCCCGCCTGATCGACCTCGAACACCCGCACCGCCGCCCCCGCCGGCCTGCGCTGCGCGAAGCTGTCGAGCCCCGCCCCCAGCAGCACATACTGCGCGACCCCGCTCTCCACCACGAGCTCCTCGATGAAGCGCGCCCGCCCCACGATGGTCGCCCGCGCCCGCGCCGTCCTCTCCACGTGCATATCCGGCCGCGCCCGCCACCCCGCCTCCGGCGCCACCAGCTGCAGCCCGATCATGTCCTCCAGCACATGCGGCCGCGCATCCACCTCCACATGCAGCGCCCGCCAAAGCGCCACCCGCACCGCCGTATTGTCCGGCGCCGTCTCGGTCATGGAGATCAGGCTTTTTTCTTGCGCAGGTGCGCGGCGGCGATGCGCCTGGGCAGGCCGCGCTCTTCGCCGTGCCAGGCGCGGGAGGCTTCGACCATCTTCTGGTAGTGCTCGAGCTCGCGCTCGGTGCGGGCGGCGTCCCAGCCGCACAGCTTCTGCATGCGCGCGGCCACGGCGTCCATCACGCCGAGGCCCTGGTCCTTGTCGACCAGCAGGAACAACGTGCGGCGGGCCAGGACGTCGTCGAGGCGGAAGGCGAGATCCTCGCGCACCGCGAAGTCGACCTCGGCCCAGACGTGGGGCAGGCCTTCGACGATGACGCGGCGGGCGTCGTCGCCCTCGGCGGCGGCGACCAGCTTGCGGGCGCGCACGCCGTAGGTGCGCGACAGGTGGCGGGCGCTGGCCTCGGGGACCTTGTGCTCGCGCATGAGCTCGGCGGCCAGGGCCTTGACCGCGCTGTCGCCGCCTTCGACCAGGCCGACGGCGCCGGGCAGGGGACGCTGGCGGGTCAGCACGTCGCCGTGCGCGCGGCCGAGGACCTCCATCACGCGGTCGGCGGCCTGCTCGGCCATGTGGCGGTAGGTGGTCAGCTTGCCGCCGACCATCAGGATGACGCCCGACGGCAAGGTCAGGAGTTCGTGTTCGCGCGAGACCTGCGAGGCGGTCTTCTTGCCTTCGCCGGCGTCGGGGGCCACCAGCGGGCGCAGGCCGGCCCAGGTCGAGATGACGTCCTCGGGCACCAGCTTGATCCCCGGGAAGTGGGCGTTGGCGATGTCGAGCAGGTAGCGCACGTCATCGGCGGTGGCGCGCACGTCCTCGGGCTTGGCGCTGTCGTCGGTGTCGGTGGTGCCGATGACGGTGCGGTACTCCCACGGGATGGTGAAGATGGTGCGCTTGTCCTTGTGGGCACGCATCACCACCGCGTGGTTGACCGGCAGGCGGGCGCGGTCGACCACGATGTGCACGCCCTTGGTGGGGCGCAGCAGCTTGCGCGGCAACCCATCGCCGAGGTCGCCCAGCAGCTGATCGGTCCACGGCCCGGTGGCCGCGAACACCGCCTTGGCGCGCACCTCGACCACGCGGCCGCTCTCGACACAGCGCGCCTTGACGCCGTTGACCCGGCCGCCGTCGCGCAGCAGCCCCTCGGCCGCCACATACGACAGGCACAGCGCCCCGGCGGCGCGCGCGTCGACCACGTTCTCCAGCACCAGCCGGGCGTCGTCGGTCATGGCGTCGTAGTAGACCAGCGCGCCGTTGAGGCGCTCCTGGGTCAGCAGCGGCTCGAGCTCGCGCACGCGGCCCTTGCGATAGGCCTTGTGGATCTTGGGCACTCGGAAGCGCGCGAAGGCGTCATACAGCCAGAGGCCGACGTCGAGCGCGAACAGCGACGGCTTCTGCCCCTTGTAGGCCGGGTACATGAACGGCACTGGGCGCACCAGGTGCGGCACGTCGCGCAGGAGCAGGGCGCGCTCGCGCACGCTCTCGTGCACCAGGCCGAACTCCAGGTGCTCCATGTAGCGCACGCCGCCGTGGATCAGCTTGGACGACTTCGATGACGTGCCGGAGCCGAAATCGTGCTTCTCGACCAGCGCCACGCGCAGGCCGCGCAGCTGGGCATCGCGCGCCAGGCCGGCGCCGGTGACACCACCGCCGATGACGCAGAGATCGAACTCGCCGGCGGCCAGCCGGTCGAGCTCGTCACTTCTTGATGGTGATGTGGAGCTCATCGAGCTGCTTCTGCTGGATCTCGACCGGCGCCTCGGTCATGAGGTCGGTCCCCTTCTGGGTCTTGGGGAACGCGATGACGTCGCGCAGCGAGTCGGCGCCGCACAGCAGCATGGCCAGGCGGTCGAGGCCGAACGCGATCCCGCCATGCGGCGGCGGCCCGTACTTGAAGGCCTCCAGCAGGAAGCCGAACTTGGCGCGCGCCTCGTCGTCCGTCAGACCCAGGGCGCGGAAGGCCCGGGCCTGCACCTCGGCCTGGTGGATCCGGATCGAGCCGCCCGCGATCTCGTTGCCGTTGAGCACCAGGTCGTAGGCGCGCGCGCGCACGCGACCGGGGTCGCTCTCGAGGTGGGGCAGGTCCTCCAGCTTGGGCGACGTGAAGGGATGGTGCGAGGCCACCCAGTTGCCGTGGGCCTCGTCGCGCTCGAACAGCGGGAAGTCGGTCACCCACAGGAAGCGCCAGGTGCCCTTCTGGATGAGGTCGAGGCGGCGCCCCATCTCCAGGCGAATCGCGCCCATGGTCGTGTTGGCGGTCTTGGCCTTGTCGGCCACGAACAGGATGACGTCGCCGGTGCCCGCGCCGAGGCGCGTGTTGATGGCGTTGCGCGCAGTCTCGCTGGTCGCCTTGGCGGGGGCGCCCTGCCAGGCGCCGCCCTCGTTGACCCGGACGTAGGCCACGCCGCGCACGCCGTAGGGCTTGGCGAAGTCGGTCAGGCCGTCGAGGTCCTTGCGCGACAGCTTCTCGCCGCCCGGGGCCGGGATGCGCAGCGCCTTGACGATGCCGCCCGCGGCGACGGCGTCGTCGAACACCTTGAAGCCCGAGCTGCCGGCCGCCTCGGTGATGTCGCCCAGCGGCAGGTCGAAGCGCAGGTCGGGCTTGTCGACGCCATACTTCGACATCGCCTCGTCATAGGTCATGCGCTGGAACGGCGACATGATGTCGACGCCGATGGCGTCCTTCCACAGCGCGACGATCAGCTTCTCGACGACGCGCTGCACGTCCTCCTCGACCACGAAGGACAGCTCGAGGTCGATCTGGGTGAACTCGGGCTGGCGGTCCTGGCGCAGGTCCTCGTCGCGGAAGCAGCGCACGATCTGGAAGTAGCGGTCCATGCCCGCGACCATGAACAGCTGCTTGTAGAGCTGCGGCGACTCGGCCAGGGCGTAGAAGTGGTGCGGGTTCAGGCGCGAGGGCACCAGGAAGTTGCGCGCGCCGCCGGGCGTGTACTTGCCCATGAACGGCGTCTCCAGCTCGAGGAAGCGCTCCGCGGTCAGGGTGTTGCGCACCGACTGGTAGATCTTCGAGCGCACGATGAAGTTCTTCTGCAGCTCGGGGCGGCGCAGGTCGAGGTAGCGGTGCTTGAGGCGGATGACCTCGGCGGTGTCGATGCCGTCCTCGATCTGGAACGGCGGCGTGTCCGAGCGCGAGAAGATCTCCAGGCTGGTGGCCTCGATCTCGATGGTGCCGGTCGGGATCTTGGGGTTGATGTTGCTGCCGCGCGAGATCACCTTGCCGCGCACGCCGATGCAGAACTCGCCGCGCAGCTCGCCGGCCAGGGTGTGCGCCGCGGCGTCATAGTCGGGGCCGAAGACCACCTGGGTGATGCCGTCGCGGTCCCGGAGGTCGATGAAGACGCGACCGCCGTGGTCGCGCCGCGAATCGACCCAGCCCATCAGCACGACGTCATTACCGACGTCACCCGCGCGGAGCTGTCCGCAAGTATGGGTGCGCTTGAGGGTGGTCAGGAACTCGGACGCGGCCATGGTCTGGGTTTAACGCATTGCGCCAAGAAGTACAACGTGACACGCTGGCGAAACATGGGTCGCGGCGGTTGCACGCTCTGGTTCACGGGTCTGTCGGGGTCAGGTAAGTCCACGCTTTCAGAGGCAGTTGCGCAGGCGCTGCGAGCCGAGGGGCGGGCCGTCGAGCTGCTCGATGGCGACGAGGTCAGGACCCATCTCAGCAAGGGGCTGGGCTTCTCGGCCGAGGACCGCAACATCAATGTCCGCCGCATCGGGTTCGTGGCCCGGCTGCTGGCCCGGAACGGGGTCATCGCCATCACGGCGGCCATCTCGCCGTACCGCGCGGTGCGCGACGAGGTGCGCGCCGAGGTGCTGGCCAGCGGGGCCGGCTTCGTCGAGGTCTTCATGCGCTGCCCCATCCCGGTGCTGGCGGAGCGTGACGTGAAGGGTCTGTACAAGAAGGCGCTGGCGGGAGAGATCCCGCACTTCACTGGAGTTTCGGATCCTTACGAGGAGCCGCTGCACCCCGAGGTGATCGTCGATTCGTCGACCGACAGCGTGGCAGAGGGTGTGGCGCGGGTTCTGGCTGCGCTGCGGGCGGCCGGGGCTCTATGATCGTCACTGCACCAGGGACGAGGCATCCGAGGGATATGTCCGCAGCTGCGCTGATCGATCCTGCCGAGCTGGCCGCGCGTTCGCGCGAGCTGGAGGGCGCCGCGCCCGCGGACATCCTGAGGTTCGCGCTGGCGGCGTGGCCACGCGACGAGATCGCCATCTCGACGGCGTTCGGGGTCGAGGGCTGCGCGCTGATCGATCTGGCGGTGCGCATCGATCCCGCGGTGCAGGTCTTCACCGTCGACACCGGCTATCTGTTCGCCGAGACGCTGGAGCTGCGCGCGCGGCTGGAGGCGCGCTATGGCATCAAGGTGACCACGTTCACGCCCGCCGAGACGGTGGCCGAGCACGAGCACAAGCGCGGCAAGCTGTACACGGTGGACACCGACGCCTGCTGCGCCATCCGCAAGGTCGAGCCGACCGAGCGCGCGGTGCGCGGGCTTTCCGCCTGGATCGCGGGGCTGCGTCGCGACCAGTCGAGCACCCGGGCCGGGATCCAGATCCTCGATGTGCTCAAGCACGCCGATGGCTCGCCGCTGGTGAAGGTCAGCCCGCTGGCGAACTGGACGCGCAAGGACACCTGGAAGTACGTGCTCGAGCACGAGGTGCCCTACAGCCCGCTGCTCGATCAGGGCTATACCAGCATCGGCTGCTGGCCGTGCACGCGCGCGGTGCAGCCCGGTGAGGACGAGCGGGCAGGGCGCTGGAACGGGGCCAAGGCGGAGTGTGGTATTCACGACGTCGGCAAGGGACCAGAGCAAGGGAAGCCGACGTGAAGCTGGCGCACATCTCCGATATCCACATCCTGTCGCTGGGCGGCCACGGCTTCCGCGCCTTCCTCAACAAGCGGCTGGCGGGCGGCGCCAACATCCTGCTCAACCGGCGCGCCAACTACAAGAACGAGGTCGCGTTCGCGCTGGTCGATGACATGAACGCGCGCGGCGGCTTCGACCACGTGTGCATCACCGGCGATCTGACCTCGCTGGCGCTGAAGGCCGAGTTCGAGATCGCGGGCGAGCTTTTGGCCAAGCTGCGCGGTGGACCGCCGGGGGTCAGCCTGATCCCGGGCAACCACGACTTCTATACCAAGGGCAGCGAGCGCGAGAAGAGCTTCGAGACCGCGTTCGGCCACTTCATGAAGAGCGACGTCGACCTCGGCACCGGCGGGCCGTTCCCCTACCTGCACGTGCGCGGTGACGCCGCCATCATCGGGCTGTCGACCGGGATCGCGACCGGCCTCCTGTTCGCGTATGGCGTCCTCGGCGAGGCGCAGCTCGCCGGGCTCGAGCGCGCGCTGACGCACCCGAGCACGCAGGGCAAGGCGCGCGTGGTGCTGATCCACCACCCGCCGGTGAAGACCACGAAGTTCCTGCGTGGAGGGCGCTCGCTGCGTGACGCCGGCGCGCTGGGCGAGATCCTGAAGGCGCACGGCGCCGAGCTGGTGCTGCATGGCCACGAGCACGAGGATCTGGCCTATGACATCCCGGGCCGGGACGGCGGCAGCATCCCGGTGCGCGGGGTGCCGTCGGCCAGCTATGTCGGGCGCCACGCCTACCGGCACGCGCGCTACCACATCTACGAGCTGTTGCGCCTGGACGGCGCCGCGCGGCCCACGCTGGTCAGCCGCGAGGTCAGGAGCTACCAGGCCGCCGGCGGCGGCTTCGCCGACGTCGAGGCGGTGCCGCTGGGCGTCGAGGCGCTGCGCACGTAGATTGTGGCTTGACCGGCGGGCGTTCTAGACTTAGTCTAAACGCATCGTGGACGACCGGACCCAGGATGTGATCGCCAAGCTGGAGGCCGCCGGGGTGCAGCCCTCGGCGCAGCGCATCGCGGTGGGCGCCTTCGTGCTGTACACCGATGCGCATCCCTCGGCCGATGAGGTCCTGGCCGAGGTCGAACGCGCCGGGCGCACCGCCAAGCTGTCGCGCGCCACGGTCTACAACACGCTGAACCTGCTGGTCGAGAGGGGCCTGCTGCGGCAGCTCACGCTGGCGGAAGGCCGCGTCGTGTTCGATCCTGTGATCGAGCGCCATCACCACTTCATCGACGAGGCCACCGGGCGCATCCATGACGTGGCCTGGGACGCCGTGCGCATGCCGGCGCCGACCCCGCCGCCGGGGTTCGAGGTGCGCGAGTACCAGGTCGTCATGCGCGGCACCCGCAAGAAGACGCGGTAGCTGCGGGCCGCCCGGTGCAACCGGGTGCCGTCGTGTGGCATCTGGTTAGACTGATTCCATCATTGGACAATGTCCGGAAAGAGGGAGGATCGCGATGCTGACCGTTGGAGACAAGCTGCCTGGTTTTTCGCTGGAGGCCGTCGTCGGTGACAAGGTCGCCGAGTTCAAGCGCATCGGGAGCGACAGCTTCCCGGGCAAGTGGCTGGTGCTGTTCCTGTGGCCGATGGACTTCACCTTCGTGTGCCCGACCGAGATCGCCGAGTTCGGCCGCAAGAGCCGCGACTTCGCCGAGCGCGGCGCGCAGGTGCTGGGCGGCAGCACCGACAGCCACTTCGTGCACCTGGCCTGGCGCAAGGATCACCCCGATCTGCGCGAGCTGCCGTTCCCCATGCTGGCCGACACCAAGCACGAGCTGTCACGCGCGCTGGGGATCCTGCACAAGGAGGACGGCGTCTGCCTGCGCGCCACCTTCATCATCGATCCCACCGGCACCATCCGGTTCGCCAGCTGCAACGACCTCTCGGTCGGGCGCAACGTCGACGAGGTCCTCCGGGTCCTCGACGCGCTGCAGACCGGCGAGCTGACCGCGTGCGGCTGGCGCAAGGGGCAGGCCACCCTCAAGGCCGGCTGAGGGTGTAAACACGATGTGTCGAGAGTGAGAGAGTGAGGAGGTCATCATGAGCAAGCTGTTCCGCAGCCCGAGTCCGCTCCCCGAGGCCGCGCGCGCGCGCCTCTCGGAGTCCCTGAACGCGCGCCTCGCCGACGGCCTGGATCTGCACAGCCAGATCAAGGTCGCGCACTGGAACATCAAGGGGCCGAACTTCTCGTCGCTGCACCCCCTGTTCGAGACCTTCGCGGTGTCGCTGGCCAACCACAACGACGCCATCGCCGAGCGCGCCGTGACCCTGGGCGGCCGCGCCTACGGCACAGCCCGCCACGTCGCGGCCAACTCCAAGCTGCCCGAGTATCCCCAGGAGACCAGCCGCGATCTCGAGCACGTCAAGCTGCTGGCCGAGCGCATCGAGGGCTACCTCGGCGGCCTGCGCGAGACCCGCAAGCAGGGCGAGCAGGACGGCGACACCGATACGGTCGATCTGCTGACCGGCATCGTCAGCGAGTTCGAGAAGCACGTGTGGTTCTTGCGGGCGTCGCTCGAGGGGTAGCAGGCGGAGCCCGGACACACAGGTTACAGGCGACGGGCAACGACGGAGGGGGAACTGGCCTGGGGGGCTGTCGTAGGATGTGAGTATGAGGCTTTGGCAGTGCTAATCGCCCGTGGCCTGTGGCCTGTACCCGGTGGCCTGTGTGTCCGGGAAAGGCGTGGCTGGACGTTGCTGTGCGCGCTGCTGGTCATTGGCGGCGGGTGCGGCGCGTCCGAGCCGGCGGGGGGGGATGGCGCGGTCGATGATGGTGGTGTCGTCGACGCGGCGGTGGTGGATGATGGCGGCAACCTGCTGCCGGATGGTGCGGCCGATGGTGGGCTGCCCTGTCGCGCCAATGGCGTGATGGGCGTCTGCGTCGACATCAGCCAGTGCACCGGGACGCGGACGGCGGGGCTGTGCCCGGGGCCGGCGTCGATCCAGTGCTGCACTCCGCGCAGCGGCGACGGCGGCGCAAACACCTGCGACCCGGCGGCGATGCCGCTGCCCAACACCGGCCGCAGCGAGGCCGCAGGGCAGGGCGGCTGTCCGGCCGGCATGGTGCGCATCACCAGCTTCTGCATCGACAAGTACGAGGCCTCGCTGCAGCTGGTCAGCGGCGGCGAGTGGTCGCCGTACTGGAACCCGGGCACCCGCGCGGTGCGCGCGGTCAGCCGCGCCGGTGCGGTGCCGCAGGGCTACATCAATGGACGCCAGGCAGCCGACGCCTGCGCCGCCGCTGGCAAGCGGCTGTGCACCGACACCGAGTGGCTGCGCGCCTGCCGCGGCCCGACGGCGACGACCTACCCGTATGGCAACACGCGCATGCCCGGCGTGTGCAACGACGCCCGCGCCCAGCACCCCGCCGTCGAGTACTTCGGCACCAGCGATCCCTCGGTGTTCAGCATGATCGACCACCCGTGCCTGAACCAGCTGCCGAACTCGCTGGACCTCGCGGGCGAGAACGCCGGCTGCATCAGCGCCGAGGGCGCGCTCGACATGATGGGCAACCTGCACGAGTGGACCGCGGATCCCAATGGCACCTTCCGCGGCGGCTTCTATGTCGACACCTATCGCAACGGCAACGGCTGCCTGTATGCGACCACCGCGCACGACACCGGCCACTGGGACTACTCGACCGGCTTCCGCTGCTGCGCGAGCGTCCCGTAGCAGCTACACTGCCTGCGAGTGTCTCCCGAGCCCGCCAGCAGTGCCGCCGCCGTCCCCGCCAGCGCCGACGACCTCGAGGAGCTCGAGGACGTCCGCCAGCGCGCCCAGGCGCCCGCGCGCACGAAGTGGTGGCTGCACATCGGCCTGTTCGTGGCCACCTGCGCGTCGACCACGTTCGCCGGCATGGTCAACGGGGGCAGCTGGCGCGCCGGCGCCATCTTCGCCGCCACCCTGATGACCATCCTGCTGGCCCACGAGATGGGCCACTACATCCTGGCGCGGCGGCACAAGGTCGACGTCTCGCTGCCGTTCTTCATCCCGCTGCCCATCGGCATCGGCACCATGGGCGCGGTCATCAAGATGCGCGGGCGCATCCCCAGCCGGGACGCCCTGGTCGACATCGGCGCGGCCGGGCCGCTGGCGGGCCTGCTGGTGGCGGTGCCGCTGCTCATCATCGGGGTCGCGCTGTCGCCCATGGGGGTGTCGCCGCCGGGCGGGATCCAGGAGGGCAACTCCCTCCTCTATGTGGCCATCAAGCTGGTGCTCAAGGGCTTCTACCTGCCCAGCGGCGGCGTCGACGTCCAGCTGCACCCGATGGCGTTCGCGGCCTGGGTCGGCATCCTGGTCACCTTCATCAACCTGCTCCCCATCGGGCAGCTCGACGGCGGCCATGTCGCGTATGGCTGGCTCGGGCACGAGCGCCACGATCGCTTCTCGGCCTGGCTGCACCGCATGCTGCTGGCCATCGGCGTGGTGGTCGCGGGGGCGCTGACGCTGCTGTCGCACCGCGACGGCCACAGCTGGGGCGCCTCGGCGCAGCACGGCGCCGAGTCGGCGCTGCCCTGGGCGGTGTGGACGCTGATGATCTATGTCATGCGGCGCATGGCGGGCGGGGTCTATCACCCGCCGGTGTCGGGCGAGATCCTGCACCCCAGGCAGCGCCGTATCGCGATCCTCATCCTGGTCGTACTGGTGCTCATCTTCACCCCCGTCCCCATGCGCGAAGTGCTGCCGTGACCCTTGCTTTCGGGCCCGCCTTGGGGGAAGCCTAAGCCCATGGTCCATCTCGACTTCCCGCAACGCGAGATGGCGATCAAGCTGGTCTATTACGGCCCGGCGCGGTCGGGCAAGACCACCAACCTCAAGAACCTGCACGGGCGCATCGCGGGGGCGGCGCGCGGGCGGCTGATGGCGCTCGACACCACCGACGACCGCACCCTGTTCTTCGACCTCTTGCCGATCCACTTTCGCACCGGCAGCGGGCTGTCGATCCGGGTCAAGCTGTACACGGTGCCGGGCCAGGTGCTGCACAACTCGACGCGCAAGATGGTGCTGACCGGCGCCGACGGGGTCGCCTTCGTGGCCGACTCGCAGGTCTCGGAGACCCGCGCCAACAACGAGAGCTACGCCAACCTGAAGCAGAACCTGCGCGAGATCGGCCTCGAGCTGGGCGCGCTGCCGGTGGTGGTGCAGTGGAACAAGCGTGACCTGCCCGGGCCGGCCATCCGCGGCGAGGACGAGATCGCCGAGTTCGCGGCCCGCGGGCCGGAGCCGGTGTACCGCGCCACCGCGCTGGCGGGCGTCGGGGTCATCCCGACCTTCCTCGGGCTGCTCGGGCTGACCTGGGATCGGCTCGACAAGAAGTTCGAGCTGGCCAGCAAGTTCGGGGTGCCGCGCGCCGACTTCTTCAACGCCCTGCTGCGCAGCCTGGGCCTCGAGCCGAGCGAGATGGACGCCGCCGAGGTGCCGCTGCGCGTGCTGGCGGCGGGCAGCGGCCGGGCCCCGGAGTTGCCCGAGCCGTGACCACTGCCGGTGATCCGCTGACGCTGGCGCGCCCGCTGGATCTGGCCGAGGTGCTGGACGCCGAGGCGATCCGGGATGTCGCCACCGCGGTGCAGGCACTGCATCCGCTGGGGGTCGCGGTGTTCGACGCCCGCGGCGGCCTGCTGTGCGAGGTCGCGGCCACCGGGGGCGGCGTCGCCACCGGGGCGGTCGCGGTCGCCAAGGCCGACTTCGCCGAGCGCGCCGCGGCGGCGGTGCACGGCGGCAGCGGGGTGCGCGTGGTCGGCAGCGCGCAGCGCGCGGGCATCAGCCACGTGGTCGCCGATCTGGCGCACGACGGCACCGTGCTGGGCACCCTGGTGCTGGGGCCGTATCGCACCGACGCGCGCGCGCCGGCCGAGGTCCACGCGCTGGCCAACCTGTGGGTGCGCCTGGTCGATGACATCGTGCACGCGGGCTACTCGCGGCTGCTGACGGCGCAGCTGCACGTCGCGGTGGTCGAGGACGGCTACCAGACGCTGGAGCACAAGAACAAGCGGCTGGCCGAGGCGGTGGAGCGGCTGCAGGAGCTGGATCGCCTGAAGTCGAGCTTCCTGGCCACCATCTCGCACGAGCTGCGCACACCGCTGACCTCGGTCATCGGCTACAGCGAGATGCTGCTCGAGGGGCTGGCCGGCCAGCTCGGCGACGAGCAGAAGAAGTATGTGCAGATCATCCTGGAGAAGGGCGATCAGCTGCTGCAGCTGATCTCGGGCATCCTCGACATCTCGCGCATCCAGGCCGGCACGCTGGAGCTGGCGCGTGCCGCGGTCGACATGCGCGAGGTGGTGCGCGCGGCGATGGGGTCGGTGATGTCGCGCGCGCGCAAGAAGCGCCTCTCGGTGCGCATGGCCATCGAGCCCGAGCTGCCCCGCGTCAACGGCAACCGCGAGCGCCTGCACGAGGTGGTGGTCAACCTGCTCTCCAACGCCATCAAGTTCACGCCCGAGCGCGGCCAGATCGAGATCTCGCTGTCGGTGGCGCCCGAGGCGTCGGATCCCTATGCCATCGGCCGCTTCGGGGTGGCGCCGCCGGGCACCGGGCAGCAGGCCGTGCTGGTGCGCGTGCAGGACAGCGGCATCGGCATCCCGACCGAGAAGCTGGACCGCGTCTTCGACGCCTTCTTCCAGGTCGACTCGTCGCCGACGCGCGAGTATGGCGGCACCGGCCTCGGCCTGGCGCTGGTCAAGGCCTTCGTCGAGGCCCACGGTGGCCATGTCTGGGTCGACAGCGAGCTCGGCCATGGCAGCACCTTCTCGTTCACGCTGCCCATCGCGCAGGAGGACGGCGCGCTGCTGGGCGGTGGCGTGGTCGCCGGGGTGGTGGCCGATCCGCCCAACCGGACCGGACCGCGAGACGTCTGAGGATCTGAGGACCGATGCGCAGCGCAGGCGTGGCGATGATGGCGGTGTGGCTGGCGCTGGCCGGCTGCAAGAGCGGCGGCAAGAAGGCGGTGGCGCGGGCCCAGGGGGTCGCCGAGGACGCCGCGGGCGCGGCGCCGGTGACGCCCACGGTGCCGCCACGGCCGCGCGGTCGCGAGATCCAGGTCGTCATCGAGAGCAAGCCCAGCGGCGCCGCGGTCAGCATCGACGGCCAGCTGCTCGGGCAGACGCCGCTGTCACACCTGACCGTGGGCGATGGCCGCCAGCATGTGTTCTCGTTCCGGCTGCTGGGCTATGAGGACACCAAGGTCAGCATGTTGCTGCTCCGCGACGGCGTGGTGACCGGGGTGCTGAAGCCGCTGCCGGCCAGCGCCGACGCGGGAGCGCCGTAGTGGAGGCGCGCGCGCTCCGCGAGCTGCTCGAGAAGGTGCAGCGCGGCGAGGCCAGCGTCGACGAGGCGACCGCGGCGCTGGCGCGGCTGCCGTTCGCGGATCTCGGCTATGCGCGGGTCGATCACCACCGCTCGCTGCGGCAGGGCTTCCCCGAGGTGGTGCTGGGCGACTTCAAGACGGCCGAGCAGATCGCCGGCATCATGACCGAGATCGCGCGCGGCGGCGGCGACGTGCTGGCGACCCGGGTCGATGCGGCCAAGGCGGCCGAGGTGGTGGCGCTGTGCCCGGCGGCGGTGGCGCGGTCCGAGGCGCGCGCGGTGGTCATCCAGCAGACCGCGTGGCGCGATCGCGGGCGCGGCGTCATCGCCATCGTGTGCGCGGGCACCAGCGATCTGCCGGTGGTCGAGGAGGCCGCGCTGACGGCGCACCTGCTGGGCAACCGGGTCGAGCGCATCAGCGACGTCGGGGTGGCCGGGATCCACCGGCTGCTGGCGGTGCGCGATCGTCTGACCGCGGCCAGCGTGGTCATCGTGGTCGCCGGCATGGAGGGCGCGCTGGCCTCGGCGGTGGCCGGCATGGTGGCGCGGCCGGTGATCGCGGTGCCGACCTCGGTCGGCTATGGCGCGTCGTTCGGCGGGCTGGCGGCGCTGCTGGCGATGCTGTCGTCGTGCGCGGCCGGCGTCACCGTGGTCAACATCGACAACGGCTTCGGCGCGGGGTATGCCGCCGCGGTGATCAATCGAATCGAGGGCGCGTGAGCCATCCGCTGGCAGGGCTGCATCTGCACTTCGACTGCTTCAGCGGCTGCGCGGGGGACATGACGCTGGGGGCGCTGCTGGATCTGGGCATGCCGTACGCGGTGCTCCAGGACACCCTGGCCAGGCTGCAGCTCACTGGCTACACGATCCAGGTCGAGAAGGTGCGCAAGAAGACGCTGATGGGGACCGATCTCAAGGTCCTCATCGGAGGGGAAGGAGCCGGGCACGGGCACGGGCACGGGCACGGAGGCGAGCACGAGCACGGAGGCGAGCACGAGCACGAGCACGAGCACGAGCACGAGCACGGCCACGAGCACGGTCATGAGCACAACGACAACGGTGGTGGGCACCATCATCACCCCGAGAACGACCAGTCGCATGCCCACGCGCATGGCCACGAACACCGCGGCGCGCATCGCCACTACAAGGACATCCGCGCCCTGATCATCGGCGCCGGCCTGCCCACCGGGGTGGTCAGCCGCGCGCTCGCCATCTTCGACCGCATCGCCGCCGCCGAGTCGCGCATGCACGGGGTGCCGCCCGACGAGGTGCACTTCCACGAGGTCGGCGCCATCGACTCCATCATCGACGTCGTCGGCGCCGCCGCCGGCCTGGAGTGGCTGGCCCCGGCGTCGATCTCGTCGTCGCCCATCCCCACCGGCAGCGGCACCCTGCGCTGCGCCCACGGGGTGCTGCCCATCCCGGCGCCCGCCACCCTCGAGATCCTGCGTGGCATCCCGACCTATGACGGCGGCGTCACCCACGAGCTGACCACCCCGACCGGCGCCGCCATCCTGGCCGCCAGCGCGCAGTCCTTCGGCCCCGCGCCCGCGCTGACCATGCGCGCGGTCGGCTATGGCGCCGGCGACGCCGACTTCGCCGATCGCCCCAACCTCCTGCGCCTGGTCCTCGGCGAACCCCAGCACGCCGGGGCCAGCGCCAGCGCGGCGACCAGCTGCCTGGTCCTCGAGTGCAACCTCGACGACATGAACCCCGAGCTGTTCATCCACGCCGAGGAGGCCGCCTTCGCCGCCGGTGCGCTCGACGTCTGGCTGACGCCGATCCAGATGAAGAAGGGCCGCCCCGCGGTCAAGCTGTCGGCCCTGTGCACCCCGGGCGCGGTCGCCGACGCCGTGGCCGCCAGCCTGTTCCGCGAGACCACCACGCTGGGCCTGCGCAGCTACCCGGTCGAGCGCCGCGTGCTCCAGCGCAGCTTCGTCACCGTGACCACGGCCTACGGGGCCATCCCCATCAAGGTCGGCGCCGGCCCCGACGGTCCGCTCAACTTCGCGCCCGAGCACGACGCCTGCCGCGCCGCCGCACGTGCCCATGGCGTCCCGCTCAAGGACGTCTACGCCGCCGCCATGGCCGCCTACGCCGCACAGCGTCCAGGCGCGGGCGCGCCGAACCCATCGAGATGACGGCATCGCGTCCCTCGGGTATCCTGGGCCGGTGACCGGGCCGTCTCGCATCGTCGTGGTCGGTGGCGACGCCGCCGAGCAAGCGCGCGTGGCCGCCCGGCTGGCCGACGCGGGCTACCCGACCTGCGAGTTCTCGCCCCATCTGGCCCATGTCCTCGCGGACTTGCCCGACTCGTCGTCGGCGCGCAGCGCGGCCCTCGCCGAGGACAGCGCCCCCGAGCCGCCGCCGCCCATCGACCTCCTCATCCTGGTCGGCCCCGACCTGGCGCACGACTGCGCCGAGGTCCGCGTGCGCACCGGTCTGGCCGACACCGCCCTGGTGGCCTGGCTGACCGAGCCCTTCGCCGAGACCGCGCCCGCCGCCGCGCTGGGCGCCGGCGCCGACGAGGTGCTGACCCCGCGCCGCCGCGAGCGCGAGCTGTCGCTGCGCCTGGCCGCCGCGCTGCGCGTCTCGGGCGAGCGCCGCGAGCTGCGCGTGGCCTCGCAGTGCGAGGAGGCGCTGCTCGACATCCAGGCCACCTTCGCCTTCTCGGCCGACTTCACCGGCGCCCTGCGCGAGGCGCTGATCCGCTCGGTCGAGGTCCTGGGCTATGACCGCGCCGCCATCATCGCCACCGGCGACGATCCCGAGGTCGGCTACATCGTGGCCGCCTCCGACGATCTGGCGCTGACCCGCATCCCGCTGCGCCTGGCCGACTACCCCGAGCTGCGCGCCTGCATGGAGTCGCGCGAGACCCTGGTCATCGAGGACGCCCAGACCCACCCCCTGATGAAGTCGGTGGCGCACATCATGCCGGAGCGCGTGCGCGCCGCCGCGCTGTTCCCGCTGGTGGCCGCGGGCCGGCGCAGCGTGGGCGCGGTGTTCATGCGCTCCGAGGCGGTGCAGTCGCGCCCGCGCGCGCGCCTGCTGTCGTTCGGCCGCCTGTTCGCCGGCCTGGTCGGCTCGATGCTCAAGGAGGGCAAGGTCCGCGAGATCCTCCACGAGCAGACCAACCGCCTCAACCTGGCGCGCTACGAGATCGAGCGCCGCTCGCGCGCCATCGACGCCAGCCGCGAGTTCTTCGAGTCGGCCTCCGACGGCGTCGTCATCGTGGCCGACGGCGGCACCATCCTCTACATCAACCGCGCCACCGAGGATCTCACCGGCTTCGCCCGCGGTGGTCTGGTCGGGCAGTCGCTGCTGGCGCTGGTGCCCGAGAACCAGCAGGAGGGCCTGGGCGAGTGTCTGACCCACGTCATCGGCGGCGAGAACCTGCAGCCCTTCGACATCAACCTGCTCACCACCTCGGGTGATCCGGTCACCGTCAACGTGTCGACCTCGACGCTGCTCAGCGAGCACGCCTGCGCGGTGCTGTCGTTCCGCGACGTCACCGAGGTGCGCTCGCTGCACTACGAGCTGTCCAAGACCAAGGAGTTCCTGGAGCGCCTCATCTTCTCCACCGTCGACGCCATCGTGGCCGCCGACATGCGCGGCAAGATCATCCTGTTCAACCCCGGCGCGGAGCGGATCTACGGCCGCAAGGCCAAGGACGTGGTCGGGACCATGAGCGTCAAGGCGCTGTACCCCGAGGGCGTGGCGCAGGAGATCATGCGCGAGCTGCGCGGCGCCGGGCAGGGCGGCACCGGCCGGCTGGAGACGCACCGGCGCGACATCTGCTCGGCCAGCGGCGAGCTGATCCCGGTCGAGCTGACGGCGTCGATCATCTACGAGGACGGCCGCGAGGTCGCCACCGTCGGGATCTTCTCCGACCAGCGCGAGCGCGTGCGCATCGAGGAGAGCCTGCGCCAGGCCCAGGACAAGCTGATCGTGTCGGAGAAGCAGGCCATCATCGCCGAGCTGGCCGGCACCACCGCGCACGAACTCAACCAGCCGCTGACGTCGATCATGGGCTACTGCGAGCTCATCAAGCGCAAGCTGGCCAGCGACCACCCGCACGCGCGCGCCATCGACATCATCCTGCGCGAGGCCGAGCGCATGGCCGAGATCGTGCGCAAGATCGCGCGCATCACGCGCTACGAGACCAAGTCGTACGTGGGCGGGGCCACCATCCTCGATCTCGACAAATCGACCAACCAGGGGTGAACACACCGTGTCCGCAGTGAAGATGGAAGCCATCGTGGAAGAGCTCGAGAAGGCCGCGGATGCGGTCGGCGTCAAGGTCAGCTACGAGAACCTGGACACCGACGCGCTCGGCGGCGGCGGGCTGTGCAAGGTCAAGGGTGAGTGGCGCTGCATCGTGTCCAAGCGTGCGCATCCCGGGGAGCGCGCCACCCTGCTGGCGCGCGCCCTGGCGCGCTTCGACACCAGCGCGCTGTTCCTGACCCCGACCGCCCGGGACATGGTGGAGGCGCACGGAAAAAAGATCGTCCCTGACACGCAACCTGTGAAGGCCGCTGACGACACCCTGGGCAGGACGCTCGAGACGTCCGAACCCTAGGAGGCCGATCATGGATGCGCAGCCGAAACCCGTGAAATTTCGAGGCCGGTCGTGAAGATCAAGGGGGCCGGGGGGCCCAAGGTGCCGGCTGCGCCCGCGGGCACCGGGCCGGCTGGCGGGGTGGCAAAGGGTGGAGCTGCGCGCGGCGCGGGCCAGGCCGGTGCGGCGGGCAGGGCGGGGGAGGTCGCAGGGCAGAAGTTTGCCGACAAGGTGGCGGGGGGCGCGGGCGCGACGGGCGGGGCAGCGGCGGCGGGCGCGGGGAAGGTGGAGCCCGGGACGGGCACGGGCGCGGGCATGGGCACGGGCACGGGCACGGTGGGAGGGATTGCGCCGGGCAAGTTGCAGGAGATCACCGGGAAGCTGGCGGCGGGGGAGATCACGCGGTCGGAGGCGGTCAACCGCCTGGTGGATGCCGTGGTCGCGGAGGGGCCGGGCCGGGTGCTCGGGCCGCGGCAGCGCGAGGCGCTGCGAGCCCACTTGAACCAGACGCTGGCGGACGACCCCGTGCTGGGCGAGCGGGTGCGTGCGCTGGGAGGGGATGATGCAGAGTAGGCCGAAGCTGAGCTGGCTGACGCTGGTGCTGACCATGCTGGTGGCGACGCCGGCGGCGCGTGCGGCCGGTGGTGATGGGGACGGCGATGGCGAGGAGGAGGAGCAGCCCAGCGCGGGCCGCGCCGCCACCGCGGTCTTCGTGCTCACCGAGGACGGCGTGCAGAGCGGGGTCGCCGCCCAGGTCGAGCGCGCGCTGGAGGGCGCGCTCAAGGGCAACACCAAGCTGGCGGTCAAGGACAAGGACAAGCTGCTGGCGGCCTTCGCGGGCGAGGTCCCCGAGGACGCGGTGGCGGCGGCGCGCAGCCAGGTCGAGGCCGGGCTGCGCCTGCTCGATCTCGGCCGCCCCGGCGACGCGGTGCCCAAGCTGGAGGCGGGGATCGTGCAGCTCGAGAAGGTGCTCGGCTTCGTCAAGAAGCAGGAGCTGGCCGACGCCCAGCTGGCGCTCGGCGTGGCGCGCGCGCGCTCGGGCGCGACCGACGCCGCGGTGCGCGAGTTCGCGCGCCTCCTGACCTGGCGCCCCGCGCAGAGCTTCGACGTCAAGCGCTACGGCGCCGAGCACCTGCCGCTGTACCAGCAGACCGCCGAGTCGATCCCCAACGCCATGCGCGGCTCGCTCGAGATCAAGTCCAAGCCGGCCGGGGCGCAGGCCTTCGTCAACGGCCGCTTCGTCGGCGTCACCCCGGTCACGGCCGAAGGGCTGGTCGCGGGCCACCACTACGTCACTCTCAAGCTGGCCGGCTACCGCCCCTCGGTGGTCAAGGCCCACGTCGACCAGCGCTTCCAGGAGACCACCGACGTCACGCTGTCACAGTCGGAGAAGTACCTGCTGGTGGCGCAGTCGCTCGAGAAGGCCAGGGCCGGCCTGGGTAGCCCCGATGCGGTGCCCGGCATGCTCGATCTGCGCGCCTTCCTGTTCATCGACATGGTGGTTTTCGCGCGCGTCAAGCCGGCCGCCGCGCCCAAGCAGTACCAGGTCGACGCCTTCGTCTACGATCTGCGCTCCAAGAAGCGCCTGGGCGCCGTCACCAGCGAGGCCTTCGCGCCGGCCGCGGCCAAGAAGCCGATGACCAGCCTGTCGACCGCGCTGTTCACCGGGGTGCGCTACGACGGCCAGGTCGACGCGCCCAAGGTGGCCGGCAAGAAGACCAAGAAGAAGGGCTCGATCCTGGGCAAGTGGTGGCTGTGGGCCGGCGTCGGCGCGGTGGTCGCGGGCGGCGTCGTCATCGCCGTGGTCGCCACCGGCGACGAAGGGTCGTCGTGCATCAGCGGCTCCGACTGCATCGAGATCGTTTTCTAGGATATAACCGGCGGCCATGGCCACCGAGGCCGCGATCAAGCTGAAGTCGATCGAGAAGTCGTACGGACGTCAGCCCGTGCTGCGCGGCATCACGCTCGAGATCGCGCGCGGCGAGCTGTGCGCCGTGGTCGGCACCTCGGGCTCGGGCAAGTCGACGCTGCTCAACATCATGGGCGGTCTCGACAGCTCCTACACCGGGACCTGCGAGGTCCTGGGCCAGCGCCTCGACAAGCTCACCGATACCCAGCTGTCGCACTTCCGGAACTCGCACGTCGGCTTCGTGTTCCAGCACTTTCACCTGCTCGACCACCTGACCGTGGCCGAGAACGTCGCGCTGCCGGCCTTCTTCGGTCGCCCCGGCAAGGGTGACGCCGCCGGCGTGGTCGATCCGCACCTGCGCGCCCACGAGCTCTTGAAGCGCGTCGGCCTGGCCGGACGCGAGCAGGACTATCCCAACGCGCTGTCGGGCGGCCAGAAGCAGCGCGTCGCCATCGCGCGCGCGCTCTACCGCGGCCCCGAGCTGATGCTGTGCGACGAGCCCACCGGCAACCTCGACAGCGAGACGGGGCGGCAGATCATCGCGCTGTTCGACGAGCTGGCGCACGAGGGGCTGACCCTGGTCATCGTGACCCACGAGGAGCGGGTGTCGCAGGCCGCGCGCCGGGTCATCCGGCTGGAGGACGGCCGCCTGGCCGGCCTGGACGCGGGCCGCAACGACGGCGCCGGGGCGGCGACGGCATGACCCGCGCCGGGCTGATGCGGCTGGTGGGGCAGAACGTGCGCCGCTCGATGCGCACGTTGCTCTTGTCGTCGATGGGGATCGTGCTCGGCATCGGCGCCTTCAGCTTCTTCCTGGCGCTGCGCGAGGGCGTGCGCACCCGCGTCCTCGAGGCCATCTTCCCGGTCGACCGCATCGAGGTCGTCCCGCGCATCATCATCCTGCACGACCCCAACGCCCCCGACGCCGGCGAGCTGGTGCTGCCCAAGCCGGGCGAGCCGATCGTGAAGCGCAAGGTCGAGCGCAAGATCACCCACATCGACGACGCCATGCTCGACAGGCTGCGCGCCCACGCCGGCGTGGCCGAGATCGTGCCCAAGCAGCGCGTCGAGGTCCCGGTCAAGGCGGTGCTCGACATCCCGATGCTGACCATGTTCGGCGTCGAGCCGTTCCCGCTCGATCTGCCCATCGAGGGGCTGCCGGCCGACTCGGTGCGCGACGAGGCCTATGGCGACAAGTTCGTCGATCTGCCCGCCAATCCCACCCAGGCCGATCTCGACCGCCCGGTCCCGGTGGTGCTGTCGCGCTTCGCCATCGAGATGTACGACGGCACCTTCGCGCCGCTGCTCGGGCTGCCGCCGTTCTCCAAGCTGATCGAGAAGCTGGGCGGCCTCGAGGGGCTGTTCTCGCTGCTCAACATCGAGATCGTGGTCGGCGACGGCGTCATCCGCGCGCCCATGGCGGAGAAGCTGCACCAGCACTTTCGCATCCAGGTCATCGGCCTCAGCGACAAGGCGGTCAAGCTGGGCGCCAGCGTGCCCATGGGCTACGCCAAGCGCTGGAATCGCATCATGGGCGAGACCCCGGCGCAGCGCTACTCGTCGGTCATCGTCATCGCGCAGAGCAAGAGCCAGGTCGGCCAGATCGCCTCCTATGTGCGCAAGGAGCTCGGCCTCGACATCGACGACGGTGACGCCGTGAAGTTCGCCTTCATCCTCGACGTGGTGTCGGCGCTGCTGGTGGTGGTCGCCTTCATCATCATGACCACCGCGGCCATCAACATCGGCCACGTCTTCTTCCTGCTGGTGGCCGAGCGCAAGCGCGAGATCGGCGTCCTGCGCGCGGTCGGCGCCTCGCGCGGGGACATCACCGGCATGGTGCTCGGCGAGGCCACGCTGCTCGGCATCTTCGGCGGCGCGCTGGGCCTGCTCGGCGCGCTGGGCGCGTCGGTGGTGTCGAACTGGATCGCGGCGGCGTACCTGCCCAACTTCCCGTTCAAGCCCGACTCGTTCTTCACCTTCAGGTGGTGGATCTTCGCGGCCGGGTTCGGCTTCGCGGTGGTGTTCTGTGTGCTCGGGGCCTGGCTCCCGGCACGGCGCGCGGCGCGCATGGATCCGGCGGCCGCGCTGGCTCAGGGCTGACGCGCGCGCGCGCAGCCTGCAAAAGGAGATGCGATGGGCAAGAGGGCTGTCATGGAGACGACCAAGGGCGAGATCGTGATCGATCTGTTCGAGAAGGAGGCGCCGAACACCGTCGCCAACTTCGTCGGCCTGGCCACCGGGACCAAGGCCTGGACCGATCCCAAGACCGGCCAGAAGGTCAACCGGCCCTACTATGACGGGCTGACCTTCCACCGCGTCATCGCCGGCTTCGTGGCCCAGGGCGGCTGTCCGCTGGGCACTGGCACCGGCGGCCCGGGCTACAAGATCAACTGCGAGACCAAGGGCAACCCGCACAAGCACGTGCGCGGCGCGCTGTCGATGGCCCACGCCGGCCTCAACACCGGCGGGTCGCAGTTCTTCCTGGTCCACGATCCGCAGCCGCACCTGGACGGCAAGCACACCGTGTTCGGCCAGATCGTGAAGGGCGTGGAGAACATGCTGCAGCTCAAGGTCGGTGACCGCATGACCCGCGTGACCATCCAGGATACGTAAGCAGGAACCCAAGGTCAGGGCGGCCGAGAGGTCCAAGCACCGACGCGAGACTGGGTCCCGGGTAGCACGAGATCTGCCCGGGACTACACGCGCCTACATCCTGGTTCATGTTGATCTCGTTGGGCCCACGTTATACTCATGACCAAGTTGACCCGGGTAGCGCGGACCTGGGACGGAGTCCGGTAGGTGAAGAAGCCGATCCCCTTCGGGAAGTACTATCTGCTCGAGCAGGTGAACGTCGGTGGCATGGCCGAGGTGTTCAAGGCCAAGGCCTATGGCGTGGAGGGATTCGAGCGGCTCATCGCCCTGAAGCGCATCCTGCCGAACATCGCCGAGGACAAAGAGTTCATCGAGATGTTCATCTTCGAGGCGAAGATCGCGGTGCAGCTGAACCACGCGAACATCGCTCAGATCTACGAACTCGGTAAGGTCGACGATGCGTACTTCATCGCCCTCGAGTACGTGCACGGCAAGGACGCCCGCGCGCTGTTCGACCGCTGCCGCAGCAAGGCCGAGAGCATGCCCATCGCTCAGGCCTGCTTCATCATCATGAAGATGTGCGAGGGCCTCGACTACGCGCACAACAAGCGCGACGGGGCCGGGCGCGAGATGAACCTCGTGCATCGCGACGTGTCGCCGCAGAACGTCCTGGTGTCGTACGAGGGCGAGGTCAAGCTGATCGACTTCGGCATCGCCAAGGCCGCCAACAAGGCGTCCAAGACGCAGGCCGGGATCCTGAAGGGCAAGTTCGGCTACATGTCGCCCGAGCAGGTGCGCGGCCTGCCGGTGGATCGGCGCTCCGACGTGTTCGCCTCGGGCATCGTGCTCTACGAGCTGCTCACCGGCGAGCGCCTGTTCGTCGGCGAGAGCGACTTCTCCACGCTGGAGAAGGTGCGCAACGTCGAGATCCTGCCGCCGTCGACCTACAACCGCAAGATCCCCGACGAGCTCGAGCGCATCGTCCTCAAGGCGCTGGCCAAGGACGTCGAGGATCGCTACCAGAACGCCATCGATCTGCACGACGACCTGCAGGCCTTCGTGTACACCGCCGGTGAGTTCTACGCGCGCAAGGATCTGGCCGCGTGGATGAAGAAGAACTTCACCAAGGAGATCGAGGAAGAGGCCGCCAAGCTGGAGCAGTACCGGCATATCCAGCTGCCCGCGCCGGGGGTGACGCCGCCGCCGCAGGCGCAGACCCCAGGACCGCGCACCACGCTGCCCCCGGGCACCAAGCGCCCCACCATGTCGATGCCGGCCGCCGCACCGCCGCCACCACCCGCCGCCGCGCTGTCGGCCGCGCCGCGCATGAGCGGACGGATGGGCGCGGTGACGCCACCGCCGCTGCCGGGCGGCCAGGTCAATGTCAACGCCACGCCGGGGATGATGCCCAAGGCGACGCTGGCGATGCCGGCGGTGCAGCCGCCGCCCGAGCCGCGCCTGGCGCACGCCCCGCACGCCGCCGCGCATGGGTCGGAGGCGCCCGAGCGGCTGGAGTGGGACGACGAGGAGCTGGAGACCCAGATCTACGGCTCGCCCGAGGAGGAGGCCGCGGCCAAGGCCGCCAAGGCCGCCAAGCTGGCCAACGGCAGCAAGGTCAACGGTCACGGCCCGCCCTCGCTGGGGTCGCTGGCGCCGCAGGTTGACGCCGGCAAGCCCAACCCGAACTTGATGGAGACCCAGGCGCCGTCGCTGCCGCCGCCGCCGATGCTGCCCGGCCTGGGTGCCGCGGCGGGGCCCAACGCCCGCACCCTGTCGATGACCGGCAACGCCTTCGATCCGTCGGCGCTCAAGCCGCAGCTGCCGCCGCGCAAGGCGGACGAGTCGGCGCCCTGGGGACGGCTCGACAACCGGGACAAGTCGGGCCCGACCGCCACCGCCACCGCGGTGCCGGGGCGTTCGTCGAAGAAGCCGCTCATCCTGGGCATCAGCGCCGGCGTCGTCATCGTCGGCGGTGTCATCGCGGTGCTGCTGCTGCGCAACAACAACAGCAGCGATGGCGGCTCGGGTTCGGGTTCGGGCGGCGTGACCGGCAGCGTGGCGGGTGCGACGGGACCGGGCGCTGGCGCGGGACCAGTGGGCGGCTCGCCCGATCCGAGCGCGTCGGCCAGCCCGGGCGCGGGTGCGCTCCCGGGTGTCAGCCCGGGCGCCGCCGCGGGCGCCACCGAGGCGCAGGTCAAGGTCATCACCGATCCGGCCAAGCTGCAGGCCAAGCTGGATGGCACCGCCATCGGCGAGACGCCGATGAACATCTCGCGCCTGACGCCGGGCAAGCACACCCTGGAGCTGTTCGGGTCGGCGCTGTTCGCGCCCAAGACCGAGGTCTTCGAGGTCGCCGCCGGCGAGAGCAAGGAGCTCAACGTCAGCCTCGACGCGCTGACCATCAAGGCCGAGGTCACCACCACCCCGTCGGGCGCCAAGCTGTTCCTCGAGCACGACGGCGCGCGCGACGCTCTCGGCGAGTCGCCGCAGACGCTGACGCTGGATCCGCGCAAGAGCTACGTGCTGACCGCCGAGCGGGATGGCTATGACCCGGTCAGCCAGCCGGTCGACATCCAGCAGCCGAACTTCACCGTCGCGCTGGAGCTCACCAAGAGCCCGCGCGGCGGCACCGCGGTCGCGGTGCGCACGCCGCCCAAGGGTGATCGCGTCAAGCCCGACCGGTCGCCGACGCCGGACCGGTCGCCGACGCCCGACAAGTCGCCGACACCCGACAAGTCGCCGACGCCCGACAAGTCGCCGGCGCCAGACAAGAGTGACAAGTCGCCGACGCCCGACAAGACCGACAATCCCGACAAGGGTGACAAGGGCGGCACCGGCACGCTGTCGATCAACTCCAAGCCCTGGACCACGATCTTCGTCGATGGTCGCGAGGTCGGCCACACCCCGAAGACCGACATCTCGCTCAAGGCCGGGCCGCACAAGATCACCCTGGTCAACAACGACCTCAACATCCGCGCCCAGCTCAGCGTGTCGATCAAGGCCGGCGAGGTCACCAAGGTGTTCAAGGATCTGCGCACCACCGAAGAGCCCGCGCCGTAGCGTCGGCGCCGGAGCAGGAGCCGGACACGAAACACATCTCAGCTTCGCTGAGATGAACGTTTCGTGAAATACTCCGCGCGTGGCGAACATCCTCGTCGTCGATGATGAGAGCTCCATGCGGGAGTTCCTGGGGATCTGCCTCAAGCGGGCGGGTCACCAGGTCACGGTGGCGGGCACACTGCCGGCGGCGGAGGCGGCGCTGCTGGCGACCGAGTTCGATCTGGTGATCACCGATCTGCGCCTGGGCGGCGGCGCCGATGGCCTGATGGTGCTCGACAAGGTCAAGGCGCGCGCGCCCGAGACCCAGGTCGTCGTCATCACCGCCTACGCCACCGCCGAGACCGCGCTGTCGGCCATGAAGCGCGGCGCCTACGACTACCTGACCAAGCCGTTCAAGGTCGACGAGATCACCGTCGTCATCGATCGCGCCCTGGAGAAGCGCCGCCTGGTGCGCGAGAACGCCACCCTGCGCGACGAGCTCAGCTCGCGGGTGCGCCTCGATCGCCTGCTCGGCAAGTCGCACGCGATGCAGCGCGTGTTCGATCTGGTGCGCAAGGTCGCGCAGTCGCGCACCACGGTCCTGCTCACCGGCGAGAGCGGCACCGGCAAGGAGCTGGTCGCGCGCGCCATCCACAACGAGGGCCAGCGCGCCCAGCGCCCCTTCCTGGCCGTCAACTGCGGGGCCATCCCCGACGCCATCCTGGAGTCGGAGCTGTTCGGCCACGTCAAGGGCTCGTTCACCGGCGCGGCCACCGACAAGATGGGCCTGTTCGAGAGCGCCACCGGCGGCACCCTGCTGCTCGACGAGGTCGGTGAGCTGCCCGCGCAGCTGCAGGTCAAGCTGCTGCGCGCGCTGCAGGAGCGCAAGGTCAAGCCGGTCGGCGGCGTGCACGAGCGCGAGGTCGACGTGCGTGTCATCGCCGCGACCCACCGCGACCTCGAGGCCGAGGTCAGCCGTGGCGCCTTCCGTCAGGATCTGTACTACCGCCTCAACGTGATCGAGATCCGCCTGCCGCCGCTGTACCAGCGCAAGGAAGACATCCCGCTGCTGTGCGATCACTTCGTGCGCAAGTTCGCCGCCGAGCAGGGCCGCAAGGCGCCCCTGGTCGAGCCGCGCGCGCTGGCCGCGCTGGTCGACTACGACTACCCCGGCAACGTGCGCGAGCTCGAGAACCTGATCGAGCGCGCCATGACGCTGGAGCCCGGGCCGGTGCTGTCGCGCGAGTCGCTGCCTGCGCTGGGGCCGCAGAGGCCGCAGCGCGTCGCCTCGGCGGGCGCCACCCGCGCCAGCGGCACCTGGAGCGCGGCGGCGCGCCTGACCCCGCTGGCCACGCCGGCCGCGACCCCGGCCAGCGCCACGCCGCTGGCGACGCCCGCGGCGCTGCTGACGCCGCCGCCTCCTGGCGTGGTCACCATTCACCCGGGCCCGCCGGCGAGCAGCGCCGCCGCGAGTGCGGGCGGCGCGCCCCCCGCAGGCGGGCCGCCGCTGCCCGAGTCGATGCTGCCCGAGATCGATCTGCCACCCGATGGCATCGACCTCGATCAGGTCATGGGTGACTACGAGCGCGAGCTCCTGCTGGCGGCGCTGCGCCGGACCTCCGGGGTGCGCAAGGAGGCGGCGCGGATGCTCGGGGTGACCTTCAGATCGCTGCGCTACCGGCTGGCCAAGCTGGGCATCGACCCCGGTGCGGCGGGCTCGCCGGACGAGAAGGACGACGGCGCTGGTGGTGAGGGCAAGGGCGGAGGGCCGGGTGGACCGGCCCAGGAGTGACGAAAAACGTCACTGTCAGTACCTGATTGGCTGGGATAGACTGGTGGTCAGGGGGCACGAAATGCTGGAAGCGCCCGAGATCGTTACCGACAGTGGCACACATGGGATGGCCTTCCAGTTGCACTGTACGGCCCCGATGCGCAGGCAAAACGGCGGCTTCACCCTCATCGAGCTGATGATCGTGGTCGTGATCATCGGGGTGCTCGCCGCGGTCGCGATCCCCGCGTTCACCAAGAACGTGAAGAAGTCCAAGGCCAGCGAGGTCGCCGCCATCATCGGCGAGATGAAGGCCAAGGAAGAGCTCTACAAGTCGGAGTTCGGGGCCTATCTGTCGACCGGCGCCAGCGAGGCGGCCAAGTTCCCGGCGCTGGGTGCGTCCGAGCCCGCGCTCAAGGCGATCGAGCCGCGGCCCGCCGAGTGGGTGACGCTGGGCTTCAATCCCGGGCGGCGGCTCTACTGCGCCTATGTCGTGATCGCGGGCGATGCCAACGCGGTGCCGCCGACGGCGTGGGGACAGGCGCTGGTGCCCAACACCGGCATCGAGCGCCAGCAGCCGTGGTTCTACGTCACCGCGGAGTGCGACTGGAACCGCAACGTGGCGGCCAATTCGCTGTATGGCATGAGCGGGACCCAGACCCTGATGGTCACGCAGAACGAGGGCAAGTGATGGGGAAGGTGATGGCGACGGCCACGACAAGGAGGGCCTCGAGGCTGGCCCGCGGCTTCACCCTGATCGAGCTCATGATCGTGGTCGCGATCATCGGCATCCTGGCCGCCGTCGCGGTGCCCGCCTTCATGAAGTACATCAAGAAGACGCGCGCGTCCGAGGGCCGCATCGAGGTCCAGCGCCTGTACAACTCGGCCATCATCTACGCCCAGGAGTCGGGCGGTTTCCTGACCGTGTCGGGCGGACCCACGCCGGCGGCGCCCTATGCGTGCGTGGGCACGACGCCGACCAAGCACATCCCCGATGATGCGCTGTGGATCCCCGAGCCGTGGAACTCGCTGGTCTTCCAGATGAACGATCCGCACAGCTACTCGTTCCAGTACACCGCGACCGGAACCGACATGGCGGCCATCGCGCTGGGCGATCTGGACTGTGACGGCGTCACCGGCAACATCACGATCAGCGCCAGCGCGGCGGGTGGTGACATCCACGGCCTCGGCATGGTCGACAACCACAACGCCGACTGAAGCTGGGCTCGCTCGGTGACCAAAAACGTCACCAGGGCGGGCCGCTTTTGGGCGGGGTCGGCATCGGGTGGGCTAACCAGCCGAGATTCTTCAGAGAGGTGAGTGGCTCGCCGAGTGCAATGAGGCCAGTCAACTGACCTTCGAGGGGAGAACGACAATGAGGAATCGCACCCGCTTCGCCAAGGGCTTCACGCTCATCGAGCTCATGATCGTCGTCGCCATCATCGGCATCCTGGCCGCTGTCGCGATCCCGGCCTTCATGAAGTACATCAAGAAGTCGAAGAACTCGGAGGCGAAGATCAACGTCGAGCGCATCTACAACGGCGGCAAGTCCTACTTCGAGGCCAACCAGCAGTTCGTGCAGCGCGCCAGCTCGCTGGTCCCCGCGGCCACCGCGTGCTCCGGCGCCGGCGTCGTCGCCAAGCACGCCGCCAGCACCTGGGTCGATAGCCCGGAGTGGGAGGCCCTGAACTTCGAGATGAACGATGCGTTCTTGATGCAGTACAACTACATCGGCGTGCCCGGGCAGATGGACGCCATCGCCCAGGGTGACCTCGACTGCGACACCACGCTGTCGAGCTTCACGCAGGTGGCGACCCAGACCAACGGCGTCTTCGCCGGTGGCTCGCTGGTGACCGTCAACCCGAACGAGTAGTTCGGACAGCTGATCCGGGGGGATCGCTGACGGGGCCCGCTTCGGCTGGCCCCGTTGGCATTTTCGGCGCTGGGTGGTGCGGGGCGACGCGCGGAAAGTGGGCCGATTTTCGCGCGAAATGGGCCCGGTTTGGTCACCTGCGTGGACCAAAATCGCGCCCCGTGCGAGGCCCGACGGCCAGCGCGGCGAGATCACTGGCGTGGGACGCTGGCACCTCGGCTGCAATGAAGGTCACTCGTCGAACACGTGACACCGCCGCCGAGGCGGACTGTTTTCAGCGACCAACACCAGAGGGGAGAACGCATGCCAATGAGGAACCGCACCCGCTTCGCCAAGGGCTTCACGCTCATCGAGCTCATGATCGTCGTCGCCATCATCGGCATCCTGGCCGCCGTCGCGATCCCGGCCTTCATGAAGTACATCAAGAAGTCGAAGAACTCGGAGGCGAAGATCAACGTCGAGCGGATCTACAACGGCGGCAAGTCGTACTTCGAGGCCAACCAGCAGTTCGTGCAGCGCGCCAGCTCGCTGGTCCCCGCGGCCACCGCGTGCTCCGGCGCCGGCGTCGTGGCCAAGCACGCCGCCAGCGCGTGGGTGGACAGCCCGGAGTGGGAGGCCCTGAACTTCGAGATGAACGATGCGTTCTTGATGCAGTACAACTACATCGGCGTACCGGGCCAGATGAGCGCCATCGCCCAGGGTGACCTCGACTGTGACACCACGCTGTCGAGCTTCACGCAGGTGGCGACCCAGACCAACGGCGTGTTCGCCGGTGGCTCGCTGGTGACGGTCAACCCGAACGAGTAGCTCGACCGGGGGGATCCCAGGGGGGATCGCTGACGGGGCCCGCTTCGGCGCGGCCCCGTCGCCATTTTCGGCGCCGACGCTCGCCGAGAGCCCCTGAGCACGAGCACGAGCACGAGCACGAGCACGAACCCGAACCCGAACCCGAGCACGAGCACGAGCACGAGCACAGCCCGAGCCCGATCAGCACTCGAAAAAAAAGATCGCCTCGTCTGTATCGTCGAGCGCGGCGAGTCGTAGTGCAGGAAGAGTCATCGTCCGTTCTGCGCGTGAGGACATCGCTGATGCAGTCGACCTTCTCTTGCGGGGAAGGTGTGGGGTCGCGCTTCGGCGTGGCCCTCGCGGTGTTTTCGGCGTCGACGTCGTCGTCGCGCACGAGCGCTGCGCAGTGCTGTGCGCGTCTTGCGCACGCGCTCGCGGGCCGCGCGCACGCATTGCGCGCGCGCATCGCGCGTCGACATTTTTCGGCGCGCGTTTGTGGTCGGCTGCCCCCGTTGCGTGCGGCTCGTCGCAGCCAAGTGACGATCCACGTCGCGACGTGGCGCAGCGAAACAGCTGCGAGTGACGAAATTCGACGCTGCTCGCGGTGGCGCGACCGAGGTTCGCGGACTTCGCGGCGCTGAGCTCGATGGCCCTGTCGTTGCAATCAACCGGAGACACAAGCTGGCCCAGAAATCCTCCGTCAGGCGGGGGATCGAAGGGGGGAAGGGAACGGGATCTCGCGCTGCGAGGTCCCGTTTTCTTTTGTGGTGGGCGCTGCCGAGGTTGCTGAGTAGGATTTGCGCGTGAAGCCGCGCCGCCTCCCCACCAGTACCGCGGTCGCGCTGGCGCTGCTGGCGCTGCTCGGGTTCGCGCTGGCGGCCGACTGGACGCGTGGCCGCGCCAACCAGCTGGCCGCGGGTGCCCGCGATCCACGCGAGCACCTCTACGTGCCGGGGCCCGAGGTGCTGCTGCGCGCCTCGGTCGGCTATCGCGAGCTGGTCGCGGATCTGCTGTGGATCAGGGCGCTGGTCTATTTCGGTCAGTACTTCGACGCCAAGCACGACGTGCCCTGGCTGGAGCACTATGTCGACGGGATCCTGGCGCTGGCCCCGATGTGGCGCGAGCCCTACTTCTGGGGCGCCAGCGTCATCACCTACCAGAGCGGGCAGATCACCGATCGCGAGGCGCGGCTGTCGGCCTCGTACCTGGAGCGCGGCCTGGCGCGCTATCCCGACGACACCCAGATGATGTTCCTGCTCGCCATGCGCGACCTCACCGACATCAAGCCGCGCGACGCGGCGGAGCGCGAGAAGCTGCGCGTGCGCGGCGCCGAGATGCTGGGCCACGCCGCCCGGCAGCCCGGCGCACCGGCGCACTGGGCGCAGCTGGCCGCCAAGGTGCTCAAGGAGGAGGGCCGCCGCGAGCTGGCCATCAGCGCCATCCGCGAGCAGCTGCTCAACGCCGAGGACGAGGCGCGCCGCGCGGTGTTCCGCAAGGAGCTGGCCAAGCTGGAGTCGGAGGCCGCGGCGGCCGAGGCCGATCGCGAGCGCACCCGCTTCATCGAGGGCTGGAAGCGCACCGCGCCGTATGTACCGGCGACGCTGTTCACGCTGCTCGGCGAGCCGGCGAGCACGCCGCCGTTCGACATCGATGCGGTGCTGGATGATCCCGCGCACCCCATCGAGCCGGTGCAGCGCGAGGTCGACGAGCTGCCCGCCGACTGAGCGAGCACGAGCGCGAGCACGAGCACGAGCACGAGCACGAGCACGAGCACGAGCACGAGCACGAGCACGAGCACGAGCACGAGGCGGGAAGCTAGAGGAAGCCGGGGCGCAAGGCGGCCAGCAGGCAGGCCAGGGTGGCCAGGGTGCCGGCACATGTGAGGAGGGCGCCGAGCAGCCGGTGCAGCGGGCGGGTGCGCAGCGTGAGGATGATGCCGGTGGCGCTGACGGCCAGCGCGAGGACGACGGCGACGCCGGCCGGCGCGGCGAGGGCGAGCGGCGCGTCCAGGGTGGCCAGGGCGAGCTGCCAGCCCACCAGGGTGACCGCGACGGCGGCGCCGGCGACGGCGGTGCGGCGGCCGGCGCGGCGGGCGGCGCCGACGTCCAGCGCCAGTGCCAGGCTGGCGAGCACGAAGCCGATGAAGAGCAGGACGACCACGGTGGCGTGCAGCGGAGCGGGGCCGGGGATCCGGGCCAGGGCGCGCTCGCGAGCGGCCAGCGTGGGGGCGTCCGGGGCGCGGGCCGCGCCCTGGGCGGTCGCGCGGGCGTCGTCGCGGGCGGCCAGGGCCACCGCCAGCGCGTGGTTGGCCTCGGCCAGCCAGGCGGGGTGGGGCGGGGTCAGCCAGCGGGCGCCGAGCAGGGCGCCGCGCAGCTCGCGCTGGGCGCGCTCGGCGAGGCGCGGGTCGGGGCCGGCGGCGGCGCGCGCCAGCTCGCGGAGGGCGGAGGCGGCGCGGTCGGACGGGCCGGCGAAGGGGCCGGGCAGGCGCCAGCGCAGCGCACGGCCATAGCGGGTCAGGGCCTCGTCGCTGTCGCCCGCGGCGGCGGCGCGGCGGGCGGCGGCCAGCTCGGCGGCGGCGCTGCAGTGCACCCGGATGGCGGCCAGCGCCAGCAGCAGCAGCGCGAAGGCCAGCCAGCGCGCGGCGCGCAGCACGAGCGGCCTCATGGTGCCCCCAGGGCGGCGACGTCGGGATCGTCGGGGGCCAGGGCGCGCGCCAGCGGCAGCTCCTCGGCGAGCACGTCGCGCAGGCCGAGGTCGGCGGCCTTGCGGGCGCGCAGGAAGTGGTGCAGCAGGGCGAAGCTGCGATCCAGGTGATCGCCGGCGAGCAGCGCGCGCCAGGCGAAGCGCTGGTAGGGCGCGCCCTCGGGGCCGGCCGCGCTGCCGCGGACCAGGAAGAAGCCAGCGCCGCGGGTCAGCACCGGGTCGAGCCCGGCGTCGGCGAAGTCGCGAAAGCCGAAGGGATCGATGGCCAGGGGACGCTGCGCGGCGAGGGCGCGGGCGCGCGCGGGCACGAGCGCGCTGCCATCGTCCTGGGCGGCGGCCAGCGCGGGCAGCTGCCGGGCCAGCACGCGGCGGAACCAGGGCGTGGCCAGGAAGCCGCGGAAGACCACGGTGACGTCGGGGCGCGCGCCCTCGACGGCCTGCAGCGCCCACAGCGAGAAGGTCAGCTGGTTGTTGGCGGTCAAGAGCAGGGTGTCGTCGGGCTGGGCGTCGAGCAGCGCCAGCGGGGCCTCGCGCGCGGCATAGCTGCGCAGCGGCGCGCCGCGGCCGTCACCGGCGGCGTCCAGGGCTGCCAGGGCGAAGCCGGCCAGCGCCAGCGTGGCGGTGGCGCCGGCCAGCAGGCGGGCGCGATCGCGGGTGCGCGGGCTGGCGGCGGCGCGCGCGTGCACCAGCAGCGGGGCCAGCGCGGCCAGCGCGATCAGCGTGAGCACGCTGGGCTGCAGGTAGCCGCCGACGTCGGGGTTGTCGAGCTCGAAGCTGCGCTGCAGGCCGACCGAGGCCAGGTTGGCGACCAGGGCGACGCCGAGCACGGCGGCGGCGGCGCGGCTGCGCGTGGCCAGCAGGCCCAGGCCCGCGAGGCCGGCCAGGTAGGCCAGCGGGTGCAGCTCGAACATCAAGTAGAGGTTGAGGTTCGAGAAGCGCTCCAGCACGCCGGGGCCGGCGGCGGCGCTGAAGCTCTTCTGGAACGAGCGCCCGCTGAGGACGTCGAGCCAGGCCGAGAAGGTCTGCGGATCGCCCCAGTCGAGCGCCAGCTGGCCGTGCGCCCGCAGCGGCAGGTAGGCGTAGGCGGCGAAGCCCAGCAGCGCGAAGCTGGCCGCCAGCAGCAGCGCACGCGGGCGCAGCGCCGCGCGATCCCAGCACCACAGCGCCAGCCCGACCGGCGGCAGCACCAGCGCGGTCACCAGCGGGTGCACCCCGAGGCCGAGCCCGAAGCCGAGGCCCGCGGCCAGCAGCCAGCCGAGGTCGCCGCCGCCGGCCGCCGCGGCCCCCGTCGCGGTGCGCGCGCGCGCCAGCTCGAGGTGGCGCCACAGCGCGCCCGCGCTCGCCAGCACGAGCAGCGTGTTCAGCGCATAGACCTCGGGCCGGGTGCCCTGCAGGCGCGACGACAGGTTGCCCGTCGCCGCCAGCGCGGCCAGCGCGATGGCCGAGAGCCTCAGCCCAGGCGGCGCCCCCAGCGCGCGCGCTGCCTTGCGCACGCCGCACACCACCAGGGCGATGACCCCGGCCTGACACAGCGTCGACAGCAGGAGCACGCGGAACGCGATGCCGCCCACCGGCAGCAGCGTGGCCGCGCGCGCCAGCAGCGCATACACCGGCTCGCCGGGGGCGTGACCGATGCCCAGGCCGTGGCCGACGGCGACGAACTCGGAGGCGTCGAGCCAGCCCTCGCCGGGGCCGGCCAGCCACAGGTAGCAGGTGAACGCGAGCAGGAAGGCGGCCGCTCCGGCGCGCTCCTCCAGCCAGGGGATCCAGCGACTGCCCGGTGCGCCTTCCGCCACGCGCCGACGCTACCCGAAACCGCGCGCGTGAGATAGGTTGCCGGCGCGATGGACAACCAGTCCTACTACGACGAGTTCGCCGCCGGCTACGAGCGCGAGCGTCACCACGGGTACCACAAGATGATCGACGAGCTGGAGCTCGGCTTCATCAAGCGGCACGCCGAGGGTGGCCGGGTCCTCGAGGCCGGCTGCGGCACCGGCCTCTTGCTGCGCGAGGTGGCGGGCTTTGCGCGGCAGGCGGTCGGCTTCGATCTGTCGCGCGGCATGCTGGGGCCGGCCCGGGCGCGCGGCCTCGGGATCGTGCAGGCCTCGGTGACCCAGGTGCCGTTCGCCGACGCCAGCTTCGACGCGGTGTACTCGGTCAAGGTGCTGGCCCACGTCGAGCCCATCCGCGCCGCGCTGGCCGAGCTGGCCCGGGTGACCAGGCCCGGCGGCACCCTGCTGCTGGAGTTCTACAACACGCGCTCGCTGCGCACGCTGATCAAGCGGCTCAAGCCGGCGACCAAGATCTCGGCCCACACCAGCGACGAGGCGGTGTACACGCGCTACGACTCCATCGCCGATGTGCGCGGCTATCTGCCGCCGGGCTGCCAGATCGTGGACGTGCGCGGGGTGCGCGTGCTGACGCCGCTGGCGGCGGTGCACCGGGTCCCCGGCCTCAGCCAGGTCATGCGCGCGGCCGAGGCGTTCGCGGCCGATGCCCCTGGGCTGCGCGGCCTCGGCGGCTTCCTGCTCGTGGCAGCGCGCAAACTGTGATATTCCAGCGCAGCCATGAGCGAACCTGACGCGGGGGAGGCCAGCGCGGGCGAGCAGTTCAAGCCCTTCGTCCCGGCCTCCTCGGCCCCCATCGAGCTGTCGTTCCGCGCCGCGTTGATCGGTTCGCTGCTGGGGGTGCTGTTCGGCGCCTCGTCGGTGTACCTGGCGCTCAAGGTCGGGCTCACGGTGTCGGCGTCGATCCCGATCGCCGTGCTGTCGATCCCGATCTTCCGCGCCCTCGGCAAGGGGTCGATCCTCGAGAACAACATGACCCAGACGGTCGGCTCGGCGGGCGAGTCGATCGCGGCCGGCGTCGTCTTCACGGTGCCCGCGCTGATCATCCTGGGCTACGACCTCGACATCGGCGCGACGACGATGATCGCGCTGACCGGGGGCTGGCTCGGGGTGCTCCTGATGATCCCGCTGCGCAAGAACCTGATCGTCAAGGAGCACGGCAAGCTGATGTACCCGGAGGGCACCGCGTGCGCCGAGGTGCTGGAGGCCGGTGAGAAGAAGGGTGTGCAGGCCGGCCTGGTCTTCCTGGGGCTGGCCACGGGCCTGGTCTACAAGCTGCTCTACAAGGCGTTCTGGCTCTGGAAGGAAGTGCCCGAGCGCGCGCTGAGCTGGTACAAGGGCGCCGAGGTCGGGGTCGAGGCGTCGCCCGAGCTGATGGGCGTGGGCTACATCATCGGGCCCAAGATCGCGTCGATCATGGCGGCCGGCGGCGTGCTGTCCTTCCTGGTGCTGATCCCGCTGATCCGCTTCTTCGGCGAGCACCTGGTGTCGCCGCTGTTCCCGGGCGCGGTGCCCATCGCCGAGATGTCGAACTATGGCATCCGCAGCGCATATGTCGCGTACATCGGCGCCGGCGCGGTGGCGGCGGGCGGGATCCTGTCGCTGGGGCGCGCGCTGCCGACCATCGTCAAGGCGTTCGCGTCGGGCGTGCGCGGCTTCAAGGACGCCGGCGGCGCGGGCGGCGCCGCGGTGCCGCGCACGGCGCGCGATCTGCCGCTGTGGGTCACCGGCGCGGGCGCCATCGGCCTGGTGCTGGTGCTGTGGCTGCAGCCGCTGTTCCCCATCAAGCTGGTGGGCGCCATCCTGATGGTGGTGTTCGGCTTCTTCTTCTCGACGGTGTCGTCGCGGATCTGCGGGCAGATCGGGTCGTCGTCGAACCCGGTCTCGGGCATGACCATCGCGACCATCCTCATCACCTGCCTGATCTTCGTCAGCCTGGGCTGGACCGGCGCGAGCTACCGGCCGCTGGCGCTGGTCATCGGCGCGGTGGTCTGCATCGCGGCGGCCAACGCGGGCGCGACGTCGCAGGATCTGAAGACGGGCTTCCTGGTCGGCGCCACGCCGGCGCGGCAGCAGATCGGCCTGCTCATCGGCGTCACCACGTCGGCGGTGGTGGTGGGCTGGACCCTGCTGTTCATCAACACGGCCTACACCACGACGGTGTGGAAGGGCGACACCCTGGCGCGCTACCGCATGACGGTGCCGGCGGGGGCGCCGCACAAGACCGGGCCGGACGGCGTGCGCTATCGCGTGGTGCGGCTGCGCTCGGATGACGCCAGCGGCAAGCTCGGCGCGGGGACCTACCTGGTCGATGCCGCGGGCGGGATCGCGTTCGTGCGCCAGGACGTCGGGCCGGTGCACGGCGGCGCCGCGCATCACGCGGCGGTGCCGGCGGGCGCGCAGGCGGCGCAGGTCGGCCCCGAGGGTGTCAGCGGGCCGCGCTATCACGTGGTCGACGTCGGCGAGGTCAGCGCGGTGCCGGCCGGCGTCTACGAGGTCGGTCCCGATGGCCGGCTGGCGCGCAAGCGCTGGCTGGGGCTGGCGTACTGGGTCGATGCCAGCGGGCTGCACCGCGAGTACCGCGCCGCGCCCGGTGAGCTGAAGCTGCCGGCGGCGGATGCCACCGCGGTGGTGACGCCGGGCGAGTACCTGGCCGACGCCGAGGGGCGGCTGGTGTGGCGCATCGGCAGCCACGAGGTGCCCGAGTTCGTCGAGCCGGTGACCGGCGAGACGGTGGCGACGTCCGATCTGGGGCTGGCCACCGAGGTCGGCCCCGATGGCCAGCGCTACCGGGTCGCGCTGCGCGAGGGGCGCCGGCTGCTGGTCGATGCCGCCGGGGTGGTGCGCTTCAACGTGCGCCGCGCGGCGCCGGAGCGCATCTTCAGGCCGGCCAGCAACGCGCACTATCGCGCCGACCTCGGTGCGGCCAAGGGGCAGGAGCTCGGCCCCGACGGCAAGAGCTATGCGGTGCTGGAGCTGGCCCACGACGACGCCTCGGCGGTGGTGCCGTCGGGCAAGTACCTGGTGCGCGACGACGGCATGGTGGCCTTCGTCGAGGATCCCGGCGTCGGTGGCCGCGAGCCCTACAAGGTCGACAAGGCCGGCCGTCCGCTGAAGGACGCCGCGGGCAAGTCGATCCAGGCCACCAAGCTGACCGCGCCCAAGGCGAACTTGATGGCGGTGCTGATCGACGGCCTGCTGACCGGCAAGCTGCCCTGGGCGCTGGTGCTGTTCGGCGTCTTCATCACGCTGGTGCTGGAGCTGTCGGCCATCGAGGCGCTGGCCTTCGCGGTCGGGCTGTACCTGCCGCTGTCGTCGTCGACGCCGATCTGGGCCGGCGGCCTGGTGCGCAAGTTCGCGGATCGCGCGCGCGCCAAGGCGGCGGCGAAGAACAAGGACGCTGACGCGGGGAAGGACGAGGGCGAGACCGGACGCGGTGTGCTGTTCTCGTCGGGGCTGATCGCGGGCGGCTCGTTCTGCGGGCTGCTCATCGCCGGGCTGGCGGTCGGCCTGGGCGAGGAGGGGCTGTCGGTGCCGCGCCTGCTGCACCTCGAGGGCACCGGCCTGGGTGCGGCGATGGCGTCGAACTGGCTGTCGGTGGTGATGTTCGCGCTGCTGGGCTACTGGCTGTTCCGGATCGCGCGACGCAAGGAGTAGCGGTGGCGGGGCTTTTTGCGCTGACCTACGACGACGGGCCGGGGCCATCGACCGAGGCGCTGCTCGACGTGCTGGAGGCGGCGGGGGCCAAGGCGACGTTCTTCCTGCTCGGGCGCAACCTGTGCGAGGCGCCGTGGGCGGGCGGCGACGTGGCGCGGGCGCGCGCGCTGGTGGTGCGCATGCTGCGCGCGGGCCATCGCGTCGGCAACCATACGATGACGCATCGGTTCCCGATCGAGGCTGGCGAGCTGGTGGCGGAGCTCGCGGCCATGGATGGCGCGCTGGCGGACGTCGCGCGCGAGGCCGGGGTGACGCTGGACGGGGTGCCGTTCAGGCTGCCCTACGGGGTGCGGCTGGAGGCGGGCGCGATGGACCCGCGGCTGGCGGTGGCGGCCGGGCAGGGGCGCGCGCACGTGCACTGGTCGGCCGACTTCGAGGACTGGACGCTGGCGGCCGGGGATGGCGCGCGGCTGGGGGGCGAGATGATCGCGCACGTGCGGGCGTGCGCGGCGGCGGGGCGCGACGCGGTGCTGGATCTGCATGATTCGGGCACCGGTGGGCGCTGGGGCTATGCCCGGCCGGCGACGGTGGAGGCCACCGCGCTGTTGCTGGCCGAGGCGCGGTCGGCGGGCTGGGGCTGGTTTCTGGCGCCGCGCGCGGGTGGCTAGTGGCGGGGCGGATCCGGCTGCTGGGGCCGGAGCTGGTGAACCAGATCGCGGCCGGCGAGGTCGTCGAGCGGCCGGCGTCGGCGGTCAAGGAGCTGTGTGACAACGCGCTGGATGCGGGGGCGCGGCGGGTGTTCGTCGACATCGAGGCCGGCGGGCGGCGCCTGCTGCGGGTCAGCGACGACGGCGTGGGCATGTCGCGCGAGGACGCCCGGCTGGCGCTGGCGCGCCACGCGACGTCGAAGCTGACCCGGGTCGAGGAGCTGCACACGCTGAACACGCTGGGCTTTCGCGGCGAGGCGCTGCCGGCGATCGCGGCGGTGTCGCGCTTCGCGCTGACCACGCGCGAGGCCGGCGCCGACGTGGTGGCGGGCTGGCGCGTCGAGGTCGAGGCCGGCGTCGAGGGCGAGGCGCGCGAGGTCGGGGCGCCGCCGGGGACCACGGTGGAGGTGCGCGATCTGTACTTCAATGTGCCGGCGCGGCTGAAGTTCCTGAAGTCGGACGCCACCGAGGCGGCGCATGTCGCCGACGTGGTGCTGCGCCTGGCGATGGCGCATCCGCGGGTGCATTTTCGGCTCAGCCAGGGCGGGCGCGTGGTGCTGGAGGCGCTGCCGGTGGACAGCGGTGATCTGGGCGAGCGGGTGCGCGCCCTGCTGGGGCCGCGGCTGGCGGCGCGGCTGTGGGAGGCGCCGGCGCCGCTGCAGGGTGACCCGGTGCGGGTGCGGGCCTTCCTGGCGCCGCCGGACGAGGCGCTGGCGAGCGCGAAGGGGGTGCTGCTGTTCGTGGGGCGGCGCGCGGTGCGGGATCGCGGGCTGCTGCACGCGGTCACGCTGGCGTATCAGGGGCTGCTGGCGCCGGGGCGGCATGCCCAGGCGGTGGTGTTCGTGGAGGTCGAGGGCGCGGACGTGGATGTGAACGTGCACCCGCAGAAGGCCGAGGTGCGCTTCGCGCGACCCGGGGATGTCTATGCGGCGGTGCGGCAGACGCTGGTGATGGCGATCGCGGATGCGGGTTGGCGGGAGGAGGCGGAGGCGGCGGCGGAGGCGAGGGGGGAAGAAACAGGCGACAGGCCACAGGTGACAGGTGACAGGGAGCATTGTCACCTGTCACCTGTCACCTGTCACCTGTCACCCGTCACCCTACCCGTGGAAACATCGCCATGAGTTCAGCCCAGATTGTCGAACGCAACGAACAGAGTGTGGCAGCGCCACGGCGGGGGCCGCTCCGGGCCTTCGAGGAGTCGCGCTTCTTCTCGGTGGCGTTGCTGATCCCGATCCTGCTCTTCTTCGTGGCGCTGAATGTGATCCCGACCATGTGGATGATCGGCATGAGCTTTTACGAGTATTCGCTCATG
>JBGASF010000005.1:77500-121093 GCA_044229835.1 Polyangia bacterium | reverse complement strand
GCCCGCCCCCGAGGTCAAGCCGGCGCCCGAGGTCAAGCCGGCGCCCGAGGTGAAGCCTGCGCCCGAGGTGAAGCCGGCGCCGGCCGTGAAGCCCGCGCCCGAGGTCAAGCCGGCGCCGGCCGTGAAGCCCACCCCCGAGGTGAAGCCCACCCCGGCCACAAAGCCCGCCCCGGCCGCCAAGCCCGCCCCCGAGGCCAAGCCCGCCACCACCACCCCGCGCGGCAAGCCCGTGGTCGGCATGCCCGAGGGCAAGACCACCCTCGACGGCCGCCCGCTGCCGCCCGAGTACAGGCCCGGCCTCGACGCCCTCGCCGCCAAGGACTGGCCCGCCGCCGAGGCCGCCTTCCGCACCGCCCTGGCCAGCGACGACAGCCGCGCCGACGGCCACTACCGCCTCGGCGTCGCCCTGGCCGCCCAGGGCAAGCTCGACGAGGCCATCGCCTCCTTCGAGGCCGCCCTGCTGCGCGCCCCGCGCGACCCGCGCCCGCGCGAGGCCATCGAGCGCGCCCGCACCGCCCAGGACAAGCGCGCCCCCGCGCCGCCGCCCACCGGCGCCGCCCTGCTGCTGCGCGCCCGCGTCCACTTCGACGCCCGCCGCACCGTCATCGCGCGCGGCCTGCTCGACCAGCTGCTGGCCGCGCCGCCCGCCGACCTGACCCCGGCCGACAGCGCCGAGGCCCACCTGCTCCGCGGCCAGGCCCGCGCCGCGCTGCACGACCTCGCCGGCGCCGCCGACGACTACCTGCGCGCCCTCGCGCTGGCCCCCGCGCGCGCCACCCCGCTGCGCCTGCTCGGCCAGACCTACGCCCTGGCCAAGGACGACGCCCGCGCGCTGGCCTACTTCCAGACCTACCTCGAGCGCGCCAAGGCCGACCCCGCCGAGATCGACCACATCGCCGACGTCCGCCAGCACGTGGCCACGCTGTCCAAGCAGAAGTAGCGCGCGGCTGACGCCGCTAGCGCCGCCGCTTCTTGCGCGACCCGGTGATGAACGACAGCAGCAGCAGCACCCCGAAGCCGCCCGCGGTGTAGGCGGCATAGGTCGCGCGCTGGAACTCGCCGCGGCCGTCCCACACCAGCGAGAACGCCGCCGCGGTGATGCCCAGCGCGGTCCAGATCAGCTGGTGCCCCAGCGCGTACAGCAGGCCGACGTTGGGCTCCAGGTTCTTGAGCCGCAGCTCCAGCTCGCCGCGCTGCGCCGCCGACATGAACTTCTTCATCTCGCCGGGCAGCGCCAGCACGCTCATGGCCACCTCCTTCGAGGTGTCGATGGCGAACGCCGTCCAGTCCTTGTCCTTGCCGAGGACGAACTCCTCCAGATACGGCCTGATCACGGCCATCGGGTTCATCGCCGGATCCAGCTCGGTGCACAGGCCCATCAGCAGGAGCACCGTGCGCTCCAGCATGATCCACTCCTTGGGCACGTGGAACGACTCGCTGATGTCGCGCAGCGAGATGTCCATCTTGCGCAGGTCGGCCAGGTTCTCGAGCCCCTTCTCGGGATCGAACTTGATGTCGCGCAGGTTCAGGCTGTCGAGGTGGATCTCCTCCTGGAAGCGGTTGTGGAAGTAGTCGACCACCTTCTCGAACACGCGCTGATCGCCGGTGCGCGACACGAAGCCCATCTCCTTGAGCGCGCGCACGATGCGCGGCGTGTCACGCGCCAGCGCGCCCTGGATGAGCTCGACCATGCCGTGGCGCATCGCGGGTGACACCCGCGCCACCGCGCCGAAATCCAGGAACACCACGGCCGGCTGCGGCGCCCCGCCGGTGCCGCGCATCGCCCGCACCAGGATGTTCCCCGGGTGCGGATCGGCGTGATAGAGGCCGTCGGTGAAGATCTGCTTGCAGTAGGCCTCGACCACCAGCCGCGCCAGCGCCGACAGATCGAAGCCGGCCTGCTTGAGCTTGACCTTGTCGGACACCTTGATGCCCTCGACCCACTCGGTGGTCAGCACGCGCGCGGTCGACAGCTCGCGGATGACGCGCGGGAAGGCGACGTCCTCGCGGTGGCCGTCGAAGTTGGCCGCGATGGCCTCCAGGTTGTCGGCCTCGATGGTGTAGTCGAGCTCCTCCATCACGATGGCCTTGATCTCGTGCCAGATGGCGTCGAGACCGCGATACGGCACGAACCACGACACGATGCCGAAGATGCGCCGCAGCGTGTTGAGATCGATGCGGACGATCTCCTCGACGTCGGGGTACTGCACCTTGACCGCGACGGTCTCGCCGCTCTTGAGGCGCGCGCGGTGCACCTGCCCGATCGACGCGCTGGCCACCGGCAGCTCGGCGAAGTCGTCGAACAGCTCGCGCGGGGCCTTGCCCTCGAACTCCTCGCGGAAGCGGCGCTCGATCTCCTTGAACGAGCGCGGCGGCACCTGGTCCTGCAGGCTCTCGAGCTGCTGCCGGAACTGCTCGGGCAGGAAGTTCGACATGATCGAGAACAGCTGCCCGACCTTGAGGTACAGCCCCTGCAACTCGGCGATGGCGCGCTGGATGCGGCGCGCGTTGCGCAGGTGCTTGCGCTCGAGCAGCCGCGCGATCGAGTCCGCCGAGCGGAAGCGGGCCTGGAAGCGCACGCTGAGGTAGCTCATGATCACGCGGAACGTGACCATGTAGGCCTTCAGCCAGCGCCAGCTCTTGGACAGCGGACGCTGCCGCGCCATCAGGCCGTTGGTGACGCGCGGCGCGCGCGCCATGCCGCTGGGGATGGTGGTGAACGCGGCGACGCTGGCACGGGCTGGCCCCGTCTCCGAGCCCAGCCGTGGCGACGGCGCCTTGGCCTCCACCTCTGGCATGTCCCAAGTCTACCCTTTCCGCGCTATCCTTGCCCCATGGCCGACGAGAAGCCCGGGCGCCCTCCCGATGCACCGCCTCCGTCCGACGATCCGCCCGGCGACGACAGCGCCAAGCGCGGTCGCCTGGAGGGCTTCATCCCCGACCTGGTCAAGCGCACCTTCTATGCGGGCCTGGGCGCGCTCTTCACGACCGAAGAGGGCATCCGCAAGATGGCCAACGACTTCCAGCTGCCCAAGGACGTCGCCAACTACCTCATCCAGCAGGCCGCGGCCTCCAAGGACGAGCTGTTCCGCATCGTCGGTCGCGAGCTGCGCAACGCGCTGCAGCAGATGGACATGGCCGGCGAGCTGCAGAAGCTCCTGACCGCCATCTCGTTCGAGATCAAGACCGAGATCCGCTTCATCCCCAACGACAAGTCGGTGCTCGGGGTGCAGCCCGACATGAAGAACAAGGTCGCGGTGAAGAAGGTCGGCTCGGAGTCGTAGCCGCCCCCGCGCCGCCCGCCCGTGGCGCCGCCCGCGCCGGCAGCTTTACTTCCTGTAAATCGAAACGATCATGCGAATCGCCTCATTCGGGCGATCCATCGGGTTGCGCGGCACGCGTGCGATGGTCTTGACGACCTCGTTGCCCTCGCACTGCCCGAAGATGACGTAGCCGCCGTCGAGCTGCGCCGGCATGCCCTCGGTGATGAAGAACTGGCTGCCACCCGAGTGCGTCTGCGGCCCCTTGTTGGCCATGGCCAGCCGGCCCGGCCGATCGAACTTCAGCGCCGGCGCGACCTCGTCGGGCAGCGTGAAGCCGGGGCCGCCCATGCCGGTGCCCTCGGGATCGCCGCCCTGGATCATGAACTCGGGGATGACGCGGTGAAAGGTCAGGCCGTTGAAGAACAGGCTGCGCTTCCACTCGCCGGTGGCGCGGTCCTGCCAGGGCCGCTTGCCGCGCGCCAGGCCGACGAAGCTGGCCACCGTCTCGGGCGCCATGTCGGGGAACAGCTCGCACGACATGGTCCCGTGCACGGTCTGGATGTCGGCCATCAGCTTGCCGCCACCGGGCAGCCCCTCGGTGGCCATGGCCACGGTGAAGGTCTTGCCCTCCCACGGATCGGGCGACCCCGCGGGCGCGACCACGACGGGCAGCACCTCGTCGTTGCCGGTGCTGCCCAGGATCGACGGCCGCGGCGTCGCGCCGGCGCCTGCGCCCATGCTGGGGCTGCTGCTGGGTGACGTCACCGGGCCATCTCCGGCCGGCTTCTTCTTGCAGCCGCCGACGGCGAGGGTGACGACCACGAAACTCGCGAAGATCGTGCCAGTGCGCGTCATGTCGGGCGGACCTTAGCAGCAAGCCCGGCCGCGTCAATACCCCGGGATGTTGACGAAGCGCACCCGCGTCCCCGCGGTGATGCCGCGCGCCGCGGTCAGCCCGCCCTTGACCTCCAGCACGTGGCGCGACACCGCGTCCACGCTGCGCGCCGTCAGCGTCTGCGGCTCGGCGTTCTCGACCACCCCGGCGACCACGCCCTCCTTGGTGATGAACACCATGTCGAGCGGGATCAGCGTGTTCTTCATCCAGAAGGTGTGCACCTCGTCATGGTCGAACAGGAACAGCATGCCGGCGTCGGGCTCGAGGGCGGTGCGGAACATCAGCCCCTTGGTCTGCTCGGGCACCGTCAGCGCCAGCTCGACCTTGATGCGGACCTCGTCGCGCCCCTCGGGCAGCAGCACCACCATGGGCGGCCCCTTGGCCTGCGCCTGCTGCTCCAGACCGGAGCTCGTGGGAGTCGGGGTCGGCGTCACCTTGCCACCATTGCCCTTGCCCGGGCTGCGTGCGCTGCGCTCGCACCCGACGCCGAACGCGACCAGTCCGAGCACCAGCGTCAGCGCTGCCCGTCGCCTGAACATGGCCGTGAAGATGACACAGCTGCCGCCTCGCGGCCCAGATCTCGTATGCTGGCCCCGTGCGAGAGGCCGGTCCACAGCCCGGAACCGTCTACCTGGTCGGCGCCGGCCCCGGCGACCCCGGCCTCTGCACCGTGCGCGCCACCGAGCTGCTCGCGGGCGCCGACGTCATCGTCTATGACGGTCTGGTCAACCCGCTGCTGCTCGACCTGGCGCCGGCCTCGGCCGAGCGGATCTATGCCGGCAAGAAGCGCGGCCGCGCCGCCGAGACCCAGGAGCAGATCCACGCCGTCCTGATCGCGCGCGCCCGCGCCGGCCGCGCCGTCATCCGCCTCAAGGGCGGCGACCCCTTCATGTTCGGCCGTGGCGGCGAGGAGTGTCAGGCCCTGGTCGCCGCCGGGATCCCGTTCGAGGTGGTGCCCGGCGTCAGCGCCGCCACCGCGGTGGCCGCCTACGCCGGCATCCCGCTGACCCACCGCGACGTCGCCTCCACGGTGGCCTTCGCCACCGCCCACGAGGCCGACGACAAGGCCTTCGCCGCGGTCGACGCCGCCGAGCTGGCGCGCTTTGGCACCGTGGTCCTCTTCATGGGCGTGCAGTCGCTGGCGCGCAGCAGCGCCGAGCTGATCGGCGCCGGCCGCGCCCCGACCACCCCGGTCGCGGTCATCCGCTGGGGCACCCTGCCGGCGCAGGAGGTCGTCATCGGCACCCTGGCCGACATCGCCGAGCGCGCTCACCACCTGCGCCCACCCGGCCTGGTCGTCATCGGCGGCGTGGTCGCCCTGCGCGACAGCATCGCCTGGGCCGAGCGGCGGCCGCTGCACGGCGCGCGCATCCTGGTCACCCGCCCGCGCGCGCAGGCCGGCGAGCTGCTGGTCGCGCTGGCGCGCCTGGGCGCCGAGCCCATCGCCTGCCCGGTCATCGCCATCGAGCCGGTCGCCGACGGCAGCGCCGAGGCCGCCCAGCTCGCGGCCGCGCTGGCCCGCCCGGCCGCGGTCATCGCCTTCACCAGCAGCAACGCGGTCGACGCCGTGACGCGCAGCCTCGAGGCCGGCGGCGGCGACGCCCGCAGCCTGGCCGGGGCCACCCTGGCCAGCGTGGGCGCGGCCACCACGCGCGCCCTGGCCGCGCACGGCCTGCGCGCCGACGTCACCGTGCCCCCCGCCGACGTCGGCCGCGGCGCCAGCGCCCTGGCCGAGCTCCTCATCGCGCGCGGGGTGGCCGGTCAGCGCGTCCTCTACCCGCGCGCCGCCGACGGTCGCGACGAGCTGCCCCAGCTGCTGGGCGCCGCCGGCGCCAGCGTCGACACCGTGACCGCCTACCACACCGTGCGCACGCCCGCCGCCGAGCTGACGCCCGCGCTGGCCCGCCTCGCCGCCGGCGAGGTCGACCTCGTCGCCTGCATGAGCCCCAGCGCCGCCGAGGCCCTGGCCGCGCTGGTCCCCCCCGAGGTGCTGGCCCGCCCGCGCTGGGTCGCCAGCGGCGCCACCACCGCCGCCGCGCTGGCCCACCTCGGCCTGCCCGTCGCCGCCGAGGGCGCCATGCCCGCCGCGCTGATCACCGCCTGGGCCGCCCGCGCCGGCAGCCGCTGACCGCGCCGCGCCGCCCTGCTACATTGCGGCCATGCAATATCCCGAGTATCGCGCGCGCCGCCTGCGCCGCACCGAGGCCCTGCGTCGTCTGACCCGCGAGACCCACCTGCGCGTGGACGACTTCATCTATCCGCTCTTCGTGGTGCCCGGCAAGGATGTGCGTAGGCCCATCCCGTCGATGCCCGGCATCCACAACTTCTCCATCGACGAGGCCGTGCTCGAGGCCAGGCGCGCCTATGACGCCGGCATCCCCGGCGTCATCCTGTTCGGCATCCCCGACAAGAAGGACGCCGTGGGCAGCGAGGCCTGGGACGACCGCGGCATCGTGCAGCGCGCCATCCGCGCCATCAAGCGCGCCGTCCCCGAGCTGACCGTCATCGCCGACGCCTGCTTCTGCGAGTACACCGACCACGGCCACTGCGGCGTGCTGGTCGAGGGCGCGGTCGACAACGACGACACCCTGGAGAACCTGGCCCGCGCCGCCCTGTCCTACGCCAAGGCCGGCGTCGACGTGGTGGCCCCCTCGGGCATGATGGACGGCTTCGTCGGCGTCACCCGCGAGTCCCTCGACGAGGAGGGCTACACCGACGTCGCCATCATGGCCTACTCGGCCAAGTACGCCTCGGGCTACTACGGCCCCTTCCGCGACGCCGCGCAGAGCAGCCCCAGCTTCGGCGATCGTCGCGCCTACCAGATGGATCCCGCCAACGTGCGCGAGGCCATGCGCGAGGTCTCCCTCGACGTCGACGAGGGCGCCGACATCATCATGGTCAAGCCGGCGCTGGCCTACCTCGACGTCATCGCCCACGTGCGCGACGAGCACGACCTCCCGGTGGCGGCCTACAACGTCAGCGGCGAGTACGCCATGCTCAAGGCCGCCGGCGAGCGCGGCTGGATCGACTATGACCGCGTCCTGATGGAGACGCTGACCGGCATGAAGCGCGCCGGCGCCGACATCATCATCAGCTACCACGCGCTGGAGGCGGCCGCGCTGCTCGCCAAGAAATAGGGACCGTTCGCGGGCCAGACGCAGCCTGGCCAGAGAACGATTCCGGCCTACTTCAACGTGACGTTCAGCCGGTACGGCACCTCGAGCCCCACGATGCGCGCCCCGGTGGCCTCGCGCTCCGGTGGCCGCCCGGGCGGATCCTTGCGCGCCACCACCACGCGCGCCCCCGCCGGCCACTCCGCGTCGACCCGCTCGGGCGCGCCGTAGGCCCCGGCGTCCACCTTCTTGCCGTTGACCTCCAGCGTGATGTCGACCCCGTCGATGCCGCTGACCTCGATCGACCCGCTGCCCCCCGTGGTCAGCGTGAACACGTCGCGATCCTCGGGCTGCCCCAGGTACCCCGTCATGGTCCGGCCCGCCGCCAGCTCGGTCGGGCTGGCGTCATCCGAGGGCTCCGCCGCCATGTCGAGCGTCAGCGGCTGCGCCGTCACCAGCAGGCGGTAGCCATCCGAGGTGTTCTCGGTCGGCCACTTGCCCGCCACCGGCACCTCGCGCACCACCAGGTACACCGCGCGCCCGTCGCTGCGCACATCGGGCAGCACCTCGGCGCCGCCGACCGCGGTGGCATCCGCCCGCGCCAGCGCGCGCCCGCTGGCGTCGATGACGTCGAGCTCGAGGTCGATGTTGGGGATGGCGTCCAGCCGCGCCGTCAGCACGCGCGCCCCCGGGGTGCCCGCCGGCAAGAGCTCGAAGAAGTCGCGGTCGCCGTTGCTGTCGTCGAGGCGTCCCTTGAGCTTGCCGGTGATGGCGCGCCCGGCCGCGATCTTGGTGGCGTGCTCGGCGTCGTTGTTGGGTTCGACCTCGACGGTGCGCGGCCGCCGCTGCCACCAGCGCAGCGTCAGCGCCGCCCCGCCCGCCAGCGCCAGCACCACCACCGGGACCAGCACGGTGCGCGCCCAGCCGCGCCGCCGCAGCGACTTCTCGTAGTCGTCGAGGTCCTCGCGGCGCAGCTTGACGCCCTGCGCGCTGTCGCTGTCGTTCGCACCGGCGTCGGCGCCGTGCAGCTCGTCAGGGTCCAGCTTCTCGCGCGGCGCGGTGGCCTCGTAGGCCCGCGGTGAGCGCTCATGGCGCCCCGACCCCGAGCCCTGCCCGCTGCCATGGTCCGAGATGTGGTCCGACGCGCGCCGCATCGGCAGCGACCCGCGCGCCAGCTCCAGTGACCCGCGCGCCAGCCGCGGCACCCCATCGGCGTCGCCGTCGCCCTCGCCGCTGGGTTGCGCCGGCGTGGCCAGCACCGCCTCCAGCTCGACGCGCATGACCTCGACGCTGGGGAAGCGCTCGTCAGGCTTCTTGGCCATCGCGCGCATCACGATGGCCTCGACGCGCTCGTCGATGGCCGCCGCCAGCGCCGGCACGCGCTCCCGCGGCGGCACCAGCTCGTCGGTCAGGTGCTTGGTCAGCACCGCCATCGGCGTGGCACCCGCGAACGGTGGCTCGCCGGTCAGCACGCGGTACAGCATCGCGCCCAGGCTGTACACGTCCGAGCGCGCATCGACGCCGTCGGACCGGATCTGCTCGGGCGACATGTAGTACGGTGTGCCCACCAGGTTGCCGCGCCCGGTGACCTCGTTGGCCTCCTCGCGCTCGCGCACCTTGGCCAGCCCGAAGTCGACCACCTTGACCACATCGCGCCCGTCGCGCGCCCGTGTCACCAGCACGTTCTCCGGCTTGAGATCGCGATGGATGATGCCGGCCTCGTGGGCCTCGCTCAGCGCCGCGCAGATCTGCGCGAAGATCGGCCCCACCCGCGCGAACGGCAGCGGGCCGTCACGCTTGACGATGGCGCCCAGGTCCTCGCCCTTGACGTACTCCATCACCAGGTAGAGCGCGCCGTCGAAGCTGCCGAAATCGAAGGTCTGCACCGTGTTGACGTGGGTCAGCCGCGACACCGCCTCGGCCTCGCGCTTGAAGCGCTTGACCACGTCGCGATCGGCGGCCAGCTCGCGGTGCAGCACCTTCATGGCCGCGACCTTGCCCATGTGCAGGTGCTCGACCTTGTAGACCGAGCCCATGCCGCCGCGCCCGATCCGCGTGATCACCTTGTAGCGCGCGTCGATGGTGCGGCCGATCCAGGTGTCGGGCGCCTCGGCGTCGGTCAGGAACGGCAGCGAGGGCGCCGAGGTCCCCGCGTCGGGGTCGGCCACTGCAGCCCGAGGCGCGGTGGGCTCGGTGCCACGCCGGGTCGAGCCCTCGGCCAGGGGCTGGGCGCCAGCCTCTGCGTCGGCGTCGGCGTCGTCACGGTCGCCCGGCTCCCCGGGGGCTGGTCCGCTCTCGTTCGGCGACTTCAACGCCGACCCCGGACTGTCCCGCCACCGCGCATCGATCGATCGTAGCTGTGGGTGCGCATGTGGTCAACGCCCCGGCTAGGGCGTCCCACCCGCTGCCGGCTTGCGCGCGGCGGCGAACACGGCGCGCACCTTGGGCGAGATCAGCGCCGGATCCAGCTTCATCTGCGGCCGGCGCGCGCGCACCTCGCGGAAGGCCTCGATGGCCAGCGTGCGCTGCCCCAGCGCGACGTGAGCGTTGCCCAGCAGCCACTGGATCTCGGCCAGCTCGGCCTCGCCCGGATCGGTCTCGCTGAGCAGCTTGAGCGACAGCGTGCTGATGACGTCCTCGAAGCGCCCGTCGCGCAGCCGGGTGCGCGCCAGCTCAAGCGCCGAGGCCACCCGCGCCGCGGCGTCCTTCAGCCGCTCGGCCTCCGCCGCCGCCACCGCGGGATCCTCGACGGGCAGCTTCGACGGCCGCACACGCACGAACTCGATGGGAATCAGGAGCTCGGTGTTCGGCCCCTCCGACGCCCCGCTCTTGAAGTTGTATTGCTTGAGCAGGTCGGCCTTGCGCGGATCGCCGTAGTAGGCGCGCGCGATGTCCTTGTAGCTCTCGACCCCGGCGGTGACGTGGCGCAGGTGGAACGGCATGCTGAGCTCGGCCCCGGTCACCAGCACCGCGCCGCTGGCCAGGCCATTGACGTCGCCCAGGTAGCCCGCGCGCCGGGCGTCGCCGAGCTCGGCCTGGGCCAGCGCGCCCAGGGTGTCGCCGGCCTGCACGGTGTACTTCCACGAGGTCGGGATGCGCAGCTTCATCCCCACCTTCAGCTTCTGCTCGTGCGAGATCCCGTTGGCGGCCAGGATGAACACCGCGAGCTGGCGATTGCCATAGTACTCGGCGGCCAGCAGCTCGGCGGTGTCGCCCGCCTGCAGGGTGTGCATGACCGTCGGGCGGGTGCCCGCGGCGCGCGCGGGCGTGGCCGTCGCCCACAGCCCGCCCAGCAGCGCCGCGACCAGCCCCGCGACGGCGCCTCGCCTGTGCCTCGCGCTCACCTGGTCTTGCCCTTCGGCTTCGCGACTGGCTTCTTGATCACTGGCGGCTTCGGTAGAGGCTTCTTGATCGGTGCTTTCGCGACTGGCCTCTTCGCAGCGGGCTTCTTGTCGACTTCATCGGCGACGACGGCGGTGGCGACCCCGGGCGGCACGATCACGGGGCCCGTCATCTCGGCCTCATCGACCCCCCCGTCGGGGCCGTCGCCGTCGCCATCCCCGGCGGGCGCCTCGCGACCACTCCAGTCCAGCGTCGGCGGCGCCGGATCCAGATCGGGCAGGGCGGTGCCTCGGCGCTTCTCGAGATCGGCCTCCACCACCAGCGGCTGCCGCCCCGCCGGCAGGTCGATCTTGCGCTCCACGTCCGCGAAGAACGGATTCCTGAACACCAGCGTATGGGGCCCCGATTCCAGCTCGATCGGCGCTGCCAAGGGCGTGGTCTCGACCAGCTGGCCATCGACGTAGACGTGGGCCCAGGGCCGCGCCACCACGCGCATCAGCCCCTTCGGCTTCGGCGCCACCAGCTGCGGTGCGACCAGGGGCGCCGCGCGCGGCGGCACCGCGCCGCCGACGGGCGCCAGGTGGATCAGCGACACCATCAGCGCCATCGCGCCCAGGATGGCGGCCTGGACCTGGGCCATGCGCAGGATGCGAGCGTCATCGCCGGTGCTGCTGCCCGCCTTGCCGCCGCTGATCACCGCGGGATGCAGGTATTTCTCCGCATCTTCGTCGCTGATCACGCCGGCGTTGCGCATGTAGAGCACCAGGCGCGCGTGGTAGTTCATGTCGACGCGCCGGGCCAGGAAGCGCTCCAGGGCCAGCACCAGCTCCTGCGTCGAGCGGTAGCGCGTGGCGGGCTGCTTCATCATGCAGCGCGCCATGATGCGCTCGAGCTCGCGCGGGATCTGCGGCTTGATCTTGCGCGGCCGGGTGTACTTCTCCAGCCGGATCTTGTGCATCACCGACTTGGTCTCGTCCTCGACGAATGGCTTCTTGCCGGTGCACATCTGGTACAGCACCACGCCGAGCGAGAACATGTCCGAGCGATGATCGAGCTTTTCCCCGAGGATCTGCTCGGGAGACATGTACGAAGGCGTGCCCAGGCCGGTCCCGGTCTCGGTCAGATCTCCGAACGACTGGTCGCGGGCGATCCCGAAGTCCATCAACTTCACGCCGCCAGAGCGCGAGATCATGATGTTCGCGGGCTTGACGTCGCGGTGCAGGACCCCGCGGTAATGCGCATAGTCGAGCGCGCGCGCGACCTGCATCGCCACGATGGCGGCCACGTCCGCGGGCAGGTGCCCCACCTTGTCCAGGAGGTCGTAGAGGTCGATGCCCTCCACGAACTCCATGACGATGAACAAGTGGTCGCTTTCCTTGAAGTAATCGTACACATGCACGATGTTCTCGTGCTGCAGCTGGGCCAGCGACAGGGCCTCGCGCTCGAACCGGATGGCGAACGACGACTCGCGCAGCACCGAGGTCTTCAGCGCCTTGATCGCGACGACGCGGTTCAGCGACTCCTGGACGGCCTTGTAGATCACGGCCATCCCGCCGCTGCCGATCTCGTCGATGACCCGGCAGTTGCCGACCTTGGTGAGCACCGAACCTCCCGAAAGCTCAGGCATTGTAGGGGGGAACCCGGGGGCTGTCAAACCGCCCTCCTGAGACCCTTTTGCAGGCCCCAGGGTTGGCGCGCGATCAGTTTGCGAAGCGGTGCGTCAGAGATCGTCCTGTGGACACCTGAACGACACAATGAATCCAGCGCCTTGAAACCTTTGCAACGAGGCTGTTTTTTTTTTGTTGACGGACAGGGGGTCCCTTGGTAGTAACCCGCCCACTTCGGACGGCGGCGGGCGGTGAGAAAGAAAGCCCCCCGGTAGTGCTAGCTGTCTGCGGTTGCTGAAAGATTCGAAGAAAAGTAGTTGACTTGGTCTTCGAAATAAGTAGAATCCTGGTCCCTGTCGCTGAGAACGGTTGATTTCTTCAGTTGTTCTCACGACTCGTCGCTCTCTGAAAACTGAATAGTCTGTCGATGAAGAGAGAGAAATCTCTCGTCTGTGAGACAGACATGATGTGTCCCCCGACAAATCATGTCTATCAAGTAGTGAAAATCCGGACCTCCTCATCACTGAGGTTCGGTGTTTCAAAGTCTTCGGTTTAACCGGAGAGTTTGATCCTGGCTCAGAGCGAACGTTAGCGGCGGGCCTAACACATGCAAGTCGCACGAGAATTGGGCTTCGGCCCATAGTAAAGTGGCGGACGGGTGAGTAACACGTGAATAATCTGCCCTTGAATGGGGGATAACAGTCCGAAAGGATTGCTAATACCGCATAAGTCGGCCGGGTCTTCGGATCTGGTCGGGAAAGCCGGCCTCTCCATGGAAGCTGGCGTTCGAGGATGAGTTCGCGGCCCATCAGCTAGTTGGTAGGGTAATGGCCTACCAAGGCGAAGACGGGTAGCTGGTCTGAGAGGATGATCAGCCACACTGGGACTGAGACACGGCCCAGACTTCTACGGAAGGCAGCAGTGGGGAATATTGGGCAATGGGCGCAAGCCTGACCCAGCCACGCCGCGTGAGTGATGAAGGCCTTCGGGTCGTAAAGCTCTGTGGGGAGGGACGAAAAACTTGCCGGCTAATCACGGCGAGCCTGACGGTACCTCCTTAGCAAGCACCGGCTAACTCCGTGCCAGCAGCCGCGGTAATACGGAGGGTGCAAACGTTGCTCGGAATCATTGGGCGTAAAGCGAACGTAGGCGGCTATGTAAGTCGGGTGTGAAAGCCCTCGGCTCAACCGAGGAAGTGCATTCGAAACTGCATGGCTTGAGTAGCGGAGAGGATAGCGGAATTCCCGGTGTAGAGGTGAAATTCGTAGATATCGGGAGGAACACCAGTGGCGAAGGCGGCTATCTGGACGCATACTGACGCTGAAGTTCGAAAGCGTGGGGAGCAAACAGGATTAGATACCCTGGTAGTCCACGCCGTAAACGATGAGTGCTAGGTGTCGCGGGTATTGACCCCTGCGGTGCCGCAGTTAACGCATTAAGCACTCCGCCTGGGGAGTACGGTCGCAAGACTAAAACTCAAAGGAATTGACGGGGGCCCGCACAAGCGGTGGAGCATGTGGTTCAATTCGACGCAACGCGCAGAACCTTACCTGGGTTAAATGCCCTCGAACCCCGCAGAAACGTGGGGGTGCCCGCAAGGGAGCGAGGAGCAAGGTGCTGCATGGCTGTCGTCAGCTCGTGTCGTGAGATGTTGGGTTAAGTCCCGCAACGAGCGCAACCCCTGTCGTTAGTTGCTAACGCACTAAGGCGAGCACTCTAACGAGACTGCCGACGTTAAGTCGGAGGAAGGTGGGGATGACGTCAAGTCCTCATGGCCCTCATGCCCAGGGCTACACACGTGCTACAATGGCCGGTACAAAGGGTTGCAAGCTCGCGAGAGTAAGCCAATCTCAAAAAACCGGTCTCAGTTCGGATAGGAGTCTGCAACTCGACTCCTTGAAGTCGGAATCGCTAGTAATCGCGGATCAGCACGCCGCGGTGAATACGTTCCCGGGCCTTGTACACACCGCCCGTCACACCATGGGAGTCAGTTGCTCCAGAAATCGGTGCGCCAACCGCAAGGAGGCAGCCGCTTAAGGAGTGATTGGTAACTGGGGTGAAGTCGTAACAAGGTAGCCGTAGGGGAACCTGCGGCTGGATCACCTCCTTTCTGGAGTATTCGCTCGGTCTTCGGACCGACGACATTCCGGTCAAGCTCACAGACATCGACAGACTATGCAGTTTTCAGGGAGCGACCCCTCGCTCTCTGAATTCCCTGTATAAAGAACGGGCTTTTCTCCGAACTACGGGCCTGTAGCTCAGTTGGTTAGAGCACACGCTTGATAAGCGTGGGGTCGTTAGTTCAAATCTAACCAGGCCCACCACGCCAGCTCCTGTCTGGACTGTGGACTGGCACCGGGGGATTAGCTCAGTTGGGAGAGCAACGGCTTTGCAAGCCGTGGGTCGTGGGTTCGAATCCCATATCCTCCACGAAGGAAATCGGCGGGGCGCGCTGAGGCAGTAGATGGTTCGGCGCTTCCCTCCGCGAACTTTCGCGGACGTCTTTGAAAACTGAATAGCTGACATGCGCGAATCAATTGCATTTCGTAGAGTGCAATCTTCGCAAAGCGTCTTGAGATGTCTCTCGCGAAAGCGATAGACACAAAGATCCTCGTGCCCCACCAGGCACGAGGAGTGGCGAATGGTTCGGTGCAGGTTGACCGAACTTTGGCCTCAACCCTGTAGGTCGTGTCGTGAAAGCGGCCAAAAGGTTTGGTGGTCAAGCTACTAAGGGCACATGGTGGATGCCTTGGCGTCAGGAGGCGATGAAGGGCGTGGTTAGCTGCGATAAGCCAGGAGTAGCCGCAAGCAGGCGTCGATACCTGGATCCCCGACATCGGGAAACCGACATGGAGTCATGTCCATGAACCCCCTAGCTGAACACATAGGCTAGGCGGAGCGAACGAGCTGAACTGAAACATCTAAGTAGGCTCAGGAAAAGAAATCAAAAGAGATTCCCCAAGTAGTGGCGAGCGAACGGGGAACAGCCCAAACCAGCGGTAGCAATACCGTCTGGGGTTGTAGGGCCGCTCATGCGCAAGCAAAGCTGTTATCAAACCGAGATCTAGGCGAACAGTCTGGAAAGTCTGACCAAAGAGCGTGATAGTCGCGTAGCCGAAAGATCATCGGACAGCAGAGCGGTACCTGAGTACCACGGGACTCGAGCAATCCTGTGGGAATCTGGGAGGACCATCTTCCAAGGCTAAATACTACCTGACGACCGATAGTGAACAAGTACCGTGAGGGAAAGGCGAAAAGAACCCCGGCGAGGGGAGTGAAAAGAACCTGAAACCGTGTGCCTACAAGCCGTGAGAGGACTATGCCCTTCGGGGAATGTCTAATCGCGTGCCTTTTGCATAATGAGCCTGCGAGTTACGATCGTCGGCAAGGTTAAGCCGTTAGGCGAAGCCGTAGCGAAAGCGAGTCCGAAATGGGCGTCAAGTCGGCGGGCGTAGACCCGAAACCGGGTGATCTATCCATGTCCAGGGTGAAGCACGGGTAAAACCGCGTGGAGGCCCGAACACACCACAGTTGAAAATGTGGGTGATGAGGTGTGGATCGGAGTGAAAGGCTAATCAAACTCGGTGATAGCTGGTTCTCGCCGAAATATATTTAGGTATAGCCTCGAGACATACTGTTCCGGAGGTAGAGCACTGGATGGGCTAGGGGTCCTACCAGATTACCAAACCCAACCAAACTTCGAATGCCGGAAACTGTTTTCTCGGGAGTCAGGCCACGGGAGCTAAGTTCCGCGGCCGAGAGGGAAAGAGCCCAGACCGTCAGCTAAGGTCCCCAAGTCAATGCTAAGTGGTAAAGGATGTGGAAGCGCATAGACAGCCAGGAGGTTGGCTTAGAAGCAGCCATCCTTTAAAGAAAGCGTAATAGCTCACTGGTCAAGTGAATCTGCGCCGAAAATGTAACGGGGCTAAAGCATTGCACCGAAGCTACGGATTGACGAGCTCCTTCGGGAGCTCTCAGTGGTAGGCGAGCATTCCAATTGCTGCGAAGGTAGACGGTAACGACTGCTGGAGCGATTGGAAGAGCTTATGCAGGCTTGAGTAGCGATAAAACAGGTGAAAAACCTGTTCGCCGTAAGCCCAAGGGTTCCTGGGTAAAGTTCATCTTCCCAGGGTTAGTCGGTCCCTTAGTCGAGGCCGAAAGGCGTAGATGATGGCAACCAGGTTTATATTCCTGGACCAGCATGGATGGTTTCTACAGGAGTGACGGAGAAGGGTAGCTGAGCCCCATAGTGGCTAGACCGCAAGGTCGGGGTTCACACCAGTAGGGAGTCTCTTCAGGAGGGCTAGTCCCACAAACGGAGAGGCACTATCCCGAGAGGTCATGAGGAGGGGTCTTTGACCCCATGAACTCAGTTATCCCATGCTTCCAAGAAAAACTTCGGTAGAGTTAACCACTGTGCTGACCGTACCGTAAACCGACACAGGTGGGCGGGGAGAATATCCCAAGGCGCTTGAGAGAACCCTGCTTAAGGAACTCGGCAAAATTACACCGTAACTTCGGGAGAAGGTGTGCCGGTCTTACGTGAAGAGGCTTGCCCTCGGAGCGGAAACCGGTTGCAGAGAAACGGGGGTAGCGACTGTTTACCAAAAACACAGGACTCTGCTAAGTCGCAAGACGACGTATAGGGTCTGATGCCTGCCCGGTGCCGGAAGGTTAAGGGGAGTTGTTAGCGCAAGCGAAGCAACGAACCGAAGCCCCGGTAAACGGCGGCCGTAACTATAACGGTCCTAAGGTAGCGAAATTCCTTGTCGGGTAAGTTCCGACCTGCACGAATGGCATAACGACTTCCCCACTGTCTCGAGCAGGGACTCAGCGAAGTAGCACTGGGGGTGAAGATACCCTCTACGCGTGGTAGGACGGAAAGACCCCATGAACCTTTACTCTAACTTGACACTGAGTTTCGGATCAGATTGCGTAGGATAGGTGGGAGGCTATGAGGCCGGTACTCCGGTATCGGTGGAGCCAACGTTGAAATACCACCCTGTTTGATCTGGAATTCTAACCTTCGCCCGTGATCCGGGCGGGGGACAATGTCTGGTGGGGAGTTTGACTGGGGCGGTCGCCTCCAAAAGAGTAACGGAGGCGCGCGAAGGTTCCCTCAGGCTGATTGGAAACCAGCCTTCGAGTGTAATGGCATAAGGGAGCTTGACTGCGAGGGCGACGACCCGAGCAGGTGCGAAAGCAGGTCATAGTGATCCGGTGGTTCCATATGGACGGGCCATCGCTCAACGGATAAAAGGTACTCTGGGGATAACAGGCTTATCGCTTCCAAGAGTTCACATCGACGAAGCGGTTTGGCACCTCGATGTCGGCTCATCGCATCCTGGGGCTGAAGTCGGTCCCAAGGGTTTGGCTGTTCGCCAATTAAAGCGGTACGCGAGCTGGGTTCAAAACGTCGTGAGACAGTTTGGTCCCTATCCACCATGCGCGAAGGAAACTTGAGAGGATCTGTCCTTAGTACGAGAGGACCGGGATGGACCGACCGCTAGTGTTCCGGTTGTGGCGCCAGCCGCATCGCCGGGTAGCTACGTCGGGACGGGATAACCGCTGAAAGCATCTAAGCGGGAAGCCCACCTCAAGATCATGTTTCCCGGGCCGTAAGGCCCCTGAAGACCCCACGAAGACTACGTGGTTGATAGGCCGGGTGTGGAAGGCGAGCAATCGCTGGAGCTTACCGGTACTAATCGGTCGTGCGGCTTGGCCACCTTTTTTCTTTTTGGCTAGCACGAGACGACTTGCGGGGTTGAGGTCAGAGTTGAGACAACGTGCAACACGAACCATCACCGCTTTGTGAAGAAGGCACTCGAGAGCTGCGCTTGATTCGCGCAAAATTTTAAGTCCTGACTGGGGCACCAAGACCAGGCGGGCAAAGTTTCCGGCGGCCATACCGAAGGGGCCACACCCGTTCCCATCCCGAACACGGAAGTTAAGACCTTCAGGGCCGATGGTACTGCAGGAGAGATCCTGTGGGAGAGTAGGTCGTCGCCGGGAGTTATTTAGAAACGCCTCGTGCGCCTTTGCGCTCGAGGCGTTTCGCTTTTTCGGGAGTCGATGTCGATGCGTACGAGCTCGCGGCTGGCTGGACTGGTCTGTGCGGCCCTCGTGGTCGGGGGCTGCGCACGGCAGCTACCCCCGAAGTCGCCATCAGCCGCCCTGTACCGCGACCTCGAGCGCATCGTGACGGTGCGCCAGGCCGGGGGCTGGGAGATCGACAGGCTCGAGGTCGAGGGCGCACTGTCGGACGCCCTGATGTCGGTGTGTCAGGTCGAGCCGGCCGACCGCGAGCTGCTGGCCGGCTGGCTGGAGCAGCGCATCGCCGCCGGAGGCGGGCCGGTCGAGCAGGCCTACCGCAAGCGCGGGCGCAAGCTGGGCAAGGTCGAGGGGCTGCTCGAGCTGACCCGGATCCAGCTGCTGCTGGCGGCGGCGATGGCGTCGGCGCCGGCGGACTGCCCATTCTGGCTGGAGCCCAGGCAGGACTTCGCCGGGCGCCAGGTCGGCGACGGGCGCTGGCAGGTGTCGCTGGCGGGCGGGGGCAAGGTGCTGCTGCAGCGGCGCGGCGACCGCGATGACGTCACCGGTGGTGGCGCCGGGCGGATCCTGCTCGGTCGCAACTTCGGCTCGCGGCTCGGCGTGCTCGCCGGGATCGAGGGCGGCGGCAGCGCCGACATCCCGCCCAGCCAGAACGGCATGTCGAGGGGGCTCGTGCTGGCGTTCGACCTGGTCACGCCGGTGGTGGCGCGCTTCCATCTGGTGAATTCGTACTTCGAGGTCGAGGGCGGCTACCTGGCGCACTTCACCGAGGAGGACCGCGACATGGAGTCGGGGCTGCACGTCGGCGCTGCTTTCGGCGCGCGGGCGCTGCGCACGCGCTGGTTCTTCCCGGGGGCGGCCTTCGCGGTGACCTACGAGCGGACGTTTCCGGACGCCGGGGCGGCGCTGCAGCTGATCAAGCTGGGCCTCAGGGTGACGCTCGATGTGGATCTGTGAGCGCGGCGTGCGATATTGCGCGCCATGGCCGAGCTGCGCCCCATCGAACGCGCCGATGCCGCCGAGGTGACGAAGATGCTGTCCCGGGCGTTCGTCGACGATCCGTTCCTGAACTGGTTCCTGCGCACCGATGAGGCCCACGCCGCGGGGTCGGACCTGTTCTTCGAGGTCGCCCTGGAGCTGTCGATGCCGCACGGCCAGGCCTGCATGACCGCGGATGGCGGGGGCGCGGCGCTGTGGTTCCCGCCCGACAAGTGGCAGATGGGGTTCTGGTCGCTGCTGCGCATGGCGCCGCGGATGGCCAGGGCGACGTCGTGGCGCCGGCTGCTCGGGGTGGCGCGCAAGCTCGATCGGGTGCTCAAGGTGCATCCGCACGCGCCGCACCGGTATCTCTATGTGCTCGGGGTCGATCCAGCGCAGCAGGGGCGCGGCGTGGGCGCGGCGCTGCTGGCGCCGGCGCTGGCGGACTGTGACGCCAAGGGGATCGGGGCCTATCTCGAGACCAGCAAGGACAAGAACCTGGGCTTCTACCAGAAGCACGGGTTCCGGGTGCGCGACGAGGTCGTGCTGTCACCCGCGTGCACGGTGTGGACGATGTGGCGGGAGCCGGTCAAATGAGACGTGATCCGCATTCGTACTGTGATGACACCCAGCCCGAGATTGCCAGTCTGGACTGGCAGGTGCGGGTGGACTTCGAGGCCCGCCGGCTGGACGGCGCGGTCACCCTCGAGCTGACCGCGCCGGCCGCCGCGGCCGGCCCCATCGATCTCGACACCCGCGAGCTCGACGTGCACCGGGTCCACGCCGGTGAGGCGGCGCTGGCCTGGGAGCTGGCGGCGCCGGAGCCCATCCTGGGGGCACGCCTGCGTGTCGAGCTGCCGGCGGGGACGCAGCGCTTCACGGTGGAGTACCGCACCACGCCCGGGGCCTCCGCGCTGCAGTGGCTGGAGCCGGCGCAGACCGCGGGCGGCGTGCAGCCGTTCCTGTTCAGCCAGTGCCAGGCCATCCATGCCCGGTCGGTGCTGCCGGTGCAGGACACTCCGCGGGTGCGGGTGCGCTTCACCGCAGCGCTGGATGTGCCGGTGGCGCTACGCGGCCTGATGGCGGCGGCGTTCGTGGAGCGCGAGGAGGACGACCCCGACAGCGCGCGCGCCATCGAGCGCTGGCACATGCCGCAGCCGATCCCGCCCTATCTGCTGGCGTTCGCGGTCGGCCACCTGCGCTCGGCCGACGTCGGGCCGCGCTGCCGGGTCTGGGCCGAGCCCGAGGTGCTGGAGCGCGCGGCGTGGGAGTTCGCCGGCGCCGAGACCATGCTGGAGGCGGCCGAGAAGCTGTTCGGGCCCTATGACTGGGAGCGCTTCGACATCCTGACCATGCCGCCGTCGTTTCCCTATGGCGGCATGGAGAACCCGCGGCTGACCTTCCTGACGCCGACGCTGCTGGCGGGCGATCGGTCGCTGGTCAACGTGGTCGCCCACGAGCTGGCGCACTCGTGGACGGGCAACCTGGTGTCGAGCGCGTCGGCGGAGCACTTCTGGCTCAACGAGGGCTTCACGGTGTTCGCCGAGCGGCGCATCGTGGAGGCGCTGGCGGGGTCGGAGGTCGCGATCATGCAGGCGGCGCTGGGACGCCAGGAGCTCGACCGCGCGGTGGCGGGGTTTGCGACGCAGCCCGACCTGACCCGGCTGCACGTGCACCTTTCCGGCGTGGATCCCGACGAGGCGTTCTCGATCGTGCCCTACGAGAAGGGCTATCTGCTCCTGCGGGCGCTGGAGGAGCACGTCGGGCGCGCGCGCTTCGATGGCTTCCTGCGCGAGTACCTCGGGACCTATCGCTTCAGGTCGATCACGACGGACGACTTCGTCGCCATGGTCGACAAGGTGCTGCCGGGGGCGCTGGCGGCGGTGGGCAGCGCGGCCTGGCTGGACGGGCCGGGCGTGCCGGCCAATGCGCCGGTGGCGCGCTCGGCGCGGCTGGAGGCGGTGCAGCGCGCGTGCGCGGCGGGCGCCGCGGGGCTGGATGGGGCCACGACCACGGGCTGGACCCCGGTGGAGTGGGGGCTGTGGCTGGAGGGCGTCGGGGTGCTGGATGCCGCGGCGTGTGCGGCGCTGGATGCGCGCTTCGGGCTGACGGCGCAGAAGAACTACGAGATCGTGGCGGCCTGGCTGCGGGTGGCCATCGGTGCCGGGTATGCACCTGCGCTGGAGCGCGTGCAGACCCTGCTGGGTGAGGTCGGGCGCATGAAGTTCCTGCGTCCGCTGTACCAGGCGCTGGCCCGGCATGACCTGGCGCTGGCGCGGCGCTGCTTCGAGCGCTGGCGCGGCGGGTATCACCCCATCGCGGCGCAGGTGGTCAGCGGGGTGCTCGCGAAGGCGGCGGCGCCCGCGGGCTGACTCAGGCCTTGGCGTTGCTGTCGGTCTTGGCGGCCTTGGCCGCTGCCTTGGCCGCCTTGGCCGCCTTGGCCTTGGCCTCGGCGGCCTCGTCGCGCGGCCAGGCGATCAGCAGCACACCGACGCCGACCAGCAGCACGGCGTCGGCGATGTTCCACGCCGGCCACTCGTGCTTGCCGTACTTCCAGACCACGAAGTCGGTGACCTTGCCGTGCAGCAGGCGGTCGAGGATGTTGCCGACGGCGCCGCCGGCCAGCATGCCGAGGCCGACCTGCAGCGCGCGCTGACCGTCCTTGCTGCGCCAGGCGAAGATGCTGAGCGCGGTCACCGCACCGAGGCCGATGACCGTCAGCACGTAGGGCGTCCATGGCTTGTTGCGGCCCATGCTGAAGGCGGCGCCGGTGTTGTAGGCCAGGCGCAGCTCGAAATAGCCGGGGATGACCTTCTTCACGGTCGAGTATTCGCGCGGGCCGAGGGCGCGGCGGGCCCACACCTTGGTGCCCTGATCGAGCGCCAGGCAGCCCAGGGCGACGGCGAGAAACAGGATGATGCGCTTCGGCATGACTGGGTGAACCCTTCGCGGTGCGGCGCTGTTCCCGGGCCAGCTAGCTGCTGGCCTTGGGGGCGCCGGGCTGGTTCTCGGGCAGGGCGGAGGCGGCGTGTGGGCTGGCCAGCGCGGCGGCCTCGGCGGCCAGCACGCGCGGATAGGGTGTGAGGTCGACCCCGAAACGGCGCGCGCTGTAGACCTGCGGCACCAGGAAGAGGTCGGCAACCGTGAGGCGGTCCCCGAGGGCGAACGGCCCGGGCGGGAAGTGTGCGCCGAGCTGCACCAGGGTGGTCTCGAGCGCCGCCATGCCGCGCTGGTTGAAGTGGGCGGCCCAGGCCTTCTGGCTCGCGGGGTCGCTGCTGTGCTGCTTGAGCACGGTCAGGTTCTGCAGCGGCTGGATGCCCGAGTTGATGAGCTCGACGACCTGGCGCGCGCGCGCGCGGGCTACCGCGCCGGAGGGATACAGCGCGGGGGTGGGGCGGGTGTCGTCGAGGTACTCGATGATGGCGACCGACTCCGACAGGGTCAGGCCGTCGACCTCGAGGGTCGGCACGTGGGCGATCGGGTTGCGCGCGCGCTGCTCGGCGCCCAGCTGCGCGCCGGCGGCCAGGTCGATGATGACCGACTCGTAGGCGAGGCCCTTGATGGCCAGCGCCCAGCGCACGCGCCACGACGACGACGAGCGCCAGTACTGATACAGCCGGACCGGGGTCGCGGCCGACATCAGGACGCCTTGGCCTTCTTCTTGGCGCCCTTGTCCTTGTCCTTCTCTTTGTCCTTGTCCTTGGCGTCGTCGCGCGGCCAAGCGATCAGCATGATGGCGACGCCGACCAGCAGCGCGGCGTCGGCGATGTTGAAGGCCGGCCACTCGTGCTTGCCATACTTCCAGACCACGAAGTCGGTGACCTTGCCGAAGGCCAGGCGGTCGATGATGTTGCCGACCGCGCCCCCCGCCAGCATGCCGAGCGCGACCTGCAGCGCGCGCTGGTCGTTCTTGGTCTTCCAGGCGAACCAGGCGATGGCCGCCACGGCGCCGATACCGACCACGGTCAGCGCATAGGGCGCCCAGCCGGTCTTGCCGCCCAGGCTGAAGGCCGAGCCGGTGTTGTAGGCCAGGCGCAGCTCGAAGTAGCCGGGGATCACCTTCTTGACCACCGAGTACTCGCGCGGGCCCAGGCTGCGCCGGGCCCACACCTTGGTGGCCTGATCGGCCGCCAGGCAGGCCAGGGCGATGGCGACGAAGAGAATGATGCGCTTGGGCATGGCTTCCTTGGTCTCGGCCGTCACGCGTCAGGTGGCTGACGGCGTCGGGGTGTTGGAGGCGAGCTGCGCGACGACCTCGGCGCAGCGGGCGTCGAGGTCGGGGTGACCGGCCAGGCCCGCCGGGGTGCCCCAGCGCCAGCAGCGCGGACAGCGCGTGCCGGTGGCGTGCTCGACGCGGACCTCGGCGACCTCTCCGGTGGCGTCGGTGGCCTCGAGGACGACCTCGGACACGATGAACAGCTCGGCCAGCATGGCGCCTGCGTCGGGGCCGGTGCACAGGGCGCGCTGCGCGGCGGTCGGGCGCACGATGGCGCGGGCGTCGAGGGACGCGTGTTTTTCGCGGCGGAAGGGCTCCAGCGCGCGCTGGACCTCGGCGCGCAGGGCGAGCAGCGCCTCCCAGCGTGGCAGCACTGCGGCCTCGGCCGCGAGCTCGGCGGCGGGGGCGGCGCCGATGCCGGCCATCAGCATGAGGTGCACGCTGTCGGGATCGCCGGCGGCGCGCGGCAGGTACTTCCAGACGTCCTCGGCGGTGAACACCATGATGGGCGCCACGATGGTGGCCAGGGTGCGCGCCACGTGCCAGGTCACGGTCTGCGCGCTGCGCCGGCGCGGGGAGGCCGCGGCCTCGCAATACAGGCGGTCCTTGGTGACGTCGATGAACAGCGCCGACAGATCGACCGCGCACAGGTCGACCACGTCCTTGAGCACGGTGTGGAACGTGTAGTCGTCGTACGCCGCGGCCGCCTTGCGGGCGAACGAGCGCACGCGGGTCAGGATGTAGAGATCGAACGGCTCCAGGGCGTCGTCGGCCACGCAGTCGCGCGCGGGATCGAAGCCGCTCAGGTTGCCGAGCAGGAAGCGGAAGGTGTTGCGGATGCGGCGATACGACTCGGTCAGGTGCTCGAGCACCGTGGGCGAGTAGGCGATGTCGTTGCGGAACTCGGCACCGGCGACCCACATGCGCAAGAGCTCCGCGCCGGTCTTCTTGATCTGATCCTCGGGCGCCGTGTAGTCGATCTTGATGCCGCGGCGGCGCTTCTCCTCGATGGCCGACTTGGAGTAGGCGTTGCCGTCCTGGTCGACCACGAAGCCGTGGGTGAGGACCGACTTGAAGGGCGCCTTGCCGCGCGCGGCGACCGAGGCCAGCAGGCTGGAGTGGAACCAGCCGCGGTGCTGGTCGGAGCCCTCCAGGTAGAGGTCGACCGGCAGCCCCATGCCGGGGTCGGGCTCGCACACCGCGGCCCAGCTGACGCCGGACTCGAACCAGACGTCGACGATGGCGTCGTCCTTGCGGAAGTCGGCCGCGCCGTACTCGCCGTGGCGCCAGCCGGGCGGCAGCAGGTCTGTGGCCTCGCGCGCGAACCAGGCGTCGGCGCCGTGCTCGGCGAACAGGTTGGCGATGTGCTCCATCACGTCGGCGTCGGCCAGCGCCTCGCCGGTGTGGATGTTGATGAAGGTCGGGATGGGCACGCCCCACACGCGCTGGCGCGACAGGCACCAGTCGGGGCGGTTCTCGATCATGCCGCGGATGCGGTTCTCGCCCCAGGGCGGGATCCAGCGCGTGCGGCCGATCTCGTCGAGCGCGTGCTGGCGCAGCTGGTTGTGCTCCATCGAGCAGAACCACTGCGGGGTGGCGCGGAAGATGACGGCGTTCTTGCAGCGCCAGCAGTGCGGGTACGAGTGCTTGATGGTGGCCGCGGGGTCGGACAGCAGGGCGCCGGCGGCGACCAGGTCGGCGATGACGTTGGCGTTGGCCTTGAAGACGAACTGGCCGGCGTAGCGGGTGTCCGGCAGGAACTTCCCACCGTCGTCCACGGGGGCGTAGATCTCGAGGCCGTGCTCCACGCCGACCTTGTAGTCGTCGGCGCCGTGGCCGGGGGCGGTGTGGACGATCCCGGTGCCGGCCTCGGTGGTGACGTGGTCGGCGGTCCAGGCGCGATGATCGACCTCGGCGCGGCTGTCCAGCAGCGGGTGGCGGTACTGCTTGCCGATGAGGGCGTGCGCCGCGGAGCCGGCGGCGCTGGGGGCGCCGAGGGCGACCCACTCGGCCTCGGGGGCGAAGCTGGCGCGCACCTCGGGGGTGACCGCGGCGGCGAAGCGCGCCGCCAGGTCGCGGGCGACGACGAGCAGCTGGCGCTCGCCGCCCAGGGTGGCCGGGATGCCGACGTACTCGAAGTCGGGGTGCAGCACGACCGCGAGGTTGGCGGGCAGCGTCCACGGCGTCGTGGTCCAGATGACCACCGCGGCAGGCACGCCGCCGATGGCGTGGTCCTTCATGCGGAAGGCGACATAGATCGACGGCGAGGTCTTGTCGGCGTGCTCGACCTCGGCCTCGGCCAGGGCGGTGCGGCACGACGCGCACCAGTGCACCGGCTTCTTGCCCTTGTAGAGGAAGCCTGCGCGCGCCAGCTTGGCCAGCTCGCGCACGATGGTGGCCTCGTACGACTTGTTCAGCGTGAGGTAGGGGTCGTCCCAGGTGCCGAAGATCCCGAGGCGCTGGAACTCGGTGCGCTGGATGTCGACATACTTCATGGCGTGGGCGTGGCAGGCGGCGCGGATGTCGAGCTTCGACATGGCGGCCTTCTTGTCGCCCAGGGTGCGGTCGACCTGCAGCTCGATGGGTAGCCCGTGGGTGTCCCAGCCTGGCTTGTAGACCGCCAGGGCGCCCGTCATGGTGCGGTACTTGACCACCAGATCCTTGAGGATCTTGTTGAGGATGTGGCCGTAGTGGATGTTGCCGTTGGCGTACGGCGGGCCGTCGTGCATGACGAAACGCGGACCGCCCGCACGGGCGGCCAGGATGCGGTCATACAGGCCGGACTGCTTCCAGGCGGCCAGCATCTCGGGCTCGCGACGGGCCAGATCGGCCTTCATCGGGAACTCGGTCACCGGCAGGTTCAACGTTTGGCGATACGAATCTGTGGGGTCCTTGGCCACGGTCGCGGGACTATAATCGAACGCCATGAGCAGCGCCACGAGCGAACCCGGCCGCCCCGCGCGGCTATCCTGGGACGATTACTTCATGCAGATCGCGGTGGTGGTTTCGTCGCGCTCGACCTGCCCGCGCAAGTTCGTCGGGTCGGTCATCGTGCGTGACAAGACCATCCTATCGACCGGCTACAACGGGTCGATCAGGGGCATGCCGCACTGCTCGGAGGTCGGCCACATGATGGAGAACGACCACTGCGTGGCGACCATCCATGCCGAGGCCAACGCCATCATCCAGGCCGCCAAGAACGGCGTCACCATCGACGGCGGGACCATCTACGTCACCGCCAGCCCGTGCTGGAACTGCTTCAAGGAGATCGCCAACGCCGGCATCAAGCGCATCTGCTACGGCGAGTTCTATCGCGACGAGCGCATCTTCGACGTGGCGCAGCGGCTGGGCATCGAGCTGCTCCATATCCCCCAGAAGAAGTAGCGGCGCCCACAAACCACCGAAATGTTGACTTGTTTGAGCCCAAACGGTTGAATGGGCCTCTCATGCGGTCGCTCAGGCGGATCGGGCTGATGGTGGCGCTCCTCGGAGCGCTGGGGCTGACGGCCGAGGCCAAGCCTGCAGCTGCGCCGGCGGGCAAGGCCAAGGCGGGTGCCAAGGCTGCGCCGGCCAAGGGCAAGGCAGCCGCCGCGAAGGGCAAGACCGCGGCGAAGGGCAAGGGCAAGGACGCCGGCAAGGGCAAGGGCAAGAACAAGATCGCCCAGAAGTGCGCCAAGACCAAGAAGGGCAAGACCAAGCGCTGTGGCGGCACCGGCGAGTGGGGTACCTTCTTCGGCCAGGGTGTCGCCGCCAGCGAGCTGCGCAGCGAGCCGCTGGGCAGGCCCTCGGGCCACGTCGCGATTCGCTCCGGCGCGGTCAACGAGTCGGCCGACGTGCAGATCTTCCAGTCCGATGGCAGCTATGACCCGGCGGCGCTGGCGTCGCTCGACAAGGTCTTCAAGTGCAAGCGCACCGGCGAGGTGCGCCAGATCGATCCGCGCCTGTACGAGGTCCTGTCACACATCCAGGATCACTACGAGGGCAAGCAGATCGAGCTGGTCTCGGGCTTCCGCTTCCAGCGCAACGAGAACAGCCGGCACTACCACGGCAGCGCGGCCGACATCATCGTGTCGGGCGTGTCCGACACTGACCTGAACGCCTATGTGAAGACGCTGGACGTCGGCGGCATGGGCATCGGGATCTATCCCAAGTCAGGCTTCATCCACGTCGACTTCCGCGCCCCCGGGCGTCCGAGCTACCGCTGGACCGACTACTCGACCGGGGAGCAGAGCTCGCCCGGCAAGCAGCCCCCCAAGGGCTGGTCCCGCCCAAACTCGTAAGACTCCAGGATTTCCGGCGCGCGCCAGGGTTGACAGGCGCGATCCGGTCCGCGTATAGGTTGAACACTTATTCAGCCCATGGCGGACCAGCTCGACCTCTTCGGAAAGAAGCGACCAAGGCACGGGGGTCCGCCACCGCCCGCCGGAAGCATGCCACCCGACCACGACGACCCCAGCTCGCTGCCGCTGCACGAAGAGACCAAGCGGCGCTACCTCAACTACGCCATGTCCGTCATCACGTCCCGGGCCCTGCCCGACGTGCGCGACGGACTCAAGCCGGTGCAGCGTCGCATTCTGTATGCGATGTTCAACAACCTGCGGATTTACCCCGACAGCAAGCACAGGAAGTGCGCGCTGGTCGTCGGTGACGTCCTCGGTAAGCTGCATCCGCACGGCGACACCTCGGTGTACGACGCCCTCGTGCGCATGGCGCAAGACTTCAGCCTGCGTGTTCCGTTGGTTGACGGCCACGGCAACTTTGGGTCTTTGGACGGCGATGGCGCGGCCGCGATGCGCTACACCGAGTGCCGGCTGGCCTGGCCGGCGATGTCGCTGCTCGACGAGCTCAAGCAGCAGACCGTGGGCTGGCGGCCCAACTACGACGGTCAGCTCATGGAGCCGATCGTCCTGCCCGCGAAGTACCCCAACCTGCTGGTCAACGGGGCCACCGGGATCGCGGTCGGCATGGCGACCAACATCCCGCCGCACCACCTGGGTGAGGTCATCTCGGCGTGTCTGGCGCTGATCGAGGATCCCGCGCTGGAGACCAAGGATCTGCTCAAGCACATCAAGGGGCCGGACTTCCCGACCGGCGGGCAGATGCTGAACAACAAGCGCGAGCTGCGCGAGATCTACGAGACCGGGCAGGGCGCCGTGCGCGTGCGCGGCGAGTTCAAGCTGGAAGAGGGCAAGCGCGGCGCGCAGTCGATCATCGTGACGTCGATCCCGTACGCGGTGTCGAAGTCGACCATCGTCGAGCAGATCGGCGAGATCATCATGGCGCGCAAGCTGCCGCTGCTGCTCGACGTGCGCGACGAGTCGACCGAGAAGGACGGCGTCCGCATCGTGATGGAGCTCAAGAAGGACGCCGATCCCGAGCTGGTGATGGCGTACCTGTACAAGCACACGCCGCTGCAGACCAACTTCAACGTCAACCTGACCGCGCTGATCCCGACCGCAAACAGCGAGGTCGCGACGCCGGATCGGCTGGATCTCAAGCGCCTGCTGTCGCACTTCCTCGAGTTCCGCCTGGAGGTCACGCGCAAGCGCTTCCAGTTCGAGCTGTCGGAGCTCGAGAAGCGCATCCACCTGCTGGAGGGCTTCGCCAAGATCTATGACGCCCTCGACGAGGTCATCAAGATCATCCGCAAGTCGGACGACAAGGCCGACGCCGCCGCCAAGCTGATGAAGCGCTTCGACCTGGATGCCGAGCAGGTCGACGCCATCCTCGAGCTGAAGCTGTACAAGCTGGCGCGGCTGCAGATCCTGATGGTCGAGCAGGAGCTGGGCGAGAAGCAGGCCGAGGCCAAGAAGATCCGCGCCATCTTGAAGAGCGAGAAGGCGCTGTGGGGCGTGGTCGCCAAGGAGCTGGAGAAGATCCAGGGCGACAACGCCAGCGACAAGCGGCGCACCCGGGTCGGCGGCGGCGGTGACGAGGTCGAGTTCACCGAGGAGCACTTCATCGTCGCCGAGGACGCCCACGTCGTGCTGACGCGCGACGGCTGGGTCAAGCGCGTCGGGCAGCTCAAGGATCCCAACCAGACCCGCACCCGTGAAGGTGACGAGGTGGTGCAGGTGCTGGTCGGGTCGACGCGCGCGCTGGTGGCGTTCTTCACCAACTTCGGCTCGGCCTATGTCACGCGCATCAATGACGTGACGCCGTCGACCGGGTATGGCGATCCGGTGCAGAAGCTGTTCAAGTTCAAGGACGGCGAGCGCGTGGTCGGCGGGCTGTCGCTGGACCCGCGCCTGCTGGCGTCGAAGGACCAGATGATGCTGGCGGTGTCCAAGGGCGGCTATGCCATGCGCTTCGCGCTGACGCCGCACACCGAGGTGTCGACGCGCGCGGGGCGGCGCTTCGCCAAGACCGCCGAGGGCGACGAGATCCTCGGCGTGGTGCCGGTGGCCGACAACGACCTGGTGGTCGCGGCGACCAGCGATGCGCATGGCCTGGCGTGCAAGGCGGCCGAGATCAACGTGCTGGCCGGGCCGGGGCGTGGCGTCACGCTGATCAAGGTCGAGGACGACGCGCGGGTGATCGGGTTCGCCGCGGTGCAGGGCAAGCACGAGGGGCTGTCAGTCGAGAGCGAGAAGGGCAAGGTCTACGAGCTGACGCCCAAGGAGATCGGCATCACGTCGCGCGGCGGCAAGGGCCACATGTTCTCCAAGCGTGACGGCTTCGCCAAGGTGTTGCCGCGGCCGGTGATGATCCCGACGCTGCCCGAGCCGGCAGGCCCCGGAGGCGCCGGCGCTGGTAGCGGCGGCAAGAATGGACAAGGGAACCTGGTGAACTGATGGCCAAGGGCAGCTATACCGCGGACGACATCGACGTCCTCGAGGGGCTCGAGCCGGTGCGCAAGCGGCCGGCGATGTACATCGGCGGCACCGACCAGCGTGGCTATCACCACCTGCTGTGGGAGATCGTCGACAACGCGGTCGATGAGGTCATCAACGGCCACGCCTCGCGCATCAACGTGACGCTGCACAAGGACGGGCGTTCGGTCACCGTGACCGACAACGGGCGCGGCATCCCGGTCGGCACCTCGAAGAAGTTCAACGGCAAGAGTGCGCTGGAGGTCATCCTGACCACGCTGCACTCGGGCGGAAAGTTCAACGCCAAGAACTACACCCACTCGGGTGGTCTGCACGGGGTCGGCTCCTCGGTGGTCAACGCGCTGTCGGAGGAGATGATCGCCACCGTCAAGAGCGAGGGTCACGAGTGGGAGCTCAAGCTCGCGCGCGGCCACGTCAAGGGCAAGCTCAAGCAGCTGGGCGCGGTGCGTGGCAGCGGGACGACGATCTACTTCCGGCCCGACAGCGAGATCTTCGGGGTCAAGGCGCGCTTCGACACCGCGCTGGTGCGCGAGCGCCTGGAGGCCAAGACCTACCTGCACAAGGGGCTGCACGTCTTCTTCGAGGACGAGGAGACCAAGGAGAAGCTGGAGTTCTCGCACGACGGCGGCATCGCCGACTTCCTGGTCAAGATCGTGGCCGACCGCGGCAAGGCGATCACGCCGCCGGGCGCGACGCCGTTCTATCTGTCACGCGAGAACGGCCTCAAGCTGGAGGTCGCGCTGGCCTGGACCGAGGGCACCGACGAGCACGTGCGGTCCTATGTGAACGGCATCCCGACCGGGTCGGGCGGGACGCACGACGCCGGCCTGCGCGCCGGCGTGGTCAAGGCGGTGCGCAACTACATCGCCACGCACAAGCTGGACCCCAAGGGCGTCACGCTGACGGCCGAGGATCTGCGCGAGGGGCTGGTCGCGGTGGTGTCGCTGTACATCAGCGAGCCGCAGTTCCAGGGCCAGACCAAGGACCGCCTGAACAACCCCGAGGTCGCGGGCGCCGTCGACAGCGCGGTGCGCACCGAGCTCGAGAACTACCTCAACGCCAACAAGCAGGTCACCGAGGGGCTGGTGGCGCGCATGATCCTGGCGGCGCGCGCCCGCGAGGCGTCGCGCGCGGCCAGCCAGGCGGTGTCGCGCAAGACCGCGGTGTCACACCGGCTGAATCTGCCGGGAAAACTGGCCGATTGTGCGTCGACCGACCCGGCCGAGAGCGAGCTGTTCATCGTCGAGGGCGAGAGCGCCGGCGGCTCGGCCAAGGGCGGGCGCGATCGCAAGCTGCAGGCCATCCTGCCGCTGCGCGGCAAGGTGCTGAACGTCGAGCAGGCGTCGTCGGCCAAGGTGCTGGCCAACAAGGAGCTGCAGGACATCGTGCAGGCGCTGGGCTGCGGCTTCGGCCCCGACTTCGACGTCACCAAGCTGCGCTACCACAAGATCTTCCTGTTGATGGACGCCGACTCCGACGGGCACCACATCTCGACGCTGCTCTTGACCTTCTTCTACCGGCACATGCAGGGGCTGATCCGCGCCGGCCACGTCTATCTGGCGCAGCCGCCGCTGTACAAGGTCGACATCGGGTCGAAGACCTTCTGGGCGCTCGACGAGGCCGACCGCGATCGCATCATCAAGGACAACACCAAGGGCAACGCCAAGGCCGAGGTGATGCGCTTCAAGGGCCTCGGCGAGATGAACGCCGAGGAGCTCAAGCAGACCACGCTGGATCCGAAGAAGCGGCTGGCGCTGCGGGTCGAGATCTCGAACGAGCTCGAGACCGACAAGGTCTTCAACGAGCTGATGGGCAAGGACGCCCAGGCGCGCTTCCGGCTGATCAAGGAGATCGCGCCCGAGGCCATCGAGCTCGACGTCTAGGCCCCTCGAAGCGAAGCTTCGAGGAGACCTATTCCGTTCCGGCTCCGGTCCCGACGGCGGCGTCGAGCAGCTTCTCCAGGGTCGCGGTGTCCTGGTCGCCCATCACGCGCTGGTTGCCGATGAAGAGCGTCGGCAGGCCGCGCACGCCGATGTCGAGGGCCAGCTTCTTGTCGGCGTCGAGGCGCTGCTGGATGGCGGGGGAGGCCATGCAGGTCCGCATCGCGGCGACGTCGAGGCCGGCGGCGCGGGCGGCCCTGTCGATGGCGCCGTCGTCGAGGTCGCCGGTGATCAGGCGCTCGGCCACGGCGTCACCTGCGGCCGGGCTGACGGCCTCGGCACACAGCACGGCGCGGGCGGCGGGGGCGGCGCGCTTGTGCATGTTGAGCGGCAGGTGCTTGCGCACCACGCGCACGCGGCCGGCCCGTCTCGCGAGGACCGGCACCAGCTGCTTGTGCAGCGACCGGCAGTAGGGGCACTGGAAGTCGACGAAGTCGATCACGGTGGCCACGCCGGGGCGGGCTTGCGCCTCGACCAGCGCGAGCGCGGCGCCGGTGGCGGGCTCGGGCGCGGGGCCATGCCGGTGCGGCGGCCGGTGGACCAGGTTCAGCATCGCCAGCGGGATGACCACCGCGAGGGCGCCGAGGCCGGCGCTGAGCGGGCGCAGGCCCAGCTCGTCGGAGCCACGCGCGGGCGGCCGGAGCTCGCGCCACAGCGCCAGCGCACCCAGGGTCAGCCCGGTCAGGTCGACGACCAAGCACAGCGGACACAGGTGGCCGATCACGAACAGCTGGATCCCGAGTAGCATCAGGCTGCTCAGCGCGCCACCCGCCGCCCACAGCGTCAGCGCGCGCCCGAACTGCGCCCGCGGCAGCAGCGCCAGCAGCAGCGTGACGCCGAAGAAGCCCAGCCCCAGGTAGGGCATCGGGATGCCGAACGGCCGCGCCCACTCGCTGTGCTGCACCGCCGAGCAGCCGCCCTCGGGGCCGCAGAACAGCGCCACGTGGCCGACCACGTTGGCCAGCAGCATGGCGCTGACGGCGAGGCCGAGCAACGCACACAGGCGGATCGCGACCTCGCGCAGGCGCGCGGCCGACATGCTAGAGGCCCAGCAGCGCCAGGGGCGGGGCGATGATCAGCTGCAGCGGCGAGAAGTTCGCGCGCAGCCCCTCGGTGGTCAGGCGCGCGCGACGCCCCACCGAGGTCAGCGGGCCCTGCTGGCCGAGGCCGAACAGGGTGGTGCGGAAGGCGTCGAAGTCGCCGCTGTACTTCTGCGCCAGCGCGCCCACGTAGGCGACCGCGGGGGCGCCGGTGCGGCCGCCGCTGGCGACCTCGACGCGCGCGGCGGCGCCCTGGGGGCGCAGCTCGACGGCGATGGCCAGCTCCTCGCCGCGATCGAGCAGGTAGCGCGTGGCCTCGACCAGCGCGCGCACCCGGGCCTCGCCCAGGCGCGCCTCGGCCGCCGCGCGCAGCGGGTTCGGCGGGCTGCCGCAGCGCGGTTTGGTGAAGTCGGCGCACTGGGCCAGGATCTGCGGGTCGATGGCCTCCAGGGGATCGAAGCTCTCGGCCCACAGCAGCATGGGCGCGCTGGCGACCAGGGTGCGTCCCGCGCGCACGCGCTGCTGGAAGCGCGCGGCGTCGGCGGCGGTGCGGCTGACCGCGCGACGCGCCAGCTCGGCGTCGAGCGCCAGCACCACGGTGTCGCCCACCGGTACGATGGTCAGGGTGACGCGGCCGAGATCGTCGGCGAACAGCGCGTCGGGCAGCATCGGCCCCTTCATGACCACGCGGAAGGCGCCCGGGGTCAGATCCTTGGCGTCGCTGCGGTCGAGCTCCCAGCCCGCCGGCATGCCGCCCAGGAAGCCCAGCGCCAGCAGCGCGGTCTTGACCGCGTCGTTGACCTTGCCGACCAGCTTCTTGGCCGCGGCGGCGTCGCGCGCGCCCAGGATGACGGCCAGGCCCTGCTTGGCCGGGCGCGAGACCACAGCGATCTCGCCGGTCAGCGGCTCGATGACGTCGCGCACCACGTCGAAACCGGCGGCCTGCCTGACGAAGGTCTCGCCCTGCAGGACGCGCGGATCGCGCGCGGCGAAGAAGTCGTGCAGCGCGGTGAAGTCGATGCTGCCGCCGAGCAGGCCGACGCCGTCGTCGCCCAGGGTGGCCAGCGCACGCGCGCGGGCGCTGCCGGCGAGGCCCGGTCCGCCCCGGTTGGCGCGGCCCAGGATGCGCGCCGCCTCGGCGCGCCCGGCGTCGGCCGCGAACAGGCGCATGACCACGCCGGTCGGCTTGACGTCCCCGGCCACGAAGGTCAGCGTGGCGCCCGCGAAGGCGGCCCCGACGTCGAGCACGCCGCCCGCCGGCGCCGCCGCCGCAGCCGCGGGCACGCGCTGCAGCCACTCGATGAGACCGCCGCGCTCCGCCGCCGGGACCTTCTGCGCCAGCAGCGCGGTCAGCTCGCCACCGCCGCGCTTGCCTGCCTTGGCGGCGCCGCCGACGGCCGCGACGTCATAGCCACACACGCGCCGCTTGCCAGCGGCGTCACACTTCATCACGCCACCCTCGACGCGCCCATCGATGGCCGCGTCCAGCCCGGCCAGCAGCTTGCCCAGCGTGGTCTCGCCCGCCGGCCCGGTGGTGACGGCCGCCACCACCGGGTCGCCCCCGGGCAGCACGAACACCGCCAGGCCACCGCGCGGGTCGATGCCCGCCGCCGCGATCCCGGCCGCATCACGCAGATCCGCCCCCAGCGACTGCTCGAAGGCCAGCCCGATGGCCGACACCAGGGTGGCGCCGTGGGGGTGCTCCTCCAGGGTCGCGCGCAGGCGCTTGTAGGCGTCGGCCGCGCGGCCGAGGTCGGTCACCACGGCGCCCGCGATGGCGCCCGGGGGCGCCAGCTTCCACAGCTCGTCGGGGCGCACCCCGGCGCCGCCACCGCCACGCTGTCCACCACCACACGACGCCAGTGCGGTCGCCACCAGCACCGCCATCGAGAAGGTCCGCACCGTCATTGTGTCAGTTCGTCCTTGCCTGTGCACTTTCAGCCTCTTAGCATGCGATTTCGCACCGAGGGAGAGTTTCACATGATGATCGTGATGTCGCCGCAGGCGACCGCAGCAGAGGTCGCAGATGTGGTGACGGCAGTCGAGGCGCAAGGATTTACCGCGCATCGCTCGGACGGCAAGGAGAGCGTCGTCATCGGCGCGGTCGGCATCGTCTCGGGCGAGTACGACCCGCGCAACTTCGAGGTCCTGCCCGGCGTCGCCCGCGTGGTGCGCCTGTCGGCCCCGTACAAGCTGGCCAGCCGCCACTTCAAGCCCGAGGACACCGTCATCCAGATCGGCAAGGTCGCCATCGGCGGACCTGGCGTGGTCCTGATGGCCGGCCCGTGCACCATCGAGAGCCGCGAGCAGGTCGAGGCCATCGCGCCGCTGGTCAAGGCCGCGGGCGCCACCATCCTGCGCGGCGGCGCCTTCAAGCCGCGCACCTCGCCGTACTCGTTCCAGGGCATGGGCGAGGAGGGGCTGCGCTACATCCGCGAGGCCGCCGACAAGCACGGCCTGCTGGTCGTCAGCGAGGTCATGGATCGCACCCAGATCCCGATGATGCTGGGCTATGTCGACATCCTGCAGGTCGGCGCGCGCAACATGCAGAACTTCGATCTGCTCAAGGACCTCGGCAAGGTCAAGCGGCCGGTGCTGCTCAAGCGCGGCATGTCGGCCACCCTGGAGGAGCTCTTGCTCAGCGCCGAGTACATCCTGGCCGGCGGCAACCGCGACGTCATCCTGTGCGAGCGCGGCATCCGCACCTTCGAGCGCGCCATGCGCAACACCTTCGACATCGCCGCCATCCCGGTGCTCAAGACCATGTCGCACCTGCCGGTGGTCGCCGACCCCAGCCACGCGCTGGGCATTCGCGACAAGGTGGCGCCGGCCGCGCGCGCCGCGGTCGCCGCCGGCGCCGACGGCCTCATCATCGAGGTGCACAACCAGCCCGAGAAGGCTCTGTGCGATGGCGCCCAGTCGCTGCTGCCCGAGCAGATCATGCGCCTGAGCAAGGACCTCGACGCCATCGCCCGGGTCATCGGGCGCCAGCTGGCTGCATAGGCTATCCTTGACCTGATGCTGCGCCGCCTCGCGCTGACCGCCGCTGCAGTCGCCACGCTGGCGACCCTGTCCGGGTCGGCCGGCGCCGGTCCACGCCCGCGGCGCTGGTCGCGCGCCGCACGCGTCGACTTCCCGGTCACGCCCGCGATGAGCCCCGAGGTGCGCAAGCTGCGCGCCGAGGGTGACGAGATGCTGTCGCGCGTGGGCAACCCGGAGTTCGGCCGCAAGATCGACGCCGCGCGCTTCGCGGCCAGCTTCTACAAGGCGGCGCTGGCCATTGATCCCAGGCAGCCCGATCTGTGGTTCGCCCTGGGCATCGCGCGCTACTACGGCGAGCAGTGGCAGGAGTCGGTCGACGCCTTCGACGCCCTGCGCGCGCTCGACCCCGGCTATCCGCGCCGCGACGTCGGCTTCTTCACCGCCATCGCGCTGGCCAAGCTGAGCAAGGACTTCGAGCGCATCGTGGACGAGTACCAGCGCTGGCTGCGCGAACCCGAGGAGATGTTCGCGGTGCCGTTCAGCCGCCAGCTCGGCCTCGCGGTGTCGAGCCGGTCGCAGGTGCACGGCAACCTGGCCGAGACCTTCATGTCGCTGGGGCGACTGGAGGAGGCCATCGCCCACTATCGCGAGGCCGACGCGCTGTCGCCCGGGCAGGCGCTCAACCTGTACGGGCTGGCGGTCGCGCTGGACCGCGATGGCAACGGCCACGACGCCGCGCGCGTGATGCGGCGCGCGCTGGCCATCGATCCCGGCATGGACGAGCTCGAGCGCCCGGGCGTCTTCTTCGTGCCGCCGGGCGACGTGTACTACTACTTCGCGCTCGGCTCCGAGGTGAAGAACAACAAGGCGCAGGCCATCAAGCACTGGCGCAGCTTCCTGGTGTTCGCGCCGCAGTCGCTGTACCTGGCCCGCGCGCGCGAGCACCTGGCCGCGCTGGGAGCCACCGACAAGTGAGGCGCCTGGCGCTCAGCCTGGCGGTGCTGCTGGCGCTGGCGGCGCCGGCGCGCGCGCAGCCGTGGGGCGATCCCGACGATGATCGCGTCAAGCTCGACCCCGAGAAGCTGGTCGAGGACGACTTCTGGGGGCAGATCGCGCGCCCCAACTATGCGCGCTACCTGCGCGCGCTGCGCATCGGCAAGGACGAGCTGCGCCGCGGCCACCCCGCCGCCGCCGAGGCCCGCCTGCAGGAGGCCATCGCGCTGGAGCCGCGCGAGCTCGACGGCTATCTCACCCTGGGCGCGCTGCTCAGCTCGCAGCAGCGCTGGGCCGAGTGCGCCGCCACGCTGTCCGAGGTGCGCAAGATCGACCCCGACTACCCCGACAACGAGTACGCCTTCAAGGCCGGCTTCTGCTACGCGCTGGCGGCGCGCTTCGAGGAGTCGCTCGACGAGTATCGCCGCTTCCAGCCCGGCGAGGGCCGCAGCCCCTATGTGAAGTACTGGAACATGGGCGACACCTACATGGCGCTGGGCCGCCTGGAGGACGCCATCGCGTCGTACCGGCAGGCGCTGGCGCTGGGCGACACCGAGGCCATGGGCCACTTCGCCCTCGGCGTCGCGCTGGATCGCGACGAGCAGCTGCAGGCCGCGCGCGACGAGATCGGCAAGGGCATCCAGCGCGACCCGTCACTCAACGAGATGAACAGCCCGAGCATCTTCTTCGTGCCCGCCGAGGAGCGCAACTACTACCTCGGCTTCATCCAGCAGGAGCGCGGCATGCGCGCACTGTCGATCGCGCACTGGCGCACCTTCATCGCCAAGCAGCCCGCCGGCCCGTGGACCACGCGCGCGCGCGATCACCTGGCCGAGCTCGGCGGCCCGCGTCCGTCCGAGAAGGAGCTCATCATCTCGGGGGCGCAGCCGCCCAACGCCGACCGCACCGCGCTGAGCAAGCTCATCACCGCGGCGATGCCGCTCCTGTCGCGCTGCCTGGCCAGCGACCCGCCGGCGGTGGTGCGCGTCGACATCGTGCGCCCCGCGGGGGGCGGCGCCCGCGTGATCACGACCGCGGCGCCCGGCACCCCGGCGCCGCCCAACGCCAAGGCGCTGGCCTGCGTGCGCGGCGAGGCCGAGAAGATGAAGCTGCCGCCGCTGAAGACCGGCACGCAAACCCTGGTGTTTCCAGTGGTTGCACCCTGAGGTTTTTGCTGTAACGGCCCGGAAAACGTGGCATTAGATCCAATATCACTTCCAGCACCAGGACCTCCTGGTGCCGAAGTGCTCCGGATCAGAGGGTTGTCATGGCACGCCCCGACAAGGTCACCATCCACACGCTGGCCGCCAAGAAGGCCGCCGGCGACAAGTTGACGATGCTGACCGCCTACGACGCGACCTTCGCGCGTCTGCTCGACGAGGCGGGCGTCGACATGCTGCTGGTCGGCGACAGCCTGGGCATGGTCATCCAGGGCCACCAGAACACCCTGCCGGTCACGCTCGACGACATGATCTATCACACGCGCGCCGTGGTCCGTGGCACCTCGCGGGCGCAGGTCGTCGGCGACATGCCCTTCATGTCGTACCAGGCCACGCCCGAGGACGGCCTCAAGTCGGCCGCGCGCCTGATGAAGGAGGGCCGCGCCGAGGCGGTCAAGCTGGAGGGCGGACGCGAGATGGCCGAGCTGGTGTCGCGCCTGGTGCGCGCCGGCATCCCGGTCATGGGCCACATCGGCCTGACCCCGCAGGCGGTGCACCAGATGGGCGGCTTCAAGGTCCAGGGCCGCGCCGCCGAGGACGCCAAGCGCCTGCTCGAGGACGCCAAGATCCTCGAGGAGGCCGGCTGCTATGCGCTGGTGCTCGAGGGCATGCCCAAGGAGCTCGGCGCCGACATCACGCGCGCGCTGAGCATCCCCACCATCGGCATCGGCGCCGGCCCCGACTGTGACGGCCAGGTCCTGGTGATCTACGATCTGCTGGGCATGAACGAGGACTTCAAGCCCAAGTTCGTGAAGCGCTACGAGAGCCTCGGCGTGCGCATCCGCACCGCGGTCGAGGAGTACATCTCCGAGGTCGAGTCGGGCGAGTTCCCCAGCGAGGAGTACTCGTTCTCGCGCACGCCCAAGGAGAAGCGCGCGGTGACCGGGCTGCGTGCGGTGCCCGATGCGCTGGCGCAGGCCGGCTGTGCGCCGCCGCCCAACATCGTCGAGCTGTCGCCCCCGGCGTCGTCACCGTCGCCGCGCCCGGTGACCCCTGACGGCGCCAGCGACGCCATGCCGTACTCGACCATCAACAAGAAGCCCTGACCGTGGCCACATCGCCCGAGGTCGTCGCCAGCCCTACCGAGCTGCAGCGACGCATGCTGGAGGCGCGTGCGCGCGGCCAGCGCATCGCCTTCGTGCCCACCATGGGCTACCTGCACGAGGGCCACCTGTCGCTGCTGCGTGAAGGCCGCAAGCGGGGCGACATCCTGGTGCTGTCCATCTTCGTCAACCCGACCCAGTTCGGGCCCAACGAGGATCTCGCGCGCTATCCGCGCGATCTGGCTGGCGACCTGGCCAAGGCAGCTTCGGCGGGGACCGACCTCGCCTTCGTGCCCGAGCCGGCGGCGATGTATCCCGACGGCTACCAGACCTACGTCGACGTGCGCGAGGTCTCCAAGGGCCAGTGTGGCGACCGGCGCCCCGGCCACTTCGTCGGCGTGGCCACCGTGGTGCTCAAGCTGTTCAACCTCGTGCAGCCGCACGTGGCGCTGTTCGGCGACAAGGACTACCAGCAGCTGCAGGTGCTCAGGCGCATGGTGGCCGACCTCGACGTGCCGGTGGAGGTCGTCGGCCTGCCCATCGTGCGCGAGGCCGATGGCCTGGCCATGTCGTCGCGCAACGCCTACCTCGGCCCCGAGGAGCGCCAGCACGCGCTGGCGCTGTCGCGTGGGCTGGCGGCGGCGCGGGCGCGCTGGGCCGCGGGCGAGCGCGATGCCCGCGCGCTGGAGAGCGCGGCGCGGGCCGTGCTGGAGCCGGTGCCGGGCTCGCGCATCGACTATGTCGAGGTGCGCGACGCCGAGACGCTGCGGCCCATCGATCGCGCCGAGCGCGGCCGGGTGGGGACTACGGCATGGTGGTCGTGGCGCCGCGGGTGAAGATCCGCCCGGTCGAGGTGCTCTGCTCGGCGAGGACGGTATTGGCGCCGCAGCCCTTGACCGAGAGGTTGGTCGGGAACTGCAGGCCGTTGCCGGCGGTCTGCATCGGCAGCGCATAGGTCAGCTGCACCAGCGGCAGCATGCCCGCGCTGAGCGTCCAGCGCCCGCGGTTGGTCACGATGCCCGACCACACGCAGGCCGCGCCCGGCGGGCACGGCGCCACGGCGTCGGACACCGTGAAGCTGCCGTCGGCCGCGAACTCGTAGGTGCGCGGATAGGGCGCCGGGTCGTTGTTCGAGAAGCTGCCGATGATGTCGCGCACGCCGGTCGTGGTCGGGTCGCACATCGGGGGCGGCGGAGGCGGCGGGGGCGGCGGCATCGTGGTGCGGGTGTGGCAGCCGTTGAAGCGGTACTCCAGACAGCCGCAGCCGCTGGCGTCGCAGAAGCAGCGCCCGCCCTCGTAGCTGGGCTCGCACTCGGGGCGACCGATGCAGGTGCGCTCGTCGCGCACGTCCTCGCAGCGGTTCGAGACCGGGGCGCACATCGAGTTGGGGATGCAGCTGCCGGTCCAGCAGTGGTTGTCGAAGCCGGCGGTGGTGCCGGTCGGGCACGTCGGCGGGAGCGAGCGGCACCACAGCTCGTCGGTGTTGGGGTCGTAGCAGTGGCCGGGCGTCGTGCGCGGCACGCACTGGCCGCAGCCGGTCATGATCGGCGGCACCGGGGGCTGGCTGGGATCGGTCATGCTGCCGCCGCTGCCGCCGCTGCCGCCGCCCATGCCGGGCAGCGGGGTCGGGCACCACAGGCCGCTGTCCTGGCAGGTCTCGCTGGGCAGACAGTCGGCGTCGCTGGCGCAGCCAGCGTCGGGCACGCAGATCCCGGTGCACACCGCGGGGCAGGCCTGGCCGGGGCCGCAGCCGGCGGGCGGGCGGCAGTCGCCGTCGCTGGTCGAGCAGTGCGAGCCGCCGCCGCAGTCGTTGTCGCTGGTGCAGCCGACCGGGGGCGGATCCTCATCGACCACGCAGCCCACATACTGGGCGATTGCCGGGCAGGCGCACATGCCGTTGGGGTCGTCGCACGCGCAGGGCACGCCACCGAACAGCGGCCGACAGCCGGGGGTGGCCTCGCAGCGATCGAAGCTCAGCCCCATGCAGCGGTCGGGGATGACCGGCACCGGCTTGCAGCCGGCGTAGTGGCGCGTGCACGCGCTGGGCGGCACCGACGGATAGCTGTTGCCGATGCCACCGTCGACGTCGACCGGCAGCGGCTTGGGCAGGTCGACCGCGCAGTCACCGGCGGAGTCGTACTCGGGCGTGCACGACGGGTCGCTCGAGCAGCTGTTCTCGTCGAGCCCCGCGCACGGGTTGTCGCAGCTCTGCCAGCCCTGCCAGGGCGCCGGCTCGGTCGCGGACTCCTGGGGGGCGCGCTTGGTGGTGCCGCTCTCGGCCGCGCTCGGCGCGTCGTCGTAGCCGACGGCGCACTGGTAGTCGGGCTGGATCGGCATGCAGCGGCCGGTCTCGGGGTTGGCGCGGAAGATGACCGCGTCATCACAGTGGTTGCCACCGGTATCGAAGCCACAGCCGGCCACGAGCAGCGAGATGCTCGCGGCGGCGCTTCCCAGGTAAGCCAGTCTCAGCGCACGACGCATGAACGACCTCCGATACCTGTACCGTCAGCAACCCGCATGCCGGCCCAGTCTCTACATCATCTCGCAGACATCGGCTGATTGCAGCCTCAGAAAACTGAGGCGGGCTCGCCGCCAGTGCCGCGATTTCGTTGTGTGCCCTGGGCGCAGGACGGGGCGAACCGGGGGCCAGGCCCGGGTCAGGCCGCCTGCGCGATGACGTCGCACTTCTCGGCGTAGCCCAGCCGGTAGAACCGGCGCAGCTCCTCGAGCATCTCGACCAGGCGGCGCGGGCGCACATAGCGCTCCTCCAGCGACTCGGCGTAGCTGGCGGCGCGGGCGTTGGCCTCGCGGTAGCGCCCGAGCTCGTGGGCGTCGAGGTCACCGGCGAAGCGGAAGCCCGAGAAGATGCGCTCGCGCAGCTCGCGCGCCACGCCGGCGCCGGCGTCGGGCCCGGCCAGCAGGATGGCGGTGACGTACTTGTCGATCTCGGCCTGCAGCTCCAGCTCGAGCGCGCTGACCGGGCGGCCCAGCTGGGCGCGGAAGACCACGCACACGAAGTGCGACACGCCCTCGAGCACCAGCAGGAAGTCGCCCCAGTTGCGCTCGTCGAGGCGATGGCCGGGATCGTTCGCGGTCAGGTTGGCCAGCGCGTCGCCGCAGATGAACAGGCCGAGCTCCAGATCGCTGGCGCCGGCGCCGCCCGAGACCAGCAGCTGCTCGCGCGGGCGGCGCGCGTGCGCGGCGCGGCTGAGCTCGCCGCGCGCGGCGTCGTCGATCACGAAGTCGACGATGTCGACCTCGGTGCGGATGCGGTACAGCCCCTCGAGGCCGGCCTGCATGCGCCCCAGCAGCGCGGTCAGGACTGGTCGCCCTTCTTGCTCGCGGCCACCAGCACGCCGGCCGCGCGCAGCTTGCGCCCCAGCTCGTCGTCGCGCGTGCGCGACCAGCGCTCGCACAGCCGCATCATGCCGGTCGGGGTGGTCATCGAGTGCTGCTCGCTGATGTCGTTCAGGACCCCGACCAGGGCGCGGAACTTGTCGGACAGCTCCGAGTAGGCCTGGCCGAACGAGGCCTCGCGCGAGAAGCGCGCGATCTGCGACAGCCGGCGGTACGCCGCGCCGCCGAGCTCGCAGTAGTAGTCGAGGTCCATCATGCGGCGCTCGAGGTTCTCGGCGAAGAAGCCCGACATGTAGAGCGAGGTGTCGCCGACCTCGCGCAGGCGCTGGGCGCGCTCCTCGACCCCACTCATGTCCAGGGCTTCGGCCAGCTTGAGCGCCATCGGCTTCTCGTCGAACTGGGTCCGCCCGGTGTAGGCGCTGAGCAGGTTGACCAGGTAGAACTCGGTCAGGTCGGCGGTCTCGACCTGGCGCCGTTCGAGCGCCGTCGTCACCGCCTCATGGAAGTACTCGGTGAGAGAGCAGCTGAGGTCCATGATCCAATTGTCAGGGCCCAGGTTACGGGGTCAAGTCCGTGGCAGTTCCATGTCGCGGAATCCATTGGGTTCGGCGCCACCTTGGTGTGCCGCACGGGCCTACACGGCCGCGCCCGCGCGCGACCGGAAAACGTCGCACCTTCGAGTACTTTCCCCCTTGCGCGTCGCCTCGCAATGCCTAGACT
>JBGASF010000005.1:0-75000 GCA_044229835.1 Polyangia bacterium | reverse complement strand
GCGCGCCGTCGCCGCGGTCGGCCAGCGTGGAGGCGGCGCGCGCGCTGGCCAGGGCCAGAAAGGGCAGCGCGTCGAGGTAGTACACCGGGCCGGTGTCATAGACCGGGCTGGTGAAGAAGAAGTAGTAGGCCGCGAGCAGCGCGACCACGGGGGCCAGCACGACGAGGTCGCTGGCGCGGCGACGCAGGCCGCACAGCAGCGCGCCCACGCCCGCCAGCGACAGCGCCGAGCCGGCCGACCACAGGGCCAGGCGCAGGAAGTTGGTGCCGGTCTTGCCGAACGCCAGCACTGGCGTGTGCGCGAAGTTGTAGGCGGTCTGCTTGCGCGGCCAGAAGCCGAACATGTGGCGATCGCGACGCGCCAGATCGACCGTGGCCAGCTGCTGCAGGGCGTCGCCGGTGAGGCGCCAGTTGATGTACAGGTACAGCACCAGGAAGGGCAGGATGCCGACCACGACGCCGGCAGCCAGGCGCGCGATGGTGCGCCACCCGAGGCGCTGCTGCACGGCGGCGCCCAGCGCGACGGCGCCGCAGGCCGCGCCGATGGCGACGCCGTTGAAGATGCGCGCGTGCAGCTCGAAGCCGAAGGCCAGACCGGCCAGCGCGGCCCACAGGAACGAGCGGCGGCGCAGCGCGCGGGTGAGGAAGAAGGCGCCCGCGGTGACCGCGACCAGCGAGCTGGTGACGTTGTGCAGGGTCGCCGCGGTGAAGGCCAGGAACGGCGAGGTCGCGACGAAGAGCGCGGCGATGAGCGGGGCGCGGCGGTCGTCGGGCCACAGCTCGCGCGCCAGCAGATAGGTCAGCAGCACCGCGAGGCCGGCCGCCAGGTGTGGCCACAGGTGGATGTACCCCAGCACCGCGCCGGGCAGCAGCAGGGCGACGTGGCCCCAGGGATAGACGCCGGTCCAGTTGCCGCCCTTGAAGACGATGAACTGCGACATGAAGGGCGGCTGTGACGGCGGCTGCGGGCCGGCCAGCAGGCCGTCGCGCAGCAGGCCGACCTGGAAGCGGTAGATCTGCTCGTCGTCGGTCAGCGGCGCGTGCTGGGTGGCGAAGGTCGCGACCAGCAGCGAAGCCAGGATGGCGAAGGCGACCGCGCCGGCGACGACCAGGCGGGGGCGGGTGGCGGCGCGTGTGGCGAGGCCGACCAGCTGGACGCCGGCGGCGCGCGCCAGGGCCAGGGTCAGCGCGATGGCCGCGGGGCCGGCCAGGAAGACCAGCGCCAGCATCAGCTGCGCCTCGCGACCAGGGACGTGATCGAACCAGTCGGAGCCGTACTCGCGCAGCCCCGGTGCGGCCAGACCGTTCAGGCGCACGAAGCCGAAGAAGCCGGCGACGAACAGCCCGGCCACGGCCAGCGGCGGCAGCGCCGACCACCACGAGGACGGCCCTGGTGACGGGCGCGAGGGGGCTGGCTCGGTCACGGGGTCCGCCTCGCAGATATCGCGAAGGGGAGGCGATTACAAGTGTGTGGGGTGCTTCGAAGGCCTACGCGGTGCGCTTCATCAGCATGGGCGCGTGACGCAGGGTGCGCAGGTCGCTGGGGCCTTCGAAGTGCAGGTAGCGCAGGGCGATGGGGCTGTCGATGAAGTACAGGTCCTCGGGGCAGTGGAACTGGGCCTGGCGACGCTCCAGCATGATGCGGCGGACATCGGCGCGGCGCAGCCCGGGGATGCGCCGCAGCTCACCCTCGGTGGCCGTGTTCACGTTGGTCGAGCCCAACAGGACCGCGCCGGCTCGCTGCATGCTGGCGTGGTGCATCACGACGAAGCTGAGAGTCGCGAGTGCCGCCATCGCCGTCCGCTTTGTGATCTTCATCGTCGCTGGCTCCTGCACGCGTACTTGAGCAAGGGCCATGCCTGGGCGAGTGGCGCATGGTTTCCAGGGCTTCCGTTGGCATGGCCACACGTGAAGCTGGGTCTTCGGACCCCAGAACTGACGCGCGCAATTTGCACTTTGACGCCGCGGCGGGCGCCGGGTCGGCTAACAGCTGGAAAGCGATTGCTCGGGGGAGAGAGAGGCGGGGTGGGGGCGAGGGCTTCAGGCCAGGAAGTCGAGCCGCACCGTGCCGACCCGCTGGCCAGCCCGATGAACTTCGAGGCGATAGCGGGCGGTGTCGAGGCCACGGAAGGTCGCGGAACCATCACGCTCGACGTCCACGGCCTCGAAAACCTTGCCGTCACGCTGCAGGGTCACGCGGGCGTCGTTGACCGGCTGGCTGCCGCCACGCTTGAGCTCGAGGCGGACATCGACGCCACCATCCTGGGCCCGGTCAACCGTCACCATGGCGTCCAGACCAGCCATCTTGTGCGAGAACTCGTAGCACTCGGGCTGCGCCGCCGCGGCGGCGTTGCCGCGCACCGCGGTCGCCAGCACGGGGGCCGGGGCGACGTCGGAGCGCAGCAGGTTCAGCGCACTGCCGGCCAGGTGGAAGACGGCCCGAAAAGCACGCGCCAGAGCATGCGGCTGCTCTGGCGCGTTCTCCGTCAGCGCCTCACCAAGGACGGCGGCGCGATCTGAAGAGTAGGGGCTCTTGGCGAGCTGGGCCTCGACCTCGGCGGCGCGCTCGTCGGGCAGGCGACCTTCCACGTAGAGCAGGAGATCGTCATCGCTGGGTTCACCGGGGCCTGGCGCCGGAACGGGCCGGGAGCGGGTAGCCTTCAGCGCCTGGCCGAGCTGGCCGTCGAGTTGGTCACGGTGCTTGGGGGCGGTGCTCATCGTCGATATCCTACGGGGTGCCGCCGTGAAACTTCCGGAACACGCGGGAACGATCGTGTGTTCCCGACGACATTTGGTTGGACCAATCGGGCGTCACGACTCGTCGCTTCCGCCGCGGTGCTCCACGATCCGCTTCAGCTTCTCGCGCACCTTGTGCTTGCGGCTGTACACGGTGTTGATGGAAACACCCATGATCTCGGCGATTTGCTCCGGCTCCAGCTCCTCGAGATAGTAGTACTTGAGGAACTGGCGGTCGGTCTCCTCGAGCTCGTCGATGGCCTCGGCGAGGATGCCGGCCTGCTGCATGCGGATGATCTGTTCAGACGGACCGATGCGCCCATCGGCCACGTTGCCCGCCGGCGAGTTGTTCTCGTCGTCCAGCGACATGTGGATGGGGTCGCGCCGGCGCAGGGCATCGTGCGCGGTGTTGGTGGCGATGAGGCCGACCCAGGACGACAGCCGGTAGCCGCGGGTGGCGTCGTAGGCGCGCAGCTTCTTGTAGCCGTCCTTGACCAGGTTCAAGCACACCGAGGACATCATGTCCTCGATGTCCTCCTCGTCGTAGGCCGCGCTATAGCGGTGCAGGACCTTGCGGATGCACGACAACATCAGCCCGTTGTAGCGGGTCTGGAAGTTGTTCCACGCGCCAGGGCGCCCGCTGAGCACCGAGTCGAGCAACGCGGTTTCGGCCGCGGTCTCCTCCTCGGTGGGCTTGGGCGGGGGCCCCTTGCGGCGAACCATTCCGAGGTTGTACGCCATGATAGGACTGCTAGGCAAACCTACTCTACTCGCTCGACCAGCTGAGCCCCGCGAACACCAGCTGGCGCCAGAGTGGGGCGCCCGAGGTGCTCTGCAGGGTGTAGCGCCCGACCAGGTGCAGCCGCTCGCGGCGATCGAGCGGACGCTCGAGCTGCATCAGCAGCGAGTTGCGGTTCTCGTCCTCGATCGACTCGAAGGCCTGGCCGGCCAGGCGGTTCACCACCAGGGGATCGCTGAAGGACAGCAGCTGCAGCTCGCCACGCACGGTGCCGACCAGGCGCCAGGGCAGCTCCTTGGTGAGCGTCAGCACGCCGGCGTGGCGCAGCACCGACTGGCCGTCGCTGTTGGAGTCGGTCACGGTCAGCTGGTAGTCGAGGTCGGCGCGGATCGGGCCGGTGTACGTCGCGCCCATCGACAGCGCGTGGTAGAGGTCGCGGCGGCGCAGGTCGCGGTGCTGGGGCAGACAGCTGGCCGCGGTGGAGCCAGCCGGGCAGGGCGGCACCAGGACGTCGCCGCTGTAGCCGCGCCGCGCCAGCGCATAGCCGATGTGCCAGTCGTACTCGGCGTCGACGTTGCCGTCGGCGTCGAGCTCGTCCTTGTGGCCGAGGTACTCCAGCGAGTAGGTGTCGCCGCGAAAGTCGAACTGGGCGTCGGGCTTGTAGCCGAACCAGCGGTAGCCGGCGCGCGCGATCACGCGGTGGTCGGGGCCGCGGGTGAGGATGGCCTGGCCGGCCACGCCCGAGAAGCGGAAGTCGCGATCACGCGAGGTCGCGGGATCGGCGGCGGTGGCGCCCGGGACGGTGGTGGTGCGCTCGAAGACCTCGTAGTGGTCGGCGACCAGGCCGAGGATCACGGGGGCGCGGGTGCGATAGGCCCACTGCCCCAGCGCCTGCAGCACACCGACGTCGTACTCGCGCGCGGCCTCCTCGAGGAAGACGCGGGCGCCGCCCTTGAGGGTGAGATCGAGGGCGTGGTTCTGGCCGACCCGGCGCGTGGCGCGCACGCTGCTGGTGGCGCGGAACAGCGCGCTGGTGACGGCGGCCTCGCCGGCGCCGGGCTCGACGCGGCCGACGTTGCTGTCGACCTCGGGGCCGGCCTCCATGGTCATGGTGATGCGGGTGCTGCGCGCGGCGGCGCTGCGCGGGCCGGCGCCAGCGCTGGCCAGCACCAGCACCGTGGCGGCGACGACCGAGGGCTGGGCGACGCGACGCACGACAGCCATGGTAGCGCGGGCGGGCTTACTTCTGCTTGCGCAGCTCGGCGGCGCGCTTCTTCATCGCGGCCTGGCGCCTGGCCAGCTCGTCGGCCAGCACGCGCAGCGAGGCCTCGGCGCGGCGCAGGGCCTGGATCTGGCGCGCCGGGTCGCCGGTGCGCTGCGCGCTGCGCAGCTCGGCCAGGGTGGCGGGGTCGAGCACGTCGACCAGGATGACCGAGGGGTCGCCGGCCAGGTCGAGGTCGGCGTCGCGCGGCGAGCGCGTCGCGGGCAGCGGGCTGGCGACGCCCTGGGGCGCGGGCTGGCCGCCGCTGGCGATGGGGTCGCCGTTGGTCTGGGCCGGGGCCGGGCTGCCGCCGGGGGGCGTGGCCGCGAAGCCGTCGGTGACCTCGGCGGGCGACTGCACACCGGGGCTGCGGGCGTCGTCGTTGCTCTCGTTGCCGGCGTTGACGGCGCCACCGGTCTTGCGGTCGCCTGCGGTGGCCGAGCGGCGGCGCGGGGCGTCGTCGGCGAACAGGTCGCCCGAGGAGGCGCGCTCGCTGGCGCGACGCAGGCGCAGGCGCTTGTCCATGCCGGCGGCACGACGCGACAGCACGCCGGCCTGGGCGCGCAGCTTGCGCTCCGACGCGGCCAGCACGGCGGCCTTCTCGGCCAGATCGGCGGGATCGTCGAGCTTGCCGACGCGGGGCTGCGCGATCGAGACCGGGGCGGCGCTGGCGGCGGCGCGCGCGGCGGTGTCACGGCGCAGCGCGAGGAGTTCATTGCGGCGGGCCTCGGTCTGCGGCTGCGCCAGCTCGGCGTCGATGCTCTCCAGCACGGCGCGACGCTGGGTCGCGATGGTGACCTCGAGGGCGCGGGCGCGGCCCGACAGCGCGGCCAGGGTGCGCGCCAGCTCCTGCGACGACGACAGCAGGCGACCCAGCTCGTCGGTGTTGCTGTTGCCACCCTGACGCTTGAGCGACTCGATCGACGCGCTCTGCGCGGCCAGCTTCTGCTCCAGGCTGCGGCGCTCGGCGCTGAGGCGCAGCAGGCTGCCCTCGCTGCGGCGCAGCTCGACCACCCGGTCGGCGCTGGCGACGACCGGGTCGGCGACGGCGATGCGGGCGCTGATGAGCCCCATCGCCAGGGCCACCAGGAGCCCGGCGAGGAACAGCGCAACCGACCTTGCCACGCGAATCGTCATCTCGTGCGATTGTGAAGCAATGGCCGTGCCGCGCAACTCTCCGTCCCTCTCGACCTCGATCGGCGCCCACTTGGCCGGTTTCCAGTACGCCGGCTTGCGATCTGTGGGAGGCGCCCCCTCAGTTTTCTGAGGCGCTGTGGTCGGACCCCTCAGAAAGCAGGATTCTCACGTGATCCCATACTTCTCCAGCTTGTAGTACAGCGCGGACGTCTTCAGGCCCAGCAGCCGGGCGGTCTCGGTCTTGACACCGTTGGCCTTCTTGAAGGCCTTGAGGATGAGCTGGCGCTCGAGATCCTCGAGCACGTCGGGCAGCGAGATCTCGCCGCGCGGGACCGCCAGGGCGTCGGGGCTCTGGCCCTCGTCCTTGAGGAACGCGGGCAGCGCGGCCAGCGTGATGCGGTCGCCCTCGGCGAACACCAGGGCTTGCTCGATGACGTTCTCGAGCTCGCGCACGTTGCCGGGCCAGCCGTAGGCCATCAGGCGCCCGAGCGCCTCGTCGTCGATGCCGGTGATGCGCGCGTTGGTGCGCGGCGCCAGCTTCTGGATGAAGTGCTCGATGAGCAGCGGCAGATCGTCGCGGCGATCGCGCAGTGGCGGCAGCACCAGCGGCACGATCTTGAGGCGGTAGTACAGATCCTCGCGGAAGCGGCCGGCCGCGACCTCGGCGCCGAGGTCCTTGTTGGTGGCGGCGACCACGCGGACGTCGACCTTCACGGTGGCCTCGCCGCCGACACGCTCGAACTCGCGCTCCTGCAGCACACGCAGCAGGGTGACCTGCATGGTCTGCGAGATCTCGCCGATCTCGTCGAGGAACAGGGTGCCGCCGTCGGCCAGCTCGAAGCGGCCCAGCTTGCGCTTGATGGCGCCGGTGAAGGCGCCCTTCTCGTGGCCGAACAGCTCGGACGACAGCAGGGTCTCGGTCAGCGCGCCGCAGTTGACCTTGATGAAGGGGCCCTGGGCGCGGCGCGAGCGCTGGTGGATGGCGCGCGCGACCAGCTCCTTGCCGGTGCCGCTCTCGCCGCTGATGAGGACCGCGGCCTCGGTGGGGGCGACCTTCTCGATGGACTGGAAGGTCGCGCGCATGCGCTCGGAGCCGCCGACCAGCTCGGCGAAGTGGTAGCGCCCCTCGACCTCGCCGCGCAGGTACTCGCTCATGGCCTCGAGGCGGCCGCGGGCGCGCCGGGCGGCGCGCAGCTCGAGCGCGCGCTCGACCTTGAGGCGGACGACCTCGGGCGCGAAGGGCTTGGTCAGGAAGTCGAAGGCGCCGAGCTTCATGGCCTCGACCGCGGTCTCCACGGTGCCGAAGGCGGTGATGATCATCGCGGGCGCGTCGGGGTCGAGCTCGCGCACGGTGCGCAGCACGTCGACGCCGGTCATGCCGCCCATCTTGAGATCGGTGATGACGAAGTCGACCTCGCCGCCGCGGGCGCGGAACTGCTTGATGCCGTCCTCGCCCGACGCCGCGGTCAGCACGGTGTGGCCGAGCTTGCCGATGATCGCGGCCAGCCCCTCGCGGATGGTGTCGTTGTCGTCGATGACCAGAATCACGCCCACGCGGCGAGTATATAGACTCAGCCCGCGCGCGGGGGCAGCAGCAGCGTGAAGGTGGTGCCGCTGCCCTCCTGGGACACCACGTCGAGGCTGCCGCCGTGGGCCTCGACGATCTCCTTGGCGAAGGCCAGGCCGAGGCCGGTGCCCTTCTCCTTGGTGGTGAAGAAGGGCGTGAAGATGCGGTTCAGCGAGTCGGCGGCGATGCCACGGCCGGTGTCGGCGATGGACAGCCGCATGTGCGGCTGTCCGTCCATCACCGCCGGGGCCGTGCTGGCGCTGACGCGGCCGCCCTTGGGCGTGGCCTGCACGGCGTTCTTGAGCAGGTTGAGCAGGGCGCGGCGCAGCTGCTCGCGGTCGGCGCGCACCGGGGTGGCGGCGCCGCGGGTGACCTCGAGGGCGACGCCGGCGGCCTCGGCCTCGGGCGCGACCACCTCGGCGGCGTCGCTGAGGATGTCGCCGAGGTCGGCGTCGCCGAGCTCGGGGTGTGGGCGCCGGGCATACTCGAGGACGTCGGACACCACGGCCTTGAGGTGGCGCAATTCGCGGTCGATCTTGGCCACGTGGCCCTGGCGGGCCGGCTCGCCCTCGAGCTCCTCGCGCAAGATCCCGGCGAACAGCTCGATGCCGGCGAGAGGGTTGCGCACCTCGTGCGCGATCCCGGCCAGCATCATCTGCATGCGCTCGTCGCGGGCGCGGATCTGCTGGCGCATCTCCTCCAGGGTGGCGGCCAGCACTCCGACCTCGTCGTGCGGGCCGGGCTCCACCGGGGTGGCCAGGTCACCGGCGCCGATGCGCTGGGCCTCGCGCGCGACGCGCAGCAGCGGGCGCGTGATGACGCTGCCGATGACCAGCGAGGCGGCGATGACCAGCAGCAGGATGGCGCCGCCGGTGATGAGCAGCCACTGGCGCAGCGCCGACAGGCGGCCGAAGAAGCGCGCGTTGGCGTCGACCCCGAGCACCGCGACCACGGTGGGATCGTCGGGCGACAGGCGCACCACCGCGAAGCCGGACTTGTACAGGCGGCCATCCTTGCCGCGGAACAGCACCGAGGTGCGCGGGCGGCCGTCGGCGATCATGTGGTCGATCTCGGTGCGCGAGGCCTCCAGCTGGTAGCACGGCTCGCCGACGGCGACGCCGGGTTCGCTGTCGACCAGGCTCTTGCGATCGAGGTCGCACACCGAGATGCGGTCGGCGCCGATGCGCGCCTCCAGCAGCTGCAGCTTGCGCGCGAGGATGCCGTACAGCTCGGTCTCCTCGTCGTGCACGGTCAGGCCGATGACATTCTCGCCGCGGACCTGCTCGGCAGCAGCGCCGGCGATGGCCTCCAGGCGCGCGGCCAGCTCACCCTCGAGGTTGCGGCGCTCGAGGCGGAAGACCGCCCAGCCGAAGGCGCCGAGCAGCAACGCCGTGGGCACGACGTACGCGACCAGCAGCTTGGCGCGGATCGACGACCAGAGGCGGACCGCCACGGAGCCATGGTAGCCTGCCCGGCCTGGGGGTGCGATGGCCGATCGCTGGCAGCCTGGATTCGACGTGTACTCCGCCGAGGTGGTGGATGGTCGCGCCGTGTTCCTGGTCGACCTGGCGGCGGCCGACCACGCGCCGCTGGCCAGCCACCCGGTGCGGCTGGACGTGGCGGTCGAGCTGCAGCGCCCGCGGCCAGATGGGCTGCGCGCGGATGACGAGGCCGACGCGCTGTATGCGGTCGAGGATCGCGTGGTGCAGCTGGTGGAGTCGAGCGCGGATGGGCTGTACGTCGGGCGCGTCACCGCCGGGGGGCGGGTGCGCTTCGTGTTCTATTTGCCGGCGAACGCGGTGGTCCCGGCGCTGGAGGGGCTGTCGCCCTACGTGGCCGAGGTCGGCGCGCAGCTCGACGAGGACTGGAGCTTCTTCGTCGACATCCTGATGCCGGGGCCGTACTCGCTGCGCGAGATGCAGAACCGGCGCGTGCTGGCGCGCATGCAGGAGCTGGGCGATCAGCTGGATCTGCCACGCGAGATCGACCATCTGGCGCTGTTCGAGGAGCTCGAGCAGGCGGCGCGGGCGGCGGCGACGCTGCGCCGCCACGGCTTTCGCGTCGATGACCTGGAGTCGGACGGCGAGGGCCGCGTCGGGGTGCAGTTCCATCGCGTCGACCACTGCGCGGGCGGGCGCATCGACGAGGTGTCGCAGGAGATCCTCGACATCGTGCTGGCCGAGGACGGGGAGTACGACGGCTGGGGGGCGGCGCTGGTGGAGGAGGTCGAGGTCGAGAAGGCTGGGATCAAGCCGATGCCGGGGCCGGAGACGGAGTAGGAGCCCGGAGCGGGCACGGGCACGGGCACGGGCACGGGCATGGGCACGGGCACGGGCATGGGCACGGGCACGGGGCGAGGATCAGGGGAACATGGGGGCGAGGGCGAGGCCGGCGGTCTCCGGCAGGCCGAGGGCGAGGTTCATGCACTGGATGGCCTGGCCGCTGGCGCCCTTGACCAGGTTGTCGATGACGCCCAGCGCCAGCACGCGGCCGCTGCGGGCGTCGAACCAGGCGCCGACGTGGGCGCGGTTGGAGCCGCGCACGTGCGCGGTGTCGGGCAGCTGGTCGGGGTCGACCACGGTGACGAAGGGCTCGTCGGCGTAGGCGGCGACCAGGGCGTCGCGGTAGGCGCTGGCGGGGCGCGACGGATCGGTCGGGGTGGCGTAGACGCAGGCCAGGATGCCGCGGGTCATCGGCACCAGGTTGGGCGTGAAGAGGATGTGCAGGTCGCGCGCGGGCAGGCCGGCGGCCAGCGCCAGCTCCTGCTCCATCTCGGGGGTGTGGCGGTGCGTGCCGGCGATCTTGTAGGGGCGAATGCCCTCGGCGATCTCGGCGAAGTGGGTGCCTTGCGAGGGCGACTTGCCGGCGCCGGAGACGCCGCTCTTGGCGTCGACCACGATGCCGTCGGGGCGCACCAGGCCGGCCGCCAGCAGCGGCGCCAGGGGCAGGATGGTGCTGGTCGGGTAGCAGCCCGGGCAGGCCACCAGGCGGGCGCCACGCAGGCGCTCGCGGTGGCGCTCGGGCAGACCGTAGACGGCCTGCTCGAGCAGCGCGGGCTCGGGATGGCCGGCGCCGTCATGGCCGTACCAGCGCGCATATTCGGCCGGATCACGCAGCCGGAAGTCGGCCGACAGGTCGAGCACGGTGAGGCCGCGCTCGTGCAGCTGGCGCACCACGACGGCGCTGTCACCATGCGGCAGCGCGCAGAACACGACCTTGGCGCGCGCCGCGATGGCGTCGGCGTCGAAGGCCTCGACGATCAGCTTGGATTGAGCGAGGTGCGGGAACACGCGGCGGATCGGCTCGCCCGCGCTCTTGCGCGCGTACAGACCGACCAGCTCGACGTGGGGATGTTGCAGGAGGAGGCGGATGAGCTCCGCCCCGGTGTAGCCAGAAGCGCCGACGATGGCGACAGGTGTGAGCCCCATGGGGGCCTGATTCTAGCGCTTCGAGTACTGGAAGCGAGCGCGAGCGCCGCGCTGGCCGTACTTCTTGCGCTCGACCTTGCGGTCGTCGCGGGTCACGTAGCCGGCCTTCTTGAGGTCGCCACGGTAGCCCGGATTGATCTTCATCAGCGCGCGGGTCACGCCCAGCTTGAGCGCGTCGGCCTGGCCGCTGAGGCCGCCGCCGCACACGTTGGCGTAGATATCGTACTGACCCACGGTCTGGGTCAGCTCCAGCGGCTGGCGCAGGATCATCTTGGAGGTGGCGCGGCCGAAGTAGTTATCGACGTCGCGCTTGTTGATCTTGATGGCGCCCGAGCCCGGGGTCATCCACACGCGGGCGACCGCAGTCTTGCGGCGGCCGGTTGCATAGTAGGAGGTCTTGTCGGCCATCTTCTTACGCCTTCGCCTTGGGCTTGCGCTCCGCCGGGATCTCGAGCTTCGCCGGCTGCTGCGCACTGTGGTTGTGCTTGTCGTTCGCGTAGACCTTGAGCTTGCGGTAGAGGCGGCGCCCCAGGGGACCCTTGGGCAGCATGCCCCACACCGCGCGACGGATCAGCTCGTCGGGGTGGCGGGCCGCCATCTGCTCGGCGGTGAAGGTGCTGAGGCCGCCCGGAAAGAGCGAGTGCTTGTAGTAGAGCTTGGTGCTCCACTTCTTGCCCGTCAGCTTGACCTTGGCCGCGTTGACGACGATGACGAAGTCACCGGCGTCGTCGTGCGGAGTGAAGGTCGCCTTGTGCTTGCCGCGCAGTGCGCTGGCGATCACCGTGCAGGCGCGACCGAGGGTCTCGCCCGCGATGTCGACGATCAGCCACTTGCGGTCGGCTGCTTCCCTGCTCGTAAATGGAGTTTTCGTACCGATTGCCATGACTTGACTCACTATTCCCGAATCGCCGGGTGGCCTGAAGCTGAGGAGTGATACAGGACGCCCCCCAGGCTGTCAACAGTTTTGACTGGATAGCCCGATACCGGGGTGCTGCGCAACGTGGCATGATGGTTGCTGAACTGCGGACCATGTCGACGCGCCTTGTACCAGGGATGCTGCTGGGGATCGTGCTGGCCGCGCTGGCCGGCTGTGACGGCACGCCAGGTGGTGGAAAGGACTCGGGTCTGGGCAGCGACGCCGAGCCGATCAGGCTGACGGTCGGGGTCGGCGTGGTGGATTTCGAGGAGCTGCCTGACAGCGGAGTCGTGGAAGTCGTGAAGGGTCCGCAGGGCGGCATCCACGTCATCATGAATGCGCGCGTGGTCGAGATGGATCAGCCCGGCAACCCCGACGATCCCGGCGACGTCTCGAACCCGATCACGCGCTTCGAGGCCTTCTCGAGCACGGGTGCGCCGATGCACTGGGTCGATCAGCTGGGCGCGCCGCTGCCGCCTTATCACCTGGGCTGGTTCCCCGGCCGCAACGGTGGGCTGGAGATCGGCGGCCACATCCTGCGCCTGCACGTGCCGGAGAGCACCGGGCTCGACGCCTATCTGGATCAGATCGACGGCAAGCCGATGCGGGTCCGTGTCACCGTCGAGCAGGTCAACGGGCGCACCGGCGTCGGCGAGGCCGAGGTCATCACGCGCAAAATGCAGTAAAGTGTCCTGGTGCAACCTCAGGTCGTGCTGGTGGTCGAGACCGGGACGCCGGCGGGGGTGGAAAAGGCGCTGATGGCCGCCGCGCTGGCGGTCGAGACGCTGCGCGGGCCGGATGCGCTGGAGGATGCCGTGGCGCGGGCCGGGGGGGCGCGGCAGCCGGCGGCGGTGGTCATCGACGGCATGGTCCCTGGGGACGTGCTGGCGCGGCTCAAGCAGCGCGCGCGCGGGCACTTGCCCGTGCTGGTGGTCGGTGCGCTGGACTCGGCGGGGCGGGCCGGGGCGCTGCGCGCGGGCGCCGACGACTGCATGGGCAACCTCATCGAGTCGGAGCTGCTGGCCCGGGTCGAGGCCCACCTGCGCACCGCGCGCGCCTTCGTGAAGGCGACCTCGCCGGTGATGCCAGCGGCCGAGCGCGCCGGCGAGCGCCGCTATGGCCTGCGCCGGCTGCAGGAGGAGTTCCTGCGCGCCGAGCGTTACAAGGAGCCGCTGTCGCTGCTGGTGGTGGCGGCGGCGGCGCAGATCTCGACCTCGGCGCGCGCCGGCATGCTGGCCGAGCTGGCGGTCGAGCTGGAGCGCGTCATCCGGGCCCAGGATCTGCTGCTGCGCGAGGCCGAGGAGGATCTGCTGGTGCTGCTGCCCAACACGCACTTCGTCGGCGCGCTGACGCTGGGCGAGCGCGTGCTGAAGGATCTGCGCGGGCGTGAGATCGCGCTGCCGACCGGGGGCATCGCGCGGCCCGAGCTGTGGATCGGCGCGGCCTGCTTCCCGGGGCGCGAGCTGGTCACCGCGGACGACCTGCTGCGCATGGCGCGGGCGGCGCTGGCGCGCGCGAAGCGCGAGGACGCCGGGCGGGTGTGCATCTATCAATACCAGGGCTACATCTACCAGCCGACGTAGACCTCCAGCTCGGGGGCGGCTTCGGCCAGGGGCGGGGTCGCGGGGGCCTGATCGATCGACACCAGGGTCTGCGTGGCGCGCAGGCCCTTGAGCTGGGCGCGGAAGCGTTCCACGCGGTAGCCGGTGCGCAGGGTGGCGGCGATCTCGGGGTGCGCGGTCAGCTCGGCCAGCACGACGACCTGATCGCGGCGGGCCTGGCACTGCAGGCGCGAGGCGATGTTGACCGTGGTGCCGAAGAAGTCGAGGCGGTCGTTGGCGCGCACCGCCAGGCAGGGGCCGTGGTGCACACCGACCTTGAGCGCGACCTCCTCGGGCGGCAGGCCGGCGCGCGCGGCCAGCTGCTGCACGCTGCCGATCATGGCCAGGCCGGCGCGCAGGGCGTCACCGGGCGAGCTGAAGCTGGCCATCACGGCGTCGCCCATGGTCTTGACCAGGGCGCCGCCGTGCTCGGCGATGAGGGCGCTGGTGTCGCTGAAGTGCTCCTGCACCAGGGCGAAGGCGCGGGCGTCGCCGAGGCGCTCGTACAGCGCGGTGGTGCCGGTGAGGTCGGAGAACAGGATGGTGATGGCGCCGATCGAGAGGTCGACGCCAGTCGCCGGGGCCTCGGTGGCGAACAGATCGAGGAACTCGGGGAAGGCGACCACGGCGGCGCCGGTGACGCGGTCGGCGCTCCAGCCGGCGCGCTCGACGATGACGGCGCGCTGGCGCGGGCCCGGGTTGTCGAGCAGCAACATGGTGGCGACCCCGCCGGCGTCACCCTCGCCGAGGGCGACCACGCGGCTGCCGTCGAGGCGCACCACCAGGCGCGAGGGCGGGGCGTCGATCTCGGCGCGGCCGCCACCGGGTACGCGCAGCACCAGCGGGCCGGGCGGCAGCTTGACCGCGACCTCGCGGCGCTCGCCGGGTGCCAGCTCGAACAGCGCGAAGACGTGCGGGCGCAGCCAGGGCGAGCCGCCGCAGTACAGCGCGGGGGTCGCGGTGCGCACCGCGGGGTTGACCGAGAACACGGCCTCGACGTTGCGCGCGAAGTCGACCGCGAAGTCGAGCTCGCACTCGTCGCAGTGGGCCTGCTTGCCGACCTCGGCCAGGGTGCCGCGGCGATCGGCGGCGACGCGGCACACCGGGCAGTCGAGCTGCCAGCGCAGATCGACCAGGCCGGCGCGCGCGGCGTGCAGGAAGGCGCTGAGGACGTCGCGACGCGGCAGCTCCCAGGCGCGGGCGCACTCGTAGGGGCGGATCTCGCGCACCTCGTCGTCGGGGCGATCGTGCAGGAACCAGATCAGGCGCTCGCGCACCTCGGCGCTGACGGGGGCCTTGCGGAACTCGAGGGTGCGGAAGGCGAACTCCTGCTCGCGCACCGGGCTGCGCTGGCCGCCGTGCAGGTCGCCCTCGGGGGCGGCCGGGGCGGACATCAGGAGGCGGCGCGCCTGCGCGGCCAGCGGCTCGGCGGCGGCGCCATCGGCGCCCGGCGCGGTCAGGTCGGGCAGCGGGCCGAGGCGCGCGATCAGGCGCTCGATGCTGTCGAGCCAGCGCTCCAGGGCGCCCTCGAAGTGGGCGCGCATGGCGACGCCGAGCGGGGTCGGCACGTCATCGCCGACGTAGGCCGACAGGCGCACGCTGGTGGCGCCGGCCTCGGGCTCCAGCTCGACGCGGTAGCCGGCGCGGTTGACCGGGCCGGCCAGGTAGTGGCGCTCGCCCCAGGCCAGGCGGCCCTCGATCCACTCGCCGTGCTCGGTCCAGGGGTAGCGCGCGCCCAGCATGAAGGCGCTGCCGACGCGCGTACGTGTGGAGGCGTCGTTCGGATCGAGCTGATCGTAGCGGTACTCGGTGGGGCCGGCGCCGGCCACGCGATCCCAGCGGTTGGTGTCCGTCAGCAGCGCCCACATGAGCTCGGGCGAGGCTGCGACTCGTCTCACGCGCTCGGCTTGATACATGGCAAGAATACGCCGTGCGCGCGCAGACGGATCGAGCAAGCCCGCCGAAACGCGGCGACCGATCCGCCGCACCTGGCTGGTCGTAGCGCTACGCCGGCGGGTCGGGCAGGTCGATGCGGTACACCATCCATTGCTTCAGCGCCTGCGCGCCGAGGCCGTCGTAGAGCTTCTGGGCGTCGGTGTTCCAGTCGAGCACGGTCCACTCGAAGCGGCCGCAGCCGCGCGCGCGGGCCAGCTGCTCGAGGTGCTTCATCATGGCGCTGGCGACGCCACGGCGGCGGGCGCGGGGGTGCACGAAGATGTCCTCGAGGTACAGCGACTGGCGCGCGCGGAAGGTCGAGTAGGTCGGGAAGAAGATGGCGTAGGCGACCACGTCGCCGGCGAGCTCGGCGACCAGGACCTCGTAGCGCGGGGTCGGGCCGAAGGCGTCCTCGACCAGCCGCGTGCGCGCGGCCTCGTCGGGGCCGGCCAGCTTCTCGAAGTCGGCCAGGGCCTGGATCAGCGCGAGGTAGGCGGGGGCGTCGGCGCGAACGGCGGGGCGAACCACCACGTCGGAGCCGGGGACAGGGACGGGGGCGGACATGCCGCCATGATGCTACAGGTCGCTGCCGATGCCGAAGCCGAAGGTCCACATGCGCAGGTCACCGTCGAGCGACGGCGCACGGTCCTTGTTGAGGCGGACGGTCTGCATGGTCAGGTCGGCGAACAGGCCGACCTTGAGGCGCGCGAACGGGTTCGAGCGGTAGCTCGAGCTGCCCAGGGCCTGGAACGGGCGCACGAACCAGCTGATGCCGCCGCCGACGTCATAGCCGCGGCCGTCATAGTCGCTGAGGCCGTTGGGATCGGACGCCAGCGCGGTCAGCGTGATCGAGGTGCCGTGCAGGCCGGCCTTGGCGTAGGCCTCGAGGTTGGGGCCGAGCGGGACGTAGTAGCGGAAGTCGAAGCCGTACGAGAGCGCCATGAACTGCGGGTTGACGAAGTCGCCGCTGCCGCCCTCTTCATTGAGGTTGCTGCCGAACAGCACGCCCTCGACGGCCCAGTTGTTGACGCGGCGGCCGAGCGACACCCGCAGCGACAGCCCGTCGCCGTCGAAGCGCTGACCCATCTCGCCACCGACCGTCGCGCCAGGCCCGAGGCCCTCGTTGAAGAAGTAGCCGTCCGCATGGGCCGCGGCCGGCACTGCGACGAGCATCACCATCACCAGGAAGCGCATGCGCATGGCGCCCCGTGACAGCAAGCCGGGTGCCACGGGGCGTGAACGGGGTTTCGCGGGGTTCGGGGCGGAGGGGCGTCGATGGGCATTCACAATGGGGCTCCTGCGTCACACCTCGGGCGCCTCAGCGAATGGTGTCTACCGAGGCTTCCCAGTTCCGGCCGTCGAACGGTCGCACCTCGAAGCGTGCGAGCGCGTCCCCGTCGAGGCACCGGACGTTGACGTCGATGCCATCGGGGTGCGACCTCGGGTGGTAGAACGGGTGCATCCCGCAGGTCTTACAGAAGGTGTGGCGCGCCACCTTGGTGTTGAACGTGTAGGTCGTCAGCGCCTCGGGCGGGGTCAGCAGGCGGAACTGCGCCTGCTCGACGATGAGGTGCAGGAAGCCCTTCTTGGTGCAGATGGAGCAGTTGCAGTCGAGCGCCACCAGCGGGGGCGCGGTGTCGACCTCGAAGCGGACGGCGCCGCAGTGGCAGCTGCCGGACAGCGTGGTCATCAGGGCGGGGGCCATGGCCGAGGTCATACTCGATGGGCATCCCGGCGCAAGCCGGACCGGTCAGAGCAGGAATTGACGGGCACGGGCGGGTGGTTACATCGGGGGCCAGGAGGAATCGTGATGCAGCGGAAGAGTCGTTGGTTCGCACGTGGAATCGTGATGAGCGCCCTCGCCGGAACGGTGGTGCTGGGCGTGGCGCGCAGCGGCGCGGCGCCGTCGGGGACGAGCCCGGCGCCGGCCAGCCCGTCGGCAGGCCAGATCGCCGATGCCCGCGCGCTGTCGAAGACCTTCGCGCAGGTCGCGGCGCAGATCAGCCCCTCGGTGGTGCGCATCTCGGTGACCAAGGGCGGCAAGGCCACCCGCATCGACCCGTTCGGGAGCGATGGGCCCAAGCAGCGCGGCATGGGCTCGGGCGTGGTCATCGACACGCTGGGCAACATCCTGACCAACAACCACGTGGTCGACGGCGCGGTGGAGGTGCGGGTCACCTTCGACAGCGGCAAGACCGTGACCGGCAGGGTGGTCGGCACCGACCCGCGCAGCGACCTCGCGGTGGTCAAGGTCGACGGCATGGTGGTCAAGCCGGCGGTGATGGGCGACTCCGACAAGGTCGCGGTCGGCGACTGGGTCATCGCGGTCGGCAACCCCTTCGGGCTGGATCACACGGTGACCGTGGGCGTGCTGTCGGCGCGCGGGCGCTCGGGCTTCCAGAGCGGGCAGTACGAGGACTTCCTGCAGACCGACGCGTCGATCAACCCGGGCAACTCGGGTGGGCCGCTGGTCAACCTGGACGGCGAGATCATCGGCATCAACACCATGGTGGCGGGCATCGGCACCGGGATTGGCTTCGCGGTGCCGACCTCGATGGCGCGGCCCATCACCGAGGCGCTGATCCGCGATCACAAGGTGCGCCGGCCCTACCTCGGCATCCTGATGCAGGACATCACGCCCGAGATCCAGCTCTCGCTGGGCAAGGGCGCGCCGGCCAAGGGCGCGCTGGTGACCGAGGTCGTGGCCGGGCTGGGCGCGGAGCGCGCCGGGCTGCTGGCGGGTGACGTCATCGTGACCGTGGATGGCACCGGCATCGACGGCTCCAAGGCGATGCAGCGCGCCATCCTGGGCAAGAAGATCGGCCAGAAGGTCGGCCTCGGGGTCTGGCGCGATGGCAAGGCGCTGATGCTGGGCGCGGCCACCGCGGAGATGCCGATGGACGACGACGACAGCGGCACCGTGGGCGCGGCGGGGCAGGCGCCGGCCAAGCCGCAGAAGACGCTGGGCATCGATCTGTCGACGCTGTCGGGCGCGATGGCCGGGCGGCTCGGGCTGCCCAAGGGCAGCAAGGGCGCGGTGGTCGTCGGCGTGGACGAGGACAGCCCGGCGGCAGAGGCGGGCGTGCGGCCCGGCGACGTCGTGGTCGAGGTCGACCGCAAGCCGGTGACCACGGCGGCCGAGGCGGTGGCGGGGCTGTCGGCGAGCCGCAACGGCGGCCACCTGCTGCGGCTCAGGCGAGGGAGCTCGGTGCGCTTCCTGGTGCTGACGGCGAACTGAGCGCGGCGGGCGCGGGTGCGGCGGCGGAGGGGGCGCCGGCGCGCTGGCGCTGCTGCATCTGACGCGCGGTCAGCGTGCGCCCGTCGGGGCTCCAGCCCGGCGGGCCGAAGATGTGGCGCAGGGCGTGGCCGAAGCTGCGCGCGCGGCGGACGTCGCGGCCGATGGCGACCAGCTCGTGGCTGGCGATGACCAGCGGGTTGTACGAGCCGAGGTTCGTGGTCAGGCCGTAGTCGACCGGGCTGCGCTCGGGTTCGAAGGTGCCGAACAGGCGATCCCAGATGATGAGGATGCCGCCGTGGTTCTTGTCGAGGTACTCGACGTTGCGGCCATGGTGCACGCGGTGGTGCGACGGCGTGTTGAAGACGAGCTCGAGCGGCCCCAGGGTGCGGATCGACTCGGTGTGCAACCAGTACTGGTACAGCAGCGAGATGGCCTGCTGGGTCAGCACCATCCAGGGCGCGAAGCCGATGAGCGGCAGCACCAGCCAGAACGGGATGCTGGTCACCGGGGTCAGCCACGACTGGCGCAGCGCGGTCGACAGGTTGTAGTGCGTGCTGGAGTGGTGGCTGACGTGGGCGCCCCACAGCAGGCGCACCTCGTGGCTGGCGCGGTGGAACCAGTAGTAGACGAAGTCTTCCGCCAGCAGCAGGGCGACCCAGATCAGGGCGCCGTCGCCGAGCTCGAACAGCCGGTACTGGTAGACCAGCACCATGAGGGCGAAGCTGCCCAGCTTGACCACGGCGGCGATGGCGACGTTGCCGAGGCCCATGGCGATGCTGGCGGCGGTGTCGCGGCCGGTGTAGCCGCGGATGTCCGCCTTGCCGGCGCGCAGGGTGGCGCGCGCCCACAGCGCCTCGATCACGATGGTGATGAGAAAGGCCGGGATGGCCAGGTAGATCAGCGTCGACATCAGCACACCGCCCGGGTCGCGGCCAGCGCCAGCTCATGCTCGGCCAGGCGTTCGAAGAAGGCCAGGTGCTGGGCCTCGGCGGCGGCGTCGGGCGAGAACACGCCGACGATGACGCCCTGCATGGCGTAGACGACGGCGTCGACCGCGGTCTCGAAGCAGGCCGCGCTGGCCGGGGTGGCGAACTCGGGGAACAGGCGGGCGGCCTCGGTGAGGATCTTGCTTCGGTGGCGCTCGAGGATCGGTGTCAGGGCGGCGGCCAGGGTGGTGTCGGTGCGCGCGGCCAGGTAGACCTCGAACACGGCGTGCATCTCGGCGCGGCGGAAGATCTGCCACAGCGCGCCGACGGCGGCCTTCAGGCGCGCCTCGGGCGAGTAGGGCGCGGCGGCCAGGCGGGCCGCGACGTCGACCCGGAAGGCGTCGAAGAAGCCGTCGAGGATGCGCTCGACACAGGCGGCGAGCAGCAGCGGCTTGGAGGCGAAGTGCTTGAACAGGGCGCCCTGCGAGACCTCGGCGCGGCTGGCGACGGCGGAGGTCGAGGCGCCCGAGATGCCGAGGTCGATGAGGCAGGTGGCGGCGGCGTCGACCAGTCGACCGCGGGTGGCGTGGCTGCGGGCCTGCTTCGGTTGCGACATGAGAGAGATGATACCGAAAAGAAGTGAGCGGTCACTTTCTTTTTGACGATGGTCAAAATATCAATTGGTGATCGATGGTTACACGTCGATCTCGGTGGGCTGGCCAGGGTTGAGCCAGTGCGGGGATAGGTTGGCGGCGGCGAAGGCCTGCTCGGCGTCGGCGCGCGGCTGGCGGAAGTGGGTCCAGCCGTCGTAGTGGATCGGGATCAGGGTGTGTGGGGTCATGGCCTGGGCGGCGCGGATGGCCTCGGCGGCGTCGAAGGTGTAGCGCAGCGGGCCGCTGATGCCGAAGCGGACGCCGCCCATGTGCAGCAGGGCGGTGCCGACCTTGGCGCGGCGGGCGACCTCGGCGACACCGCGGAACCAGACCGTGTCACCCGAGATGTACAGCGCGCCGTGCTGCTGGCCGGACCACTCGAGCAAGAAGCCGATGACCGGGCCGACGATGGGGCGGCTGAGCGGTGGCCCGTGCCGCGCCGGGGTGGCGGTGACGCGGACGCGCAGGTCGCCGGCGCCGAGCTCGGTGTGTTGCCACGGCGCCAGGCCGATGGCGCGCGGCAGGGTGCGCGCGGCGGCGCGGGTGGTGATGACGGTGGCGGCCTCGGCGGTGACGCTGCGGCCGGCGTCGTCGAAGTTGTCGGCGTGCTGGTGGTGGGTCAGGAGGACGGCGTCGAGCCGGCCCAGCCCGCCGGGGGGCAGCACCGGGGCGGAGGTCTTGGTGCTACCGGTGCCGAAGCCGAAGGAGTACTTGTTTCCTGCGGGATCCAGCGCGGGATCGGTGAGCAGGCGCAGCGGGCCGATCTCCAGCAGGACGGTGGCGGTGCCGATGTGGGTGAGCCGGACCTTGGAGACACCGTCGGCGCTGTTCACGAACGACATCATACGTGAGGTGGTCGGCGGGATCTTCGCGGAGGGTTTCACGGTAAGATGCTGCGATGCCGAGGGTGCGCAGCTGGCACATGACCGACGTGGGTTGTGTGCGTGACCACAATGAGGACTGCGGGTACGCCGATCCGCACGGGCGCTTCTTCATCTGCTCGGACGGCATGGGTGGTCATGCGGCCGGCGACATCGCCAGCCGGATGGCGGTGCAGCTGATCGGCGAGCGGCTGGCGAGCTGGCCGCCGGTCTTCGATCGCGCTGGTGAGACCAATGATCTCGAGGTCCAGCGCGGTGCGCTGGCGATCATCGACGGCGCGCTGCGCTCGGCCAACTCCGCGGTGTTCGAGCGCGGCCGCATGGAGCGCGACAAGCGCGGCATGGGCTGCACCGCCGACGTGGTGGTCATCGTGGGGCAGACCGCGCTGTTCGGGCACGTAGGGGATTCGCGGGTGTACTTCATCCGCGGCGCCCAGGTGCAGCAGCTGACGGTGGATCACTCGTTCGCGCCGCCGGCGCTGCCCGGGCAGCCGGCGCCCAAGGGCAAGCTGACCTCGGCGCTGGGGCCCAACCCGAGCTGCAAGGTCGACACCTTCGCGGTGCCCCTGATGGTGGGCGATCGCCTCCTGATGTGCACCGACGGGCTGGCCGACTACTTCCCCGACCCGCGCGAGATCGCGGCGGTGCTGGCCGACCGCGGTGACGAGGCCGGGGTGGCCACGCTGATCCAGATGGCCAAGCAGCGTGGCGGCGCCGACAACATCACGGTGGTGCTGGCACGCATGGAAGCCGAGGACGTCCAGGCCGCCATCGATCGGTCGCGCGCGCGCACCCAGATCGCGGGTGGCAACATGAACGCGCCGGCGCCGCCGCCGGGTGGCATGGCGACTGGAGCGCCGCTGGGGGCCTCCGCGGTGACCGCGCAGCTGGCGCCGGTGCGGGTGCCCCCGGAGATGATGCCGCGCTCCGCGCAGGGCGAGCTGCGGGCGACCTTGCCGCTACCGGACGGCGGCGTGCTGGCGCCGGTCGGGCAGCAGCCGTCGGGGCCCAACCAGATGCAGGCGGCGGGGCGTGGGGCGCTGCGGGCGACGCTGCCGCTGGAGAGCGATGCGGCCGCGCGCAGCACCACGCCGGGCACGGCGGCCGCGGTGCGCTCGGGGACCGGGCCGGCGCAGGCCATCTCGTCGTCGACGGCGGGGGGCGCGGTGGTGTCGGGATCGATGGGGTCGTCGTCGTCGCCCAAGTCGTCGGCGTCGGCGGCGGGTGGGGCGGTGTCGGGGTCGATCGATCCGCCGCTGGGCAGCCGCGAGCGCACGCTGGTCGACAAGATCGGGGTCTTCACGGCCAGCGCGCTGTTCAACGCGGTGCCGACCACCGAGGTGACGCGGTTCTTGAAGGGCGCCCACGAGGTCCAGCTGATGGCGGGCGCGCAGGTGCCGCGGCAGGTCAAGCAGCAGGACACCGCGTGGTTCATCCTGGACGGCGAGCACAAGGGCGAGCTCCTGTATCCCGAGGCGCTGATCGCGCCGCAGGTGGACTGGGGCGAGCTGGATTCGCCGCTGGCCAACACCACGGCGGTGCCGTTCAACCGGCAGACCTTCACGCGCTTCTGCAACGAGGCGCCGGAGGCGGGGGTCAAGCTGCTCTTGAACCTGGCCCGGCTGATCACGGCGGAGCTGAGGAGCGCGAAGCGCAAGGACTGAGGCGCCCGGCAGCGAGCACGAGCACGAGCACGCGGGCGGCCGAGGGCGTATCTTGGCGGCCATGATGAAGGCAATCGTCGTGGCTGCGGTCGTGCTGCTGGCGGGCTGTGGCGACAAGGGGCCGGATGTCGGCAAGGTCAAGGCGGGCATCGACGTTGCCGCGATCAACGCGCTGGTGCCGGCGGGGCGGCAGGTCGAGTTCGAGGTCGTGGTCACCGAGGGCAAGCGCTCGGTGGCGGTGGCGCCCAAGGGCTGGAAGAAGGGCTTCATGTCGGGGCAGCTGGATCCGCCCGATGGCGCGGGCTGGGGCTTCGGCACCAACTACCGGGTGTCGACCAGCTGTGACGGCATGTGCACCAGCAAGGACTGGGCGAAGGAGCTGCAGACCGGCCACCTGCAGCAGATGCGCGGCGACGGGCCGACGCTGAAGGACGAGGCGGTCGGCACCGACGGCTGGCTGATCATGAAGGCCAGCAAGGCGGGCGGCATCGACAGCATCGAGGGGCTGCTCTTGCGCTGGAAGAAGGGCGGCTCCAAGTACCACACCTGCGGCTTCAGCCTGGCCGACGACGACAAGGCGCTGGCGCCGGCCTTCGAGGCGGCGTGCCGGGCCCTGGTCGGGCTGCGCTGGGACGCCCGGTCTTGACTTCGGGGTAGTATCCGCCTATCCGTATAGGCGGATGACCATCACGGCCGCAGTGGACGCGCTCAACCTGCTCGGGGACCCGACGCGGGTGCGCCTGCTCGCGCTGCTGGGTGAGCGCGAGCTGACGGTGGCCGAGCTGACCCGGGTCCTCGGGCTGTCGCAGTCGCGGGTGTCGACGCACCTCGGGCGGCTCAAGGAGGCCGGGCTGGTCAAGGATCGGCGCGCCGGGGCGCAGGCCTGGTACGTGCGCGCGCAGCCGCCCGAGATGCCGGAGCCGGCGCGCAGCCTGTGGGCGACGGTGGGGACGCTCGACGACCCCACGCTGGAGGGCGACCGCGCGCGCCTGCGGCGCTGGCCCGAAGGGCTGGCCGGCGAGATGGAGCGCCACTACTCGCCGGGGCGCACCTGGGAGGCGACCGCGCGCGCGCTGGCGGTCTCGAGCGACCTCGGCGACGTGCTGGACGCCGGGTCGGGCGACGGCACGGTGGCAGAGCTGCTGGCGCCGCGGGCGCGCCGCGTGGTCTGCGTCGATCGCTCGGAGGCCATGATCACGGCGGCGCGGCGGCGGCTGGCCGGCCGCCCGCACGTGCGCTGCGAGGTCGGCGACCTCGGCGCGCTGGCCGAGGCCGACGCCTCGTTCGACCTGGCGCTGTGCCTGAACGTGCTGGTGCACGTGGAGTCGCCGCCGCGTGCGCTGGCGGAGCTCGCGCGCGTGCTGCGCCCGGGTGGCCGGCTGACGCTGGTCACGCTGGCGGCGCACCGCCACGTCGCGGCCGCCAGCGAGTGGGGCCACCGCCACCTCGGCTTCGCGCCGCGCGCGCTGGCCCGCCTGCTGGCGCGCGCCGGCCTGGAGGTCGAGTCGTGCGCGGTGACCTCGCAGGAGCGTCGCGCACCGCAGTTCGAGATCGTCACCGCGTGTGCTCGCAAGGGCGCGCGCAAGGGAGTTCGCTCGTGAGCAATCGCGTTGGCCCCAGCACCCTCGAGCGTCTGCGCGCCCTGTGCGCCCAGCGCATCCTCGTCATGGACGGCGCGATGGGCACCATGATCCAGCGCCACTCGCTGGGCGAGAAGGAGTACCGCGGCACCCGCTGCGCCAGCCACCCGCACGACGTCAAGGGCGACAGCGACCTGCTGGTGCTGACGCAGCCCGACATCATCCGCGGCATCCACGACGAGTACCTGGCCGCCGGCGCCGACATCATCGAGACCAACACCTTCACCGCGACCTCGATCGCGCAGGCCGACTACCACCTGGAGTCGCTGGTGCGCGAGCTCAACGTCGAGGGCGTGCGGCTGGCGCGCCAGGCCGCCGAGGCCTGGACCGCGCGCACGCCGGAGCGGCCGCGCTTCGTGGCCGGCTCGATCGGGCCGCTCAACCGCACGCTGTCGCTGTCGCCCGACGTCAACGATCCCGGCTTCCGCGCCGTCAGCTGGGCCGGCGTCGAGGCCGCCTATGCCGAGCAGGTGCGCGCGCTGGTCGAGGCCGGCGTCGACATCCTGCTGGTCGAGACCATCTTCGACACCTTGAACGCCAAGGCCGCGCTGGTCGCCATCGCGCGGGTGCAGGAGGAGCTGGGACGCGAGCTGCCGGTCATGATCTCGGTGACCATCACCGACAAGAGCGGGCGCACCCTGTCGGGGCAGACCGTGGAGGCGTTCTGGACCTCGGTGATGCACGCGCGCCCGCTGTCGGTGGGGATCAACTGCGCGCTGGGCGCCAGCGAGATGCGGCCGTTTTTGGCCGAGCTGGCCCAGGTCGCCACCACCCTGGTGACCTGCTACCCCAACGCCGGCCTGCCCAACGCCTTCGGCGGCTATGACGAGGAGCCGGCCACCACGGCTCGCCTGCTGCGCGAGTTCGCCGAGGCCGGCATGGTCAACATGGTGGGCGGCTGCTGCGGCACCACGCCCGACCACATCCGCGCCATCGCCGCCGCGGTCGAGGGGCTGGCGCCGCGCCAGGTCCCGGCGCCCGATGGGCTGACACGCTTCTCCGGGCTGGAGGTGCTGACCATCCGCCCGGAGTCGAACTTCATGATGATCGGCGAGCGCACCAACGTGACGGGGTCGGCGCGCTTCGCCGACCTCATCAAGGCGGGCGACTTCGCGACCGCGCTGGAGGTCGCGCTGGATCAGGTGCGCGGCGGCGCCAACCTGCTCGACGTCAACATGGACGAGGGCATGCTGGACTCCGAGGCGGCGATGCGGAAGTTCTTGAACCTCATCGCCAGCGAGCCCGAGATCGCGCGCATCCCCATCATGATCGACAGCTCGAAGTGGTCGGTGCTGCAGGCCGGCCTCGAGCACGTGCAGGGCAAGTCGGTGGTCAACTCGATCTCGCTCAAGGAGGGCGAGGCCGACTTCCTGCGCAAGGCGGCCATGGTGCGGCGCTTCGGCGCCGGCGTCGTGGTGATGGCGTTCGACGAGCAGGGCCAGGCCGAGACGGTGGCGCGCAAGGTCGAGATCTGCACCCGGGCCTACAAGCTGCTCACCGAGGTCGTCGGCATGGAGCCGACCGACATCATCTTCGACCCCAACATCCTGGCCATCGCGACCGGCATCGAGGAGCACGCCGAGTTCGCCAAGAACTTCATCGAGGCCACCCGCATCATCAAGGCCACGCTGCCGGGGGCGAAGGTGTCCGGCGGGGTCTCGAACCTGTCGTTCTCGTTCCGCGGCAACAACAAGGTCCGCGAGGCCATGCACTCGGCGTTCCTGTACCACGCCATCAAGGCCGGCATGGACATGGGCATCGTCAACGCCGGCCAGCTGGTGGTCTACGAGGACATCGAGCCACGCCTGCGCGAGCACGTCGAGGACGTCATCTTCAACCGGCGCGCGGACGCCACCGAGCGCCTCGTCACACTGGCCGCCGAGGTCAAGGGCAAGGGCAAGGCGCGCGAGGTCGACCTCAAGTGGCGCGAGGCGCCGGTGGGGGCGCGGCTGACCTATGCGCTGGTGCACGGGGTCATCGACTTCATCGAGGCCGACACCGAGGAGGCGCGGCTGGCCCTGGGCAAGCCGCTGCTGGTCATCGAGGGGCCGCTGATGGACGGCATGAAGGTGGTCGGCGATCTGTTCGGCGCCGGCAAGATGTTCCTGCCCCAGGTGGTCAAGAGCGCGCGCGCGATGAAGAAGGCGGTGGCGTACCTCTTGCCCTACATGGAGCAGGAGAAGGCCGGCGGCGCCAAGAAGGCCGGCAAGATCGTGATGGCCACCGTGAAGGGCGATGTGCACGACATCGGCAAGAACATCGTCGGCGTGGTGCTGGGCTGCAACAACTACGAGGTCATCGACCTCGGGGTCATGGTGTCGGCCGACAAGATCTTGCAGGCGGCCAACGAGAACGGGGCCGACATCATCGGGCTGTCGGGCCTGATCACGCCGTCGCTCGACGAGATGGTCCACGTCGCCGGCGAGATGGCGCGGCGCGGGATGACGCAGCCGCTGCTGATCGGCGGCGCGACCACCAGCCGGCAGCACACCGCGGTCAAGGTGGCGCCGGCGTATCCGGGCACCACGGTGCACGTGCTGGATGCGTCGCGCGCGGTCGGCGCGGTGTCGAGCCTGATCGACCCGGTGCGGCGCGCCGAGACCGATGTGAAGAATCGCGAGGAGCAGGGCCGGCTGCGCGAGCTGCACGCGCACAAGCTGAAGAAGCCGATGCTGCCGCTGGAGATCGCGCGCGCCAACCGGGCGCGCCTCGAGTTCACCGCCGACAGCTGCGTGCGGCCGCAGTTCATCGGGCGGCGCGAGTGGACCGGGATCGCGCTGGCCGAGATCGTGCCGTACATCGACTGGACCTTCTTCTTCACGGCGTGGGAGCTGCGCGGCAAGTTCCCGGCCATCCTGGAGCACCCCGAGCAGGGCGCCGCGGCGCGCGAGCTGTATGCGGCCGGGCGCGCGCTGCTGGACCGGCTGGTCAGCGAGGGCCGGCTGCGCGCCAGCGCGGTGTATGGCTTCTGGCCGGCGGCGGCGGATGGCGACGACATCGTGCTGTATGAGGACGAGGCGCGCGCGACCGAGCGGCTGCGCTTTCACTTCCTGCGCCAGCAGGCGGTCAAGCAGGATGACAAGCCGCACCTCGGGCTGGCCGACTTTGTGGCGCCGCGCGGCGGCGTGCCCGACTATGTGGGCGCGTTCGCGGTCACCGCGGGCCTCGGGCTGGACGCGGTGGTGGCCGAGTTCGAGCGCGATCATGACGACTACCAGGCCATCCTGGCCAAGGCGCTGGCCGACCGGCTGGCCGAGGCGCTGGCGGAGCTCCTGCACCAGCGCGCGCGGCGCGAGTGGTATGCGCCGGGCGAGGCGCTGGACCACGAGGCGCTGGTGGACGAGAAGTACCGCGGCATCCGGCCGGCGTTCGGCTATCCGGCCTGCCCCGACCACAGCGAGAAGCCGGCGCTGTTCGATCTGCTGGGGGCGCGCGCCATCGGCATGGAGCTGTCGGAGTCGTTCGCGATGCTGCCCGCCGCCAGCGTGAGCGGGCTGTACCTCGGCCACCCCGAGGCGCGCTACTTCATGCTGGGGCGCATCGATCGCGACCAGGTCGCCGACTATGCCCAGCGCAAGGGCATCACCGTGGCCGAGGCCGAGAAGGCGCTGCGCCAGAGCTTGTCGTATTAGCCCAGCCCCGCTCGAAGCGGGGCCGCATACGCGGGGCGCGCGCAGATCTTCCCGGCTGCGCGTGCGTTGCACACCGAGGGCGCGCGGCGCGCTCGGAGGTCGCGATGGCCTGGGCCAGAGCTTTGCGAACACCCGGTGCGGGCCGGGTGGGTGGGCTGTGCTTTGCCTTGCTGGTGGCTGCCGGTGCTGCGCGGGCGGCGCCGACCGCGAAGCCGGTGCCTGCCCCGGTGAGCGCGGACGACGTGCTGGCCGAGGAGGCCGCGCGTCAGGATGTGCGCGAGGCCCAGGTCAGCAAGTACCGCGCGCTGCTGGCGGCCACGCCGGATGACAATCCAGGCAAGGCAGAGCTGTGGTACCAGCTCGGCGATCTGCTGGCGCGGCGGGCGCAGTTCCACCGGCTGCGCGGGGTCGACGCGCCGGTGGCCGAGCGCGCGGGCCATGTGGCGGCAGCGAAGCGCTGGCTCGACGAGGCGGTGGCGGCCTATGCCGAGGTGATCAAGCGGCCGGCGTGGAAGAGCTTCGCGCAGCGGGACGCGGTGCTGTTCGCGCTCGGGCACATGCTGGGCAAGGCCGGGCGCGCCGCCGGGGCGCTCGAGGTCTTCAACATGCTCCTGAAGGACCATCCCGGGTCGCGCTATGTGCCCGACGCCTACCTGGCCTTCGCGGATGCGGCCTTCCTGGACGGGCAGCTCGACGACGCCCTGACCGGGTATGACAAGGTCATCAAGCTGGGCAAGCCGCGGGTGGCGGTCTATGCACGCTACAAGCGGGCCTGGACGCTGTACAACCTGAGCCGGCAGGAGGCCGCGCTGGGCGGGCTGCTCGAGGTCGCCGCGGCGGCGGCGGCCGACCCCAAGCTGGCGCTGCTGGCGCGCACGGCGCGGCGCGACGTGGTGCGCGTGTATGCCGAGCTGGGGCAGGCCAGCCGGGCGCTGGCGCTGTTCAGGCGCGCCAGCCCGGGGCGCGAGGCGGCGGCGCGCGCGATGCTGGCCGAGCTGCCGGCGCTGTACGTGGAGCGCGGGCGCTTCGCCGAGGCCATCAGCACCTGGCACGAACTCATGCGGTTGCTGCCGGCCAGTCCGGCGCTGTGCGAGTGGCAGCTCGGGGTGCACCGTGCGCAGCTGGCGCTGCCGGGCGACGAGGCGCGCGTGCGCGAGCTCGGCCGGCTGGTCGACCTGGCGCGCGCGGTGCGGGCGGGCAAGCTGGCGCTGGGCAAGGCGGCGGGGCTGGCGTGCCGGCGCACCGCGGCCGCGGAGGCCTCGGAGCTGGCGCGGCTGTGGCATTCCGAGACGGTGGATGCGCAGCAGAACATCGTGCTGGCGGGGCGCATCGAGCTGGTCGAGCAGCTGTACCGGCTGTGGCTGGACGCCTTCGCGAGCGATCGCGAGGTGGCCAGCCCCGCCGAGGTCGCCGAGCTGCGCGGCTATGCCGCCGATCTGGTGGCGTTGCGCGCCGAGAAGGAGAAGGATCCAGCGCAGCAGCGGGTGCGCTGGGTGGCGGCGGCGCGCATGTACGAGGAGGTCGCGCGCGGGGGCGGGACGCCGGCGGTGATCGAGGAGGCGGCCTTCGGGGCGGTCGATGCGTGGGCGCGCGCGCTGGGCGGACGGCAGCGGCCCCGGCTGGCGGAGGGCGCGCCGGCGGCGGCGCTGCCGGATGACCTGGCGGCGCTGGTGCGGTCGTACGATCTGTATGTGAAGGTGGTGCCGCGCGCGGCGCAGCGCGAGGGCGAGCGGCTCGGGCTGGCCAAGGCCGAGGTGCTGTTCGACTACCACCACTTCGCGGAGGCGGCGCCGCTGTTCGAGGCGGTGGTGCGCGCGCGCAAGGCGCCGTTCGCAGCGGCGGCGGCGCGGGGCTGGGTCGACAGCCTGCTGGCGCTGGGGCGCGTCGACGAGGTCGCGACCGCGGCGCGCTGGATGCTGGGGGTGCCCGCGCTGACCGCGGATGCGGCGCTGGCCGACGAGCTGCGCCGCACCGACGCCACCAGCGGGATCCGGCGCGCCGAGGCGGCGGCGCGTGCGCGCGACTGGCTGCGCTGTGGCCAGCTGTATCGCGAGGTGCTGCAGCGCTATCCGGGCGACCCGCGGCTGCCCGAGATCATGGCCGGGGCCACCGCGTGCTACGAGAGCGGCGGGCGGCTGGGCGCGGCCATCACGCTGGGCGAGGAGCTGGTGCGGGTCGCGCCGACCAGCGCGGCCGGGATCGAGGAGCTGCGCCGGGTCGGGGCGCGCTATGCGCGGGTGGGCTACTTTCAGTCGGCGGCGGAGCACTTCGAGCGCTTCGCGGCGGCGACGCGCGATGGCGCCGCGGCCAAGCGGGCGCTGGGGGACGCGGCGTTCTTCCGCCGTGGCCTGGGCCAGGACGGCGCGGCGCTGGGCGATGGCGAGAGCTATGTGCGCAAGTTCGCGCGGACGGCGCCGGCGGAGGCGGCCGAGGTCATGTGGGGGCTGCGCGTGGTGCACCGGCGTCGCGGTCGGGCCGGCGACGCCGCGCTGGTCAAGCACCTGGAGCGCTACCTGGCCGAGCACGCCGCGGCGGGCGGCGCGGATCGGCGCGTGGTCGCGCTGGTCGAGCTCGGCGACGCGCGCTGGCGCATGGCGTGCCCGGTGCCCGGGGTCGATGGCGCCTGTGTCAGCGTGGTGCGCGGGCGCGCGACGGTGGCAGGTGGGGGGCGCGTGGCGCGGCGGCGCGAGGGCTGGTACGCGGGGCTGCGCTGCGGGGCGGCCGACACCCGGCCCAAGGTGACGCTGGTGGGACGCAAGGACGATGGCGAGGCGGCGGCGGTGAAGGCGTGGACGGCGGCGCTGGCGCTGTGGGACGACGGCAAGCTGGTGGTGGCCGGGGCAGGTGGCGCGGGTGGCGCGGGCGGCGTGGGCGGCGCGGTTGTGGATGCGGCCGAGCGCGCCGGGCGCGAGGCGGCGCTGCGCGTGGCGGTGGCGCGGGCGCGCTTCGGCCTCGGCGAGCGCGCCTACGAGGCCACGCTGGCGGTCGAGTTCCCCGAGGGGCTCGACTTCCGGCCGCGCAAGGCGCGCGAGTCGCTGGCGCGCTTCATGAGCTGGAAGAGCGAGCGCGAGGCCGCCATCGTGCGCGCGCTCGAGCTGTATCGCGCGGTGCTCAAGGTTCCCGGCGCCGGCGAGTGGGCCATCGCGGCGACCGCGCGCGCGGGGCAGCTGTACCAGGGGCTGGCCGATGCGCTGATCACGGCGGAGGTGCCCAGGCCGCCGGCCGACGTCGGCGTCACCGAGGTGCAGGGCTTCGTGGACGGCTATTGCGACAAGCTCGGCGAGCAGACGCCGCCGATCGACGCGCTCGCGAAGGGCGAGCTCCGAACCTGCCTGGAAGAAGCTGGAAGGCGCAGCACGTTTGGAAACTGGTCCATGCTGTGTGAGGCGGAATTGTCGCGGCTGGATCCCCGCGCATTTCCACCAGCTGTGGAGCTGCGCGTGGAACCGAGGTTCCAGACGACCACTTCTGCCTACACCGACGTGATCAAAACCGTCTCAATTCGGCCCTGATCGGTTATGGTTGGTGCCATGTCGTTTGAGCTCAAAGTACTGTCCAGGTTGGGTCGGCTTCGCGGACTGCTGGTGGCGGTCGTCGCGATGTTCGCTCTCGGCGCGGCGGGCGGCGAGGCGGCGGCCAAGGGGAACAAGGGCGGCAAGTCGAAGAAGGGGCGCAAGTGGGGCAAGCGGCCCAACATGCCGCCGGGCTGGGTGTGGCCGCCCTCCGACGAGATGATCGCCGAGGGTGATCGCTGCAAGGCGCACCTGACCGAGATGGGCGTCAAGTGGGAGGTCGGCCAGGCCGAACGAAAGATCGCCACCCCCATCGTGGTGCCCGACATGAAGTTCGGCGGCGTCGAGCTGGTGCCGCTGTGGCGCAAGCCGCCCTTCGTGATGGACTGCCACATGGCGGAGGCCTGGGCCGAGAAGGGTGGCCCGGCGCTGGCCGCGATGGGCGTCGAGAAGGTGGTGTTCTCGACCATCTACAAGTACCGCAACGTGGACGGCATGAACGTGCTCAGCCGCCACGCCCTGGGGCTGGCGATGGACGTCTACCAGTTCATCACCAAGGACGGGAAGACCCACGTGGTGCTGGGCGACTACCGCCGCGGTGACACCGTGCTGCACGACATCGAGAACACCGCCAACGCGACCGGCGGCTACCGCATGCTGCTGACGCCGGGCAACGACCGCGGCCACTACGATCACTTCCACTTCGAGGCGCGCACCCCGGGTGAGCGCATCGAGACCCCGCCGACCCGCCAGCCCAAGCCCAAGAAGAATACGTAGCCCTCAGCGGGGCGGCAGCGCGGGCTCCTTGGGCACGTGGTCGTCGCCGACCACGGTGAACGGGATGACGCCGACCAGCTGGCCGTCGGCGGTCTCGACGCTGCACGTCCAGTGGCCGGCGGGGCGCTGCGGCAGCTGATCGGGGGTCGAGCGCAGCAGCACGGTGGTCGGATCCTCGTCGGGGACCTCGTGCACGACGACGCGGGACACCACGTCGCCGCGGTGGCGCCAGACGTGGACCAGGGCGTCGTTGACGCCGCCGGGCTCGCTGACCAGGGTGCCGCAGCGCAGGCCGTCGAGCTGGCTCTGGCGGATGAACAGCTTCTTGCCGGGCAGGCCCTCGTAGGAGCTGCGCGTGCCGTGGCCGACGGCGCCCTCGACCAGGGCCAGCGGCGCGGGCGGGATGGCGGCGCGGCCGACCCAGGCCGCGGTGGTCATGAGCGCGGTGGCCAGCAGGGTCAGGCCGAGCCCCTTGGTCGAGAACACCTCGCGCACGTTGAAGGAGAGCAGCGCGATGGCGGGGGCGGTGGCGCCGGCGGCGATCAGCAGTGCGTGCAGGTGGGGCAGCCCGAGCACCATCGGCAGCATCAGGTTGAGCACGCCGAACAGGCACACGCCGTACATCACCGAGGCCAGCCGGCGCCGCCCCATGATGAAGTGATCGAAGACCACGTCGAGGGTGGACAGCACCGCGCACACCAGCAACAGCGGCGGCAGCCAGAAGTTGCGTGACGACATCGACCAGGTCGCGCTGGCGGCGTACAGCGGGACCAGGAAGAAGAACATCTGCTGGTACAGGTTCTTGATGATGTAGTTGGTGACCACGCGCAGGCCGCGCTTGGCCACTCGCTCATCGGGCGCGGTGTTGGCCGGCCCCACGATGAAGCGCAGCGCGATGAACAAGAGCAGCCACGAGATGGGCAGCACCATCAGCAGCTTGTCGGCGTAGGCCAGCCCCTTGCGCGCGAACAGCATGACGAAGACGCCGAAGCCGAGCGCGAAGAACGAGTGCAGCCACCAGGCGCGCTTGAGCCAGCCCTCGAGGCGACCGCGCGGGCGCTCGGGTGGGGCTTCGGCGGGGTCGGCGGCGGACACGGTGCGGGCAGTGTAGAGGGTCAGGCCGGGCGGCGGAAGCGGGCGCGGAAGGCGCGCATGCGCGGCGACGGGCGGCGGCCGGCCAGCGCGGGCTGCTCGTCGTGGTGCTCGGGGAAGGCGCCGGCGGACTGGCCCAGCTCGAAGATGGCGACCTCGCGCTTGCCGCGGTCGCCGGTGCGCCACGGGATGGCGGTGGCGCCGACGCCGGCGCCGACGTAGAGCGCGCCGCTGGCCCGGGCGCGCGAGCCATACAGGCCGTGCACATACTTGTGGCCGGCGACCTTGCCGACCAGGAGCTTGCCGATGCCCATGCTGGTGATCTGCCCGGCGTGGGTGTGGCCGGCCAGCACCAGGGCGACGCCGTGCCGCCACAGGCCGTCGGCCTCCTCGCCGATGTGCGACAGGCCGAGCGACGGCAGATCGCCGCGCAGGCCGCGCACGGCGCGGGCCCGCTCGGCCTGGCCGGTGAAGGCGTCGTCGAGGCCGACCACCTGCAGGCGCTGGTGCTTGATGGTGAGGATGGTGTGCGCGTTGTCGAGCACCTCGGCGCCGCCACGGCGCAGGGTGGCGCGCACGGCGTCGGCCCCGGCCCAGTGATCGTGGTTGCCCAGGGTGGCGACCACGGGAGCGTCGAAGCCGCGGATGACCTCCTCGAGCTCGTCGAGGTAGCGCAGGTTGTGGCCCACGAAGTCGCCGGTCAGGCACACCAGGTCGGGCTTCTCGGCGTTGGTCATGGCGACCGCGGCGCGCTGCACCTCCATCGGGGTGATGCGGCCGACGTGCTGGTCGGTCAGGTGCGCGATGCGCAGCGACAGGCCGAGGTGGGCCTCGGGGCCCGCAAAACGACGGAGCGCGATGTCATGATGCACTCCCCGAGTGTAGCGGACGCCGGCGGGGACGCACGGGCATCAGCGGTAGGGTGACGACTGGTCGCGCAGCAGCAGGGCCAGGTCGGCGAGGGGGTCGAGGCGGGGCAGCAGGGGGCGGGGGTCGGTGGGGGCGTCACCCAGGTGCAGGGCCAGGCTGTGGCTGGCGATGGTCAGGGTGGCGTCGCCGTCGTCGGCGACGGCGCGCGCCAGCAGGGCCAGGCCGGCGGGGGGCAGCTCGGCGGCGGAGGTCGGGATGCGGCTGGCGTGCCAGGCCTCGGCCAGCGCATGGGTCGTCGTGATCTCGAGGGTCAGGCCGGGGTCGCTCCAGCCGTCGCTCCAGTCGGCGCGCACCGCGACGTCGAGGCCGCGCAGGCGCCCGGTGATCGACATGTCGGCGCTGTCGAGGCTGCCGTCCAGGGTGGTCGCGAGGGCGCGCCAGGCCAGCACGTGGTCGGCCAGCTTGACCGGCGGCGGCACCGCCAGGCGGGCGTCGGCCAGCGCGCGCGCCAGCTCGTGCAGCGTGGTGGTGAACTCGACCAGGCGGGCCTCGTTGTGGCCGGCGTCGGGCAGCACGAAGCGGGCGTGCTCGTCGCCCAGCGAGGCCTCGGGCAGGCGGCGCAGCACCGGGGCCAGGGCCTGCAGCAGGGCCAGGGCCTGCGGGCGCTCGCGGGCGTGGATGGCGTAGCCGGGGTCGTCGCCGTCGTCGGGGCGCAGTCCACGGGCGGCGCGGAACAGCGCGCGGCGCGGCTCCACGTGCAGGCCAAGGCGCAGCGAGCGCGGCGTCAGCTCGCCCACCAGCTGGCGCCGGGCGCCGCGGCGTTCTTGACGCACTGTCAACATGGAGCCTGCGATCGTACCGCGCAGTTCGCCGTCGCGATGCTCGAGGCCGAGCTGCGATGCGACCTTGTCCCAGAGTGAGCGCACGCGGTCGCTGCCGATCACCGGGGCCGCCACGCGGGCTGGGGCCGCGGCCGGGCCCAGCGCCGCGACCACGTGCACCGGCACGCGGGCGAGCAGGTTGCCGAGGTCGGTGTAGGCGCGCGCCTCGATGAACCAGGTCAGCGCGCCCAGGCGCGCCTTGAAGGTCGGGGTCAGGCCGCGGGGCAGGGTCAGCTCGAAGGGGACCGGCTGGCCGTCCCTGCCGGTGCCGATCGGCGGCAAGGGCGGGAAGGCGAAGCGCTGCACCTCGGGGTCGTCATCATCGGCGATGCGCGGGCGCTCGTGCGCGATGAGGGCCAGCTCGCAGCCGCGCTGCGCACCCGCCGGGACGTTCGACAGCGCCAGCGCCCCGGTGACGACGTCGCCGCCGGCGACCACGCTGGCGCCCAGCGAGATCTCGAGCAGCGGATCGTCGGGGGTGCGCTCGGGGCGCGTGCTGGCGCCGCTCTGCGGCGGGCCGGGGCGGGTCGGCGCGCCCGGCGGCGCGTCGATGAAGACCGTCCACGCTGCCACGGTGTCGGTCCAGCGCCGGACGATGACGCGGGCCTCGACCACATAGAGGATGTCGAGGACGCGGCCGTCATGGCTGGGCGGCAAGGTGGGCGGCAGCGCGAAGCTGGCCCTGACCTGGTGGCGCCCGGCGGGCAGGGCGGCCAGCGGCACCGTGGTCTCGAGCTCGAGCAGGGTGTGGGTGTCGGTCAGCTCGCGGGTGGTGGCGCGCTCGCGGCCGCTGAGGCGGACGCGGACACCGCCGAGCTCCAGGGCCTCGGCGGCGTCGATGGTCAGGGTGACGGTGAAGTCGTCGCCGGGGCGGCCGCGGGGTGCGCGCAGCGCCAGGCGTGGGGCGCGCACCAGCAGGGTCATGTCAGGCCGGCAGGCTGGCGATGACCTCGGCGACGCAGCAGGTCAGGTGCTCGCCGGTGGCGACGTGCAGGAACTCGTTGGGGCCGTGGGCGTTGGACTCGGGGCCGAGCACGCCGGTGATGAGGAACTGGGTCTTGGGGAAGCGCTGGCCCAGCATGGCCATGAAGGGGATCGAGCCGCCCTCGCCCATGGCCGCGGGGGCCTGGCCGAAGTAGGCCTTCGAGGCCGCGTCGGTGGCCTCGGCCAGCCAGGGCGCGGTGGGCGGCGCGTCCCAGCCCGGCGAGCACTTCTCGGAGCTGAAGCTGACGCGGGCGCCGTAGGGCGGGTCCTTCTCGAGCAGGCGCTTGACCGCGGCAGTGGCGACCTCGCCGTCGCACGAGGGCGGGATGCGGATCGACAGCTTGAGCGAGGTGAAGGGGCGCAGCACGTTGCCGCCGGCCTCCAGCGCGGGCAGCCCGGCGGCGGCGGTGACCGAGAGGGCGGGGCGCCAGGTGCGGTTGAGCATCAGCTCGGCGGTGTCGCCGGCGACCGGGCCCATGCTGCCGGCCCAGGGGAAGCGCAGGAAGGTCTCCTTGCCCAGCACCTTGGCCGACACGCTGGCCTCGGCGACGCGACCGGGCGGGATGGTGACGTGCAGCTCGCGCGGGCGCAGCTCGCCGGTGGCGGCGTCCTCCAGGCGATCGAGCAGGTGGCGCATGATGCGGAAGCTGGAGGGCACGACCCCGCTGGCGTCGCCCGAGTGCACACCCTCGCGCAGGACCTCGACGCGCAGATCGCCGACCACCAGGCCGCGCAGCGAGGTGGTGGTCCACATGCGCTCGTAGTCGCCGCAGCCGGAGTCCAGGCAGATGACCAGCTCGGGGATGCCGATGCGGGCGGCGTGGGCCTCGATGTGCGCGGGCAGGTCGGGCGAGCCGCTCTCCTCGCTGCACTCGATGATGACGCACAGGCGCGGGTGCGGGATGTTCTGCTGCTGCAGCGCCTCGATGGCGGCCACCGAGGCGAACACGGCGTAGCCGTCGTCGGCGGCGCCGCGGCCGTACAGGCGGCCGTCGCGATCGACCGGGGTCCACGGGCCGAGGCCCTCGCGCCAGCCGTCGAAGGGCGGCTGCTTGTCGAGGTGTCCATACATCATGACGTTCCCGGAGCGGGTTCCTGCGACGTCGACCATCAGGACCGGGGTGCGGCCGGGCAGCCGCAGGATGTCGACCGTGGCGCCGCGCAGCTTGCGGCTGACCACCCAGTCGCGCGCCAGGGTGATGGCGCGGTCCATGTGGCCGTGGGCCTCCCAGGCCGGATCGAAGATCGGACTCTGGTTGGGGATGCGGATGTAGTCGCGCAGCGCGGGCAGGATGCTGCTTTGCCAGACGTCGTGGATGAGGGGCTGTGTCTTGGCCTTGTCCATGCGCGGGACTGTAGGTGAAAACAATTTGCCGAGTGTCGGCAAATTCATGCTAGAAGGGCGGCGATGGTGAAGCACGGACGACCGGGGTGGGCGGCGACGGCGGCGACGGCGGCGGCGCTGCTGCTGGCGGCGCTGCTGGGCGCGGTGGGCTGCCAGGCGGAGGCGCCGGGGCCGGGGACCGGGTCGGGCGAGGCCGATGCCGCGCCCCTGGCGCCGGATGCGGCGCCGCTGCAGCCGGCGCTGGACGCGGCGGTGGTCGTGCCGCCCGATGGCGCGCCGGCAAAGGCCGATGCCGCGGTGGTGTGGCAGCTGGTCGGCGACCTGCCGGTGCTGGCCTGTGGGGACAGCGCGGACAGCGTGTATGTGACCCCGGGCGGGCTGCCCGCGATGTCGCCGGCGCGGCGGGGCGACGTGGTGCGCTGCGCGGCGGCGGGCACGCTCGACGAGGCCACGGTGCGGCGCGAGCTCGACGGCGCGGGCGCCGGGGCCAGCGCGGTGGCGATGGCGGGCGCGGTCACGGTGTGGAACGTCACGTACCGCACCCTGCGCGGCGATGGCAGCGCGGGCGTCACCAGCGCGCGCGTGTACCTGCCGCGGGTGCCGCGCCTGGCGCGCCCGGGGGCGGGCGTGCCGCTGGTGGTGGTCGGCCATCCGACCACCGGGATCGCCGACGTGTGTGCGCCGTCGCGCGACGCCGGTGCGCTGCGTGATCTGGCGCTGCCGTGGGCGGCGCTGGGCTATCCCACCATCGCGCCCGATCATGCCGGCCTGGGCACCGAGGGGGTGCATGCCTACCTCGACGGGCGCGACGCCGGGCAGGTCATGCTGGATGGCGCGCGCGCGCTGCGCCGGCTGCTGGGGCCGGGGCTGGGCGACGACGTGCTGGTGGTGGGTTACAGCCAGGGCGGCGGCTCGGCGCTGTCGGCGCAGGCGCTGGAGCAGAGCTATGGCACCGAGGGCAAGCTGCGCGGCGTCATCGGCTTCGCGCCCGAGTGGCCGACGCGGCTGAACGCGTTCGGCTATGTCGATCTGCTGCGCAACCCGGGTGGGCCGACCATCTTCACCGGGGTCTCGAAGGTCGCCATCACGGTGCTGCGCCAGTATGCCTGGTTCGGCATGACGCGCGGCGAGGCGGCGGCGGGCGACGGCTTTCCGGCTGGCGAGCGGGCGTCGATCGTTCAGGCCATCGAAGGGCAGTGCTTGATTCCTCTCGGGGGGATCCTGCAGGCCAACCAGCCGCGCATCGGCGAGCTGACCGACGAGGCGCTGCGCAGCTCGCTGCTGGCGTGCATCGACGGCGGCGCCAGCGCGCCCGGGTGTGTCGAGCCGGGCGCCAGCTTCCATGCTTTCCTGCAGGGCAACATCCTGCACGGCGATCCCGGGGGGGCGCCGATCCTCTACATCCAGGGGCTGGCGGACCAGATCCTGCCCGCCGCCGAGGAGGCCGCCTGCAACGTGGCCGCGCTGCGCGCCGACGGGGTCAGCCCCGAGGTGTGCAGCGACGGCGCGGCGACGCACGCGACGGTGCTGGGGCGCAACCTCGGGCATGCGCTGGCCTGGGGCCAGGCCGTGCTGGCCGGGACCTCGCGCCCGGCCTGTGCATCGGCTACCCTGCCGGCGTGTCGCTGAAGAGCGTGGCGCGGGTGGCGCAGCGGGCCCAGGCGGACCAGCTGGCGCCGCGCACCGCGCGCGCCGACGGCCAGCCCGACGGGCGCCACGAGCGCACCCGGCGTACCCGCGCCGCCATCGTGCAGGCGCTGTTCGAGCTGACCGAGGCCGGCGAGCTCCAGCCCACGGCGCAGGCCATCGCCGATCGCGCCGGCGTCGCGGTGCGCTCGATCCGGCAGCACTTCGCCTCGCGCGAGCAGCTGTTCCTGGCCGCCGCCGAGGTGCACGCCCGGCGCACCATCGCGACCCGTCCGACGCTCGACGCCACGCTGGCGGCGCCGGCGCGGGTGGCCGCCTTCGCGGCGCTGCGCGGGCGCGAGCTGGAGTCGACCCGCGCGCTGCGACGCTCGGTCGGGCTGGTCGAGCATCGCTCGGCGGTCATCGCGCAGGCGGCGCGCCAGCTGGGCGCGCTGCGCCGGCGCGAGGTGGCGCAGGCCTTCGCGACCGAGCTGGCGGCGGCCCCGGCCACGGCGCGGCGCGGCCTGCTCGACCGGCTCGACGCGGTCAGCACGGGCAAGCTGTGGGATGTGCTGCGCGGTGACCTCGGGCTGGCGGCGGCCGCCGCCGAGCGCCAGCTGGCGGAGCTCGTGAGCGCCATCCTGGGTGTATGATCCGCGGGCGTGTCTTCGCGTGAACCAGACGTGTCACCCACCGTGCTGGGCCGGCCCGGGGCGGATCTGGCGCATGACGACACCGCCGCACCGACGCCGGCCGACCTGGCAGGGCTAGGCAGCGCAGCCACCGCGGCGCCCGACGACTCGTCGCCGAGCAGGCCCGCGCGCACGCCGGCCCCGCGCGGCAGCACCGCGAAGCCCGACCATGACGACCTGGTCGCGGTCGATCCCGCGCACTATGTGATGGGCTTCGAGATCGCGCGCGGCGGCATGGGGCGCATCGTGGCGGCGCGCGACCGGCGTCTCAGGCGCCCGGTCGCGGTCAAGGAGCTCCTGCCCGGCACCGGCGGCGACGCCCGGCGCTTCGAGCGCGAGGCGCTGATCACGGCGCGTCTGCAGCACCCGTCGATCGTGCGCCTGTACGAGGCCGGGCGCTGGGACACCGGGCGCCCGTTCTACGCCATGGAGATGGTCAGCGGGCGCTCGTTCGATCGCGTCATCGCCGAGGCGCGCACGCTGGACGCGCGGCTGGCGCTGCTGCCGCACATGATCGCGGTGGCCGAGGCGCTGGCCTACGCGCACGCGCAGCACATCGTGCACCGCGATCTGAAGCCGTCGAACGTGCTGGTCGGCGCTTTCGGGCAGACCGTGGTGATCGACTGGGGCCTGGCCAAGGATCTGCTCGGCGAGGCCGACTCGGGGGCGTCGCTGACCGCGCCGACACCCCTGCCGGCGCTGCCCTCGGTGCCCGAGCCCGGGTTGACCATGGCGGGCTCGATCATGGGCACGCCGGCGTACATGGCGCCCGAGCAGGCCCGCGGCGAGCCGGTCGACGAGCGCGCCGACGTGTATGCGCTGGGCGCGCTGCTGTACTCGATGCTGGCCGGGCACGCGCCCTTCCGCGGCGACAGCTCGGACGAGGTCCTGCGCGCGGTGCTGGAGCGGCCGCCGGAGCCCTTGACGCGCGCGGTGCCCGGGGTGCCGCCCGAGCTGGTCGCCATCGTCGAGAAGGCCATGGCGCCCGACCTCGCCGCGCGCTACCCGACCGCGGGCGAGCTGGCCAGTGAGCTCAGGCGCTTCCAGACCGGGCAGCTGGTGGCGGCGCATCGCTACACCCGGGCCTCGCTGCTGCGGCGCTGGCTGCGGCGCCACCGCGCGGTGGTCGTCACCGCGGGCTTCGCGCTGCTGGTGCTGGGCGTGATGGCGGTGCTCGGTGTGCGCAGCATCGTGCGCGCGCGCGATCGCGCCGACCACGAGCGCCGGCTGGCCCAGGCGGCAAACCACGAGGCGCAGCGCGCCCGCCGCGCCGCCGTGCTGCGCGCCGACGAGCTGGTGCTGGCGCAGGCCCGCGCCGCGCTGCGCCGCGATCCCTCGGCGTCGCTGGCCTGGCTGGGCACGCTGCCGGTGACGTCGACCGAGGCGACCTGGACCAGCGCGCGCGAGATCGCGGCCGAGGCGGCGCGCCGCGGCGTCGCCATGGTGCGCCGTGGCCACGGCGACGACATCAACGAGCTGGAGTTCGGCCCCGGCGGCCAGCTGGCCTCGGGCAGCGACGACGCCACCGTGCGGCTGTGGGACCCGCGCGGCGAGGCGCGCGTGCTGCGTGGCCACGGCTCGGCGCTGGAGGTGGTGCGCTTCTCGCCCGACGGGCGCTGGCTGGTCAGCGGGGGCATGGATCAGCGCGTGATGCTGTGGCCCCTGACGGGCGGCGCGGGGCGCATGTTGACCGGGCACACCGGCACCGTGCGTGCGGCGTCGTTCTCGCCCGACGGCACGCGGGTGGCGACCGGCAGCGAGGACGGCACGGTGCGGCTGTGGTCGGTCGACGTCGCGGGCACCCCGACCGAGCTGCGCGTGGGCGCGCCGGTGCGCGCGGTGAGCTGGCTGCCCGCGGGCCGGCTGGCGGTCGGCCTCGAGGATGGTCGCGTCATCCTGATCGACGAGACCGGGCGCGCGCTGTGGAGCGGCGCCGACCGCCATCGCGGCACCGTGCGCATCATGGTGGTCAGCCCCGACGCGGCCTGGCTGTTCACCGGCAGCGAGGACCACGATGCGCGGATCTGGGAGGTCGCCACCGGCAAGTCGCGCGTGCTGAGCGGCCATTCCGACGTCATCCGGGGCGTCGATCTATCCCCGGACGGGCGGACGTTTGCCACGGCGTCGGCCGATCACACCGTGCGCCTGTGGGACGTCGGCAGCGGCGAGGCGCGCGTGCTGTCGGGCCACGACGCCGCGGTCAAGGTGGTGCGCTTCTCGGGCGACGGCAAGCAGCTGGCGTCGTCGGGCAGCGACGGCGTGGTCTGGCTGTGGGACACCGCGACCGGCGCCGGGCGCCCGCTGCGCGGCCACGAGGCGGCGGTCAAGGTCATCGCCTTCAGCCCCGATGGCCACACCCTGGCCTCGGCCGGTGACGACGACACCGTGCGGGTGTGGAGCCTGCTGGATCCCGGGGCGGCGCCGGGCGATCCGGCCCAGCTGCTGGCGTGGATGGCGGCGCAGACCAACCTGCGCGTCGAGGCTGGCGCGGTGCAGTGATGGCGACGGAGACGGCGACGGAGACGGCGACGGCGGCGGCGACGGCGGCGACGGTGGCGCGGGCGGGGCTGACCCTGCAGGAGTTCCTGGCCGCGCATCCGTGGCCCGAGGACATGGCCGCGCGCGGGCGGCCGCTCGATTTCCTTTGGCACTTCGAGCTGGCGGTGTCGGACGTCGAGCTGTGGCCCTGGGTCAGCGACACCTCGCGCTTCAACCGCGCCTTGAAGACGGCGCGCATGGAGTTCTGGGAGAAGGACGGCGTGCGCTACGGGCGCGCCAGGAACGGCGGCTTCCTGCAGGAGTGGGTCGAGGTGCCGTGGACCTGGGTGGCGCGGCGCTCGCTGCAGTCGATCCGCAGCTACAGCCGCGGCTTCGCCCACTTCGTGCGCGCGATCTACCTCATCGAGCCGCTGGCCGAGGGCAGGGTGCGGCTGACCGTGTATTTCGGCTGGATCCCGCGCGGCGGCTTCGGGCGCACCATGCTGCGCCTGTTCTTCCCCAGCTTCCAGGGCGGCTACCGGCGCGTGCTCGCCGAGATCGAGCAGCACGTGCGCGCGGCGCGGCCCGAGGGCTCGCCGTACCGGGCGCCGCCGCACCAGCTCGGGCCCGAGGCGCGCGCGCGCCTGGAGGCGCTGACCGCCGAGGTCGCGGCGCGCCTGCCGCCGGCGGCCGAGCTGGGCACCGAGCCGGCCGCGCTGCTGGAGCAGCTGCGCGCGCACATCGCGAGCGGTGACGACATGGAGCTGACCCGACTGCATGTGCGCCCGCTGGCGCGCGCCTTCGGCGTGCCCGAGCGCGCGCTGCTGGTGGCCTGCCTGCACGCGACGCGGCGCGGCCTGCTGGAGCTGAGCTGGGACGTGGTGTGCCCGCACTGTCGCGGCGTGCGCACCGAGGCGGCCACGCTGGGCGATCTGCCCACCGACGCGGCGTGCGAGCCGTGCGGGGTCGCCTTCAGCACCGACGCCGAGGGCAGCATCGAGGTCAGCTTCCGCGTGCACCCGTCGATCCGCGACGTGCCCGAGGTCTTCTTCTGCAGCGCAGAGCCGGCCAAGAAGCCGCACATCGAGCTGTGCCAGGTGCTGGCGCCGGGCCAGCGCCGCACCGTGGCGACCACCCTGCCGGCCGGGCTGTACCGCTGCTGGCTCAAGGGGCAGGACAGCTTCACGCCGCTGGGGGTGTGCACCGGGCCCGGCGAGGCCACCTGGGTCGCGGGGCAGCCGCCGGTGCCCGCCGAGGTCGCGGGCGGCGCGGTGCTGACGCTGGACAACCCCACCGCGGCGCCGGTCACCTTCGTGATCGAGTCGCCGGGCTTCAAGGACGACGCGCTGCGCCCGGCGCACCTGTTCGGGCTGCAGGAGTTCCGCGATCTGTTCTCGCAGGAGTCGCTGGCCGCCGAGGTCAAGCTGTCGATCGGCGAGCAGACCATCCTGTTCACGGACATCGTGGGGTCGACGCGCTTCTACGAGACCCAGGGCGACCCCGGCGCCTTCGCCGAGGTGCGCCGGCACTTCACCGCGGTGTTCGACGAGATCCGCAAGCAGCGCGGCGTGGTGGTCAAGACCATCGGCGACGCGGCCATGGCGGCGTTCGCCGATCCGCTGCACGCCCTGCGCGCCGCCGCCGCCATCCACGCCCGCTTCGACGGCAAGGGTGCCAGCCCGTGCCGGCTGCGCATCTCGATCAACACCGGGCCGTGCATGGCGGTCAACCTGAACGCCTCCATCGACTACTTCGGGCGCACCGTGAACATGGCGGCCAAGCTGCAGGCCCTGGTCGAGGCCGGGCAGATCGTGTTCCCGCGCAAGCTCGAGAACGCCCCTGGGGTGCGCGACTACCTCACCGCGATGGCCGCCCGGCTGGAGCCGGTCGAGCTCAGCCACAAGGCATTTGACCAACCATATCCAGCGTTTCGCTGGGATCTCGAAGGTGTAGGCGGGCATACGACAATCCCTCTTGCGGTGGGGCGCGGAGCCGAGTAGCGTCCCCGAGTTCGGCCCGAGGAGGATTCATCGTGACGCGCCTTCGTCTGCTCGCCCTCGCCCTCGCCGCTGTGCTGGCCACCGGCTGCACCGTCGACAACTCGCCCGCGACCATGGGCGACGACGACGCCGGTCCCGATATCAGCCCGTCGCCCACGCCGACGCCCGATCCCACGGTGCCGCACTGCTCGGCGCTGGATCCGCGCACGGTGCCGGCCACGGTGGCGGCGCTGCCCGACGCTGGCGAGGCGCCCTACCTGGCCGTCATCAACAGTGCGCAGCGCGATCTGCGCGTCATGATCTACATCATGGGCCGCGGCGGCATCATCGACGCGCTGAAGGCCAAGGCGCAGGCCGGCGTCAAGGTGCAGATGATCCTCGACGGGGTGTCGCAGAAGGACGTCAACCAGAAGTACTACGACGAGCTGGCCGCCGCCGGTGTGCAGGTGGCCTGGAGCGACCCGTCGTTCTCGTACATGCACGCCAAGACCATCATCGCCGACGGCAAGCTGGCCACGGTGTCGTCGGGCAACTACTCGCTGGTGTTCTCGATCCAGCGCGAGCGCAACTTCGTGGTCACGCTGTCGGATCCGCATGACGTGGCCGACCTGGTGGCGCTGTTCGACGCCGACTGGGAGCACCGCGCGGTCGACCTGACCTGCACCCGCCTCGTCATCGCGCCGATCAATGCGCGCACCCGGCTGCTCGACCTCATCCGGTCGGCGCAGCGCACGCTGGACATCGAGTCGATGCAGCTGGCCGACACCGACGTGCGCGCCGCCATCGCGGAGCGCTCGCGCGCCGGCGTCGCCGTGCGGGCGGTGCTGGCGCCGTCGAGCTGGATCGATGCCAACGCGCAGGCGGCGCAGTTCCTGGCCACGCTGGGCGTGACCGCGCGCTGGATGACCGACCCCAACGTGCACGTCAAGGCGCTGCTGGTCGACGGCGAGCGCGCCTACACCGGGTCGGAGAACTTCAGCTACACCTCGCTGAACAAGAACCGCGAGGTCGGTGTCATCCTGACCGAGGCCGGCGGGGTCAAGGTCATCAAGGACATCTTCGAGCGCGACTACGCCGCGGGGACCAACTTTTGAGGTCACGCGCGCCAGCTCGGCTGGCGCTGCTGGCCGGCCTGTGCCTGTGGGCGTGGGCCGGCGCTGGCCGGCTGGCGCAGGCCGAGTCCGAGACCCCGTATGTCGAAGCCGCACCCGCGACACCTGGCAAACCCGCCACACCCGCCCCGGCCGTCCGCCTGCGCGCCGCGGGAGACCTGGCCTTCTCGTGGCAGGTCGGCGAGGCGGTCGCGACCACCGACTTCGATCCCTTCGCGGCGCTGAAGGGCGCGCTGGGCGACGCCGACGTGAGCTTCGCCAACCTCGAGACCGTGCTCAGCCAGGCGCCCGCGCCCAAGGGCGTGGTCGAGCGCCCCGGGGTGCCGCTGATCCGTGGCGCCGCGCGCGCCGCCGACCTGGCCGCCAAGGCCGGCATCGACGTGGTCTCGGTGGCCAACAACCACGCCTTCGATTTCGGCGCCGCCGGCCTGAAGGACACCCTGACCGAGACCGCGCGCGTGGGCCTGGTCGCCATCGGCGCCGGGGTCACCGCGGACGACGCCGCGCGCCCGCACATCATCGTCGTGCGCGGCCTGCGCATCGGCATGCTGGCGCTGGCCGAGAAGTCGAACCATCCGGCGAACGGCAAGGCCGCGCTGCACAAGCTGACCTCGGCCGAGGCCGCCATCCGCGCGCTGCGACCGCAGGTCGACGTCGTGGTGGTCTCGGTGCACTGGGGCGTGCAGTACCAGCTGAGGCCGACGAAGAAGCAGGTCGCGCTGGCGCACGCCATGATCGACGCCGGCGCCGACGCCATCATCGGCCACCACCCGCACGTCCTGCAGACCATCGAGGCCTACCAGGGCAAGCCCATCTTCTACTCGCTGGGCAACTTCGTGTTCGGCACCCAGCCGATGCCGCGCCGGCTGTCGGCCATCGTCGAGCTGGAGCTCGGCCCCCGCCACGTCGCGCGCGCGACCGTGCTTCCCGTCGTCCTCAGCGGCGAGCGCGGCAGCCCCACGGTGTCGCTGGGCCCCGAGGGCGACGACGTGCGCGCGCGCCTGCGCGAGGCCAGCGCCAAGGGCGCCTTCACCGAGCGCGCCGGCATGCTGGACCTGGTGCTGACCCCGCCGCGGTAATACTCTCGCGGCATGCTGATCGAATTTCCGAGTGCGGACGCCATCCCCGAGGCGGCCCGCTGTGACGGTGCGCCGTGGTCGATGCGCTGGCTGTGTGACGGCGAGGTGCGCACCTGGAGCGGCGAGGGCGCCGACGTGCGCTCGCCGGTGTGCCTGCGCGCGGCCGATGGCAGCCTGACGCGCGCGGTGATCGGGCGCCTGCCCATGGTCACCGCCGAGGCGGCGCTGCAGGCGCTCGACGCCGCCAAGCGGGCCTGGAACCGCGGGCGCGGCGCGTGGCCGACCATGCGCACCGCCAAGCGGGTGGCGGCGCTGGAGAAGTTCGTCGATGGCATGGTGGCGCGGCGCGAGGACGTGGTGCGCCTCCTGATGTGGGAGATCGGCAAGACGCGCAAGGACGCCGAGACCGAGTTCGATCGCACCGTGGTCTACGTGCGCGACACCCTGGAGGCGCTCAAGGCCATCGATCGCGAGGGCAGCCGCTTCATGATCGAGGCCGGCACGCTGGGGCAGATCCGGCGCTCGCCGCTGGGCGTGACGCTGTGCATGGGGCCGTTCAACTACCCGCTGAACGAGACCTTCACCACCATGATCCCGGCGCTGGCCATGGGCAACACCGTGGTGTGCAAGCTGCCGCGCTACGGGGGCCTGCTGCTGGTGCCCCTGTTCGAGGCCTTCGCGACGGCGTTTCCGCCCGGCGTGGTCAACATCTTCCAGGGCGACGGCGCGACCACGGTGGGGCCCATCATGGCCAGCGGTGACATCGACGCGCTGGCCTTCATCGGGTCGAGCCGGGTCGCCAACCTGCTGCGCAAGCAGCACCCGCGGCCCAACCGCATGCGCTGCATCACCGGCCTCGAGGCCAAGAACCCGGCCGTGGTGCTGCCCGACGCCGACCTCGACCTCGCGGTCAAGGAGTGCGTCTCGGGCGCGCTGTCGTTCAACGGCCAGCGCTGCACCGCGCTGAAGCTGCTGCTGGTGCACGACAGCATCGCGACCGCGTTCGTGGACAAGCTGGCCGCGGCGGTGACGGCGCTGAAGGCGGGCATGCCGTGGGCCGCGGGCACCCAGCTGACGCCGCTGCCCGAGGACGGCAAGCTGGAGTGGCTGGGCAAGCTGGTGGCCGACGCGGTCGACAAGGGCGCGCGCGTGGTGACCGGCGGCGAGACCGAGGCGACCTTCTTCCGCCCCGCGGTGCTGTACCCGGTGGCGCCGACCGCGCAGCTGTACACCCAGGAGCAGTTCGGGCCCGTGGTCCCGGTGGCGACCTTCTCCAGCGACGCCGAGATCGACGCCTTCATGCAGGCCAGCCCCTACGGGCAGCAGGTCGCGCTGTTCGGGCGCGATCCGCGGCGCATGGCGGGGCTCATCGACGCCCTGGTCAACCAGGTCTCGCGCATCAACCTGAACACACAGTGCCGGCGCGGACCTGACACCTTCCCGTTCACCGGGCGCAAGGACTCGGCCGAGGGCACCCTGTCGGTGCACGACGCGCTGCGCTGCTTCTCCATCCGCACCGTGGTCGCGGCGCAGACCGACAACGCCGGCAAGCAGCTGGTCGAGAACATCGTCAGCGGCCGGCTGTCGTCGTTCCTGAGCACCGACTACATCTTGTAGGCGGGACGGGTGGCCAGGCCGGGCGTGCGCCCGGTGCCGCCACCGGCTGCGCGCCGGGCGCCGCGCAGGAACAGCCAGGCGCCCACCAGCAGCACCAGCGCCGAGAAGCCGCCGCAGATCCAGCCCCACAGCCAGTACGGCCCGCCCAGCGCGCGCGACATCTGCTCGACGTCGGACACCAGGCCGGGGCCGGCGCTGCGCGTGAACAGGTAGTCGCCGCGCGAGTACACGCTGAGCGCCAGCTGCACGGCCAGGAAGACCACGGTGAAGTGCGCGACCTGCTCGGAGGCGCGCCAGGCGATGACGCCGCACAGCCCGGCCAGCACCAGGGTGAAGGTGAGGCCGAAGCTGCCGCGCACGAAGATGGCGGCGGCCAGCACCAGCGCGCCGGCGGCGACGGCCAGGCAGATCCGCGCCAGCCGCGCGCGGCGCGCCACCACGAAGGCGACCGCGGCGATCAGCGCCGGCCCGACCAGCCCGCCGGCCGAGATGAAGCCGCGCCCGAAGCTACCCACGTTGCCGTGCCAGTGGGTGACGCCCGAGCCGTCGGCGTGCATCCTGAACAGATCGAAGTGGCCGCCGGCGATGACCGCGGCGATGCCGTGGCCGAGCTCGTGCACCAGGGTCGAGATCAGCACCAGCGGATAGGCCACGCGGCCGCCGCCGGGGATGAGGTACAGCGCCAGCGTGATGCCGATCGACAGCGCCAGCACCAGGCGCGCGCGCCCGACGTGATCGATGGGGGCTGCGGGGCGAGTGGCCATGGTCAAGCCTGACCCGGCTTGGCCCGCGGTGCTCGTCTTGATTGCGGTGGCGCGCGCACGGTCAGCTCGCGGTGGCCACGCGGACGTGGTGGGCCAGGCTGGCGGGCAGCTCGAGGCCGGCGGCCTGCGCGTGCGCCAGGGCGTAGGCCAGATCGGTGTCGGCGATGCACCAGCTGGAGGCCACCGTGCCACGGTCTCCGAGGGCGCGCTCGGCCATCGCGACCAGCGCGTCGGGGCGCGTCGCCTCGGGGGCGCAGCGCAGCCACAGCATGAGCTGGCGCGCGCGCGCGCGTTCGCCGAGATCGGGCGGGAACAGGCGCGGGTGTGCGGGGAAGGGGAAGCGCTCGGCCAGGTACTCCGCAATGGCCAGCGACTCGGTGATGATGCGGCCGTCGTGCTCGAGCGCGGGCACGGTCGCGGTCAGCGAGCGGCTGACGAAGTCGGGCTGGCGCTGGTCGCCGCGGGCCAGGTCGAGGGCGCGCTCGCTGAAAGGCAGCTGCTTGATGCGCAGGGCGGCGCGCGCGGTGGGCACCCAGCGGCAGGTGGCGGCGGCGTCGACGTGGAGGGTCAGCGTGGCGGTCATGACAGCGCGAGGCCACAGTCCGGGCAGGCGCCGTCGACCAGGGCCGCGCTGGCGCCGCAGGCGGGGCAGGGTGGCTCGTCGTGCTCGGCGGCGGCGGTGGCGTCGGAGGCGTTGACCGGGGCGACGCCCTCGCGCGCGATGGCGTCGTGCCAGCTGGCCTGCAGCAGGGCATGCAGGCGCGGCACGTCCTCGGGCAGGATCTCCAGGGTGACCTGGGGGCCGCAGCTCGAGCAGCTGGGATCGCTGCTGATGCGGGCCGGGATGTCGGCGGCCAGGCAGCTCTCCAGCAGGCGCTTGCTGTCGACCAGCGAGGCCTTGAAGGCCGGCACGGTGCCCGGCGCTGCGCTCAGCAGGTCGTCGGCCTCGCGGGCCTTCATCGGGCCGGGATCCCCAGCAATATCGAGCATGAGCACATGGCGACATGGTACCGCGACGGGCCCCTGGCAGGGCATGGCAATGCTGACCCTGGCTGCCGAATCGGTGCGGCGGGGCCCAGACTGGGGCCCCCCGCCGCGGCATCATCAGGTGTCGATTGCATGAGCCGTTTTCCGCACATGGAGCCTCCTTCCACCATGGAGCGGGCTGCACCCGAGCTGGCAGTGGTGACCCCGCTACCGGTGCGCGAAGGCGCGGCGCTGGATCTCGACGGTGCCTACCGGCGCTATGCGCGCTACGTGGCCGCGGTGGCGCTGCGGCTGCTCGGGCGCGACGCCGAGGTCGACGACGTGGTGCAGGAGGTCTTCCTGACCGCGCTACGCAAGCTCGATGGCCTGCGCGATCCCGAGGCGATTCGCGGCTGGCTGGCCACGGTGGCGGTGCGCGTGGCGGGGCGCAAGCTGCGCCGGCGCAAGCTGTGGGCGTTCCTCGGCCGCGACGACGATGGCGACGCCGGCGCGGCCTACGAGGGCATCGCGGCGCCCGGGGCGACGCCCGAGGATCGCGCGCTGCTGGCGCGCGTGTACAAGGTGCTCGACGGGCTGCCGGTGGCGGACCGAATCGCGTGGACGTTGCGCCACGTCGAGGGCGAGCAGCTCGATCAGGTGGCGCTGCTGTGTGGCTGCTCGCTGGCGACGGCGAAGCGGCGCATCGCGGCGGCGCACGCGGTGATCGACAGGATGGTCGGTGATGGCGATGAGTGACCTGGCGCGCAAGATGGAGCGAGCCCGCGCGGGGGTCGACGTCCGCTGGGACGCCGAGCGCGAGCGCAAGGTGCACGGAGGCCTGTTGCGGCGCCGGCGCCGGCGCGCGGTGCTGCGCGCGGGGGCCGCGGTGCTCGGGTTGCTGGTGCTGGTGGGCGCGGTGGCGTGGCGGGTCGGCGCGGGCGCGTCGGGGCGGCGCCCCGCGGTCGCGGCGGCGGGCAGCGTGCGCTTCGCGGATGGCTCGCTGGCGCTGCCGATGGCGGGCGGCGAGCTGGTCACCCGCGAGGCGTCCGACGCGCGCAGCGTGATCGAGCTGGTGCGCGGCGGCGCGCGCTTCCAGGTGACCAGGCGGCCGGGCCGCGTGTTCCGCGTCGAGGCGGGGCAGGTCGCGGTGGAGGTGCTGGGGACCGAGTTCACGGTGGAGCGGGTGACCGAGACGACGACGCGGGTGGCGGTGGTGCATGGGAGGGTGCGGGTGGTGGATGGGGAGGGGGAGAGGATCTTGGTGGGGGGGGATGAAGGGGTGTTTGGTGCTGGTAAGAGCACGGAGACGGGCACGGGCACGGGCACGGGCACGGGCACGGGGACGGGCATGGGCACGGGGGCGGGCATGAGTCCGAGCACGAGCACGAGCACGAGCACGAGCACGAGCACGAGCACGAGCACGAGCACGGGTGCGAGCACGAGCACGAGCACCAGCACGGGTGCGAGCACGAACCCGAGCACCACCACCGCCAAGTCCGCGGCGAAGCCTGTCGCCAAGCCGCCGGCGCCGGTGCTGCGTGACTGGCGCGATCTGGCTGCGGCTGGGGCCTATGACGAGGCCTATGCGGCGCTGCCGCCCGATCTGGCGACGGTGCTGACGCCCGAGGCGCTGCTGCTGTACGCCGATGTCGCGCGGCTGTCGCGCCATCCCGCCGACGCGGTCGCGCCGCTGCGCACGCTGGTGGCGCGCCATGCCCAGGATCCGCGCGCACCGCTGGCCGCCTTCACGCTGGGTCGCGTGCTGCTCGATCATCTGGGCCGACCGCGTGAGGCCGCCGCCGCCTTCGCGCAGGCGCAGGCGCTGGATCCCGAGGGGGCGCTGGCCGAGGACGCGCTGGCTCGCGAGGTCGAGGCCTGGTCGCGCGCCGACGATATCCCGCGTGCCCGCGAGCGCGCGCGCGCCTACCTCGAACGCTACCCCGGTGGCAGCCGTGTGCGCTCGGTGCGCCGCTTCGGCGAGCTCGAGTGATCCGCCGCCTGGTCGCCCTCCTCACGCTGCTGCCAGCCTCCGTCCTGGCGACCCCGAGCTCCGTCGTGCCGGCGCCCGGCACCACCTCGCCGGCGCCCGCGGCCTCGGCCATCCGGCTGCGCCTCGACGACTGCCCCGACCTCGACGCCGCCACCATCGAGGCGCTGGTCGGCCTCGAGCTGTCCGAGACCCCGGCGCCCGCGCCCGGCGCCGCCGCGCCCGCGGTCAGCGCCATCTGCGCGGACGGCCTGGTGGTCATCGAGGTCGACGACCCGATCACCCACAAGTCGCTCTCGCGCGCCATCGATCCCTCGGCCTCACCTGCCCCGGCGCGCTCGCGCCTGCTCGCGCTGGCCATCGTCGAGCTCATCCACGCCAGCTGGACCGAGCTCACCTTCAACCCCGAGCCGCGCGTGCCCGCCGCCGGCACCAGCGCCGCCGCCGACGCCAGCACGACCACCATCCCTCCGCGCTCGGGGCGCAGCAGCCTCGCCGCCATGGTGCGCGCGCTGCGCGTGCGCCCGGTGCGGCGCTTCCGCCTGCTCGGCATGGGCGCCAGCGAGGTCTTCCCCGGCGACGTCACCCGCTTCGGCGGCGGCCTGCGCATCGGCTGGGACGGGCGCCGCCTGGGCTGGAGCCTCGACGTCGTGATGCACCACGGTGATCGCGACGAGTCGGCCGGCAACGTCACCATCGACAGCGTCAGCGCCGACGTGGCCGCCTTCTACCAGGTGCTGCCCGAGACGCCCACGCTGCGCGCCGGCCTCGGCGTGCGCGGCGGCGTGGCCCAGCTGGTCGGCACCCCGGCGATGCCGTTCGACTTCCGCGGCGGCCAGGTCACCGGCCCCTTCGCCGGCCCGCTCGGCGTGCTGTCGCTCAGCGCCCCGGTCGGCCGCGTCATCATCGAGGCCACCGTGAGCGGCGGCTGGCTGCCGGTCTCGGTGCGCGCCCAGGTCGACGGCGGCAGCGACACCCGGGTCGGCGGCGGCTGGCTCGGCCTGCGCCTCGGCGTCGGAGTCCTGCTCTGATGCGCACCCGCACCCGCACCCGCACCCGCACCCTCGCCCTCGCCCTCGCCGGCCTCGCCGGCCTCGCCAGCCTGGCCAGCCTCGGCTGCGAGACCAGCGGTCGCGCCCTCACCGACGTCAAGCTGACCCCGCTGCCCTCGTGCGACGAGCGCGGCGTCAACTACCGCTCACAGCGCCGCCTCGATCTGCTGTTCGTGATCGACGACTCGGTGTCGATGGCCAGCAAGCAGGCCGCCCTGGCGCGCACCTTCGAGGCCCTGGTGACGCGCCTCGAGGCGCTGCCCTACGGCCTGCCCAGCCTGCACGTCGGCGTGGTCACCTCCGACCTCGGCGCCGGCGGCTTCGACGTGCCGGCCTGCGACACCAGCAACAACGGCTTCCTCTTGCCCTTCGACCTGCCCGGCCAGCCCGCCTGGCTGGAGCAGGAGGGCGACGCGCACAACTTCCCCGGCACGCTGGCCGCCGCCTTCGCCACCCTGCGCCCGGTCGATCACAACGGCTGCGGCTATGAACAGCCGCTGGCCGCGATGGTGCGCGCCGTCGCCCCCGGGCTGTCGTCGAACCCGGGCTTTCTGCGCGACGACGCCGTGTTCGCCGTGGTCTTCGTGACCGACGAGGACGACTGCTCGATCTATCCCGGCAGCCACCTCTACGATCCCCTCGACACCCGCTGGGGACCCACCAGCGTGCGCTGCTTCAACGAGGGCGTGCGCTGCAGCGGCAGCCCGGGCGGCGCCCTGCAGGCCTGCCACGCCAACGCCGAGTCCAACCAGGTCGTGCCCATCGACGTCTACGAGGACTTCCTGCTCACCCTCAAGGGCCGCGATCGCTCGCGCCTGGTGGTCGGCGCCATCGTGGGCAACCCCGACCCCGTCGTGCTCGGCATCAACGCCGCCGGCGTCGAGGAGCTCCTGCCCTCGTGTCGCTACAGCACCGGCACCGCGCTGCCCGCGGTGCGCCTGGCCGAGCTGGTGGCCCGCTTCGGCACCGTGGGCAACCGGCAGTCGATCTGCAACGACGACATGACCGGCGTCTTGTCCTCGCTGGGCGACACCATCGCCGCCTCGGTGCGCGGCTGCTTCAGCCCACCGTGAAGGGATACTTCACGACGCTCTCCTTGCCGGTGCTGGGGAAGCGCAGCCCGCGCAGCCGCGCGCGCACACAGCTGGCCAGGCCGCGCTTCATCAGGTAGGCCGGCGCCTCGACCCGGGTCTGGGTCACGCGGCCATCGGGGCCGACCACGACCCCGGCGTTGATGCGCCCGCTCAGCTCGGCATTGCCGGTCGCGTTCACGATGCACTCGCCGATGGCGCCCTGCACCCCGCTCATGGCGCCGTTGATCTCACCCTGGGTCAGCTCGCGCGGCTCCTCACCGCCCGCCGCGAAGTCCAGGTTCTGCGCGCCACGACTCAGGCTGTCGCCCTCCGCCGTCATGCGCAGATCGGCCGGCCCCAGCACCGGCGCCGGCTCGTCGCCCGCCTCGCCCGCCTCGCCGCCGCCCATGCCGCCCCCGCCGCCACCGCGCGCCCCGCCACGCTTCTTCTTCTTCCCCGCCGCCACCCCGGCATCCGCCCCGGGCGCCACCGTCACCGCCCCGCGCGGCGCCGCCCTGTCACGCAGCGCCAGCCAGACCCCGCCGGCCCCCAGCAGCGCGCCGACACACAGCCCGAGCACGAACCCTCGCACGCCTCCGAGTGTGCCACGTCCGCGCCCCGCGGCCGTACAATGGAGCATGCCCGACGGCCGGTTCACCTCCAGCGCCGCGCTCATGTGCGCCCTGCTCGCCGCCGCCCCGGCCGCCTGCACGCGCTCGCCGCGCGCCCGGCCGACCCCGTCCCCCCACGCCAGCGTCAGCCCGTTCCCCACCCCGACCACGCTCGTGATCGACGCCGGCGCCGGCCTCGACAGCCCCATCGTGCTCGACGACCTGCTGGTGCTGTTCCCGGCCAGCAAGGGCCCCGAGCTGTTCGGCGGCAGCTTCGACAACACCGCCATCGCCAGCTACTTTCGCCCCGAGCTGACCGACGCCACCCGCGCGCGCACCCTGCTGGGCGGCTTCCTCGCCGTGCACGCGCCCAACGTCGGCCAGAGCAAGCTCGACCAGCGCTACCTCACTTACAAGAGCCAGTGGGTCGGCTTCATGGTCGGCACCCGCCGCCTGCTCTACGGCAACTTCTTCTGCGACGACTTCGGCCAGGCCTGGCAGACCACCCCGATCAGCGTCGACGACGGCGGCGACTGCTTCCTGCAGGTCGTGTTCGAGCCCGCGACCGACTCCTTCAGCCAGCTCATGATCAATGGCCATGCCTAGCCGCGCCCGCGCCACCATCACGCTGGCCCTGCCGCTGCTCGCGCTGGCGGCGTGCACCCGCGTGCCGCGCAACGACAGCGCGCTGCCCACCACGCGCCCGGTGCAGCCCATCGTCAGCCCGGCGCCGTCACCCGCCGACGCCCGCATGGCCGGCCTGTGGCGCGAGTTCTGGGGCATCCCCGGCGAGACCGACGTGACCTACAACGACGAGTACCTCATCAAGCTCGAGGACCGGCGCATCCTGGTCATTCCGCAGTCGTCGGATCACCAGGACACCATCGTCTCGGTCAGCATCGACGGTGACGACCTCGACCTCGTCCTGCACACCACCTTCCACGTGCACTACCGGCTGCGCCTCGACCCCGACGGCCGCACCCTGCGCGGCACCGCCGAGACCCCGTCCAAGACCTTTCCCATCCGCTGGGAGAGGATACAGGCGTCCGACGACCCCGATTGTCCGCCAGCCGGCTGCTCCGATAGCCACCCAGACTGACCCTAACTCACTGATCTCACGGACCAGCCGTCCGGCCCGGCCCTTGCTATCTGTCCGGGCCATGAAGACGTCATGGTGCTGGGCGATGGCAGTGGTTCTCGCGGCCGGGTGCGCTTCCGAGGCGCCCGAGCCGGGCGACACCGGGCCGCATGATCAGATCGACGACGCATTCGACGACGACGGCAACCCGGTCGAACCCGAGGAGGTCAAGGCCGACGGCTGGGGCTCGACCTCGTCGCCGCCGCTGGTCCTGCGCGGCACCATCATCACCATGGACGAGGCGCGCGGCACCCAGGACGTCATCGAGAACGGCGCCGTGGTCGTCGAGGGCACCAAGATCAAGGCCGTGCTCAAGGCCGGCGAGGCCTTCCCGGCCAACGCCACCGTGCTGCCCTCGGCCACCGGCACCAGCGACTGGGTCATCACCCCGGGCCTCATCAACTCGCACAACCACCTGGCCTACTCGACGGCCCGGATCTATCGCGAGCTGCCGCTCTACGAGAACACCTACCAGTGGCGCGACGAGAGCTACTACGACACCCACATCCAGTACCCCAAGAAGGTCTTCGCGTCGTCGAGCGGCGCGACCTCGGAGTTCGCGGTCGGCCCCGCCGGCGCGCGCGTGCCCTACGACGGCCTGGTCGGTCGCTTCGGCGAGGTCAAGGAGCTGGTCTCGGGCACCACCACCACGCAGGGCAGCTACTTCGGCACCGCGGTCCCCAACGGCTATGGCAACCACCTGGTGCGCAACCTCGACTGGTCGAACTTCGGTCAGAAGCGCGTCAGCCAGCAGTCGCTGGGCATCCTGGTCGAGAGCTTCGACCCCCGCAAGCTGATCGCCCGCATGGACGCCAAGTCGATCGACGCCTGGCTGGTGCACCTGCTCGAGGGCACCGACCAGGAGAGCCGTGACGAGTTCGACTGCCTGCGCGCGATGGGCCTGGTGCGCAAGGAGACCGTCCTCATCCACGGCACCGCGCTGACCCGCGAGCAGCTGACCGAGATGGGCCGCGTGGGCGCCAAGCTGATCGCGTCGCCGACCGACAACCTGCTCTATTACGGCACCGTCGCCGACATCAAGACCGCGTGGCAGGTCGGCGTCAACGTCAGCATCGGCACCGACTGGAGCTCGGCCGGCTCCAAGAACCTGCTGGTCGAGCTGAAGGTCCTCGACCTGCTCAACAAGCAGATCTACGGCAAGTTCTTCAGCGATCGCGACATGCTCAAGATGGTGACCGCGAACCCGGCCGACGCCGTGGGCTTCACCGACAAGGTCGGCCGCATCAAGGCCGGCCTGTACGCCGACCTGGCCGTGTACACCAAGCGCAGCACCGGCAGCGCCTACCGCGCGGTCATCGACGGCACCGAGGCCGATGTGCGCCTGGTCGTCATCGGCGGCGACCCGCTGTATGGCGACGCCACCGTGATGAAGAAGCTGAAGCCGACCGACAGCGAGACCATGGGCGCCTGCGGCTTCGAGAAGGCCATCGACATCACCACCACCAGCAGCAAGACCGGCTACGGCAACATCACCTTCGCCCAGGTCCGTGACGCGCTGGACGAGGGGCTGAAGTTCCAGTCCGGCTGGATGCAGTCGCACTGGGAGCCGGCGCGGGCTGGCTCGCTGACCGGCGCGGCGCTGACCTCGGGCATCAAGAAGGCGTTCCCCAAGGGGCTGACCACGCGCAACATCGACCCGGTCTACATGTGCGAGGACGCCGATCTGATGGCCGAGCTGCGCACCGACGCCAACATCCGCACCGCCTTCAATGGCGTGTGCCTCGACCTGCGCCCCTGGTACGGCCAGGGAACGCGCACCAGCTGCAACGCCATGCCGGCCAAGCCGGCCAAGCTGACGGTGGCGCAGCACCCGGGCACCATCCCGCAGCGCCCCCCGGCGTGGTGCGCGGGCCAGAACTGGAGTGGTACCGGGGCCTTGCCGAAGCCGCCGCGGTAGTGCAGCTGGGGGGCGAAACCAATGCCCCTCGGCTACCGTACTGTCTGACATGAAGCGTCTCGCCGCCGTCTCCGCCGTCGCCGCCGTCGCCGCAGTCCTGACCGGTTGTCACGCCCCCAGCGGGCAAGCCCCCAGCACCCGATCGAGCGCACAGATGTCCGCCCCTGCTCCCGCGCCTGGCGCTGGCGCGATGGCCATGGCGCCGCAAACACCCGCGCAGAGCAAGGTGGTCAAGACCGACGCCGAGTGGCAGCAGTCGCTCAGCCCCGAGCAGTACGAGGTGCTGCGCCAGAAGGGCACCGAGGCGCCGTTCACCGGGGCCTACTGGGATGATCACAGCGACGGCGTCTACGTCTGCGCCGCGTGCGGGCAGGTGCTGTTCGACGCCAGGGACAAGTTCGACTCCGGCACCGGCTGGCCCAGCTTCACGCGCCCGGCCATGGCCGGTGTGGTCGACGACCACAGCGACGACAGCTACGGCATGTCGCGCACCGAGGTGGTGTGCAGCCGCTGCGGCGGGCACCTCGGCCATGTCTTCGACGACGGCCCGGCGCCGACCGGGCTGCGCTACTGCATCAACTCGGTGTCGCTGGCCAAGCAGTCGCGAAAGTAGCCCGGCCACGCGGGAAAGTTGCCCGCGGCGCGCACAGGCGGGACGATCGCGGCGTGCTGAACAAGCGAGAGCTGATCGAGCAGCTGTATGCCCACCTGCGTGACGCCCAGGGCGTCGCCCGGCGCGCCGAGGCGGCCGCCTCCGAGGAGGCCCGCGACGGCGCCAGCGCATCCGAGAAGCGCGAGAGCGCGCGGGTCGCGCTGGAGAACCAGAGCCTGGCCAAGGGGCAGGCCCAGCGCGCCGAGCGCACCCAGGCCGAGCTTCAGGCGCTGTCGCGCTTCCAGGCCCCCGCGGTGGTGCGCGGCAAGGTCGAGCTCGGCGCCATCGTCGAGGTCGAGGACGGCGGCGAGGGGCGCACATTCTTTCTGGCCCCGGTGGGCGCGGGCGTCGAGCTGGCGGGGCCGGGCGGCGATGGCTTCCTGTCGGTGGTGACGCCGGCTTCACCCGTCGGGCGGGCCGTGCTGGGGCGCAGGGTCGGCGAATCGGTCGAGGTGGTCGTGCGCGGCGAGCCGCGCGAGTGGACCATCACCTGGATCGAGTAGGTGGCGCTCACCGAGTACATCGCGCGCTCGCTGGCGCCCGGGATCGGCCTGACCAGCGTGATGTTCTACAGCGCGCAGCTGCAGAACCGCATGATGTACATCACCGGGCGCATCCGCGACCTCGACAAGGAGGCGCGCGAGTGGCAGGGCAAGACAATGGAGGCGGGCAGCGACGAGGCCGGCCGGCGCGACGAGCGCATGGCCAGCATCCGCACCCAGGTCACCACGCTGCTCAAGCGGGCGCACATGATCCGGCGCACCGTGCTGACGGTGTACCTGGCGCTGACCTTCTTCATCCTGACCATCCTCGGGCTGCTCCTGCTGGCGGTGCTCGAGGTGCGCACGGTGGACGTGGTGCCGGTGTCGACCTTCGCGGCCGGCTTCACCGCGATGGCGGTGGCGGCGGCGCAGTCGATGGCCGAGATGTACCTGTCGCTGCGGACGATCCGCGAGGATGTGCGGACGAGCCTGGGGCAGAAGACCAGTATTTCGGCCGAATAGGGGCCGGGGCCGGACACTCTGCTCACGCTAGCGCGTGAGCAGAGTGATCGCCCACAGCATCGCCCCCACCAGGCCGAGGGCGGTCCAGGTGGCGCGGCGTCGACGGCGGCGGCGCAGGCGGGCGGCGGCGCGGCCGAGCTCGGCGTCACGATCCTGGCGCACCGCGCGCAGGAGATCGGGGTCGGGGCCGGGCCGGTAGGGCGCGCCGGCGCGGGCGCGGCTGAGCAGCTGGGCCTCGCCGCTGGCGACCGCGTGCTCGAGGGCGCAGGCCAGCTCGGTGCACAGGGTGATCGCGGCTGCGATGTCGTCGGGCTCGGCGTAGTAGTAGCCGTAGCGCTTGGCCAGGCGCAGCTCGTCGTCGGCGACGGTGAGGCAGGTCGGGCCCAGCGCGCACAGGCGTGGTCGCAGCGCGGCCGTCAGCGCGCTGCGCACGATGTCGGCCGGGGCGCCATGGATGTGGAAGCGCCGCCCCAGCTCGGGGTCGCCCAGGTCGAGATCATCGGCGTCACACTCGCTGGGCAGCCAGCGATCACGATCGAGCCCCAGCACCACCGGCAGGTGGGGCAGCGCCACGATGACGTCCCAGCCGCCGCTCTGGATGGCGAAGCCGACCTGGTGGCCGTCGCGCGAACCCTCCAGGGCGCCGAGCTCGCGGTACATGGCCACCCCGGTCAGGCACGCCGCCGCCGCCTCCAGCGCCTTGTCCCGCTGACGCATCCATTCAGGGTAGCGTGCGCGTGCGAGCCGTGCACGCAACCATGGTCACAGCACGGAAGGGTTTGCATCGCCGCCTGCTTTCCGCCAGGGTGCGTCGGTGTCGCACAGCTTCTTCAGCCTGACGCCGGACGCGGTGCTGGCCGCGGTCGAGCAGGCCGGTCACGCCACCACCGGGCTGTGTTACCCGCTGAACAGCCTGGAAAACCGCGTCTACGAGGTCGAGCTCGACGACGACGCCCGGACCCGCCGCATCGCCAAGTTCTACCGCCCCGGGCGCTGGTCGCGGGCCCAGATCGAGGAGGAGCACGCCTTGCTGGCGGCGCTCGACGAGGCCGAGGTCCCGGTGTGCGCCCCGCTGCGCTTCCCCGACGGCGCCACCCTGCACGAGGCCGCGGGGGGGATCTTGTTCACCCTGTTCCCGCGCACCGGCGGGCGCGCCCCCGACGATCTCGACGACGCCACCCTGACCGAGCTGGGCCGCCTGATCGCGCGCGTGCACAACGTGGCCGGCGCCATGCCGCTCGCGCATCGCCCCGCGCTGTCCCCCGCGACCTACGGCCGCGCCGCCCTGGCCACGCTGACCGCACCCGGCGGGCCGGCGATGGCACCCGGCGTCGGCGCGCGCTACCTGACCGTGGCCGAGCGCATCTGCACCGTCGCCGAGGCGCGCTGGCAGGGCCTGCGCACACAGACCATCCACGCCGACTGGCACCGCGGAAATCTGTTGAGAGGCAGCCGCGGCTGGGTGGTGCTCGACTTCGACGACATGGCCACCGGCCCCGCGGTGCAAGACCTCTGGCTGATCCTGCCCGCGCGCGTCGCCGAGTGCCCGCGCGAGGTCGCCGCGCTGCTCAAGGGCTACCAGCAGCTGCGCGACTTCGACGACCGCGAGCTCCGCCTCATCGAGGCCCTGCGCGCGCTGCGCTACCTGCGCTACGCGGCCTGGATCGCCGCGCGCTGGACCGATCCCGCCTTCCAGCGCGCCTTCCCGCACTTCGCCACCGACGCCTACTGGGAAGGCCAGACCGCCGACCTGGCTGACCAGCTGCGCGCGCTGGACAGCTAGGCGTTCGCGACCGGGGTGATGTTGTAGCGGCGGCGCACCTCGTCGATGGGGTCGCGCCACATGGTCTCCCAGTGCACGCCGATGAGGTCGTCGGCCGCGGCGCCGCTGCGATAGGCCTGCGGCATGACCTGGGTCAGCATCTTGAAACGACGCTCCAGCAGGCCGTGCTTGATGCCGCCGAGCGAGACGATCATGGCCGACACCGGCAGGCGCAGCTGGCCGTATGAGAAGGCGTGGATGACGACCTCCTGCCAGGGCTGCACGCCCAGCGTGGTCAGCGGGTGCCAGACGTCGTGGGTCTGGCGGAAGCGCCGCATCAGGTAGGCGATGTCGGGATCGTCGACATGGTGCGTCTCGGAGGCCTGCGACTCGGCGGTCAGGCCGTTGTCGTCGAGGTGGCGCACATAGGCGCCGCCCAGCGTGTGCGCGGGCAGGCGGCGCAGCTCGTCATAGTCGAAGTGGCGGCTCGACAGCTCGGGGCGCTGGCGCAGAAGCTCCCGGCCTGACGCGGTGCCGCGCAGGCGCTCCAGCACGCGCTTGAAGGCGCGCCGGCCGGTGGTCTCCTCGACGATGTGGATCTGCTCGGTGCGGTTCGAGTCACCGAGCACGATCCGGGTCGCATTCAAGGTCAGCAGGAGGTCGCGAAACGTCATGCAAACGGGATGTTAGCACGCAAGACCGCGCGGTCGGCTCCATGCGTATGCAGTCTTCATGAGCCTCGTCAGTGAAGACCTCGCGGTGCTGCGTGTCAGGATCTGGGATCGCATCGATCGGCGCGTGCTGGCCACCTTGGTGGTGAGCGCCGCCGCCCACGTCGCCTTCATCGCCTGGGCGCGCAGCGCCGAGGCCGCGCACGACAAGGCCCCGGTGGTCAGCTTCGGCGACAGTGATCGCTTCGCCGATCCGGTGGTGCGCCTGCCGCCCACCGCGCTGCCGGCGCCGCTGCCGACCACCACGCCGGGCAGCGACCCGGGCACCAGCAAGCCGGGCACCGCGACGCCGGCCGCCAACCCGTCACACCCTGGCACCGGCGGCCCGCGCAGCGGCCCCGCGCGCGTGACCGACGACGGCGCCAACACCAACCGCTTCCTCGACCTGCTCGGGCGCCGCACCCTCGACGGTCGCGGCACGCTCAGCCCGGGTGACGATCGCACCGTCGACATCGACCGCGCGCTCGACCCCGGCGCCAAGATCAACCGCGACGGCTGGGATCCCAGCCGCTCGCGCGGCGACGACGGCACCGCCATCAGCGCCGGTGATCGCCAGGTCAGCATCGGCGGCCCCGGCGACGTCGACACCGGCGACAAGGGCGACGACGACCTGCCGGTGCGCAAGCCGCCCCCCGGCGACCAGCCCGACCAGCCCTCCGTGAGCAGCGCCGGCGGCGAGGACATCGCGCGCACCATCCGCAAGCGCTACATGGCCGGCTTCACGCGCTGCTACGAGCACGTGTTCTCGCCCAAGAACGCCGCCGCCAGCGGCCGCATGGAGGCCGAGATCGAGGTCAGCGTCCTGGGCGCGGTGTCCGACATCGGGATCTCGCTGCCCGACGCGCTCGACGACAGCGCCTTCGAGCACTGCCTCGAGCAGCACATCCGCACCTTCCGCTTCGGCGCCCGCAGCAAGCCCGCGACGGTGACGTTCCCCTTCCTGTTCATCGCCTCCCGCTAGGGGAGAAGTCGCGGCCCGGCTGCGTAAAGGTGGGCATCATGGTGATGGTGCGGGAGTCGGCGCGGCGCAGAGCCCCAGCAGGAGCCACCCAGGTCGCCGAGGCAGGTCAGCAAGATGCCGGATCGACTGGCCTCTCTGGCAGTCCCTCCGAGGTCGCGGCGGCCCTCGACAAGCTCGCGCCGGCCGAGGCCGAGGCCGAGCTGGCCGCCCTGCACGCCAGCCACGGCAACAGCTTCGTGACCCAGGTCCTGGCCGCGCGGCAGCAGGGCGCGGTTGGCCCCGCCGGCGAGCTGGCTCACAGCGCGGCGGCGACCAGCCAGCCTGCGGGCGCGAGCGCGGAGGCGGCCTCGATGGAGGCCCTGATCGGCGTGATGGCGCAGCAACAGCAGTCCGACAGCCACGCCGGCACCTCGGGTAGCGCCGCCGAGCGCGTCAAGGAGCTGGAGCGCATGATCGCGGCGCTGGAAGCGCAGCGCGACGCGCTCAGGAACACCATCAGGAACGTGCAGGGGCAGATGGCCGGCTGCCATGATGGCAACCGCATGGTGGCGCTGGCCAACCAGGTCACCGCGCTGTTCAACAAGATCAACAAGATCGAGGCCGAGCTGAGCCGCCTGCGGCAGGAGCTGGCGGCGGCCAAGGCGGAGTCGCAGAACGCGGTCACGGTCACGCCGGGCGGCGGCGCCGGCCCCACGACGGCCAGCTGATCAGTCGAGCGGGTTCTCCATCCGCCCCAGCGCGGCGTCGACGCCCATGCTGTCGACCTGCAGCAGCTCGGCCAGGCTGGTCAGCACCTTGTGCTCGCTGTCGTCGACCTTCTTGTCGGCCAGCGCGATGACGCACAGATCCTCGAGCAGCTTGCGCCGGCGCAGCCCCGACAGGTGCACGGTCAGCGGCTCGGCCAGCTCGCGCAGGCGCTCGCCGCGCTTCTTGCCCGACCAGGACATGACCTGATCGACCGACTCGGCCAGCTGGCCCTCGCTGCAGATGCGCCGCGCGGCCTGCAGCTCGGCCTCCTTGACGCGCCCGTCGGCGGCCGCGACCTCGAGCGCGCCGAGGGCCAGGAACTCGCGCACCTCGGCGCGACACGGCGCGCGCTCCGACAGGCAGGCCGGGTTCATGAGCTCCATGATGGCGGCGACCTCGCGCTCCAGCGCGGCCTCCGACAGCTTGCCGCCCTCTTTGCCGCGCAGCTTGTGGTAGGTCGTGGACTGGTGAAACAGGTCGAGCGCGCGGATGCGCAGCGGGCTGTAGGGGTGGGTCGCGAACCAGTCCTGGTCGCTGGCCTCGAGCTCCTCGGCGGCCAGCGCGGTGAACTGCGTCGCGGCCTCGCTGAGGTCACCGACCTGGCGCGGGTCACACAGGCCGCTGGCGATCTTGAACTCCGCCGCCAGCGCGACGCCATAGTCGTCGCAGCACAGCAGGCCCACGCGATCCGCGGTCAGCTCGGCGTAGCGCATCCAGGCGTAGACCCGCATGGCATCGACCGGGGCCAGCCGGTCGTCACCCTCGAATGACAGCAGCGGATACAGCTCGAAGTGATCGAACAGCACATGGCCGAGCTCGTGGCCGATCACGCTGGCCAGCTCGCCGTCGCTGAGCTTCTCGATGGTGGCCGAGGTGATGCCCAGGACCAGGCGGCCATCCTCGGGCGGCACCACGAAGGCGTTGAGCTGCGAGTCCTGCATCACGAAGACGTCGATCGGCGCGGTCACGCCCAGCACCTTGCGGCAGTGATCGATCTGCTTCCACAGCCGCGGCGCCAGCGCCGGGGTCAGGCGCACCGCGGTCTTGAGCAGCTGCTTGCGGTCGTCCCGCGGCGCCGGCAGCCCCAGCGCGGCGCCGCCGGGGCGGGCCGTGGACGGCGCGTCGGGCTGCTCGGCGTCACGCAGCAGCGCGACCAGCTCGCGGCGCTCCAGGATGGCGGCGCGCAGGTCGCGGTCGCCATCGAAGATGACGCGGGCCTTGTCGAGCGTGGTCTCGATGCGGGGGCGCAGCTTGGCCATGGCCCGAGTGTACATCCCGCGGCGCGCCCGTCGCAGCGCGCGTCAATGCACGCGGCGACCGCCGATGGGGTCACTGGGATGCCTGGGCGCCTTCAGCTTGTCGGCCAGGTAGTCCAGCACGACCCGGCTGCGCGCGGGCAGAAAGTCGTTCACCAGCGCGTCCGAGATGCGGAAGCGGGTGTCTGCGCCGACCAGCTCGGTGTCGCGCTCGCTGACGTGGACGAAGCCGAGCGCGCTGGGGGCGATGACGCCGCCGCCCAGGGCGTGGCCGGCGCTGAGGCGGTGGCAGCCGGCGCAGGACAGGAACTGAGCGCGCTCGACGATGTCCTCGGGGGTCAAGGTGCTGCCGAGCGCGCCCAGCCGGTCCGCGATGGCGGCGCGAAAGTCGGGCGGGGCGCTCTGGAACTGGACCACATAGTTGTTCTCGCCGGCGCTGCTGGCCTGGCTCTGCCCCGTGGTGAAGGGCTCCGCCAGGTCGAGGTCGAGGTCGGCCAGGGTGGCCCCGGCCAGGTCGGGCACGGCGTTCAGGAAGGCGGCCTGGAACGCGACGCTCTGTGGGTGCGGGTCGTCGCCCAGCAGCCCGCCGAAGAGGGTGTTGCGCACCGGGACGGGGACCAGCTGCATGGCGGTGCAGCTGTTGCCGCTGCAGGTGCGCCGGAGCTTGAACTCGCGCAGCGACCACACCTGGCCAGGGACGCCGTCGGCCATGAACTGGTTGGTGCGCAGCTGTCCCACCCCGCTGGGCCCGGCGCCCAGGTGCTCGATGTGGATGACCGGGGCCACGCTGGGCAGGCCGTCGAAGTAGAAGTCCTCCAGCAGGTCGGCGCGCGTGGCGCTGCTGGGCACGCCGCCGAGGTCGACCCAGAAGTCGACGATCTTGCGGCAACCCTTGAGGCCTTGCTGCGGGTGCGGATTGGCCAGCGCGGCCTCGATGATGACCAGGCTGCGATCACGTGGGTTGGCGATGCCGGCCCGGCGCGCATAGACGATGCGGTACTCGCCGCAGTGCGAGCCGTCCATCGGGGCGAGGTCGAAGCGATTGAAGAGGCCGATGGGGACGTACTCGTTGGGGTTCTGCCCCGGGTCGGTGAAGGGATCGACGGCGGCCTGCGCGCCCTCACCGGGGGCCGGCCTGCAGCTGTAGGGAAAGCCGTTGAGGCTGGGGTTGCCGTCGCTGTCGCGCTGGTCGTCGCAGTGCGGGCCGAGGCCGAGGCCGGGGCCCGGGTTCTGGGTGTCCCACCACTGCTGGAACAGCCCCAGCGCGGTCAGCCCGGGGACCTCACTCTGCGCCACCAGCTGCTCGAGCACGCGGCGCAGCGGGAAGCGCGCCAGGATGACCTGCTCGGTGACGGCCAGCGAGCGCCGGGCGTCGATGCTGGGCGGCGCGGCGGCGGTGCTGTCGGCCACCGGGGCCGGGGCCGCGGCGGCGCTGTGCTGCCCCGGGGGGGCCGGCGCTTGCTCGGGGGGCGATACACAGGCGGTGGCCAGGCCGGCCAGACAGCTGAGGGGGGCCAGGCGGCGCAGCGCCGGCGGCGACAGGGGCTTCCACGTCATGGCAGATCACGACCCTTCCCGGTCACGGCGCAGCCATGACCGATGCGATGGCGCCCCTTGCGTGACGGCACGCCACGCAATCGAAGCGCACATCGTGAATCGTCGATTCCACGGCGCCAATCAACGAAGTTGTCGACTGTCGCTGCCGTTACGGATGGCTTCTCGAGAGCGCCGCGGCGGGAAGGCGCGCGGGGCTCAGCGCGGGGGCAGAAGGCCGGCCACGATGCGCCGCCGCGTCTCGGCCAGCTCGGCGCGCAGCGCGGGCAGCTCGGTCGTGGCGCCGAGGTCGGCGAGCTGCTCGTCGAGGTAGCGCAGCGCGGCGCGGTAGCTGACGTAGCGATAGTCGCTCCGGTTCTTCACCACCGGATAGCGGCGCTGCGCGGCGCGCTTGCTGACACCGCGGTAGACCACCACGCGGATGGTCATCCGATCGCCGGGCTCGAAGCAGGCGCACTCGGCCCACTGCCACCAGGCCATGCCCAGCAGGGTGAAGGCCATCGCCTGGGGACCGAAGTCGTCGTAGTCGAGCACCATCAGCTGGCCCGGCACGTCGGGCGGCGGCGGCGGCAGCTGCTTCGGCGAGCCGTCGGAGTTGAGGCCGGGGGCGCGCGCCTGTGCGGGAGCGGGGTGGCCGAAGCAGACGGTGAGGAGGAGGCCGAGGGCGAAGCCGGCGCGCAGCATGCGCCGTGTTACGCGGCGGTGGCGGCCGCCGTCCCGGCGCGGGCCAGGATCCAGCTCGTGACCCGGGCCAGGACCTGCTCGCGCTCGGGCTCGTTGAAGAGCTCGTGGTAGAGGCCGGGCAGGATCTCCAGGGTCTTGTCGGCGTGGCTGAGGCCGGCGTGCAGCTCGGTGGAGGCCGACGGGTGCACCAGGGCGTCATCGGCGCCGTGCAGGGTCAGGGTCGGGATGTCGATGCGGTGGGCGTCGGCCAGGGCGGCGTCCATGGCGCGCATCGAGGCGATGCCGAAGCCGGTGGTCAGGTTCTTGTGCACCAGCGGATCGGTGGTGTAGCGGCGCACGATCTCGGGGTCGCGACAGATCTTGTCGACCGGGACCAGGCCGGGTAGCGGGGTGCGCGAGTACAGCTTGTTGATCTGCTGCAGCATGAAGAACACCGGCGCCGGCGGCTTCAGCGTCGCCTTGAGGGCGGCGCCCGAGGTCACCAGGCCGCGCAGGCGTCCCGCCAGCGGGCGCCGGGTCTGGGCCCAGCGCACCGCGATGAGGCCGCCCAGCGAGTGGCCGATCATGAACAGCGGCACGCCGTGGCGCTCGGCGCGCGCGACCAGCTTGTCGAGATCGCCGAGGTAGTCGTCGAAGCTGTCGACGTGGACGCGGGTGCCCTCGCTCTGGCCGTGGCCGCGCAGATCCATCATGGAGAAGCCGATGTTGGCCTGGGCCAGGCGCTGCTCGACCCAGCGGTAGCGGCCGTAGTGCTCCGACACGCCGTGCACCACGACCGCGTGGGCGTGCGCGCCGGGCAGCACGCGCTCGCGGAAGTACAGGCTGAGGCCGTCGTCGCTGTCGAGGTAGCCGTCGGTCATGCGCGCATCTTACCCGGACTTGCTTTACCGTAGCGGCATGAGCGCAGGGGATGGCCCGTATCGCAAGGCGAACCTGGTGCTGGCGCAGGGGCCGCGCACCGTGCCCTTCGCACTCAAGGCACGCCTGTACAACTTCAACGTGATGTCGATCGTGGGCTGGAGCCTGATCTCGTTCGGGATGATCTTCGTGTGGGTGTTCGCGATGCAGTCCGACATCGCGTCGCTGTGGCAGTGGAACGGCCCGCTGGAGCACGCGCCCGCGCGGGTGGTGTCGTCGCGCGCGACCTCGAACAAGATCAACAACAGCTACGTGTACGAGTTCACGTACGTCTTCACCGGGCCCGACGGCGCCGAGCACGGCGGGCGCTCGTACAAGACCGGCGGGTACTACGACAGCCGCAACGTCGAGGCCGAGTTCCCCAGCGGCAACCCGGGGCGCTCGCGGCTGCGTGGCATGCGGACCTCGGTGTGGGGAGCCTGGGGCAGCCTGCTCGGGCTGATCCCGATCGTGGGCGTGTTCTTCGTGAGCTTCGGGCTGCTGCGCGGGCGGCGCGCGGTGACCTTGCTGTCGCGCGGCAAGGTCGCGCTGGGCAAGCTGGTCAGGCGCGCGCCCACCAACGTGCGCGTCAATGGGCAGCGGGTGATGCGGCTGACCTTCCTGTTCAAGTCCGACGACGGTCGCAGCTGGGAGGCCGAGGCCAGGACGCACCAGACCCACCTGCTGATGGACGACGCCGAGGAGCAGCTGCTCTACCACCCGGTCGATCCGCGCTATTCGACGTTGATGGATCACCTGCCGGGTGGGCCGCGGGTGGGCGCCGATGGTCAGCTGGAGATGCAGGGTGGCAACGCCGGCGGGATGCTGGCGGCGGCGCTGCCGCTGCTGGCGCTGGTGCCGCACGCGATCGTGTACTTCGCGCTGTTCGCCTAGCGGGCGCCGGCCGGGGCGCGGGCGTCAGACGCTGGGTAGCGTGGCGCGCAGGCGGCCGCGGCGGAACACCCACAGCGAGCCGGGCACGCCGGCGGTCCACTGCTCGTCGCGGGTCAAGGGCGCGGTGCTGATGACGGCGACGCGGTCGCGCGGCGTGGTGACCTCGGCGAAGTCGACGGTGAGGTCCTCGTCGGCCAGGGTGGCGTTCTTGAACGGCGCCTTGCGGATGATGTAGTGCAGCTTGGTGGCGCAGCGCGCGAACAGGTGGTCGCCGTCGGCGAGCAGGAAGTTGAACGAGCCGCGCTTGCCGATGTCGCCGCCGATGCGGGCCACGGCGTTCCACAGTTCGGGGGTGGCGCCGGGGTAGCGCGGGAAGCGGCGCTCCAGGCGGTGCAGCAGGGCGCAGAAGGCGTGCTCGCTGTCGGTGCTGCCGACCGGCTCGAAGCGGCCGACGGGGAGGTTGCGCGCGCCGCGCACGGTGCCGTTGTGGGCGAACACCAGCTGGCGGCCCCACAGCACGCGCACGAAGGGGTGGGTGTTGGCCAGCGTGACCGGGCCGCGGGTGCGCTTGCGCACGTGGGCGACCGCCAGCAGCGTCTTGATGGGGTTCTCGCGGATGTAGCGCGCCAGCGGCGAGTGCGCGGCGGCGGTCGGCTCCAGGAACAGGCGCGCGGCGCGGCCGTCATACAGGGCCAGGCCCCAGCCGTCGGCGTGCGGCCCCTTGAGGCCGCCGCGCAGGGCCAGGCCGGAGAAGGAGAACACGATGTCGGTCGGAACGTTGCACTCCATCCCGAGCAGTTCGCACATCGGCCCAGCCAGATGACCACGGCGGCGCCCGGCTTGTAAAGCGGCGGCGCGGGGCAGGGTGAGGTCGTAGAATCGTTGCGTGCGCGGGATGGCGATGATCGGCGTGGTGATCGGTGTTTTCGGGGCCGCCGCGGCGGACCCGAAGCCGAGCCCGAGCCCGAGCGCGAGCACCAGGTTCGGCGTGCCCCTGCTGCCGGCTGGGGCGCCGCGCTATGACGATGCCGACCTGCTGGCCGACGTCCTGCGTGTCGCCGACCTCGTCGTCATCGGGACACCGGGCAAGGACCAGCTCAGCATCGACAGCATCCTCGCCGGCACACCGCTGCCGGCCCTGCAGCCGCGCTCGAACTTCGTGGCCATCGCCGGGCCGCGCTTCCAGCCTGGCACCGGCGTGTGGCTCCTGCTGTCCACGCCCGCCGGCTACTACGCGCTCAACCCTCACGCCAGCGCCCTCCCCGTGGCCGACGGCCCCGCGCTGGCGGCGCGCATCCCGACCCCACGACCCGCGGTGGTGGCCCACTTCGCGGGCGACCTCGCGCTGCACCTGCTCGAGGACGGCCGGCCCACCCTGCTGCTCGGCTTCGACCGCGGCGGCGCGCTGGTGCGCGTGCGCCGGGCGCCGTCCAGCGGACCCGGCCTCGACCTCGACCTCGTGGACGGTCGACTGCGCAGCTTCGCTCACCTGCGCGCGGGGCTGCGCCACGGCCGCCAGCGCACCTGGGACGACGGCAGGCTGGCGCTCGACGCGCGCTACCAGGACAACCTGCGCCTGCCGGTCGTGCGGGCGCCACGGGACCGGGCTGCCACCCGCCCCGTGGCAGCCTCCGGCGAGGTCGTCACCCTGACCCGCGGCGAACATGGCAACCGCTACGAGGTGCCGGCCGCCCTGCGGGCCCGCCTGCGCGTCGGCATGACCGCGGCCACGGTGGCCCGGCTGCTCGGGGTCGACTTCTCGCTGCCAGATGGCATCGACATCGTGAACGTCACTTGCGAGACCGACCTGCATGTCGGCTTCGCCCGGGGGCGCATCGCCAGCCTGGAGCAGCGTCAGAATGGCAGGCACTGCAGCGCCCTCGAATGACGGCACTGGCCTCGGAAATCTGAGGGGTCCTCTCGCGATCTCGCGGGGTTGCCTGGTGAAATCGGCTGGCCCATCGCTTGCTCTAGCAGCGCACATGCGTATCGTTCGACTGCTCCCCCTGCTGCTCCTGGCCCTCCCGGGCTGCTTCTTCATCGGTACCGGCAGCGGCGAGGATGGCGGCCTGGCCGTCACCGCCGAGATCGCGTCGGCCTCGCTGGCCAACGACTGCCCGTCCAGCGGCCTGACCGACAGCGCCGCCCCCGGCCTGGTCGCCGGCGACTGCGCCATCGCGGCCACCAACTGCGGCTTCTGCCAGCAGTCGACCCTGCAGCTCGACTTCAAGGCCGGCGCCGCGCGACCCAATTCGAGCGACGCCGCGGTGGTCGAAGTGGTGACCGTGCGCATCCTCGACGCCAGCACCAACCGGGTCCTCGACGAGGTCTCCGCGCGCGCGCCGACCCAGTTCGTCAACGATCGCTTCCAGGCCTGGAACGAGCAGGTGGCGGCGGGGCGGCAGGTTCGTGCAAGCTACAAGCTGGAGGCTCCGGATTGGACCAAGATCGGCAGTGGCGAGGCGTTCCGTACCCGCAGCATGCCGCTGCGCGTGGAGGTCGTGCTGCGCATCGACGGCGTGCTGCGCACGCTGCGCTCGGGCGAGATCACGCGCGAGCCCGAGGTCGTGACCTGAGCCGAGGCTGCACCGCTGCACTGCTGGCGCTCGGCGCCGCGCTCGCTCTGGCCACCTCGCTCCCTGCCTGCAAGAAAGCCCCGCGCAAGGTCGCTCCCGATGCCGCCGCGCTGACCCCCTGGTCGGACGCCTGGCTGGCCGATCAGGGCCAGCGCTTCATCGAGGACACCGCGTGGCGCCGCCAGGCGCTGCTCGACTCGCTGACCAACCACAAGAACTCGTACTCGCGCCAGCGCCTGGGGTCGTATGCGCTGGGTGATCGCGGCTGGGACTCGCTGCCGGTGTGGAACCCGCGCAGCCGCGCCCTCGACGCCGCGCTGGCCAGCAGCGTCACCACCACGCTGGCGGCCGGCGACCCGCTGGCCATGCCGCCGGGCACGCCGCCGCTGTGGGACGGCCAGCGCCCCACCAACCAGGCCGAGTGGATCGAGCTCGGGCGCCGGGTCTTCTTCGAGTTTCCGCTGCGCGCCGAGGTCTTCATGGAGTTCGCGCTGCCGCGCCCGGAGCTGCAGGCCGCGGTCGGCGTCGAGCACACCCCGGCCGGCGACTACCCCGGGCTGGTGCTGTTCGATGACGTCGACGGACGCACCCGCGTCGGCATCACCTGCGCGGTGTGCCACACCACGGTCGAGGACGGCCAGCTGGTCATCGGCGCCGCGCGGCGCAAGTTCGACTATGGCAAGCTGCGCATCGCCTACCACAACGAGACCCACGAGCCGGTCGAGGCCGAGCTGATGCGCCGCATGGCGACCTGGGGTCCCGGCCGCGCCGACGTCACCGAGGATCTCGACGAGGACCCGGTCGCCATCCCCGATCTGTGGGGCCTGCGCGACGAGAGCGTGCTGACCCAGGCCGGCACCATCCGCCACATCGGCCCGGCGGCGCTGGCGATCCGCCAGGAGACCCAGCTCCTGCACGCCAACCACCAGCGCATCCGCCCCCCGCGCGAGCTGGCCTGGGCGCTGGCGATGTACCTCTACTCGCTGGCGCCGCCCCCGCGCGAGAGCCCGGTGACGCCCGAGGTCACGCGCGGCCGCGCGCTGTTCGACGACACCTGTCGCAAGTGCCACGACAACGCGGCCTATGGCGGCGAGCCGGTGCCGGCGGCGCGGGTCGGCACCGATCGCGCGCTGGCCGACGGCGGCGCGCGCGGCACCGGGACCTACCGGCCGGCGCCGCTGCTGCGCATCTTCGCGGCGGCGCCGTACTTCCACCATGGCGCGGTGCCGACGCTGGAGGACGTGCTGTCACCCGAGCGGCTGCAGCCGGGCTACACGCGCAGCCCGCTGCGTCCGGGTCCGGTGCCTGGCCACGAGTACGGCACCGATCTGTCGGCCGACGATCGTGCGGCGCTGGTGGCGTTCCTGCGCACCCTCTGACTCAGTTTTCTGAGGAGTTGGGCGCGTGGGGCTTGATCGATCGCACGGTTGCGCGTGGCACGTGCGTTGCTGTCTGATAGGGGCATGCGCACAACCTGGCTCGTGCTCGCGGTGCTGGTGGCTGGCTGTGGCGACGAGTTCAGCGTGCCGCCACGCGACGACGGGGGTGGCGGCGGGTGCAGCGGGCTCAGCCTGACGGCGTGCGCGAACGACACCCGGTGCAAGGTGCGCCCGGGCTGCTGCGGCGGCGAGGCCAGCTGTGTCGACAAGAACGCGCCCGAGCTGGCCTGCGTGTGCGCGCAGCCGTGCAGCCAGCTCGGCGAGGCCGACTGTCGCGCGCGCACCGACTGCAAGGCCGACACCTGCATCCAGTGCAGCTGCACGCCGACCTTCATCGGCTGTCGCGCCAAGACGGCGGCGGCGCTGCCGTGTCCCGCGGTCGACTGTGTGGGGCCGGCGTGCTGCAGCACGAACGCCGACTGCAACAGCAGCACGGGGTCGTACTGCGCCGAGCCCGGCGCGCGCATCTGCGGCGGCGCCTGCATGCTGCCCGAGCCGTGCATGGTCGATCTCGACTGCAAGAACAGCGGGCTGCCCAACCCGATCTGCGACCCGGTGCCGTGCTCGTGTGGCAGCGGCAGCGGCTGCCAGGCTGGCTGCGCCGTCAACGACGACTGCGCCGAGGGCCAGATCTGCAACGCTACCCATCGCTGTGTCGCCAAGGTCTGCACCGGTGGCGCCGGCTGCCCGGCCAACTTCGACTGTGTGCCGGTGGGGCCGACCGAGCTGTGCCGGAGGCGCACCTGTAGCAGCGCGGCGAATTGTGACGGCAGGGGCAGCTGTGTGAATGGGAGCTGCTACAAGAGTTGGGGGGTGTGCGAGTTTCCGCGGCCGTAGGGCGGGGGCGGGGCGGAGGGGAAGAAGAACAGGAAACAGGAAACAGGAAACAGGAAACAGGGAACAGGGAGTGGGGAGGGGAAGGATCAGGGTTTCTTGGCGCGGAGGAGGGCGATCTTCGTCGAGTGGGTGAAGGGGGCGGGGTCGGCGGGGGGCGGGGTGACGCGGGTTTCGGGGGTGCCGGCGCTGTCGAGGGGGACGTCGATGCGGCCGGTCAGCTCGAGGTAGCCGGTCTTGCACAGCTCGGCCAGCGCGGCCAGCCAGTCGGCGCCGCTGACGAAGAGGGCGTTGTTGATGGCGATGAGCTCGCCGCCGTCGCGCAGCAGCGGGCGCACCTTGTTGAGGACCTTGTGCGATTCGCGCACCAGATCGACGGTGCCGCCGCGCGTGCTGGAGAAGAACGGCGGGTCGACGATGACGGTGTCGAACTGCTCGCCGAGGCGGCGCAGCTCGGCCACGCGCTTGAAGAAGTCGCCCACCATGAAGTCGGCGCGGCGCACCGGCAGCCCATTCATGGCGTACGACTGCTTGCCGAGGTCGAGGTGGTCCTGCTCGAGATCGAGCTGCACCACGCGGCGCGCGCCGCCGGCCGCGGCGGCCAGGCCGAGGCTGCCGGTGTACGCGAAGGTGTTGAGCACGTCGCGCCCGGCCGAGGTCTGCTTGAGGTGCAGGCGCAGGGCGCGGGTGTCGAGGTACAGGCTGGCGTCGAGGCTGCGCGTCCAGTCCAGCGCATAGGCGACGTCGTGCTCGCGCACGCGGCGATCGGGGCGCCCGCGCGTGACCACGCCGCGGCGCAGGGTGACGTCGGGCGAGCGCCGCGTCTTGACCACCACGCTGGTCAGCCAGGGCAGGCGCGCCAGCGCGGCGTCGATGGCGACCTGGGGATCGCGCGCGCTGGAGCCCTCGGGATCGCGGTGGTCGTTGACCAGCAATGTGCGCCCGTAGACGTCGAGGGTCAGCTGCGGCCAGCCCTCGAGGTGGCCGGCCAGCAGCCGCAGCGCGCCGGTGTGGCCCGGATCGGCCGCCAGCAGCGGGGCGCGCGCGGCCAGGGCGCGCAGCAGGACGGACAGGGACTCCACGCGGGCAGCCTACAACCATCGCGCCGTCCCTGGTACAAGGGGTCCACCATGGCGCGCCCGCCCCGTCGTCCGCCCCCTCGTGCCGCCGCCCCCGCCCCGGCCCCGGCCGCGCGCCCGCTGCGTCCGCCCCGGCCCGGCGAGCCCGGCGGCGACGACGAGGTCGAGCGCACGCCCCGGCGCCCCGGGCCGCAAGGCCCCGAGGGCCAGCGCCTGTATGGCGTCGCCGCCGCCCTGGCCGTGCTGGCGCGCCGCCCGCAGGCCATCCTGGCCGTCGATCACACCCGCGACGCCGCCGCGGCGCTGGCGCCGCTGCTGGCACACGCCGTCGCGCGCAAGCTGCCGGTGCAGGAGCGCAGCGCCGAGGTGCTGGCCCGGCTGGCCGGCGCGCTGCACCACGAGG
>JBGASF010000059.1:43003-43344 GCA_044229835.1 Polyangia bacterium | reverse complement strand
GGGTCACCAGCGCGGTGCCGGGCAGGGCGGACATCTGCCCGCCAGGGTTGCGCAGCATGCCGGTCGCGGTGTCGATGCGCCAGGTGCCACCCGACAGATCCAGCCGCGGCCCCGCCTCGGGCACGTCACAGCGTCCCAGGTTCGACAGCCACGGATAGCGATCACCCTCGCAGGCGGCATCGGGGCCCGGGTTGCCATCGCGCGGCCCGCCATCGTCGGGCGCCGCGCCGTCAGGCAACCGCCCGCCATCGGTCGTCGTCGCGCCGTCGGCCAGCCCCCCGCGGGGGGGCGGTGGGCGGGGCCGCGGCCCGCAGGGGGAGAAGCAGGCCCCCCCCCCCCCC
>JBGASF010000059.1:0-42993 GCA_044229835.1 Polyangia bacterium | reverse complement strand
AGCCCGCCGCTGTCGTCAGCTGCGCGCGACGACAGCCCGCTGGGATCGAAGCTGCACCCCGCCAGCCCCAGCGTGCACAGGGCGCCGAATACCGCCGCGGGACTGGCGCGTCGCCGCGCCGCCGTCACAGCCCGCTCGTGATGGCCGGGGGGTGGCGCATGCCCATCAGCGGGACAGACGCCGAACGCAGCTGGATGAGGCCGACCCCGCCACCGCCGCCACCACCACCGCCGCTGGTGTTCATGAAGGCCTCGACGCCGGGCGCGCCGTCGAACAGCAGGCCGGCACCGCCGCCGCCACCGCGCCCGCCGGCACAGTTGATCCCGCCACAGTCGCCGCCGCTGGCCGCGACCCCGTCGTCATCATGGCCGTCGCCGCCGGGCGCGCCCTGCGCCGAGGTCGACCCGCCGCCCGACGAGCCACCGCCGCCCGCGGCGACCAGGATCCCCGGGGTGCGGATCTCGACCTTGGCCTCGAGCAGGATCCCGCCACCCGAGCCGCCACCACCGCCGCCGCTGTGCACGTCGCCACCACCTCCGCCGGCCCCCGACACCGAGATCCCGCCCGACACCGTCAGCACGTTGCCCGCCGAGATCTGGATCGCGCCGCCGCCGAGGCCAGCCTCGCCACCGATGGCGGGATCGGTCGCGCTGGCCTCGTTGTCACTGCCGCCGTTGCCGCCGGGGCAGCCGCCGCGCAGCGGGATCAGGGTCAGCATCGCCGGCTTGACCCCCTTGGGCCCCTTGGCACCCCGGTTCTGGCCGGCACCGTCACCGCCGTCGCCACCGGCGCCCTGGAAGGCGCCACCACCGCCACCACCGCCGCCACCCTGGCTGTCGGTCGAGTCGCGACCGTCCATCCCGGCGCGCGCGCCGCACGCGGTGCGGTCGAGCGAACCGCCGGGCACCGGCGTGGCAGGTTCGATCTCGTTCGCGCTGGCGTCGATGGTGCCCGCGATCAGCACGTCGCCGCGCGACACGATGACCAGCGGCGGCCCGCCGATGACGCGCACCTTGGTCCCGGCGGTGACCGCGAACGACGACACCGAGACCACGCGCACCATCTCGGTGCTGCCGGTCTGCTGCACCAGCACGCTGCCCGGAAGCAGGAAGCTCGCGCCAATGGGCGGCGCCACCGCCCCCGACAGGGTGTTGACCAGGTACGACCCGGGCTGGTTGAAGTTGAGCGCGGCCCCCCCCACCGGCACCACGCAGGGCTCGACGTTCGAGATGGTGAAGCCGAGCTGATCACCTGGACAGACCTGGGCGTCCGGGGCCGCATCAGGCCCGGCGTCCTGGGGGCCGCCGTCGTCGCCCGGCCCGCCGTCCACGGGCGCCCCACCGTCCCCAGCGCTGCTGTCGGGGCCAGCGTCGCGCGGCAGCCCGAGCCCCTTCGAGTCGAAGCTGCACGACGCCCCCAGCGTGACCAGGACGGCCAACGCCATGCGTGGGGCGCGTGACAAAAGCTTGTGGAAGTCGAGCAAGGCCAAGACTTCGCGAGCGTATCAAACCTCGCACTCGACCGCGAGGGAACTCAGGTTCACGGCCTCGGCCAGAGCAAGTTGCGATAAGCTGCGAGGGATCATGCCGACTTGTGCAAGCTGCGGGACGAGCTACAAGGCGGGCCAGCTGACCTGTCTGGTGGACGGTCGCGCGCTGACCGGAGCCGGGGACGCAGCTGCCAGCAGCGAAGCCGGGCAGGCGGCCACCGTCGAGCTGGCCGGCTCCACCGGCGGCAGCGGCAGCACCGATGAGCGCCTGGGCCCAGGGACCACCCTGGGCGACTACACCATCGAGGGCCTCATCGGCGCCGGCGCCATGGGCGACGTCTACCGCGCCGTGCACCCGGTCATCGGCAAGCAGGTCGCCATCAAGGTCATCAAGCGCCGCCTGGCCGACACCGGGGAGGCGCTGGAGCGCTTCGTGCGCGAGGCGCGCGCGGTCAACCTGATCCGCCATCCCAACGTGGTCGACGTCTTCGGCATGGGCCGGCTGCCCGACGGGCGGATCTACCTGGTCATGGATCTGCTCGAGGGCGAGAGCCTGGCCGCGCTGCTGCGCCGGCGCGGGCCGCTGCCGCCGCTGGAGGTCGTCGAGCTGCTGCGTCCGGTCTGCGAGGCGCTGTCGGCCGCGCATGCCCGCGGCATCGTCCATCGTGACCTCAAGCCCGACAACGTCTTCGTCACCCGCGAGGGCGCGCGCCCGTCGGTGCGGCTGCTCGATTTCGGCATCGCCAAGGTGCTGGCCGAGCGCACCACCGGTGAACGCGCCGCCACGCTGACCTCCGAGGGGGCCTGGATCGGCACCCCCGCATACATGGCGCCCGAGCAGTGGGTGTCCGAGCCGGTGACCCCCGAGAGCGACGTCTATGCCCTCGGCGTGATGGCCTACGAGCTGCTCGCGGGGCGCCCGCCGTACCGCGCCACCACCTACAGCGGCCTGATGGAGGAGCACTTCCGCGGCACGCCGCCGCCGCTGGGCGAGACCGCCGAGGGCGAGGTGTCGCCGCTGCTGGCCGAGGCGGTGGCCTCGGCGATGGCCAAGCGCCCGGCGGATCGCCCCCAGGGCGCCATGGCCTTCCTGGAGAAGCTGGAGTCGGCGGTCGGGGTCATGCCGGGCGCACACGCGCTGGGCAGCGCTGCCGGTGCCGCGGTCGAGCTCGGCGGGCTGACCCGGCTGGGGGGGCGTGGCGCCAGGCCGCGCTGGCTGGCCGCGGCGGGCGCCTCGCTGGTGCTGATCGCGGTGGTGGTGGTGTTCGCGGTCACCCGCCTGCGCGGGCGCCGCGCCGGTGCGCCCCCCAGCAGCAACAGCCCCGGAGCCGCCGCCCGCAGCGAGGTCAGCATCACGTCGACGCCTGCCGGCGCCGAGGTCCGGCGCGGCGAGGTCGTGATCGGCACCACCCCGCTCAAGACCACCCTGGAGCAGGGCGCGCTGATCGAGCTGGTGGTCGCGCGCCCAGGCTACAAGCAGGCGCATCGCCAGCTGCGCCTGGGCCCGGCCGACGCCGCGAAGGCCGAGCATTTCGACCTGGATGCGGTGACATCCTTCAAGGGTTACTGGAAGATCCCGAGCGGCCCCACGCGCTACTTCGAGCGCGACGGCGACCGTGTCGCCGGCTACAGCGCCGACCCGCGCAGCGGCGAGCGCGAGTTCCTGCGCGTGTTCGAGTTCAGGCCCTCGCGCGAGGCCGGGGTCACCGTGTTCGCCGCCTCGGTCGACCATGTCGACAAGGACCACCCCAACGAGGCCAGCTGCCACATCCCGCTGGCCGCCGAGTACCGCTACACCGAGCAGCCCGAGGCGCTCGAGCTGCGCCTCGAGGAGGCGCACTACCACTTCGACGGCGAGCGCTGCGTCCCGGACCGCGGCGCGCAGGGCAGCTGGAGCCCGTGGGGCGCCGCGACCCGCTTCGTCCCCGAGTCGTTCCGCACCACCACGGTGGTATCCAACGCCCAGGTCGGCCCGATTCGCGGCGTGCTGCCCCCGCCGCCCAACCTGCCCAAGGTGCCGCCGCCCGACATCTACGACAAGGGCGGCAACAAGGTCGGCAGCACCAACCAGGACAAGGACCCCACGCTGGCGCCCGTGATTGACCAGAAGAAGGCGCCCGAGAAGCCGGTCAAGCCCGCGCCGCAAAAGACCAAGAAGTCCGCGTTCGACAAGGCTGGCGACTTCCAGCAGCAGTCGATGAACAACGTGCCCACGCCGCAGGCCACCACCAGCAGCAACGCCGCACCGACCCCGAACCCGCTCGACAACATGAAGGGCAACCCCAGCCGCGGCCAGGCCAACCAGGCCGCCCAGGTGCCGCCCCCGAGCAAGTGACGGCCGGTTAACCGAAGCGTTTGAGTATCTTTTTCGAAGTGATATCGTAAGAGGGTTGTGGGGGATGCAGTGAATCTGGGGGCGCTTTCGGCCCGCCTGAACATCATTCGGGGGGCCAAGAGCCCATCGGAGATCCTCGGTGTGGCCGCTGGTGCCGCCGAACATGTGGTGCGTGACGCCTACTTGCAGGCGTGCCGCCAGTACCACCCCAACCGCTATGCCCGCGAGCAGGCCGACGCCCGCGCGCTGGCACTCGAGGTCTTCATCGCCCTCAAGCGCGCCTACGAGGAGCTGGCCAAGCAGCGCGCGCGCAACGGGGCAGGGGGGCCGCCCGTCGCGGCCGCCGGCGGCCGGGTAGCGGCCACCGAGCAGCCGATCCGGGTCACCCAGGGCACCGCCCCCATCGGTCTGCCGCCGCGCACCGCGACGCCGCCCAATGGCGCGTCCCCCCGTGCAGCCACGCCGCCCAGCGGTTCGCCACCCAGGGCGGCCACGCCGCCCAACGGCGCGCCCCAGCGGCTGGGCACCGCACCCGCGGCCCCGGTGGCGGCGTCTCCTCCTGTGAGCCCGCTCGCCGCCACCCGCATGCCGGCCCAGCGTCTGGGGATGCCGTCGAACGGCGCCATGCAGAAGCAGCGTGAGCGCGAGGAGCGCGTGCAGCGCGCCCTGGCCGACTCCCAGGCCGGTCGCCATGGTGAAGCGCGCAAGGTCCTCTATGCGGTGGCCGCCGAGGACGCCCAGGAGAAGCGCTGGCGGGTGCTGCTGTATCTGGTCTGGGGCCACGAGCTTCTCGCCGAGGGCAAGCTCGACGAGGCGCAGAAGCAGTACGAGCGCAGCCTGGCGCTCGACGCCAGCCACGAACCCACCCGGCGCGCGCTCACCGAGCTGGACGGCAAGCGCAAGGGCAAGGGCTTCTGGAAGTCGTTCCTCGGCAAGTAGTTGGAAGCCGCGCGCCGTCTCGGCTAGATTGACGCTGTGGGCAGGATCATCGGCATCGATCTCGGCACCACGAACTCCTGTGTCGCAGTCATGGAGGGCGCGGACCCCATCGTCATCCACAACCAGGAGGGCGGCCGCACCACGCCGTCGATGGTGGCCTTCAGCGAGGGTGGCGACGTCCTGGTTGGCGCCCCGGCCAAGCGCCAGGCGGTCACCAACCCCAAGCGCACGGTGCACTCGGCCAAGCGCCTGATCGGCCGCAAATCGGGCTCGGCCGAGGTCGATCGGCTGAAGAAGACCATGCCGTACGAGATCGCGGTGGCGCAGAACGGCGACGCCTGGATCCGCGTTGGCGACCGCACCTTCGCGCCCGAGGAGGTCTCGGCGCACGTGCTGGAGAAGATGCGCACGGTGGCCGAGGACTACCTCGGCGAGGCGGTCAGCGAGGCCATCGTCACCGTGCCGGCGTACTTCGACGACGTGCAGCGCCAGGCCACCAAGGACGCCGGGCTGCTGGCCGGGCTCACGGTGCGCTCGATCCTGAACGAACCGACCGCGGCCGCGCTGGCCTACGGCCTGCACCAGGACAAGGACGGCGTCTACGCGGTCTTCGATCTGGGCGGCGGGACCTTCGACATCTCGATCCTGCGCGCGCAAGGCGGCGTGTTCGAGGTCCTGGCCACCAACGGTGACACCACGCTGGGTGGCGACGACTTCGACCAGATGCTGGTGCACAAGCTGGTGGCCGAGTTCAAGGCCGCCGAGGCGCTGGATCTGACCGGCGATCCGGTGGCGCTGCAGCGCCTGCGTGACGCCGCCGAGCGCGCCAAGCACGAGCTGTCGTCGGCGCTCAACACCGACATCAACTTGCCGTTCGTGGCGGTCGGGGCGGGTGGCCCCAAGCACCTCATCCGCGAGCTGTCCCGCGGCGAGCTGGAGACGCTGGTGGCGCCGCTGCTCGCCCGTCTGGAGCCGCCATGCCGGCGCGCCCTCGGCGACGCCCGGCTGACCGAGGCCGACATCACCAGCGTGGTCCTGGTCGGCGGCATGACGCGCATGCCGGCGGTGCAGGCCAAGGTCGAGGAGATCTTCAAGCGCAAGCCGTCGCGCGGGGTCAATCCCGACGAGATCGTGGCCATGGGGGCGGCCATCCAGAGCGGCATGATGGACGGCGAGGGCGCCATGGCCGAGATGGTGCTGCTCGACGTGACCCCACACGCGCTGGGCATCCGCGCCGCCGGCGGTCGCTTCGCGCCGATCATCCCGGCGCAGACCACCATCCCGACGCGCGAGACCAAGGTGTTCGCGACCACCGAGGACAACCAGGAGCTGGTGACGCTGGAGGTCTACCAGGGCAGCGCGACCGAGGTGAAGGACAACCGCCATCTGGGGACCTTCACGCTGGGTGATCTGCCGCGGGGGCCGCGCGGCTCGCTGCGCGTCGAGGTCGCGTTCACGGTGGACGCCGACGGCATCGTCAGCGTGGACGCCAAGGAGCTGACCACCGGCAAGGCGACGTCGATCCGGATCGATGGCGCCTCGGGGCTGTCGAAGAACCAGCTCGACGAGATGTCCCAGAAGCGCACCGGCCAGTTCCCGAAGCTGATCCGGCGCTAGCGCCGCAACTGGAAGGTCGATTCAGGAGCAGCCATTTTCCAGGGCGTCCTGGATAGCGCTTCGCATAAGATGCATTATGTCAACTCGCCTGGAGGGTCGAATGGACGCCTCCGACCTGCCGGCCCCAGCTGGGTCAGCCAGGCTGCCCCTCAGCGTCAGCGCCGCGCCCTCAGGCGCAGCTCCAGGCTGCCCTTCACCCCGGTGCTGCCCAGGCGTGCGCTGAAGGCGACGTCACGCAGCTGCGCCGCCACCCCGCGCGCCATGGCCTCGCGGGCATCACGCGCCCTGGCCAGCGCCAGGATCCCGGCGGCCGGCGTCATGCTCGAATAGACCACGCTGCCGTCATCGGCCTGGAAGGCCTCGCGGGCGTCGCTGGGCAGATCGGCATCGGTGATCGACGTGGTGCCCGGGCCGCGCTGCGCCAGCTCCAGCGTGCGATCGAAGCCGTCGCCGGTGCCCAGCACCAGGAGATCCCCGTGCAGCGCCGCGCCGACCAGGGTGTCGCCGTTGCTGGTCAGCGCCCGGAACACCTTGCCCGCGCCGGTGGCGTGGACGTCGATGGCGCGCCCGCCGACGCTGCGCGCGACCCAGCCCGGGCCCCGCCGCGCGGTGCTGGCGCCAAACAGGCTGGCGAGCGCGCGGCTGGCCGCCGCCGGGTCACGCACCCGCAGCGACAGCGCGGCCGGCAGCCGGGCCACCAGCGTCTCGCCGTCGCCGCCGCCCAGGGCCAGGAAGAAGCCCAGGCTGGGCATGTACACCGCCGCGGCCAGCGGCCCGCGCGAGCGCTCCAGCAGCTCGTGCTCGAGCTCGATGCGCCCCAGCCCGATGCGCCCCAGCCAGCGCTGCGCGGCGCCCAGCCAGGGCCGGAGCTCGGCGCGCAGCCGCGCCAGCGCGGGCAGCTCCAGCGCCAGCTCACCCTTGGCGGCCAGCAGCGCGTCGGCCCCGATCAGCGCCGCCATGGCGTCCCCACCGGCACCCGAGCCGTGCGACAGCCCGGCCAGCACGCGGTGCTCGCGCTCGGGCACCGCGCCCTCGAACCACAGCCGGACCCCGTCGCCGTCCGGCGTGGCGCCCACCGCCACCCGCTCGAGCCCCAGCACGCCCGGCGCCAGCAACAGGAACGGCGACCCGGGCGCGGCCGCCAGCGCCACCGCGAAGGTGGGCTCGGTCGCCATCGTGCGCGCCGGCGTGGCCAGCACCGCGGCCAGCACCTCGCCGCGGGCGCTGGCCGCCTCGGGCAGCCCGGTCACCAGCACGCTCCAGCCGTCCACCTCGGCCAGCGCCATCGCGGCACCCTGCCGGGCCTCGCGCCCGACCCGCCACAGCTGGGCGCCCGCCGGCTCCTCGAAGATGCGCGCCCCGCGCTGGCGCTGCACGGCGTCGAAGCGCGCGCGCACCAGCTCCGCGCTGGCGGTCGCTGCGCGCAGCACCAGGCGGCCCTGGTCCAGGGTCAGCGCGACCGGGCGCTGCGGATCGATGCCCAGCCCGGCCAGCGAGGTCACCTCGGTCAGCCCGGCGCGCGCGGCCAGCGACTGCCTGAGCATGCTCACCGTGGCGGCCACGGTGCGATCCTCGCCCAGCCGCGCCAGCAGCGCCTCCAGGCCACGCAGGCTGCGCTCGGGCGCCGGCACATAGACCAGCAGCGCGCTGTCAGCCGCGATCAGCTCGGGCAGCGCCCGGCGCACCGGGGCCGGCGCCTGCAGCGGAGGCGCCTTGCCGCCACGCGCCGCACAGCCCGCCACCCCCAGCGTCAGTAACGAGATCAAGCCTGCCCGCAGCATCGCCATCCAGTTCCTGCCTACCAGCGCCACCTTGGCCCTGGCCCCCCACGCGGTCCAGGATCCACATCACATACGCGCGACTTGCCACTTCGGATGCCCGGGCCGCGGCGGCCGTTACGTGATGACCTTCAAGGAGCCCGAAAGTGCGCGGATCAAGCGGTCACGCACGGCGTTGCGCAGCGCGGTGGTGGCCAGCAAGGCCTGGTTGATGGGCTCCAGCAGCGGATCATCGGGCCGCTCCCGGCTGTCCACGCTGGAGCCCATGACGACACGCTGAGCCCGGGTCAGCTGGTCGACCGCGTTCTCCATGTAGAGCTGCAGCTCCTGGAGCCGGTCGCGCAAGGCAGGATCGAACTTGGCTGTGGACATGTGCTGTATGATGCCACCGTCATGTCGCTGCGCAGCACGGTCGGCAACGTCGACCGCATGGGGCAGATCTCGCTGGTGCTGATCAAGCACGGCTTCGGCGAGCTGTGGAGTCGCATGGGCTTCGGGGGCAAGGCGGTCGACGACGCGCCCCCGCCGGCCAAGGCCGAGGCGGGCGCCAGCCCGGACGCGGCGGGCTCCCCTGCCCCCACGACGCCGGCCGAGCCCCCTGCCCCGGCCGCCGCTGCCACCCCTGCCGCCAAGCGCAAGATCAGCTTCGCCGAGCGGCTGCGCCTGGCGCTGCAGGATCTGGGGCCGTCGTTCGTCAAGCTGGGCCAGATCATCTCGACCCGCCCCGACCTCATCCCGGCCGACGTCATCGTCGAGCTCAAGAAGCTGCAGGACCGGGTGCCGCCCATCCCGGTCGAGGACGTGCGGCGCGAGATCGAGAGCTCGCTGGGCGCCAAGGTCGAGGACATCTTCGAGCACTTCGACCCCACCCCGCTGGCCAGCGCGTCGATCGGCCAGGTCCACCGCGCGCGCCTGCGCATAGGCACCGAGCCAGACGTCGCCGGCGGCGCCCCGGGCAGCGAGCTGCACGAGGTCGTCATCAAGGTGCAGCGCCCCAAGATCCGCGGCACCATCGAGCGCGATCTCGATCTCCTGTTCACGCTGGCCAAGATCGTCGAGCGCACCATCCCGGAGTCGCGGATCTACTCGCCCACCGGCCTGGTCAAGGAGTTCGATCGCGCCATCACCGCCGAGCTCGACTTCACCGTCGAGGCCGAGAACGCCGAGCGCTTCGCCAAGAACTTCGCCGGCAACCCGGTGGTGTGCTTCCCCAAGGTGTACCGCCAGGCCTCCAGCCGCACCGTGCTGACGCTGGAGTTCTTCCCGGGCAAGAAGATCTACGCCGCCGTCGAGGGCGGCGCCTCGGGCGAGACCATCGCCAAGAACGCGGTCGCCGTGATCGCGCAGATGATCTTCGCCGACGGCTTCTTCCACGCCGATCCGCACCCCGGCAACATCATCATGCTGGGGCCGCCCGAGGCCCCGGTCATCGGCCTCATCGATCTCGGCCTGGTCGGCCGCCTCAGCGTCGACATGCGCAACAAGGCGGTCGACCTCATGGTCGCCGCGCTGCAGAACGACGTCGACGGGCTGGCCGACGCGCTGATCGCGATGGGGCGCCCCGGCGGCAAGGTCGACATGCGCGCCTTCCGCGCCGAGGTCGCGGTGCTGTCGGAGAAGTACCTGGGCCGGCCCATCAACGAGATCGAGATCTCGGGCCTGCTGCGCGATCTCGTGCAGGGCGCGGTCAAGTACGACATCGAGATGCCGGTCGAGCTCATCATGATGGGCAAGTCGCTGATGACGGTGGAGGGCATCGGCAAGGAGATCTACCCCGAGCTCGACATCTGGACCGAGGCGCGGCCCTTCTTCATGAAGCTCCTGTGGAGCCGCTACCACCCGCTCAAGCTGGGCGCGGAGCTGCTGCGCGCGCTGCAGAAGCTGGGGCGCGGCGCCGCCGACCTGCCCGGCCAGGTGCACGAGATCCTCGAGGACCTGCGCCAGGGCAAGCTGCAGGTCAAGACCACGGATCCCGGGCTGCCCGAGGCGTCGGATCGGCTGGGGCGCCGGATCTGGAGCGGCCTGGTCATCGTGGGCACGCTGGGCTCGGGCACCGCGCTGGTGCTGGCCGGCCAGGGCCGCTTCGACGGGCTGGCCACCGCGCTGTATGCGCTGGCGGGCGCCACCTTCGGCGCGCATCTGTGGCTGGACTGGCGCCGCGCGCGGGCGGCACGCAAGAAGGCGCAGCAACGCTGAACCCGCTGCAGCGGCTTCAGCGTTGTCCGGTCTTCGCTCCGGTCTTCGCTCCGGCCTTCTCGCCCGCCGCCTTCTTGACCCCGCTGCGCCGCCGATCGCTCGCGCGCGGCTTGGCGAGCTCCGGGAACGGCCCCGAGCGCAGCGCGTCGGCCAGCGCGCCGCCGGCCCACACGGCGTCGTTGTGCAGCGTCCCGGTGCGCACGAAGACCACGCGTGCCCGGGTGAACTCGGCGCGGGTGGCCTGGCCCTCGCGCTTCTCGAACAGGTAGGCCATGCCCGCGGCGTCCAGCGACGCCATCATCAGCATGGTCTGATCGGCGGTCTTGGTGTTCTTGCGGTGGTAGGACACCAGGCGATGGCGGCGCGGCCCGGGCGGCTCGTTGCGCCGCGCCGCCAGCCACTGCCCGAGCTCGATGCTCTGCCCGAACAGGCCGTCGAACAGCCAGACCTCGCTGACGTCGACGCCGCCCAGCTTGGCGGCCTGCCCGGCCGCCTTGTAGCCGCCGCTGTGCGCCGACAGCACGACCCGACCCGGGCGCGCGCCCGCCGGCGTCGGCCTCGCCAGCGCGGCCTGCACGCTGGGCTCACGCACGACCTCGAACACCTCCTCGAGCAGCCGGGCCAGCCCGCCGGCCTCGCCCAGGAACCCGGGCGACGAGTCCTCGGCGTCGAACGGCAGCTGTGGCAACACCAGCAGCGGCGCGCGCCCGGTCTCGGCCAGCTGCTCGCGCAGGCGCTGGGTGGCCAGCACGTGGCCGACGTTGTTGTAGTGGCCATGCAGGTGGAGCAGGACGTCGAGATTGCCGTCGCCGTCGGCCTGCAGCGCGCTGGGGATGAAGATGGCGACGGTGTCGTCGCTGTAGGGCTCCTCGGGGTGCGGATAGGGCGCGCTGGCCAGCCGCGCGTACACCGTGACCCCGAGCGGCCCCTTCTCGATCGAGAGCGGCCGCTGCGTGCCGGGGGCGGCCTCCAGGGGCGCCTTGGGCGGCGCCGCCGGCGGTGCCGCGCGCCCGACCGCGCCGTGCGCCAGCACGACCAGCACGGCAACTGCCACCCCGGAGCAGGCCGCCGTCGAGGCAGGCGGGCCCTGCCGCACGCTCACTTCTTGCGCTTGGCCAGCATCACGTGGTGCTGCCCCTTGCAGTCCGGGTAGCCGAAGCGGAAGCCCAGCTCGGGCGCGCCCTTGAAGAACTTGGCCAGATCCAGCGAGCGCTGGTCACCCTTGCGACCATAGCCGCGCAGCTTGAGGTAGTCGCACGCGAACTTGCCGTACGCCTTGACCTCCCAGCCGGTGTCGGGCAGCTGGTCGATGCCATAGCCGCTGGAGTCCTGCACGATGAACGCCGCCTGCGCGAGGCCGATGTCGCGGATGATGGTGAAGTCGTCCCGCCACAGGAGGTAGTGCGCCGCCTTGGTCAGGTACGACACCGTGCCCAGCTTCTTCAGGAAGGCGCCGATGCCGGGCAGCTGCTTCATGTGCTCGTCGTCGAGGTTGGCGGCCAGGTGGCGCAGCACGCGCGGCCGGGTGTCCCAGGGCACCGTGAAGCTGATCTCGACGTTGGCGTAGCGCGCCTCGAAGGGCGGCGGCACCCAGCGCGGGTCGAGCTTCTTGGCCATCTTCTTGTCGGCGCCGCCGGTGGCGTCGAGGTAGACGATCTCGCCATTGGCGTCGATGTCGAAGTAGCGCAGCCCGGTCACGGTGCCGCCATAGGTGTCGATCCCCACCAGGTACATCGGCAGCACGCCCGGGATGGCCTCCTCGAGCGCGGCGCGCAGCGACACGCTGGTCGAGTTGCCCTTCTGGAACAGGCCGCGCATGACCGAGAGCAGGCCGTCGAGGCCGCTGCGCCGCTGGGCCGGCTTGATGGCCGACAGCCGATCGGGCGGGCCAGCCTGCTCCAGCGAGATGTGCACGTAGGTGGTGGCGTCGGGATAGGCCGCCAGGCTGGACACCACGTCGGCGCCCGAGAACGGGTACAGCTCGGTGGTGGGCAGATCGGTCGGGCGCTTGTCCTTGAAGAAGACCTTGGCCTTCTCGCCCACGCGCTGCTGGTAGGTGGCCTGCTCGGCCGCCAGCAGCTTGCAGTACTTGGCATAGTTGGGGACATCGACCGACGGCTTGTCGGACTTGCAGCTGACGACGTCCCACAGCTGCTGGGCCTCGGTCGACAGCGACTGCGCCGACGCCACGGGGGCGACGGCCAGCACGGGGAGCAGGAACATCAAGCGGAGCTTCATGGACAGCCTCGAGGTGTGCGGGAGTTGTGTCATATCCGGGTAGCGCGCGTCCACAGCCAGCCAGCCAGCAGCGCTCCCGCCAGGATGCCAACGCCGCCCCAGGCGGCGGTCTTCCCTTCGTACAGGAGCAGGGTCAGCACACCCAGGCTGGAGACCAGGAAGACGAACGGCGTGACCGGATATGCAAAGGTCCGGTAGCTGTCGGCCGGGGCCGTGTTGCCGCGGCGGCGGCGCAGCACGACCACGGCGCCGACCGCCAGGCTGCCGGTGATCAGCATCGCCGTGGTGGTGTAGTCGAGCAGGAGCTGCACGCTGTCCTTGTGCACCAGCCAGGCCGACAGGATGAGGCCCGAGGTCCAGGCCGCCTGCAGCCACAGCGCCACCGTCGGGGTCTTGAAGCGCGGGTCGAGGCGGGCCCCGACGCGCGGGAACATGCCGCCAGTCGACATCGCATAGATGATGCGCGAGCCGCCCAGCACGGTGCCGTTGGTGGACGACAGGATGGCGATGGCGATCAGCGCGGTCATGGCCAGCCGCGCCTTGGACCCGAACAGCGCCGCCGCGGTGGCGCTGCCGGCCTCGAACTCGCCGGCCACGCCCTTGGCGCCCAGGATGCCCAGGAAGCCACTGTTGAGCAGCAGGTACAGGATGGTGACCGCGCCGGTGCCCAGCAGCAGCGCGCGCGGCAGGCCGCGACGCGGCTCGCGGATCTCGCCGGCGACGTAGGTGGCCGAGTTCCAGCCCGCGTAGGTCCAGTACACCGGCAGGTAGGCCGCCGCCAGCGGCGCCAGCGTGGGCCAGCGGAAGGCCCCCGGTCTTGACAGCTCGTCAACCAGATGCGAGCCACCTCCCGCGGCGGTGAGGCCATAGATCGCGCCGCCCAGGAGCACCAGCATGGGGATGCCGGCCAGCATCAGCTGGGCCGAGCCCGACAGCTTGGCGCCGACATGGTTGAGCGCGGTCAGCGCCACCACCAGGCCGATGGAGATGGCCGCGACCTGGCCCCGGCTCAGGTGGTCGACGCCCAGCAGCGCTGGCCCCTGGTAGCTCACGTTGGCGACCGTCAGGGTCGCGATGCTGCCGGTCATCACGGCCAGGATGGCCAGCCAGCCCGAGGCGAACGCGAACGGCTTGCCGTAGGCCTCCTCGAGGTAGACCACCTCGCCGCCGGCGCGCGGCATCAGGGTGGCCAGCTCGGCCAGGCAGAAGGCGCCACACAGCGCGGCGACACCGCCGAACAGCCACAGCAGCATCGCGGTGCCCGAGCCGCCGACCCCGCCCAGGACCTTGTGCGGGTTGATGAAGATGCCGACCCCGACCATCGACCCCGCCACGATGGCGGCCGCCTGCCAGTGGTTGATGCTGCGTGCCTGCTCGCCGCCAGTCTGCATGGGGCCGGCAGTGTAGCCGTTTCGCGCGCCGCTGTGGTATCAGGCCCCGTGGCCACCCGGGTCGCATGGCTGTCGCCCGTCACCGTCGCCCTGCTCGGGGCCGCGAGCACGCTGGTGTGCACGGGTGGCAGCGCGGGCGCGGGGGCGAAGTCCCGCGGCGCGGCGCGGACACCGCCGACGGTGATGCTGCGCCTCGCGGTGTCGACCGAGGCCGGGGCAGCGGCGGCGGCCGCCCGGCTACCCGGCGAGCAGCTCCGGGTCGACGGCGACGAGCTCGTGCTGGGGCCGCTGGCCGAGGCCGCGGCCTGGACGCGGGCGGTCGACCTCATGGCGACGCAGCCCTGGAGCAAGGCGGGCGTGGTCATCGACCGGGTGCGGGTGACCGAGCCAGCGCCCGGCCCGGCGCGGGACGCGCGCCAGCCCACCGCGGCCGAGCTGGCGCGCTGGACCGGTGGCCGGGTCGCGCGGCGCCTGGTGGCGCGCGCCAGCGGCTATGCCTTCCCCGACTTCGCCATGCCGCCCGCGGGCGAGGAGATCGCCAACCTGGCGCCGCCACTGAAGGGCAAGGCCCCGGGCGCCGTCCTGGTGGTCGCCGAGCGCGAGGTCTGCGACCCCAGCGGGCGCGACTGCCTGGCCTGGCTGCGCGTGCTGGCCCCGGTGACCGCGGCGCCGGGCAGCTTCGAGCTGGTCTGGGTCCCGCTGGGTCAGCTCTGGATCCCCGACAGCGCGCTGTTCCAGCTGCGCCGCCTGGGGCGCGGCCCCGACGGCGTGGTGCATGACGTCATCTCGCGCCGCGGCGCGCGCACCCACTGCATCGTCCCCGACGGCGCGCCGCCGGCCGCCCGCGCCGTGCGCAGCAGCAAGGCCAAGCGCGGCGACAAGGACACCGCGTCGCTGGAGGACGCCAGCGGCAACCCGACCGGGCGCTGCGAGGACGAGGCGCTGTCGCCACCGCGGTAGTGCGCGCGAGCGCGCCGCGGGAGTCCGGGGCGCGCTAGTTCGCGATCGAGAACTGGTACAAGATCCCGCCGTTCGACAGCGCGAACAGGCGCCCCTCCGACACCGCCGGCGGCGCGGTCACACCCGGCCCGGGGTCGAAGAACTCGAGCAGCTGGCCGCTGTCCTTGTCGAGCACCGCCAGCCCGGCGTCGGCCAGCGGCAGCATCAGGTAGGGCCCCACGATGACCGAGCGGCCGGCGTCGCCGGTGCGCCCCAGCGAGGCCCGCTTGATGACCTCGCCGCTGCGCGACAGCATGACCAGCTCGCCCGGCGCGCTGACGTACAGGCGCTGCTTCTCCTGCGTGATCGACCCGGCGCCCTCGGTGGGCACGTTCCACTTCACGTCACCGCTGTCGACCGCGACCGCGAACACGCCGGTGGCCGCCGACGACACGTAGACCACCTTGCCGTCGGGATCGAGCAGCGGCGTGGTGTCGATGTCGACGAACTGCGAGCGCCCGTCCGACAGATCGGTCTCCCACGCCAGCTTGCCCGAGTCGGCCTGGTAGGCGGCCAGGAAGCCGCCCGAGAAGCCGACCAGGACCTTGTCGCCCACCACCAGCGGCCCTGAGTGGCCCTGCACGGTGAACTGATCGGGCCGCTCGCGCTGCGCCTCCCAGACCAGCTCGCCGGTCTCGGGCGACAGCGCATACAGGTGATCGTCGGCGTTGGTCACGAACAGCAGCGACCGCCCGGCCACGCGGGCCTCCATCGGCGCGGCCTGGATGGGCCCCTTGCTGGAGAAGACCCAGCGCTTCTGCCCGGTGCGCGAGTTCAGGCAGTGCAGGCGGCCGTCCTCGCTGCCGACGTACAGCCGGCGCTCGAACGACATCAAGAGCGGCTGCGACGCGATCGGTCCCACCGGGCCGTAGCTCCAGCGCTCGCCGCCGGTGGCCATGTCGAGGGCGTGGAAGACGCCGTCGCTGGTGCCCACGTACAGCGCGCCCGACAGATCGTCGGTGACCGGCTGCGCGAACATCTGCGGGCGCAGGTTCTGCCACGCCGTCGGGTGCAGCTGCACGCGCCAGCCCGGCGTCAGCACGCCCGAGCCCACCGGCTCGGCCGGCGGCGGCACCAGCGGCAGCCCCCGCGCGCCACGACAACCCACTCCGGGCAGCGCCAGCGACGCCAGCAGCGCCAGCTGGACGGCCTTCTTCATCAGGTCGACTCGAGCGCTGCCAGACGATCCTCGGCGCCCGCCTTGAGCGGCGACGACGGGAAGTCGGCCACCAGCTTCTTCAGGACCTCGATGGCCTTGGCCTTGTCACCCTTGGCGCTGAGGATGCGCCCCTGGTGCCACAGCGAGCGCTCCTCACCGAGGCCGCTGCCGGTCTTCTTGGGATCGGGATCCAGCTCGGCGAAGCGCGCCAGGGCGCCGTCGAGATCGCCCTTGGCCTCCAGCGCGTAGCCCAGCCCCTCCAGCGCGGCGAAGCGGAACGGGCTCGACTTGGCCTTGTCGAGGAACGTCTTGTAGGCGGTGGCGGCCTCGTCGTACTTGGCCAGCTTGAACAGGGTCGCGGCGCGCAGCAGCTCGGCGTGGGTGGCGAAGCTGCCGCCCAGCTTCTTGGCGTCACCGAGCGCCTTCAGGAAGGCCTCGCCGCGCTCGGCCTCGGTCTTGAAGATCTGCGGCGCGCCGGGGTCGTCGAGCACGTCCTTGTCGGGCTCGGTGCTCTGCACCTTGGACTCGACCCCGACCTTGAGCGCCTTGCCGAAGGCGGCGGTGTTGCGCATCGCCTTCTTGTTCTTGAAGTAGCGCATGGTGAAGACGGTCGCCCACAGCACGACACCGACGGCCAGACCGAGCGCCATCAGCTTGAGGTGCGGGCGCAGCCGCTCGATCAGGCGGGCGGTCGTGGTCTGGAACGCGTCAGGCGCCTCGGCCTCCGAGGGCTTCTCGGTGGCACGGCGCTTCTTCCACGACGGGTCTTCCTTGATGGCCACGGGGCTCCTGCTAAGTGGTGATAAAGACTGCGCGCTTGTAGCACCGCCGAAAACGGGTGTCAAACCGCGCGCGAGATGGACCCGGGTCCCGGCGGCAACGTTGCCCGCCCTCATCCGGCATGGTACCGAGGGGCATGCGCCGCTTCGCGCTCGGGCTGGTCCTGGCGGGGGTCGTGACCCTGCCCCGCGTCGCGCGGGCGGACCGCGGCGACGTCGCGCTGTCGGTCGAGGCCGGCTATGCCCTGGTCGCGGTCGACACCCGCGAGCCCTCGGGCGCCGCGGTGGCGGGGTCGTACCTGCGCGGCTGGAACGACGCCATCGCGCTGCGCCTGACCGGATCGTACAGCCTGCACGCGGCCACCGAGGCCCCGGGCAAGGCGTCGGGGCCGCTGCACGTTGCCAGCGCGACCGCCGGGGTGACCTACGCCTTCGACTACCTGCGCATCATCCCGTTCCTGGAGGCCTCGGTGGGCGGCCTCTACCTGCACGGGCCCGACGGCATCGACTCCGGCGTGCGCGCCACCTTCGAGCTGGGCGTCGGCGCCGACGTGCTGGAGAGCCGCACCTTCTCGTGGGGCTTCGTGGCCCGCATGCAGAGCTTCCTGCCCGACGCCGACTCGGCCCCGGTGTACACGTACTTCGGGCCGCGGCTGACCTGGAGATGGAACAAATACTGACCAGCCTTGCTGGTCAGTATTTGCTCAGGCTCCGGGTTGGTCAGCTGCGCGCGCTCGGCGTGCCGTGCTTGCGCCGGGTGCTCTTCTTCTGCCGGCACACCAGGCGCACCGGGGCGCCCTGGAAGCCGAAGGCCTCGCGGATCTGGTTCTGCAGGAAGCGCCGGTAGGTGTAGTGCACCCACTCGGGGCGATTGACCTGCAGCACGAACAGCGCGGGCTGCACCTGGGCCTGGGTGATGTAGTGGATCTTGACCGGGTGGCCCTTGGCGGACGGCGGCTGCTTCTTGGACTGCACGTCGGCGAAGAAGCGGTTGAGCTCCGCGGTGGTGATGCGGCGCGAGTACTGGCCGTAGATCTCGGCCGCGGTGGCCGCCAGCCGGCTGACCTTCTCGCCGGTGACGGCCGACACGAACAGCACCGGCGCGTGCTCGACGAAGGGCAGGCGGTCCTCGACGCTCTCCAGCAGCCGCTTGCGCGCCGCCTCCAGCGCGGCCCCGGTGCCCAGCAGGTCGACCTTGTTGAAGACGATCAGGATCCCCCGCCCGGCCTTCTCGACCAGCCCGGCGATCTTGGCGTCCTGCTCGGTGATGCCCTCGCGCGCGTCCATCACCAGCGCGACCACGTCGGCGCGGTCGGCGTTCGAGATCGCCATCGAGACCGAGACCACCTCGACGGTGTCCTTGCGATCGATGCTGCGCTTGCGCCGGATCCCCGCGGTGTCGACCAGGACGAACTCGCGCCCCGCGATCTGCACGTGGGTGTCGATGGGATCAACGGTGGTGCCCGGCATGTCGTGCACCAGCACGCGCTCCTCGCCGAGCAGCCGGTTGACCAGCGACGACTTGCCGACGTTGGGCTTGCCCAGGAAGGCCAGGCGGATCGGCCGATCGACCACCACGTGGCGACCGTGCTCCTCGGCCTCGTCCTCGAGCCCCGCCGCCTCCAGAGCGGCGGCCTCCTCACGCGCCGCGTGGCCGCGCTTGGGCCGCTGCGCCGGCTCGATCTCGGTCCCGGCCGCCTTGCTGCCGCTGCCCGCCGCGATCCCGAGCCGCTCGACCACGCGATCCAGGAGCTCCCCGACCCCGCGCCCGTGCGACCCCGACACCGCGAAGACCTCGTCCACACCCAGCCGGTAGGCCTCCGCCGAGAGCGCCTCCTGCTTGGCGCTGTCGACCTTGTTGACCACCATCAGCACCGGCGTGCCGGCCTGGCGCAGCTGCCGCGCGATGGTCTGGTCCACCGGCGTCACGCCATCGTGGGCGTCGATCACGAACAGCACCAGCTTGGCCTCCTTGATGGCCACCGCGGCCTGCCGGTGGATGCCCTCCTGGATGACCCCGCCCTTGGCGCCTGGATCGAGCCCGCCGGTGTCGACCAGCCGGAACCGGGCCCGGCCCCACTCGCACACGCCATAGCGGCGATCCCGGGTCACGCCCGCCATCTCGTTGACGATGGCCGGGGTGCCGCCGACCAGCCGGTTGAACAGCGTCGACTTGCCGACGTTGGGTCGCCCCGCGATGGCCACCAGGGGCAGCTCGGCGTTGTCCTCGATCACTCGTGCGTCACTCATAGCCCAGCCTCTTCAGCGCTCCGCGCGACGCCGTCCAGTCTGGATCGACCGCCACCAGCAGCTTCATGTGCACCGGGCAGCCCAGCATGGCGGCGAGCTCGGCCCGCGCGCGCATCCCGATGGTCTTGACCCCCGCCCCACCCTTCCCGATCACGATCGACTTCTGCGACGCCCGCGCCAGGTGGATGGTGGCGTCGATGGCGACCTCGCGGCCGCCCTGCTGGCCGCGGCGCTCCTCGAAGCGCTCGATGGTGACCGCGGTGTCGTAGGGGATCTCCTCCTTGAGGAGGAGGAAGATCTGCTCGCGCACCGCCTCGGCGGCGAAGAAGCGCTCGTGCCGGTCGGTGACCACGTCGTCGGGGTACAGGCGCGGCCCCTCGGGCAAGAGCGCCGCGCACAGCTCGACCAGCTTGTCGGCCTGGGTGCCATCCTGCGCCGACATCGGCACGATCTCCTTGAACGGCAACAGCTCCTTCCAGCGCTCGATCACGGGCAGGAGCTGCGCCGGATCGCGCAGGCGGTCGATCTTGTTGATGGCCAGCACGATGGGCTGCTTCAGCTTGGCCAGCGCGTCCACGATGAGCTGCTGCCCGGGCCCGACGCCGGTGCCGCCGCCGTCCTTCCCGGCCGGCGCCTCGATCATCAGCAGCACCACGTCGGTCTCGGCCGCGGCCGCCAGGGCCTGCTCGACCATGTACTTGTTGAGCTCCGACTTGCCGCGGTGCACCCCGGGGGTGTCCACGAACACGATCTGGGCGTCGGGCAGGTTCTTGACGCCCAGGATGCGGTGGCGCGTGGTCTGCGGCTTGGGCGTGACCGCGGCGAGCTTCTGACCGAGGACGCGGTTCAGAAAGGTCGACTTGCCGACGTTCGGTCGGCCCACGATCGCACAGAAGCCGGAACGCATGGCGGCCACTCGGTTAACATGGTCCTCCCGTGGACGCCAACACCTTCGAGCGCAAGCTCCTCGAGATGGTGTTCGAGACCGACCTCCCGCTGGAGCGCGGGCGGGTCGCCCATCAGCTCTCGATCCCCTTGGAAGAGGCCGATTCGCAGCTCGACGCCCTGTGCTCGCGCGGCATCATCGAGCTCGACAGCGACGAGCACGGAAATCTCTTCTACGTCTACCCCAACCGGCCCCCGCCGGCCCCGGCCGGCCAGCGCGCCATGCTGGGCCAGGCCAGTGACATCGCCGATCGGGCCGCCCGCGCCGCCCACCGCGCGGTCACCGCCCTGGTCGAGCGCGACGGCCACGCCGCCGGGCCCCCGGTGGTCCTCGACGGCGATCCCGAGCCGATGTCGCGCCCGATCGCTGCCCTGGCCAGCATCATCCCGGGCGGCGGCCACCTGGCGCGGCGCCAGATTGGCCTGGGCCTCTTGTGGATGGTCGCGGTCGCGGGCACCTACGTGGCCTTCTGGCCGGCCGGGATCGCGCTGCACACCGCCTGCGCCCTGAACGCCGCCGAGCTCTTGCCGCCCAAAAAAAAGCGCCGCTGAGCGGCGCCTTTCGAGGTCGAGCCGCGCGAGCTAGCTGCCCAGCGACTTCTCCTTCTGCTCCTTGAGCTGGCGCAGCGCGGCCAGCGGCTCGCTGACCTCCTTGTTGCCCGCCACTCCGGCCTTGTCGAGCGCCTCCAGAAGCTCGCCGATGCGCTGCGCCTCGGCGGCCTGCTTGGCGCGCAGGGCGTCATGCATGTCCTTGAACTCGCCGAAGAACTCCACCAGCTGATCACCCTTGCGCAGGTTGTAGACCTTGCCCCAGTCACCGTCGCGCATCTTGTGGAAATACAGGGTCATCTTGTAGATCGGGCCGGCGACCTTGTGGGTCATCACGATGCCGAACACGGTCAGGAAGCCGAGCACGCCGACCACGCCGCCCAGCAGCCAGAGCTGGAAGATCTGGTCCTCCTTCTCGGTCTCCTTCTTGACCTGCGCCACCACGTCGTCGCCCATCGGCGCCGCGAAGCTGATGAGGTTGCGGGTCGTGGTCTTGCGCTGCCCGATGACGTAATAGCCCAACAGGCCCATCAGGATGGCAGACACGATCACCATCACCAGCGTCTGCTGCAGCTGGTAGCGGCGATTGATCAGGTAGTTCTTGAGGTGCCGTTTGTGCGGCGCCTTGGCCGGGGCGGCTGCGCTGCTCATCGGAGTCTTCCTTTCGGCCGATTTCACGAGAAATCTGCCCTTGCCGCGAAATTCTACCGCGCTTCCGTCATGGGCGCGACTTTGCGAACTTGATCACCGTGTCCTTGATGGCGTCAGCCAGACCGCCCAGACAGTCCTTCTTGCCCAGCGCGATATCCTTCTCGCTCTTCGAGGTCATGACGGCAGCGTCCATGCGCATGTTGCCAATGGTCAGGATGCTGCCGCCGGGATAGGTCGCGACATAGCCCTCGGTGCGACAGGCGACCTTCATACCCACGCCCTCCTTGGTCGCCGACAGGATCTTGATGTTGACCGCGACCTCGTAGCCGACCTGCTTGGGGCCCACCTTGGCCGCCACGGTGCCCGCGGAGAACTCGGTGTTCTTGTTGAGACCCTTGGAGATCTCGCCATTCAGGTAGGCGATGTCCTCGGGCAGCGCGGCCTTGGACTGGTCGGCCACCTTGGGCACGATGAGGTAGCGCGCCCCGGGCTGGGTCACCGGGCCGACCGGGCCGGTCCCGGCGCTGCCCGCGGTGCATGGGGTGGCCGGGGTCTTGGCGCCCTGCGCCGCCGCGATGGTGGTGATGGCCTTGGCCGCCTGGCCCTTCACGAAGTCGCTGCTGTCGCTCTTGGAGGCGGTGCACAGGCGCAGCAGCGCGGCCTTGAGGTCGGCCGGTGGCAGCGGGCGGATCGCGGTCTTGGCCAGGCCGGCGGCGGCGACGCCACGCACGGTCTGGTTGGAGTCGCCCATCGCGGTGACCAGCAGCGCGACCGCCCGCGGCTCCAGGATGCGCGACAGCGACAGCGCGGCGGCCAGGCGGACCTTGTACTCCGAGCTGCGCAGCTTGCTGGCCAGATCATCGATGGCGTCGGCGCGCGCGACCCCAGCCAGCGCGGCCACGAGAGCCAGCGCCAGCAAGGGAGATCGCCGCCACAGCCTGGATGCAGTTCGTCGCAAACGATCCCCTCAGCGTCGAGACGGCCTGGCCGGCGCTTTCTTCAGCCAGTTTGCTCGTGCGCCAGCTTCCATCCTAGACGTCGCGATCCGCGACGTCAACGAGTCGGAGGCTTGCTCTTGTTGGCGGCGGTGCGCCCGGCCGATGTAGGTTTCGCTGCTGAAGTCGGCGCAACCGCCGCGGCCGCCTCGGCCTCGGCGTCGGCCTTGTAGGTGCGCAGCAGCTCGACATAGTGGTCGGCCGAGCTGTCGAGCCAGCGCAGCTCTTCCTCCGTCAGCTGGCGCTTGACCCGGGCCGGCGAGCCCAGCACCAGGGAGCGCGCCGGGATGCGCGTGCCCGGCGTGACCAGCGAGCCGGCGCCGACGATGCACTGGTCGCCGATCTCGGCCTGGTCGAGGATGGTGGCGCTCATGCCCAGGATGCAGCGGTCGCCGATGGTACAGCCGTGCAGCGTGACCGAGTGGCCGACGGTGACGCGGCTGCCGACCACGGTGGCGTGCGCGCCGTGGGTGACGTGGATGACGGTGTTGTCCTGCACCGAGGTCTCGGCCCCGATGCGGATGTGGTAGACGTCGCCGCGCAGCACGGTGCCGAACCAGATGCTGGCGCGGGCGCCGACCTCGACGTCACCGATGACGGTGGCGTTGTCCGCCACGTAGGCGGTGGGGTCGATCCGCGGATGTACGCCGCGAAAGGGGCGGATGATGGGCACGGCCGGACGCTAGCACTATCCGCGCAGGGCCGGCTACATCTTCCACTTGCCGAACTCCTCGTCGCTCATGCTGGCGAGGAGCTCGGCGCTCATCAGCGACAGCTCGGCGGCCTCGCTGCTGAGCTGCTCGCTGTCGGGGTCCGCGTCCGGCTCCTTGCCGGTGTCGCGAGGCTTGATGATCTGGCTGCCGGCGGCCAGCTTGCGCCGGCTGCGGCGCCGCGTCGTGGTCGGGGTCTCGGCCAGCAGGCGGCGCGCCACCCGCACCGGTACGCGCATGCGCAGCGCCAGGGCGATGGCGTCGGAAGGCCGCGAATCGACCCGGGTCACCACCCCGTCGCGCTCCAGCGTGATGCAGGCGTAGTAGACCCCGTCGCGCAGGTCGCAGACGTCGACGGCGCGCACGGTGACGCCGCTCTGCACCAGCAGGTTGCGCATCAGATCGTGCGTCATGGGCCGCTCCAGGCGGACCTCCTCCAGCTCGGAGGCGATGGCGCTGGCCTCGACCAGACCGATACTGATGGTCAGCATCAGCGGCAGCGTGGCCCGGGGCCCCGGCAGGGCGTCGGGATCGGGCCCGATCAGGATGACCATCGGCATGCTGGTGATGGGATCCATCGACAGCGAGGCGACGTGCATGGCCACGGCGTCGGGATCGGGTGTGGCCGCCGGCTTGGCGCCTGGCTCGGTCGGCGCCGCCGCCGCCACGGGAACCAGGGCGGGCACGCTGCGTTGGCCGGCCTTCTTGTCCCCTCTCGCAGATCGATCGCGATCGCTCAAGTGCGCTCCATCCCGCCGGTCAGCCTGACAGTGAGTCTAGTCGGCGCTGCCAGGCCGGTCAAATCGAAGCCACCACTTTGCCATCCACAAAGGCGCGACATTACAAGACCAATTCGTTGATCACGCGCTGCAGGCTGGCCAGGTTGTGGGCCACCACGACCTTGTCGGTGTGCGGTTCGTAGTCGCGCATGGCGCTGTCACCGAAGCCCCAGGACAGCGGCGGCTCGGGGTTGAGCCAGAGCAGCCGCTTGGCGCGGGCCCGGATGTCGCCGAGGCAGCTGGCGTGCGAGGGGTTGTAGTTGTTGCGCCCGTCGCCGATGACCAGGACGGTGGTCTTGCCGGTGACGGCGTCGAGGAAGCGCGTCGAGAAGGTCTGGAACGCGCGCCCGAAGTTGGAGTTGGCGTAGACGTTGATGACCGCGCCGCTGTAGGCCAGGTCGACGGCGCGCTCGATGGGGTGGCGCTTGAACAGGTCGGTGGTCTCGCCGAGGTCGGCCACGAAGATGAACGAGCGCACCTTCGAGAACATGTCCTGCAGCGTGTACACGAACTGCAGCATGAAGCGGGCGACGTGGCGCACGCTGTCCGACACGTCGAGCATGATGACCAGGCGCGGGCGCTCCAGCTTGCGCTTGCGCATGTACAGGCGCACCGGGATGCCCCCGGTCGACAGCGAGTGGCGCAGGGTGCGGCGCACGTCGAGGCGGCCGCGCTTGACCCGGCGCGGTCGCAGCGAGACCGCGGTGCGCAGCTTCTGGCACAGCCGGGCGACCTCCTCGCGCAGGCGGTCGAGCTCCTCGGGGGACATCTGCGCCAGCGGCTTCTCGACCAGCGACTGCTGGCGATAGGCCTTGGTGTAGTCGAGGTTGTTGCGCAGGAGTTCGTCCTGCACGTGGGCGCGCACGGCGCCTTGCAGGGCGCGCAGGTTGGCCAGCACGGCCTGCTCCAGGGCGCCCCCGGCGGCGTCGCCGACCTGGGCCGCGATGCGCCGGGCCGCGCGCGCCAGGTCGTCCTGGGCCTCGCGGAAGCCCATGCTCTCGAGCAGGCGGTGGGTGTAAAAGCCGATCTGCAGCGGGCTGGTGATGCGGCTGAGATCGATCTGGGTGCCCGACATGCGGATGAGCTGCTCGACATGGCCGCGGCGCAGCCCGAGCCCCATGCGCGCCACCGGCCCCATGCGCGAGGCCTCGTCGGCGACCATGGCCAGCAGGCGCTCGATCATGTCCTCGTCGAGGCCGGCGGCGGCCAGGGCCTGCGCCAGCGGGCCGTCCTGGTAGGCGCCGCTGAGGTCTCCGGGGCGCAGGAAGAAGAGGTCGTAGAGCTCGTGGAAGGTGGCCTCGTCGCCCTGGCGCTTGACCAGGGTGGCGAGCAGCGCGCTGCGCAGCGTCTCGGGATCGGCGAGGCCGACGGCGACGGCGGCGCGCGTGCCGTCGAGGACCTCGCCGGTCGACACCCTGAGGCCGTTCTTGCGCAGGAGTTCCGCGAAGCCGAGCAGGCGCTCGATCATCGCCGCTTGACCATGGCGGCGACGCTGGCGAAAAACTCCGGGGCGTCGCCGGCGCCGATGTGCACCGCGCGCAGCTTGCCGTCCTGGATGGCCAGGAAGGTCGGGATGTACTCGATCTGCAGCTTGCGTGACAGCTGCGCCCCGGTGTCGGAGGCGACCGGATAGGCCAGCTTCTGGCGCATCAGGAAGCGGCGCACCCGCGAGGCCTGCTCCGAGCTGACCGCCAGCACGTGGACGCCCAGCTTGGCGCGCTTGCCGTGCAGCGCGGTCAGCACCGGGGCCAGGCTGCGACAGGCGCGACAGTAGGTGCCCCAGACCTCGACCAGCAGGATCTCGCCCGCGGCCAGCTTGGGCAGCGTGCCGGCCAGCATGGGCAGCTCGCCGAGCCCCGGGATGGCCTTGCCGGTCCAGGCGCGCTCGAGGCGCTGGGTCGGCGTCGGGCGCGCCTCCAGCACGAGGGTCAGCTCGAGCTCATGATCCTGACCGGCGCGCCGCACCCGCAGCACCGCGCGGTCGCCCACCTTGCGGTGCTGGATGGCGTCGATCAGCTGATCCGACGAGGCCACCACGCTGCTGTCACCGTCCAGCGCGACCACCAGATCGCCGCTGTGCAGCCCCGCGCGCAGCGCTGGCGTGTCGGGCAGCACCGCGACCACGCGCACGCCGCCCTCGGCGCTGTCGACCCGCGCGCCCATCCACGGCCGCTGGTCCGCCGCGGGCACCTCCTCGGGTGCGCTCTGCGGCGGCGCGGGCGCCGGGGCCGGCGCGGGCGCCTGGGCGCGCGCCAGCGTCGTCAGCCCGAGGACTGCAGCGACGATCGCGGCGCGCATCATCATCCGACTAGCCTAGCAGGCGCGGTCAGCCCTGCACACGGTCATAGCCGTTGGCGCGGAACCAGGCCACCGAGCGCTCCACCGAGTCGCGCAGCGGGGTCTGCGGCAGGCCGAGGTCGCGGATGGCCTTGGTGCAGTCGAAGTACATGAAGCGGGTCGCCATGGCGGCCGCCTTGTAGGTGATCTGGGGCGGCTTGTGCGTGATCCGGTTGGACACGTTCTCGCTGACCCAGCCGATGCCACGGGTGAACCAGCCCGGGATCTTGCGATCCGGGATGCGCACGTTGGCGACCTCGCCGACGACCTTGTAGAAGTCGCGGTAGGTCACGTTGTGGGCGCCGAGGATGTAGCGCTCGCCGAGCTTGCCCTTCTCGTCGGCCAGGATGTGGCCCTCGGCGACGTCCTCGACGTCGACCGCGCAGAAGCCGCCGTCCATGTAGCCGGGCACGCGGCCCTTCAAGGCCTCGACGATGAACTTGCCGGTCGGGGTCGGGCCGATGTCGCGCTCGCCGAACGGGAAGCACGGGTTGACCACCACCAGCGGCAGGCCCTCGCGGGCGAAGCGCAGGGCGTCACGCTCGGACAGCCACTTGGAGCGGATGTACGAGTTGGCGTCGTCCCAGTAGTTGAAGGCGACGGTCTCGTCGGAGGGCGCCCCGTCACGCAGCCCGACGGCCGCGATCGAGCTGGTGTAGACCACCTTGTCGAGGCCCGCCTTGTAGGCCGCCCACAGCACGGTCTTGGTGCCCTCGACGTTGACCTCGTACATCTTGGAGCCGTCGGGCAGCCACAGCGAGTAGATCGCGGCCAGGTGATACAGCTTGTCGCAGCCCTCGAGCGCGCGTGCGATCTGGTCGCGGTCGTTGACGTCGCCCTCGATGCGCTCGACGTCGAGGCCTTCGAGGTTGGTCAGGCGGGCATTGGGCTCGAGGTAGCACTTGACCTCGCGGCCGCGCGCCAGCAGGCGACGCACGACCGCGGAGCCGATGAAACCTGCCGCCCCGGTGACGAGGGTCTTCTTGGCCATGTCAGGGGCGGATGGTGGCGGAGAAGACGTCCGTGCGGTTGCTCGGCGCGATGTTCTGGATCCAGATCACGTGGGCGACGCCCTGGGCGTCCATGCCGACGTCGCAGTTGTCCGCCGAGCCATCCTGGTTCTCGATGGCCAGCACCGGGCCGGTCGAGCTGCCGTTGAAGAACACGCCCTTGATGTGGGCGTTCTGGCCGCTGGTGACCTGGCTCCAGACCACCAGCGCGTTGCCGTTGCCAGCCGCGACGTGGACGGTGTTGGTATCCTCGGTGAACTGCTCGACCGGCTGCAGGGTGCCCCAGGTGCCGGTGGGCGACATGGTGTTGATGACCACGCTCAGGTTGGGGCTCGACTCGATCGGCCAGGCCGCGAAGCCGTTGCCATTGGCATCCATGGCGGACCACGGATCGTTGGTGAACGAAGTACTGTTCTCGACCGACACCGCGGCAGTGCCCCAGGCGGTGCCCGACCACCGGTTCGCCTTGATGTTGAAGCGGCTATTGGGCGGCGAGCTGGTGGTGTCGAACTCGTTCCAGGTCACGACCGCGGTACCGTTGGCGCTGACCGCGACGCTGGGCGTGTTCCCCGAGCCATTGGGATCGGTCCCGATCACCAGCGCGGTACCAGCGTTGCCGCTGGTGCCGTCGATCCGGTTGGCCCACATCTCGCGGAAGCCCCCCGAGCGGGTCGCCTGCGACCACACCACGGTGGCATTGCCCTGAGGATCCATGCCGACGTCGGCGTCGATGCCACTGGTGTCGTTGCTGTCGAGGCGAGCCGCCGGCGACCACGTGGTCCCGGTCAGACGGCTGAAGAAGGTGCGGCGCGCAGCCGAGGTGTCGCCCTGCTCCCACACCGCCACCGCGGTGGCATTGGCCGCCGCGACCCGGACGCGGCGTGCCGCCGCCGCGTTGTTGTCGAGGATCTCGGAAGCCGCCCAGGCGGTGCCGCTCCAGCGGGCCGCGTTGACGCGCTGGCGGGGGGTAGCGTCGACCTGGTGCCACACGGCCACGCCCGCGCCCGCCGCGTCGATCGCGATGTCGGGGTACTCGAGGCTGCTGCCCGCCGCGATGTTCCCGGTCAGGGTGTTCAGCTTGGTCGCGGTGCCCCAGTTGCCGTTGGTGTAGTTGTTGCCCCAGACCTCGGTGCAGTTGGTGCCGGTGCAGCCGGCCAGCCAGACGGCAAGGGCCCGACCACCGGCGTTGACCGCGATGCGCGGGCGGAAGGCCGCGCTGACGTTGTCGCTATCAACCAGCTTGGGCTGAGGCAGGCCGGCGTCCGCGGTGGCGCTGTCGGGTGGCCGGGCGTCGATGGTGGCGTCGGGCACCCGGGCGTCGCCGCCGTCGGCCGAGCCGCCGTCGGTCCCGCCGTCGCTGTCGGCGGTGCCGTTGTCACCGCACGCCGCCAGGAACAGCCCTGCACCCACCAACAAAGAAGCTAGACGAACGCTGCGCATCAACGACCTCCCCTGATCCACGCCCCTTGTGTGCCCGATTTCGTGGAAAGGTTCAATGACTTCGGTCGCTATCGCTGATGTAGGATAAGGTAGTTTCTTGCCCTTCATGCCCCTACCACACTAGGATCAGCTTCAACCCCGAAGGAGCCCTGATGCCGCCGAGACCGAACGCCGCCCACCCACTGCGTCGCGCAGCCCCCCTGGCCCGGATCGCGGTGGCCAAGCGTCGCGACAAGCGCACCGCCCTGCGCTTCGACAACGCGTTCCCGGTCGACATCTCGAGCGAGATCTTCGGCGACACCCCGGCCATCGCTCGCAACATCTCCGAGGGGGGGATCTTCGTCGAGCTGCCCGAGCCGCTGCCGCTGGGCAGCGAGGTCCGGGTGCGCTTCTCGACCCCCGACAGTGACGCCGAGATCGTGGCGCGCGGCGAGGTCAAGGGTCACTACTACCTGAACTATGCCGATCGCCAGCAGTCCCCCCGCAGCCTGGTCGGAATGGGGGTCCGCTTCCACGCGTTCGAGCAGGACGGACAAGAGATGCTGGGCCTCAGCCTGACGCGCATGAAGACGACGCGGACGACGCATTGATTGCACGGAGAACGGATTGAGGATGCGGCGCGGCTCTGATAAAGAGGCGACCTGATGCGTTCCTGGCAGCACTGGCTCATCGCGACGGTCTCCCTGGCCGCCACCTCTGGTCTCGCGGCAGCAGAGCCCGACGTCGGCGATCCCCCCATCGCGGCACCCGCGCCCCCGGTCGAGGATGCCGCGCAGACCGCCAAGGTCGACGAGCTGCTGGGCAAGCTGCGGGGCGCCACCGGGGAGGCCCGCCTGACCGCGGCGCGCGAGCTGGCCGGCGTGGGCGAGGCCGCCTATGCCTCGCTGCTGGCGCGCCTGACCGGGCCGCGCCGCAACGACGTCGGCGCGCTGTGCAGCGCGCTGGTCGCCATCGACGCCGATCTGCCGGGCAAGGACGGCACCTTCAAGCTCAAGCGCGCTGACAAGCGCGGCGACGACGACGCCCCGCCGGTGGAGGCCGACTGGCTGGCCGCCCTGGCCGCCCTGCCGGTCTCGGACGGCGCCACCGAGGCCTTCGAGATGACCGCGCTCATCCGCGCCATCGCCGCGACGCACCGCCACGAGGCCGTGCGCGCGCTGCTCGACTGGAGCTTCACCGATCTCGGCAACCTGTTCCGCGACGAGGTCGGTCGTCAGATCCGCAGCATGGGCAGCACCGCCCTGCCCGGTCTGGCGCGGGCGGCGCGGGATCGCAGCTCGACCAAGGTCGCGCTGCTGGCGCGCTACGCCAACTACCAGCTGGATCGCATGGATCGCCAGCGCCCGTCGCGTGCGCTGGGTTCGGTCGACGAGCAGGAGCAGGTCGAGCTGCTGCGCGCCTATGGCGACACCCGCCACCCAGACGCGGTGGTCGCCGTGCTCGGCCTGGTCGCCAGCCCGAGCTCGCGGGTGCGTCGCATGGCGCGCTGGGCCACCCTGCGCTACGTGACCGGGCCGGCGCCCAAGGAGGCGCCCAAGCGGCAGATGAAGCTGCCCGGCGGGCAGCTGTCCGACAAGGCGGTGCCGCTGTACTTCACCTATCGCGAGATCGCCGACGTCGAGCTGCGCAAGGCCCTGGAGGCGCGCGACGGCAAGGCGCCCGACGCCGACCTGACCCCGGCGCAGCTGGCGCGCCAGCTGTTCACCAGCATCGATGAGGAGCTGGCCGAGGGCTGGCGCAAGCAGCTGGCCGACGCGCAGCAGAAGCGCAGCGCGGGCGATCTGGCCGGCGCCATCGCGGGCTATGACGCCCTGCTGGCGCAGGAGCCGACCTTCGAGGCGCGCGGCGAGATGGCGGCGGGCTACTTCGAGTACGGCCAGGCGCTGTCGGCCAAGCAGGACTGGCACGGCGCGGCGCAGGCCTTCGACAAGGCCTACTCGGTGGCGCCCGAGGGGCCGACCGCGAAGAAGGCCGAGGCCGAGCTGGCCTATGCGCGGGGCATGGCGGCGCGCGCCGCGGGCAAGCCGGGCGCCGGCGCCGACGAGCTGGCGCGAGCGTTCGCGCTGGATCCGGGCCACCCGGGCGCGCGCGGCGTCGCCAAGGCGGAGGCGCAGAAGGAGGCGGCCAAGGACCTGCGCTGGCTGCTGGCGCTGGGGCTGGGCGCCGGGATCGCGGGCCTCGGCCTGCTGGTCGCGTACCTGCTGCGTCGTCGCGCCGCGCACGCCTGATGGCGACGGTGACGCCGCTGCTGATCGCCATCGAGGGCATCGACGGCGCCGGGACCACCACCCAGACCGACCGGCTGCGCGCCTGGCTGGAGGCCAGCGGGCGGCCCGCACACGCCACCCGTGAGCCGTCGACCGGGCCGGTCGGCCGGCTGATCCGCGAGGTGCTGGCGGGGCAGCACGCGCCGTTCGACAAGCAGGCCCTGGCGCTGCTGTTCGCGGCCGACCGCATGGACCATGTCAGGCGCGAGATCGAGCCGGCGCTGGCGGCGGGGCGCCATGTGCTGACCGATCGCTACTACCACTCGTCGTTCGCGTACCAGACGCTGGACGCCGAGGGCGCCTGGGTGCGCACCCTCAGCGCGCGCGCGCGCAAGCCCGACCTGACGCTGTTGATTGACCTGCCGGCCGAGGTCGCCGCCGAGCGGCGCCGGCTGGCGGGACGCCCGGACGAGCTGTTCGATGCGCTGGCGACCCAGCGCCGGGTGGCCGACGCCTACCGCGCCCTGGCGCGTGAGCTGGCCAGCAGCGAGCGCATCGTGGTGGTGCCGGGCGACCGCCCCGCCGACGCGGTGTTCGCCGCGCTGTGCGTGGAGGTCGAGCGCGCGCTCGCGGAAGTTGCCCCGCCCGCCCGTGGGTGACAGGGTCAGGGCATGCGGATCGCCCTGCTCCTTGGCCCTGCCCTCGCGCTGAGCCTGCTCGCCACCGCCGGCTGCAGCCATGCGCCGCGACGGGTGGAAGAGACCAACCTCGGCTATCTCGATGACGAGGCCGTGCGTGGTGCACCCGCGGCGGCCCGCCCCGTGGTGCCGACCTCGGCGGGCAGCATCGAGCGCGCCGAGCTGGAGCGCGTGCTGGCCGCGGGCCCGGCGCCGGTGCTGGCCGAGTACCAGCTGGACGCCGACCTGGTGGGCGGGCGCTTCCAGGGCTGGACCATCAAGGCCGCGGTGGGCACACGCTTCGCCGCCGTCGACCTGCGCGTCGGCGACGTGGTGCGCTCGGTCAACGGGCGCTCGCTGGAGCGGCCCGGGGATCTGTTCACGGTGTGGGAGACCCTGCACGGCGCCAGCGAGCTGGTCATCGGGGTGTCGCGCGGCGCGACCATGCACACGCTGCGCTACACCATCGTCGGCGAGGCCGCACCCGTGGTCGAGGTGCCCGCGCCCGCCAGCGCGCCGGCCCCTGGCCCGGTGCCCGGGGGAGCGCGCGAGACGCGCATGGTTCCCGCGCCGCGCGAGATCCGCTAAGCTCGGGCCATGATCCCCTACGCAGAGCTGGTCGAGGCGCTGGACCGCTACCGTCGTCGCATGGGCTATGCGCCCGCGGGCAGCTCGCTGGGTGGCGTCGCCGCGCCGGCGCCAGTCAGCAGCGCGCCCGCCGGCAACCAGGCCGCGACCGCGGGCAGCTGGCCGGCGGACGACTCGACCTCGGTCAACGCGCGCATGGACGCCGCGCCGGCGCCGCCGCCGGGCTTCGAGGACGACGTGGCCGAGCCGCCCGAGCTGAGCGGCTCGGTCGACATCGGCGACGGCGACATCCTCGACGAAGAGCCCGGCGCCTAGCACCCCCTGCCTTGAGCGAGCCGACCCCGACCGAGCTGGTGATCCGTGTGCTCGGCTGCGCGGTGTCGGCGCGTGAGCTGGCGGCCCCACCGGGCCGGGTGGCCGGCGGCGCCGTGATCGGCGAGGTCGTGCGCGCGGGCGCCGAGGCCGCCGAGCTGGCCGGCGCGACCGTGCTGGTGCCGCCGTGGCTGGCCTGCTTCGAGTGCGATCTGTGCCGCCGCGGTCGCGGGGTGGTGTGCGCGCGCGGCGGGGAGCTCGGCATCGATCGCGACGGCGGCTTGGCGGCCGAGGTGGTGGTGCCGGCGCGACCGGTGCTGCCGCTGTCGGGGGCGCTGGCGCTGGGCGAGCGCGCGGCGTGGCCCCTGGCGGCGCTGGCGCGGCACGGCGCGCTGGCCTATGCGACCTATGCCCGGCTGGGCGTGGGGCCAGGCGACACCGTGGTGGTGCGCGGCCTCGGCGGCGTCGGCCTCCTGCTGTGTCAGATCTTGCTGGCCAAGGGCGTCGGCGTGATCGCGGTCGACGACGCCGCCGAAGCGCGCGCGCGCGCCCCGGCCGGGATCAAGCGTACCGCCAGCCCCGACGAGGAGCTGTCCGCGGCCGAGCTGGGCGCGGTGGCGCGGGTGGTCGACAGCACCGGGTCGCCGGCCGGGATCGCGGCGGCGCTGGCGATGCTGCCGGTCGCCGGCACGCTGGCGCTGGTCGATCCAGGGCGGGCCGGCGCCGCGCTGGTCGACGTCGGCGCGCTGGCGGCGCGCGATCAGACCGTGTTCGGGGTCGCCGGCTGTCACGCCGATCTGTACCCCGAGCTGGTCGCGCTGGCGCTGCGCGGTGACCTCGCGCTGGAGGCGCTGACCTGCGCGGTGCCCCGCGTCGAGGCCCCTGCCCTCCTGGCGGCGCTGCGCGCGGGGCGGTCACCGGCGCCGATCCCGATCCTGGTCTAGCGGAACGGAACGGAATAGCACTCCTCGAAGCTGCGCTTCGAGGGGGCTAGTCCTTGGCCAGGTCGCCGGCGTCGAGCTTGACCGCGAGCTTGCCGACCAGCAGGCGCACCGCGCCGCGGGCGTCGATGTCCTGCACCACGCCCGACTTGCCGGCCAGCACGCCCTGCACGATGCGCACCTTGTCGTGCTTCTGCAGGCCGCGCTGCTTGACCTGGGCCTTCTCCTTCTGCAGCGCCTCCTTCATGGAGACGAAGTCGTTGCCCGCCGACCAGGCGATGGCCCAGTACAGCGGCAGCAGCGCCTCCAGCGCGGTCTTGACGTCGCCCGCGAGGTCGGCGCCGCGCGCGACCACCTCGGCGCGCGGGAAGCTCCACACCGCGGCGAGCCACGGCCCCGGCGCGAGCGGCGCGGGCCGGGCGCGCTCCAGCGCGGCCACCAGCTCGGGCAGGGCCTCGGCGCTGACCTCGCGACACGGCCGCAGCGGCCCCGTGGTGATGCCGATGGCGATGGCCTCGGGCAGCGAGGCCAGAAGGTGCGCCAGCTGCTCGCGCTCGTACAGGTCGGCGGTCTTGCGCGCCAGGTTCTGGCGGTCGATGGCGGCGTCGGGGTGCAGGCGCAGCGCGACCTCCAGCCCGGCGAAGGTCACCGACACCGAGAGGAAGATGTGGGTGCGCTGCGGCGTCGGGTCCGAGATCATCTGCGCCATCGAGCGCGCGCGATCGATGACCCGGTCGAGATCCCTGCGTGAGCCCTCGCTGCGCGAGAAGTACAGGTGCTGCGCCTCGACCTGCTTGTGGTTCCACAGCGCCGGGTGCTCCACCGAGGGCGTGACCTCGAGCGGCCCGCCGTCGAGGCCGACCAGGCCCGGGGCCAGCTCGCGCCCGAGCGCGACCAGCTTCTCCTTGACCTCGAGGCGGCCCTTGTTCCAGACGTTCGAGCGCCACTTGCTGGGCTCGTAGACGTCCAGATCGGCCGCGGTGAGCCCGGCGAACATCGCCTAGTTCTTGACGAGGAAGATGGTCACCGCAATGGCGATGACCACGCCCACCGCCACCACCACCCACAGCCACTTGCGCCCGGTCTGGAACTCCTTGGCGATGTCGGTCGCCGACATGCCCTCGCCGGGCAGCGCGCCCCCGGGCGCGACCTTGATGGCGGGCATCATCTGCGTGGCGCCGGTGCGCAGCGAGTGCTTCTTGCGATCCTCGGCGGACAGCGTGCCGTCGTCGGCGTAGCGCTCGTCGATGCCTCGGGTGTCCTCGGGGCGCTCTTCCTCACCTTCCTTGGGAGGAGGCTGCTGGGCCATCTGCTCGTCGAGCTCGCCCTTCTTGAACCACATCGTCTCGCGGAACTTGCCGTCCTTCTTCTTCTTGCCCTTGCCCTTGCTCATCGAGGGCGGCGAGGCGGCCTGCTGCTGCGCGGACGGGGTCGGGGCGGCCGGGGCCGGGCGTGGCGCGGGCGCCGGCATAGGAGCCGCCATCGGCTGCGGCGCGGGCGGCTGCGGCGCGGGGGCGGCATACGCGGGCACCGACTGCGGCGGCGCGAACTGTGGCTGCGGGGCGAACTGCGGCTGGGGCTGCGGCGCGGGCGCCATCGCCGTCGGCGCCTGGCCCAGCGACAACCCGGGCTGGATGGTCGGCGCCATCGGCGACAGCGGCATGCCGGGCTGCATGGTGGGCACGTTGGGCCCCGCCGACAGCGGCGAGCCACCCTGCAGGTAGGGCTGGGCCTGCGCGAACTGCGGCGCCGGCGCGCTGACGTGGGCAGGCGCGCCCGCCACCGGACCGACCGGCAGCTCGCGCTCCAGCGCGGCCTGCACCTCGGAGCGGTTGAAGCCTGGCATGGTGGTGGACGGCACCTGCCCCGGGGGCGGCACCAGGGCGCCCATCGCCATGGTCTTCTTGTTCGGCGTGTTGATGGCGGCCACCATCGGGATGGCGCCCGGCGCGCCGGCCAGCCGCTCGACGTCGGTGAGCAGCTGGCGCAGCGTCAGGTGGCGCCGGCTCGAGCTCTTCTCCAGCGCCTTCATGATGGCCTGCTCGGCGTCGGGCGAGAAGCCCGGGCGGCGCTGGCTGGGCGGCGTCACCGCGGTGCTGACGTGCTGGCGGATCACCGAGCTGGGATCGCCCGCGAAGGGCGGCTCGCCGAGCAGCAGGTAGTGGTACAGCGCGCCCAGGCTGTAGATGTTGGAGCGCTGATCGACCGGCTTGCCCTCGGCCTGCTCGGGCGACATGAACTCGGGCACCCCGGCGATGCGGTCGGACACCGCCACCGGCACGCCGAAGTTGGTCACGCGCACCGCGCCGCTGGGCTCGATGAGGACGTTCTTGGGCGCCACGTCACGGTGCACCACGCCGACCTTCTGGGCCTCGATCAGCGCCTCGCCGACCTCGGCCACGATCCGGCTGGCGCGGTCGACCGGCAGCGGTCCGCCCTCGGCCACGATGGCGCTGAGCGGACGGCCGACGCACAGCTCCATCGCGATCCACAGCTGGCTCTGGCCATGGCGGCCCTGATCCAGCACCCGCACCACCCGCGGCGAGGTCAGCTTGCTGAGCTGCTTGAGCTCGCGCTGGGCGCGCTCCAGCGCCAGCGGGGTCGGGTACACCGAGGGGGCGACGATCTTGACGGCCACCTCGGCGCCGCTCTGGGCGTCGCGAGCCCGGTAGACGTCACCGGTGACGCTGCCGCCGAGCCGCTCGCCGAGCTGGTAGCGCCCGCCGATCAGGCCGGCGTCAGGCGCTGCCGCCGCGGGCGCGGGGACATCGCCCGCCGCCTCGACCAGACGGGTGGCGTCGAGCGGGCAGAAGTTGGCGTCATTCGGATACGTCTTGGCGCAGGTCGGGCAACGCTTCATGGCCGGGTCCCCAGGGTGCGCCGAGCTTAGCGTGGAAGGCGTGGTGTCCGCAAACTTGTGTTTCGACTACTGGAACGGATTGACGACGAGCAGCGTGGTCTTGAGCTTGTAGTCGGAGGTGAAGCTGGAGTCGGGCGCGCCGCCGGCCAGCAGCACGGTGTTGCTGCGCGTGATCTCGAGGTCGTGCTCGGTCTTGTCGAAGGTGGCCGCCGGGATCGACACCTGCAGCGGATCGGGGCTGAACGGCTGCGGCTCGAAGTCCTTGGCCTTGACGCGCACGCGATCGCCGGCCGGCCCGCTCCACACCACGGGCAGCACGCCGCCCTCGAGGGTGTGAGGATCGAACGGCGTGGTGACGCTGGGGCGCATGAGCTTGACCGGGGCCGCCACGCGCACCGAGGCGCTCAGCGAGTCGGTCAGCTTGCCGGTGGCGTCGCGGACCTCGATATCGAGGATGAAGCCGTCGTCGGGCCAGCCGGCCTGGTTGCCGCGGTAGCGCTGGTCCTGCCCCTCGACCAGGGTGACCATGCCGAGCCCGCTGGTGACGGCGACCTTGGCGCCGCTGACCGCTTGGCCCAGCTTGCTGACCCGGACCTCGAAGCTGGCGCCTTGCAGCCCTGACTCGTAGCTGGCGCTGGCCTGCACCGACAGGGTGCGCGTGCCGGTGCCAGGGTCACTGACGATGCCGTCGCCGCCGCAGCCCAGCAGGGCCAGCGCCGGCACCAGCAGCGTGATGGCCAGGCCAGATGATAGGTGACGCATGAGCCCTCCCCCGGCACTGACGGCGTGCCGTGCCCTGACTACGAGCGGCGCGGGGAGAGCGATACGATCGGAGAGATTACTTGGACTTCCGGGCCTGGGCGGCGGGCGCCTTCTTGCCCGGCTCACCGAGGCTGGCGAACAGCTCGGCGGTGGTCAGGGTCGACTTGCGCGACTCCTTGGCCTTGCGCCGGCGGCCGGCGTTCGAGTGGTTGCGGTCGCGCTTGTTCCAGGTCGCCTTTGTTGCCGAAGCCATCGTCGTGTCCTTTGGTGGAATTCCCTGAGGGCACGTGTGGATACTCGACCTTCCGGCCCGTGTCAATGGGAGCGTTACTGGTTGGCCGTGTCGTTGATCCGTTCCACGTTGTAGACCCCGCCGATCTTCTGCAGGTTGCGGATCACGGTCTTGAGCTGGTCCACGTTCGAGACGTTGAACTGGAAGGTGTTGAGCGCCCGGCCGTCGTCGCCGACCTTGCAGTGCGCCTGCGAGATGTTGACCCCGGTGTCGGTGAAGGCGCGCGACAGGTCGGCCAGGATGCCCGGCTTGTCGGTGCACGACACCGCAATCGTCACCGGGCGCGGCGCGGTCGACTTGCCGTCCCAGGTCACGTCGATGCGCCGGTCGGGATCCAGGTCGAGCGCCTTCTGACAGTCGCGCGTGTGCACGGTGACGCCGCGCCCGCGGGTGATGAAGCCGACGATGGAGTCGCCCACGATGGGGTTGCAGCAGCGCGCGAAGCGCACCAGCACGTCCTCCTCGCCGGCGACCTGGATGCCGGTCGACGATGGCTTGGCGCGGGTGATGCGGCGGACGATCTGGGTGATGGCCGAGACCTTCTCGGGTTCGGCGTCGGGCCCCTTCTCGAAGCGCTCCTTGCTGACCAGGTGCTGCACCACCTGGCTGGCGGTGACCTTGCCGAAGCCGCACATCACGATGAGGTCGTCGACCGACTGCGCCTTGACCTGGCTGGCCGCGGCCGCCAGCTCTTTCTCGTTCTTCATCAGCTTGGGCAGGGACAGGCCCCAGCGGCGCAGCTCGCGCTCCAGGATCTCCTTGCCCAGGCCGCGCGCGCGATCGCGCTGCTCGGTGCGGATGGCGTTTCTGATCTTCGACTTGGCGCGCGAGGTGACGACGATCTTCAGCCAGTCCTTGTTGGGCTTCTGCGTCGGCGAGGTCAGGATGTCGACGGTGTCGCCGTTGCGCAGCTGGTACTTGAGCGCGACGATGAGGCCGTTGATGCGCGCGCCCGAGCAGCGATTGCCGACCTCGGTGTGCACCGCGTAGGCGAAGTCGATGGGGCAGCTGCCCTTGGGCAGCGCCTTGACGTCACCCTTGGGGGTGAAGACGTAGACCTCGTCGGCGAACAGGTCGATCTTGACCGTCTCGATGAACTCGGTCGGGTCCTTGACGTCCTGCTGCCACTCCATCAGCTGCTTGAGCCAGGCGAACTTCTTGGTGTCGGCCTCGCTGTGCTTGCCGGCGGGGCCCTTGCCGGGCTTGCCCTCCTTGTACAGCCAGTGCGCCGCGATGCCCTCGTCGGCGACCCGGTGCATGTCCTCGGTGCGCATCTGGATCTCCATGCGCTCGCCGCGAGGACCGATCACCGTGGTGTGCAGCGACTGGTACATGTTGGGCTTGGGCAGCGCGATGTAGTCCTTGAAGCGGCCCGGGATCGGCGTCCACTTGGAGTGCGCCACGCCGAGCGCCTCGTAGCACTGCTGCACCGACTTGGTGACCACGCGGAAGGCCACGATGTCGTAGATCTGCTCGAGCTCGCGGCCGGTCTTCTTCATCTTCTGGTGGATCGACCACAGGTGCTTGGCGCGGCCCGAGACCTCGCACTGCACGCCCGCCTCCAGCATCTCCTTCTTGATCAGCTTGGCGATGTCGTCGATGTGCTTGCCACGCTCCTTGTTGGTGGCCTGCATGGCCTTGGCCAGGTTGCCCCACTCGATGGGCTCGAGGTAGCGGAACGACAGATCCTCGAGCTCGCACTTGACCCACTGGATGCCCAGGCGGTGCGCCAGCGGAGCGTAGATCTCCATGGTCTCTTGCGAGATGCGCTCCTGCTTGTCGGCCGGCATGTGCTCCATCGTCCGCATGTTGTCCAGGCGGTCGGCGAGCTTGATCAGGATGACGCGGATGTCGCGCGCCATCGCCAGCAGCATCTTGCGGAAGTTCTCGGCCTGGCGCTCCTCGCGGGTGTTCCAGGGGATCTTGCCCAGCTTGGTGACGCCATCGACCAGGAAGGAGATCTCGTCGCCGAACATCGACGACAGCTCCTCCACGGTGGCCGAGGTGTCCTCGACGGCGTCGTGCAAGAGGCCCGCGCACAGCGAGGGCACGTCGAGCTTCAGCTCGGCGATGACGGCGGCCACCGAGAGCGGGTGCACGACGTACGGATCGCCCGAGCGCCGCAGCTGGCCGTCGTGGGCCTTGGCCGCGAAAACATAGGCCTTCTTGACCAGATCGACGTCGGCCCCCGGGTGGTAGGACGACACCTTGGTCAGGATGTCACTCAGGCGAATCATGCGTTTATGCGCGAAACTGTAGCAGATTTTCGCCGCGAAGCTGCCGTCACGCGCTGCACACAGGCGATCTGGTTCAACGGCGCGCCTTGGCCTCGCGGATGAGGGCCTCCACCAGCGGCGCCCGGCGCAGCACCGCGTAGCGCGTGGCCAGGTAGATCGCGCGCAGCTCGTCATAGGCCTGATCGAGGCCGGCGTTGACCACCAGGTAGTCGTAGAAGAGGTAGTGCTCGAGCTCGCGCAGCGAGTTGTGCAGGCGCAGCTCGATGGCCTCCTCGCTCTCGGACTGGCGGCGGCGCAGGCGCTGCTCCAGCACGTCGAGGCCGGGGGGCAGGATGAAGATCATGATGGCGTCGGAGCCGTACTGCGCCTTGAGCTGGCGGCCGCCCTGGAAGTCGATGTCGAACAGCACGTCGCGCCCCTGCGACAGCATGTTCTGCACCCAGCCGCGCCCGGTGCCGTAGTTGTTGCCGTGCACGTGGGCCCACTCGGCGAAGTCGCCCTTGGCGACCATGGCCTCGAAGGTGGGCTGATCGATGAAGTGGTAGTCCTTGCCGTCGACCTCGCCAGGGCGCGCCTTGCGCGTGGTGTAGCTGACCGAGAAGCCGACCGAGTCCTGGAACTCGGCCAGCAGGCGATGACACAGGGTGGTCTTGCCTGCCCCCGAGGGCGAACCGACGATGATGAGACGACCGCGGGTCATGCCCTGATCACTATACCGCCGCTGTGACACAGGCCGAAATTCCCTGCCCGGCGCGCTCCGGGGGCTGCTGCCCTACTCGACATTCTGGATCTGCTCCCGGATCTTCTCGAGCTCGGCCTTGGCGTCGACGATGAGGCGGGCGATCTCGGTGGCCTGCGACTTGGAGCCGGTGGTGTTGATCTCGCGCCCGACCTCCTGCAGCAGGAAGTCGAGCTTGCGGCCGACCGGGCCGGGCGCGCTGCACAGGGCGCGCAGCTCGCCGAGGTGCGCGGTCAGCCGGGTCAGCTCCTCGCTGACGTCGGCCTTGTCGGCCAGCAGCGCGACCTCCTGGGCCAGGCGCTGGGGATCGACCTGGCCCTCGCCGAGCAGCTTGGCCAGGCGGTCGGTCAGCCGCTTGCGCGCGGCCTCGGGGCCGGCGGCGGCCAGGCGGCCCAGCTCGGCGGCCAGGCGCTCCAGGTTGGCGACCCGGGTCAGCACGTCGGCGGCCAGCGCGGCGCCCTCGCGGGCGCGCTCGGCGGCCAGCGCGACCAGGGCGGCGTCGAGCGCGGGCTCCAGGGCGGCCCACAGCTCGTCGATCGCGGTGGCGGGTTCGCCGACGACGAGGACGCCGGGCTGCGCCAGCACGGCGTCGAGGCCGGGCGGCGGCGCGCCCAGGGCGTCGGCCAGCTCGACCAGCGCGGCGTGGATGGCCATCGCCAGCGGCAGGTTGGCGTGCACCGCGGGGGCCCGCGCGGCCGCGTCCTCGCTGATGTTGATGCTGAGCGCGCCGCGGTCGACCCGCTTGCGCACGGCGGCGCCGATGCGCGCCTCCAGCTCGGCGCCACCCCAGGGCAGGCGCAGCTTGAGATCGAGGAAGCGGTGGTTGACCGCGCGCACCTCGATCACCAGGCGGCGCCCGGCGGCGTCGGCGCCAGCGCGCCCGAACCCGGTCATCGAGAGCATGGTGGCGTCGACCCGGAGCCTAGACCGCTTTGCCGTGCTGCTTGAACCAGGCCACGGTCTTCTCGAGGCCCTGGCGGAAGCTGATCGCGCCGGTGTAGCCCAGGCACTTCTTGGCCTGCTCGATGTCGGCCAGCGAGTGCTTGACGTCGCCGGCGCGCGGCGGCTGGTAGTTGGGGGCGATGCGCCCGCCGAAGATGTCGCCCAGGATGTCGATGACCTGGTTCAGGGTGGTGCGCTCGCCGCAGGCGATGTTGAAGACCTTGCCCGAGGCCTCCGCCGCCGGCGCCACCGCGGCCTTGAGGTTGGCCTCGATGCAGTTCTCGATGAAGCAGAAGTCGCGCGACTGCTCGCCGTCACCGAAGATGTTGGCAGGCTGTCCAGCGATGTAGGCCTCGATGAAGCGCGGGATCACGGCGGCGTACTGCGACTTGGGATCCTGGCGCGGGCCGAAGACGTTGAAGTAGCGCAGCGCCACGGTCTCCAGGCCGTAGTTGTAGGTGAAGACCTTGAGGTAGTACTCGCAGGCCAGCTTGGACACCGCGTAGGGCGACAGCGGCGACGGCATCATGGTCTCGATCTTGGGCAGCGTGGGCGTCTCGCCGTAGGCGGCCGACGAGGCCGCGAAGACCACGCGGCGCACCTTGGCGCGGCGCGCGGCGTCGAGCAGCAGCACGGTGCCGTGCACGTTGGTGAGGTCGGAGCTGACCGGATCCTCGACGCTGCGCGGGACCGAGGGCAGCGCGGCCTGGTGCAGGATGACCTCGATGCCCTCGACGGCGCGGGCGCAGTCCTCGGGGCTGGTGATGGAGCCCCGGATGAGCTCGCACTTGCCTTCGGTGCCGGCCAGGTTCTGCTCGCGCCCGGTGGCGAAGTTGTCGAGGACCCGCACCGACTCGCCCTTGGCGATCAGGTGATGGACCAGGTTTGAACCGATGAAGCCACCACCACCCGTGACGAGAAAGCGCATGCCCGCGTTTTACGCCGTGAATGTGGCGTGCGTCAACGATGCTGGGGGGACCCGTGAACTGGGTTTCACAGTGTATCGAACAATCACTGACAGCCGGCAGGCGGCCTGCCGTGCAGGACAAGCGTTTCAGGGGGTTGCGGCGTGGTGCCGGGCGGCAGCGCTTGGCATGTGGATCGCTAGAGAGGGTGCTAGAGTTTTGGCCGAAGAGCCTGGAGAGACGATCATGAAGAGCGCGAAGTGGGTCCTGGGTGCGGTGGTGTTCGGTGCGGCGCTGGCGGCGTTGCCGGCGGCAGCGTCGGCGGATGCCTGCGAGTGCGTCGGCGGCGCCTACCCTCCCTGGGGCGCGCCCCCGCCGGTGTACGCGGTCGCTCCGCAGCCGTATGCGGCGCCCATCGTGGTCATCCCGTATGTGGCCGAGGCGCATCGGCACTGGGGCCTGGGGCTGCGCGCCACCGGGATGTCGGTGGTCGATGCCCGCACCATGAACGACAGCGGTGAGGAGCCGCTGGGCATGGGCGGCGGCGGCATGTTCCTGCGCTATCGCAGCAGCGGCCACCTGGGCTTCGAGCTGGCCATCGACGGCGCGGTGACCGAGGACCGCGACTCCGAGAAGCTGGGTTACCAGCGCGCGACGGCCATCGCGTCGGGCTCGCTGCTGTACCGCTTCTCGCCGCGGGCGCGCTTCGACTGGCACCTGCTGGCCGGCATCGGCGCGGCCAACACCGAGATCCGCTACGGCGCGACCCAGGACATCGAGCCGACCTCGGTCGAGAACGTGACCCAGACCGAGGGCCACGTCGGCATTGGCTTCGAGTACAAGTTCGGCTGGCGCCGCGCCTGGGTGCTGTCGGCCGACCTGCGCTTCATGGGCCTGCACCGCAACGACGCCGAGGACGCGCGCATCCAGGCCGGTGACCAGGTC
>JBGASF010000058.1:0-43795 GCA_044229835.1 Polyangia bacterium | reverse complement strand
CGGCGCGCATGCCCAAGAACAAGAGATTCGAGACGCTGGGCCGCGTGATCCGTCTCCCACGGCTCGTGAACTAGCAAGGACACCAACATGTCAGCCAGCAACCAGCCGGGCATCGGCGTCCTGGGGATCGGCGTCTTCCTCCCGCCCGAGATCCGTCGCAATGACTTTTGGTCGTCGGCCACCGTCACCCGCTGGGCCGAGAAGGCCAGCGTATTCCGAGCCCGCGCTGGCAACGAGCCCCCGCTACCGCAGCCCGGCGCACAGCTCGTCGCCGCAGCGATGGCGGCTCAGGCCGGCGACCCGTTTCAGGGTGGCAAGCAGCGCCACATCATGCCCGAGGGCATGATGTCCAGCGACATGGAGGCCGCGGCTGCACGAGACGCCCTGGTTCGCGCCAACGTCAGCGCCGACGAGATTGATCTATTGCTGACATTCTCGATGTGCCCCGACTACCTCAATGCCCCCAATGCGTGTGTCGTGCACAGGAAGCTTGGCCTCACGCATCGGTGCTTTTCGCTCGCCATCGAGGGCGTCTGTAACGCCTTTCAGCTGCAGTTCGCGGTCGCAGAGAAGATGATCCGAGGCGGCCAGGCTCGCCGCGCGCTCCTGATACAGTCGAGTGCTGTGTCGCGCTTCGCTCCTCCCGATGAACAGGTGTCGACGGTTTTCGGCGACGGCGCGACGGCAGTCGTCATCGGCGAGGTCGGCCCTGGCCGGGGCCTGCTGGCGCAGGCACACCGCACGGACAGCGACTTCTCGTGCTCGGTCGTCACCGGAGTCCGTGACGGCAACTGGTGGGATGGCGGCAAGCCAGTGACCTTCTCGCCCGACGGCGCGATGGCGCGCAGGATGCTCATGCTCACCGCGGACTTCGGCAAGGAGGTCATCGACGACGCCCTCGCCCAGGCGGGGTTGCGCCATGACGAGGTCGACTTCTTCGCGTGCCATCAGGGGACCAGGTGGCTGCGCTACGTGACCCAGCGCTTGGCGGGCCTGACGCATGCGCGGGCGGTCGATACCTTCGAGTGGGCTGGAAGCATCAGCGCGGCGAACATCCCTCTGGTGCTGGCCACAGCCGAGCGGGAGGGCCTGCTGCGCGACGGCGACGTGGTCACGACCTTCGCGGGTGGTACCGGCATCACGTACGCCAGCCTGGTCCTGCGCTGGGGTAGGTGATGAAGGAGGTCTCCTGCCGGGTCCTGGACGGATGGTTCAGGGTCCTCAACCGCAAGGGTCATCCCGACTCGGTGGGGGCCGAGGGTACCGGATACACGGTGGCCCATCTGCGCAACAAGCAGGAGCGCATCGAGTGGGCCGCGCTCGTCCGTTTCCACGAGAATCTGAGCACGATCTTGAACGACGAAGACTTCGTGCGTTGCGGCTCCGACTTCCTGGCGTCGCCCTTCCTGCGCGCCTTCAATGCCCCGGCGCGGCTCCTGTACACCGCCCGCGAGCTGTACGGCTGGGCGGCACGCGCCGGTGGCGTGGGCGAACAGCTCTTCGGCGGCGCGGTTCGAGCCACGATCCGCGACATCGAACCGGGCAAGATCGTGATCACCGCGCTGATGCAGGGCGGGCGGGCGCCCTGCCGCGGCTTCTTCCTCACGACATTGGGAACCTACCAGGCGATGCCCACCGTCCTCGGCCTGCCGCGTGCCCACGTCGCCATGGCAGAGCGCCCAGACGGCGCTGACTACACCATCGAGTTCGACCAGCGCGGTGGGGCCCTGTCCCGGCTGCGCAAGATCGTGACCTGGCCCTTGACCGTGCGCGCCGCTGCCAAGGAGCTGGAAGAGTCGCACTCGGTGCTGGAGCAGCGCTACCACGAGCTCGACGACTACAAGCAGAACCTCGAGCTCAAGGTCGAGCAGCGCACCGCCGAGCTGGCCCAGACCACCAAGCGGCTGGAGCAGACCGTCGAGCATCTGCGCGTCGAGCAGGCCACGCGCAGCCGCATCTTCGCCAACCTGAACCACGAGTTCCGCACCCCGCTGTCGCTGGTGTTGCTGGCGGTCGGGGACGTCGAGGCGCGACTGGGCGGCGCGCTCGATGACGGCGCCCGCCAGGGGCTGGGCAGCATCGAGCGCAGCGTGCGGCGCCTGCTGCGCATGATCGACGGCCTGCTGCTGCTCGCCGCCGGCCAGGAGGATCGGCTGCAGCTGCGGCTGGCGCGTGTCGATGTCGCCCAGCTCGCGTCCGACCTGTGCCAGACCTGGCTGCCGGCCGCCGCCACCCGCGGCCTCAGCCTGAGCTTCAGCGGCCCCACCCACCTCGAGGCCCGCGTCGACGACGACAAGCTCGAGCGCAGCATCACCAACCTGCTCTCGAACGCCCTCAAGTTCACGCCCAGCGGCGGCCACGTCGAGGTCGCGCTGGCCGTCCACGGCGCCGACTTCGAGGTCTCCGTGACCGACACCGGCGTCGGCATCGACGAGGACTTCAAGAGCCGGATCTTCGGGCGTTTCGAGCAGAGCCGCGCCCCGGTCAACAGCCCGGTCAGCGGCAGCGGCCTCGGCCTGTCGCTGGTCAAGGAGCTGACCGAGGCGCACGGCGGCAGCGTCGAGGTCGCCGACCGCCCCGGCGGCGGCACCATCTTCCGCCTGCGCATGCCGATCGCCGGCCCGACCCGCAGCAGCAGCGCCATCGTCGTCGAGGAGGCCCCGGCCTCGGTGTCCACGCCGCCCCGGCGCACCGGCGATCGCATGGACGACGACCGCGTCCCGCTGCGGCTGCGCCCCGAGGACTTCGGTCAGGGCGGCGCCCTGGGCGCCGATCCCGAGGTGCTGGAGTCGCCGCGCGCCAGCGCCGAGACCGTGCTGGTCGCCGAGGACCAGCCCGAGCTGCGCCAGGCCATCGGTCGCCTGCTGCAGCCCGAGTACCGCGTCGTGCTGGCCCACGACGGCCTGCACGCCCTCGAGCTGGCCGCCAAGCACCAGCCCCACATCCTGGTCTCCGACATCGGCATGCCCAACATGGACGGCATCGAGCTGACGCGGCGCTTCCGCGAGCTGTCGGGCAACCGCCTGGCGCCGGTCGTCCTGCTGACCGCGCGCACCACCATGCCGGACCGCATGCTGGGCTTCCAGGCCGGCGCCGTCGACTACGTGATGAAGCCGTTCGAGCCCGACGAGCTGCGCGCGCGCATCCGCTCGCAGCTCGAGCTGCGCAACCTCGCGCTCAAGCTCAGCGAGAGCGAGAAGCTGGCTGGCCTCGGCGTGCTGTCGGCCGGCCTGGCGCACGAGCTGCGCAACCCGGCCAACGCCATCATCAATGCCGTCGGGCCGCTGCGCTCGCTGCTGCCGCCGGCCACCATGGCCGAGGGCACCCCGACGGCGCAGCTGTTCGCGGTGCTCAGCGACTGTGCCCAGCAGGTCGCCATGCTGTCGCGGCAGCTGCTCGGCCTGCGCCGCGACAACGATCTGGTGTGCATCGAGGAGCCGCTGGGCAACGTCATCAAGCGCGCGCTGTCGCTGGTGCGCCCGGTCTTCGTCGAGCGCGGCGTCACCTTGCAGGATGGCCCGCACTGGGACGGTCGCCTGATCTGCGCCGGCGGCCTGCTCACCCAGGTGCTGTGCAACCTGCTCGAGAACGCCGCCCACGCCGCCGGCAGCGGCGGCACCGTCAAGCTGCAGAGTCGCCTCGAGGACGGTCGCCTGCACATCGAGGTCACCGACAGCGGCCCCGGCGTCCCGCGCGAGCTGCGCGAGCGTATCTTCGAACCCTTCTTCACCACCAAGCCACAGGGCCAGGGCACCGGCCTCGGCCTGACCACCTCGCGCGACATCGTGGTGCGTCACGGCGGTACCCTCGAAGCTTACGGCGCGCCGGGCAACCAGGTCTTCGCCATCCAGGTCCCGCTGGAGCCGCCGAGCTGGGTCCCCGCCGAGACCCGCCGGGCCCGGAGCAAGTCATGAGCGACGCCAAGGATCCCAAGGACGCCAAGGACAGCCTGATCCTCTACGTCGACGACGAGTGGACCAACCGCGTCGTCTTCGAGCAGTCCTTCATCGGCCAGTTCGCCATCACGGCGGTCGGCAGCGGCGACGCCGCCCTCGAGGTCTTCGCGGCCCAGCCGGTCGCCGTGGTGGTGACCGACCAGCGCATGCCCGGCATGTCGGGCAACGAGCTGCTCGAGAAGGTGCGCGCACAGTATCCCGACACCATCCGCATCGTGCTGACCGCGTTCAGCGATCTCGATCCCATCCTGAGCGCGGTCAACGACGGCCTGGTCGCGCGCTACGTCATCAAGCCCTGGGACAAGGACGACCTCCAGGTCATGCTGGAGTGGGCCGTCGAGGCCTATCGCGTCGGCAAGCGCGACTCGGCCCAGCAGCTGCGCCTGCTGCAGACCGAGCGCCTGGTCACCATGGGCACGGTGGCCGCCGCGCTGCTGCACGACCTCAGCCAGCCGCTGTCGCACATGAGCTCGAACGCCGAGCGCCTGATGGAGCTCAGCGCCGCGGTGCCGGCGCTGAACCGCCTGCTCAGCTCACCGGCCTCGGACCGGCTGTCGCCCCGCGAGCGCGACGGCCTCAGCCAGCTGGCCGAGGAGTTCGTCGAGATCTCCGACGCCCTGGTGCGCGGCGCCGCCATCGCGCGCGACCTGCTCGGCGGCATGGTGCGCGTGATGCGCGGCAAGCCGCACGCGCCGACCCCGGCCGAGGATCCGGTGCCCGCCATCAAGTACGCCATGGCCGCGTGCAACAACCTGGCGGTGCGGGTGCGCGCGCGCCTGACCTACGAGGGGCCGCCCTCGCTGCCCCCGGTCGGCATCCCCGCCACCGAGCTGTCGCAGGTCATGATCAACCTCATCGCCAACGCCACCCAGGCGCTCGGCCTCGACGAGCGCAGCCGCGGCCGCATCACCGTGATCGCGGTCGACGCCGGCGACGCCGTGCGCGTCGAGATCGTCGACACCGGCCCGGGCATGACGCCCGAGGTCCTGGAGAAGGTCGGCACCCCGTTCTACACCACGCGCGCCGAGGGCACCGGCCTCGGCATCTCGCAGTGCCGCCGCATCCTGGAGCGCGGCGGCGGTCGCCTGCTCCTGAGCAGCCGCCCCGGGGCCGGCACCACCGCGACCTGCGTGCTGCCCAAGGGCTGACCCGTCGGGCCCGCCCAGCACCCGCCGCGAGCTACAGCGTCACGCCCGCCGCGGCGCACATCTTCTTCGCCGCGCTGGCGTCGCGCAGCCGCCGGGCCGCCTCGCGCGCCGCCTTGGTGTCCTTGGCCTGGCACTTGATCTTGACCATCAGCTCCAGCGCCGCGGGCCGATCCGGCGCCAGCCCGAGGGCGTTCAGCGCGTGGGTCTCGGCGTCGTCGAGGCGCCCCGCCTTCAGCGCGGCCTCGCCCTCGATGACCTCCTGATCGGCCTCGAGCTCGTCGTCGCCGCGGCTGACGGTGTCATAGACCTGGCCCTTGCCGGCGCCCTTGCGCACGGCGTTGGCGCGCTTGATCTCCTCCTTGATGATGCCGACCATCTTCTCGAAGCGCTGGGCGCCCTTGATGCGGCGGCCATTGATGAAGAAGGTCGGCGTGCCGGTGCCGCCGAGCTCGCCGGTGACCAGCTTCAGATCGGCCTCGATCTTGGGCAGGAACTTGTGCTTCTCGAGGTCCTCGTTGAAGCGCAGCACGTCGAGCCCGATCTCCTGCGCGATGCGCGACAGCACCTTGCGATCCAGGCGCACGCGCTCGCGGAACATGGCGTCGTGCATCGCCCAGAACTTGCCCTGGGCATGCGCGGCCATACCGGCCTCGGCGGCGATGGCGGCGTCGCTGTGCACCGCCAGCGGGAAGTTGCGCCAGACCACGCGGACCTCCTCGGGGAAGGCCTCGCGCAGGCGCTCGACCAGCGCGTTGGCGGCGGCGCAGAACGGGCACTGGAAGTCGCCGAACTCGATCAGGACCACGGGGGCGTCGAGGTTGCCGCGCTCGGGCGCCGACTCGACCGCGACCTGCCAGCGCCGGCCGTCGATGGGCTCGATGTCGGGCTCGCCGGTGGGCATGAAGGCGGCCTCTTCCATGCCGCCCTTGAGGCGCTGCGCGTAGACCTCGCTGACGTCCATGCCGCCGGCGACCAGCGCGGTGGCGGCCGACATCTCGCGCTGCACCACCTCGGCGAGGCCCTTGACGCCCTCCAGCGGGACGCCGTTGACGAAGAAGGTCGGGGTGCCGTGCACGCCGAAGCGCAGCCCCATCGCATAGTCACGCGCCAGCATGGCGATGACCTCGGTGCGCCCCTTGTCGACCGCCAGCTGCTTGACGTCGACCTTGGCCGCGCGCGCGGCGTCCATCAGGGCGTCGGCCGACAGCCCGCGCGGCTGCCGCGCGAAGACCTCGCGCAGGAACAGCGCCAGCTTCTGCTGCACCCCGGCGGCCAGCGCCATGCGCGCGCCCAGCTCGGCGCTGGGGTGATCCTGCCCCGGAAAGTGGCGGATCACGACGCGCACGTCGCCCTTGTACTTGGTCATCAGGCGGCGCAGCTCGGTGTGCGCCTTGGCGCAGTGCGCGCACTCGAGGTCGGTGAAGGCCACGATGGTGACCTTGGCGTTGCGCGGCCCCAGGTACTGCGCCCCGTCGGTGGGGACCTGGTAGCGCTTGTCAGGATCGATGCGGCGCGCCTGCTGCGTCTTGGCAGCGGCGGTCGCGGTCAGGACGCACAGGATGGCCCCAAGGGCGGCGGTGACGACACGGGCACGGAGCACCATGCCGCGGAGGATATCACACGGGGTCGAGCCGTTCGGCCCCGACGCCACCATGCTCGTCATTGCGGCGGCGGCGCTGGTCGGCGACCTCGGACAGCTGCTCGAGCAGCTGGGGGTGCGTCGACAGCACCTCGTTGAAGTCCTCGCGCGGCAGCACCAGCAGCCAGGCCTTGCTGACGGTGCGGATGCTGGCCACCGCGGGGTTCTTCTGGAGCAGCGACATCTCGCCGAAGACGTCCCCGGGGCCGAGCTCGCCGAGGACCTCCTTGCTACCGCGCACCGCCTGCAGCTTGCCGGTCAGCACCAGGTACAGGCCGTCGGAGCGCCCGCCCTCCTTGATGACGTCGCGCGCCGCGGTGACCTCGCGCAGCCGGAAGCGCCCCACCAGCTGGCGGCGATCCTCGCGCGAGAACGGCTTGAACAGCGGCGAGGTCGCCAGCAGCGTGTTGACCATGCGGGCGCGGAAGAAGCGCATCAAGAGGCGCAGCACGCGCCCCTCGCTGGCGACCAGGTCGCGCACGTGCTGGCGCGAGACCTCGAGCAGGTCGACGTCGGTCTCGGCGATCACGGTGGCCGAGCGCGGCCGGTTGGTCAGCAGCGCCATCTCGCCGAAGAAGGCGCCCGCGCGCAGGCGCGCCAGCTCGATGGGCGGCACGTGCGAACCCGACGCCGTGGTGGTCTGGTCGGGCTCGCGCACCACCGAGACCTCGCCGCGCAGGATCAGGAACAGGCTGGTGCCGATCATGCCCTGCTTGAAGATGGTCTGCGTCTTCTTGCGGTGGCGCAGCTCGCCCTGATCGATGAGGCGCTTGACCAGATCGCTGTCGAGCTCGGCCAGCAGCGGGCTGGAGGTCACCGAGGCGGCGACGACCTGCAGCACGTCGAGCTTGCCGGGCTCGTCGAGCGACAGCTCGCGCACGCTCTTGGCGGCGTCGGCGATGGGACCGCTGCCCTCGGACTCCGCCGGGGTGTGCAGCTCGGTGAAGGGCAGCGCGTCGGCCAGCGTGATGTGCTCGAGGCCGGGCTCGCTGGGCACGGCACGCTCGACCGTGGTCAGGCGGCGCGCGGCGAGGTCGGACTGCACCACGATGGGCACCGGGCCCGAGTGCGGGCTGGACGTCGGCCCGCTGCTGCCGGCCGCGACCGGCTGCGGCACCGCGGCCATGGGGCCGCTGCGGCTGGGCGCCGGTGTCGCGGGCGGGATGGCCGCCGACTGGGCGCTCGCGGCGGCCGCGGGCGCCGCGGGCGTGGCCGGGGCCGTTGCCACGGGCGGCGGCGCCACCGCGGCCTGCTGGCCGCTGGGCCGGGCGGCCTGGGTCGCGATCGGGGTCGAGCGCGCGACCCGCTCGGCGGCCTGCTGCACGGCGCGGGTGATGTCCCCGACGCTGGCGTTGTCCATCTCCTCGTCGCCCGCGGGCTCGGCGGTCAGCGACAGCTCGACCGAGGACGAGGTGCGCCCGCGCTGGCCAGCCGGCAGGCTGGGCACCTCACGCGGCGGGGCGGGCCGCGACGCCACCACCTCGGGCTCCGACTCGGCCTCGGGCCCGGGCTCGGCGGTCAGCGACAGCTCGACCGAGCTGGTGGTGCGCCCGCGCTGCCCGACCGGCAGGCTGGGCACCTCGCGCGCGGGCGCGGGTGCTCTGGTCGGCGTCGGTGTCGGCGTCGGCGTCGGCGTCGGTGTCGGCCTGGGTGCGGCCACCTCCGGCTTGGCCGCGGTAGCCGCCTCCTCGTCATCGTCATCGGCGTCGGCTGTGGCGCTGGGTCGCACCGGCGCGCGCCCGACCTCGTCGCCATCGTCATCCAGGCCCAGCCGCGAGCGCAGCATCTGGGCCAGCCGGCGCGCCCCGCCATGGCGAGCATCGACCGCCAGCACGCGCTGACAGGCCGACAGCCCCTCCTTCATGAAGCCGCCGCGGGTGAACATGTCGGCGGCCCGGAAGAACGCCTCCAGCGCCTCGTCGCGCAGCGCCAGCGTCAGCGCAGCTTCGCCACGGCCGATCCACAGGTCGGGATCGAACGGCTCCTTCTTGCAGGCGTCCCGCCACAGCTCCAGGGCCTTGTCGTGCTTGCCCTTGTGCGCGAGTGCCGCTGACTTCTCGCGCACCTTTTCGAGCCGGGTCGCCATGCGGACGGGCTCATCTTACGCCGGGAAGCTGGCGCCCGCCATGCTGGCGATCCGGGTCGGTTTTTTGACCTGCCTTGACAACCATGACGCGCCGCATTAAAGAGATCGACATTGCTTCAGACGCGGCGCGTCACAAAGGCCGCCCACCTCGAACAAGGGAGACCCCGATGAGCACGCTCGCGATGGTTCCTCAGAAGCTCCGCGATGGGTTCACGGCCGCGACCAGCACCGCCCGCGACCGGCTCAGCGACCTCGAGCAGCGCACCCGGCGCGCCCTCGCCTTCGGCAGCCACTTCCGCACCGTGTGGACCAACACCACCGGTCGCCTGCGTCGCGTCCTCGACCTGCCCTCGCGCGACGCCCTGTCGGCGCTGAGCTCGCGGGTGGAGAAGCTGGCCAAGAAGATCGAGCAATTCGAGAAGAAGGCCGAGGAGCGGGTGAAGCGGAGGAAGACGGCGAACGGAAAGTAGGAGAGCCGGACAGACAGGCCACAGGTTACAGGTCACAGGTCACAGGCCACAGGCGACGGGGAATGACGGAGGGGGGCCTGTCGGGGGCCCTGAGGAGCGGCTGGGAGAGGGGCTAGGCGATCAGGAAGGTGTCGCCGAGCTTGACCTCGACGCGCTCGAAGCGGCCGACGAGCTCGCCGCCGATCTCGAAGGGCGACTCGCGCGACATCTCGATGGCGACGTGGTCGCACAGATAGTCGCGGATGCTCTTCGAGCGGTACTCGCCGGTGAACATCGAGGGCAGGTGGCTCAGGATCTCCATCGCGCCGGTGCTGCCCACGCGCAGCTGGAAGCGATCGCGGCGCATCTCGGCGAACGGGAACATCTTGAGGCCCAGCCCGAAGAACGGGATGGTCGAGCACGACGCCAGCGAGCAGTCGCCCTCCCAGATGGTCTCGCCGGCGCGCACCGGCACGCCGCGCGCGACGTCGCCCTCGCCGATCAGGATGGCCGGCGCGCCCAGGTTGATGACCCGCACCTGGGCCCGCTTCGAGGTCAGGAAGCGCGGGATCGACCGCGTGACGACCGACGCCGCATAGCGCAGGTTCGACGACTGCACCCACTTGCGCAGCGGGCTCCTGTCGATGGCCTCGCACACCTCGTGGTGATCCTCGAGCACCTGGGCATCGAGGCCGAAGCCGCAGAACGGCGTGACCCGGCCCAGCGTCTCCAGCATCGGCATCTCGCGCGGGGCGTTGCTCTGGCGCGCGCGCAGCACGTCGGCGACCAGGCCATCCCAGGTGAACGGGCCCGCGCCCATGGCATCGGCGAAGGCGTTGCCGGTGCCCAGGCGCAGCACGCCGACCGCCGGCAGCACCGCGGCCTGCTCGCGCGCGGCATCGGCCAGGTGCTCGACGCCGCGCACCAGGGTGCCGTCGCCGCCGCCGAACAGCACGGTGTCATAGCCGCGCGCGACCACGTCCCGCGCGATCTCGCGCGCCTGAGCCAGGCTGTGCGACAGGTACAGATCCTCGGCCGGAGTCACGCTGGCCAGCGCCTGCACCACGCGCTCGTCGACCTTCAGCGCGTTCGAGTTCAGCACCACGGCCACGCGGCGGCGCGCCTTGCGCGTGCGCGGCAGCGCCAGCGGCGGCGAGAAGGTGCGGGTAGGTGACAGGGCGATTGCGCTCATGGGCCGCTGTACTGCACGGCTGGGGCCACCCCGCCCTGCACGCGTTTTCAGCCCTTTGCACCCGAAACCAGAAGCAGATTCGCAACCCCGCCGACGCGGGGGTGCGTAGCTGACGTGGCACCTGTCTATTCGTCGACGGCCACCGACACCATCAGCTCCTTGCCAACCTCGCGCGGACTGCGCGTGCCATCCGCCATCGCGCGCAGCGCCAGCAAGAGCGGCGTGCGCACACCGTGGCGCTCCGCCAGCGCGCCGGCCTCGCGCGCCGCGCGCACACCTTCGGGCTCGCTGGCGGGGCGATCACCCTTTGCCAGCGCCTCGCCATACTGGAACGACTCGTCAGCCTCGTCGGCGCCGTACGCCATGCGCGCGCCGACGCCCGACAGCCTGAAGAAGGTGCGCTCGTTGCCGCCCAGCTTGACGCCCAGGCGCGCCAGCTCGCCGAGGCCGCGGGTCTCCATGACCGCGCGCGTCGAGCGCCCGAAGCCGAGGCCGGCCGCGATGCCCACGCCGAACGACAGCGCCGCGCCCAGCGCGGCCGCCAGCTCGACGCCGATGATGTCGTGGTTGCCATACACGCGCAGCCGCGCCCCCGCCAGCATGCGCTTGGCCTCGGTGATGACGTCGTCATAGCGCGACCCCACCACGCAGGCCTCGGGATCCCCCGCGCCCAGCCCCTCGACCGCCAGCGGCCCGGCCAGGATCCCCACCCGCAGCACACAGGTCTCCTCGCGCAGGATCTCCGACACCCTGAGGCCGCTGCCCGGCTCCAGGCCGCGCGCGGTGTGCACCACGAGGTGCGCCCCGGTGACCACGTCGCCGAGCTGCCGCGCCACCGCCCGCGCGGTGTGCGCCGGCGTGGCCAGGATGATGAGGCGCGACGCCGCCGCCAGCTCGGGCAACGCCGCGACATCGGCGCTCGACGCGCTGGTCACGCGCTGCCCGGTGGCCGCCGCGACCTCGGCCAGCGCCCGGGCCAGCGCCGCCGCCCCCGCGCCACCGCCGACGTCGGAGGCATGCACCACGCCCAGCCCGCGCATCATGACAGCCCCCCGAGCCCGGCCACCGCGCCATCGGGCAGGTGCGCCATGCGGTTGCGATAGTAGTAGACCAGGCGCAGCGAGGTCGGCACCACCGCGCCGCCGCGGCGCTCCGCCACCGGGCGCGAGTGATACGCCGTGAACGAGCGCAGCGCATCGTCGACCACGCCCATCGCCGGCCGCTCCGCCGAGCGCTTGTCGAGGCGCCCCCAGGCGCCGTTGGCGCCGCGGATGCGGTCGCGCAGCCGATCCACGCCGGCCGCCAGGAGCTCGGTCGACACCTGCTGCGGATCGGCCATGCGCAGCACGCGGAAGGGATCGCGCACGCCGGCCTGCGTGCACACGCGCTCCCACAGCACCGTGGCCACGAGGTGCGTGGCCATGTAGACCACGTCACGCTGGTAGGCCTTCACGATCGACTCGCCGAGGGTGCGGGTGTACTCGTTGTCGCGCTGCGTGACCGGGCCGCGCCCGCTGGCGCCGTCGTCGAGGTACAGCTCGGGGTCGATGCGGCGCCCGCGCGGATCGTGCGACTGGCCCTCGGCGTCGACCTGGTTGCCGAACGGATCCAGCGGCTGCCCGAAGCGCACCACGGTGGCGCCCTCCATGGCCAGCGTCTTGCGAATGAACGAGGTCACGCGCCCGAAGCGCGACGACTCGTCGTCCTCGATGATGTAGCGCGACTTGCCGACCTCGGCGAGGTAGTCGTCGATCAGCGTCTCGGCCTCCAGCGTCAGGTGATAGTTCAGCGTCACCGGGACGAAGAACACCGACAGCCCCTGCGCGCCGGCGGCCAGCCGGTTCTCGTAGGCGCGCAGCCCGGTGCCCATCAGGCCGAGCTTCAGCTTCTGCTCCAGGCCACCGGAGCGCGAGCGCGTGCCGCCGGGGAAGAACAGGCTGTGAAACCCGCGCTCGATGAGCACGGTCGAGTACTCCTTGAGGACGTCCTTGTACAGCGAGTGGCGCAGCCGGCGATCGACGCGGTAGGCGCCCAGGTTGCGCATGAAGAACGACAGGATCGGGTTGGTGAACAGGTTCTTGCCGGCGCCGTAGGTGCACGGCGGCAGCCCGGCGCGCTCCAGCGCGAAGCCGATCACGATGGAGTCCATGTTCGACAGGTGCGTCGGCGTCACCACCAGGGTGCCGCGCGCCGCCAGCGCGCGCACGGTCTCGAGCTCGCCCTCGATGAGCACGCGGCCCTGCAGCTCGCCCAGGTTGCCGAGGCCCTCGCGCAGCCGCTGCGGCGTCAAGAGCAGCGACATGCCCACGGGCAGGATGTTCTTCACGAAGCCATACACGCGGGCGTCGAAGTTGCCGGCCACGTCGCGGGCGTGCTCGTGGGTCAGCCGCGCCGCCTCGGCCTCCTTCTCGGCGTCCGACATGCGCGCCAGGTCGCGCGCCAGCTCGTGCCAGCGCTGGGCCCGCTTGCGATCCTCGGGGCCGCCCTTCTCCAGGCGCTGGGTCTCGTGGAACGCGGCGTCGTTGAGGACGTACTCCAGGCGCCCGTCACCGCCGCGCTGGTGCGCCGCGCGCCGCTCGGCCAGGATGCGCTGCTCGACCTCGGCCACGATGGACTCGCGCTCGGCGTTGAAGTCGCCCAGCCTGCCGGCTCCCGTGCTCATCGCTGAACCGGCCTCTCTCCCGTCGCCGGACGGGGAAACACGGGGCACGCCGCGGGCCTCTCGGCGCCGGGCTCGGCGCCCTCGATGACGCAGGCCATCTTGTCGGCACAGTCGACCAGCTTCTCGATGGCCTGGTTGAGCGTGGCGTGCACGGGTCGCTCGAAGTGCGGGCAATGGATCACGATCTGCAAGGCCAGGCTGCGTCGCATGGCGCAATCCTACTCGAAGCCGGGGGTGCAACACCCGCTGGCGCACGCCTCGCCCGCGGCGCACTGGTCGGCGAAGGCACACGGGGTGGTGGCGCCCGGGCAGCTCCAGGCGGCGCAGCTCGGCGGCAGATCCGCCGCGGTCTGCCCGGGGCACAGCTGGCACGCCGCGGGATCGCACGGGCGCCCGCAGGTCGGCGACGGTGTGCACGGCGGGCAGCGCGCCGGATCGCCCAGCGACTGCTCGTCACACAGGGGCGCGATGGCCGGGTGCACCAGCACGGTGCGCAGGCTGGCGCCGTCGGCGATGCGGCAGCAGCCGAAGCAGTCGCAGCCCGGCACGGTGGCGCGCTGGCAGGTCGCGACACAGCGCGCCGACGGGGTGCAGTCGCGTGCGGCGTCGAACGGCTGCAGCGCCGCCGGGCAGGTCGCCAGCAGGCAGCAGGCGTGGACCCGACAGCCGTCGTCACCGGCCACCGAGTTGCCGTCGAAGAAGCAGTCCAGCCGCGGCGACTCCTGGTGATCGCCGGGCACGCCGCTGGTGAAGCTGGCCTCGCGATCATCGAACGCCGACGAGCAGCCGGGATCGAAGCCATCGAAGCGCCCATCGCGGTCGTCGTCGATGCAGTTCGAGCACTGCGTCGGCCCGGGCAGACAGCCCAGCAGCGCGCCGGCGTCGTCGACCTCGAGCACCAGCGCGCCGTCGCGCGCGCCGCGCGCATCGGGGCGCTCGCCGGCATCGACCGCGGCGTCGGGCGGCCGCGCCAGGTCATCGCCACACCCGGCCCCCAGGCCCAGCGTCGTCAGGATCACACACGCGAATCCGCGCGCGAGCGTAGACTGGGGCACGGCTCACTATACCTGGAGGCGCTGATGGCGCGGAGCTACCTTGGCTTGCTGGTGGGGACGGTCGGAACGCTGGTGCTCGGCTGCGGCGGGGGCGGGAGCAACCCGCCCGACATCGACGCCGCCATGCTGGTCGACGCCGGCATGCCCATCGACGCGGGGCCGCCCGCCGATGCCGGGCCGTCGGCCCTCAAGTGTCTGACCCCGGCCGAGCGCGGCGCGGTGTGCACCCTCGACATCCACGCCACCCTGACCCAGTACGAGACCGCCAGCGCGCCCGCGGGCAACCTGGAGCTCAAGTACAACACCGCGTGGGACGTGCCGCAGGTGTTCCCGACGACGTGCACGCCGCTGGCGATGATGACCTCGAACGCCGCCATGGCGATGTTCACCCAGGTCAGCTGCTCCTCGCCGGCGCCCTTCGTGGTCACCCTGATGGCCGACGATCCGCCCGGCGGCGCCGACGACTTCGTGCTGTCGATCAACGATCGCCGGCTGCCCGCCACGGTGCCGCGGGTGCTCGATCCGTTCCGCGTCTTCGTGCTGTCGCGCGCGACCTTCAACGGCTGGAAGGCGTCCGCGGGCCTCAGCGCCATCGACTGGTCGACGCACGGCCTCGCGGTGGTGACCTTCCGCGACTCCGGCACCGCGCCGGTGCAGGCGGTGCGCGTGTTCGAGGTCAACCCGATCACCGGCAGCCAGCGCGTGCTGCGCACCGACGAGGAGGTCTTCTACCTCGGCGCCGACGGTACCACGCTGGAGCCCGGGCGCATGCTGACCTCGGCCTCGGGCACCGTGCTGCTGCCGCTGTTCACCGGCCAGCAGGTCTTCCTGACCGGCCAGGTCACCTCGGGGACGCCGATCCAGTTCGAGGCGCGCTCCGGGGTGTCGACCGCCGCCGGCGCGGTGTTCTTCGAGCAGATCGACCCGCGATAGCCAGCCCCAGCAGCACCAGCGCGGCGCCCGCCGCCCGCGCTCGCCCCGCCTCGCGCTCGCCCACCGCACAGCCGCAGCCACCCCTGGCGCCGTCGCGCCGCGGCATCCCGCCGTCGACCTCGACCAGCTCCAGCTGGGGATCCAGGCTGGCATCCGGCGGCTCCAGCCCACGCGCGACCAGCGCCCGCCGCGCCAGCCCCGCGGTCACCGCGTCCCGATCCAGCGCCAGCCGCGCCAGCAGCCGCGCATCCGCGGCCTCGCCGCCGAGCTCCAGCGCCCGCGTCCCCGCGCGCAGCAGCCCGACCGCTCTGCCCCAGCCGCCATCCAGCACCGCCACCACGACCTGCTCGACCTCGCCATGCAGCGGCGCCGGCGCGACCTGCCCCGCCGCCTCCAGCGTGGCCTCGACCACGTGCGCGGGGATGTCCGCCCCCGGCGCCAGCGCCGCGCGCATGAGGCCCGCCAGCGCCGCGGCCACGTCCGGTCCACCATCCCGCACCGTCGGCCCGATCGCCCCCACCACGCGCAGCAGCCGCCTGAGCTGCGTCCCCGGCGTCGCCACGCGCAGCTCGGCCGTCACCGGCGCCAGCGCCGGCTCGCCCAGCGCGGCCAGCGCCCGCGTCGCCGCCTCACCGACCTCGACGAAGGCATCCCCGGTCGCCGCGACCAGCACGCCCGCCGCATCGACATCGAGGACCTGCCCCAGCCGCCGCGCCGCCTCCGCCCGCACCGGCGCCGCCGCATCATTCACCAACACACAGCGCAATAGCGCCCGCGCCGCCCCCGGCCCCGCCGCCTGCCGCTGCACCGACCGCAGCACCTCCACCCGTCCGCTCACCCCACGGGCCGAAACATACCCCTTCCCCGCCGCCCCCAGCACCCTCGCCTCCGCCACACAGACCGGCCCCGCCACCGTGCCCGTGCCCGTGCCCGTGCCCGTGCCCGTGCCCGTTTCCGTGCTCGTGCTCGTGCTCGTGCTCGTGCTCGTGCTCGCGCTCGTGCTCGTGCTCGGCCTCTTCCGGCCCGCACCCGCATCCCCCGGCGCCACCACCAGCAGCGCCAGCGCCACCACCACCCCACACGCCCCGCGCCCGCGCGCGGCCCGCCTCAAAGGCGCGCGGCCGTGATGGCGTCGATCAGCGCCTCGACCCCACCCTCGATATCCACCACCCGGTGCACCAGCCGCGCGACCTCCTTCTCGTCGAACGGCTGCACCTCGCGCGACGAGCGCACCAGCCGCCGCGCCGCCGGCTGCTTCTCCAGCGCGGCCTCCAGGATCCCCACCCACTCGGGATCCGACAGCTCGCGCTCCGCGATCACGGCGTCCAGGTGCACCGACGCCAGCGCCTCGCGCGCGTTGTCGACCCCACCCGCGAAGCGCACGTCGAAGCCCGAGGTCACATACAGCGCCAGCGCGCCGCGGATGCGCGCCTCGTCGCCGACGACCAGGATGCGATAGCGCCGCGCCACCTGGACCAGGCCGGTCTTGGTGATGGCGCCCTTGCGCCGGCACAGCTCGGCCCAGGTCAGCCCAGGATCGGGGAAGTGGATCCCGGTGGCCCACTGGCCCTCGATGATGACCTCCTGCCGCGCGATCACGCCGTCCATGTCGATCAGGTTGCCGGTCTCGTCGTCGAGCAGCGCGACATGGATGATGCGCCCGATGGGCAGCTCGCGGTTGAGGCGCACCAGGCAGCCCGCCGACGAGATGTTGGTCGTGGTCGCCGCCAGCGTGATCGGATCGCCGTCCAGCGTCAGCGTGAGGGTCAGGTTGACCTGCAGCCGCTGCGCCTTGCGCGACATTACTTGCCGCCGTCCACGCCGCCGTCGCCGGCCGCGCCGCCCGCCCCGCCGGCGGGCGCCACCGACGTGCACAGCCGCTCCAGCGCCGACTCGTACTTCTTGCGCGCGGCCGACCCGGCCAGCAGCGCATAGCACTCGAACTCGAAGTCCTCGACCACCAGGCCGCTCCACTTCGCGGTCAGGGTCCAGCCGAACGCCTCACCCCCGCCCGGCGGCAGCTGCGCCAGCAGCCAGATCGCGCCGGCGTCGAGCTTCTTGTGCCACTCCACCTTCTCCTCGGCGGAGCCGGCGGGCGGCGTCTGCAGCACCCCGAGGTCCTGGCGCCCCGGCCGCTTGAACAGGTTCACGATGATCTTGCCGTCGCCGACATCGACCTGGGTCGCACCATCACCCAGCGGCGACAGCTTCCAGGACTCCGGCTTGTCGATGCTGATGCCCAGCGACGGGATGGGCGTCACCTTCCAGGTCAGCGGCGCGTCCGGCTTGCCCGCCCCGCCGCCGCCACCGCCGCCAGCGCCGGCCGCCTTCTTCTTGCCGCCACAGGCCGAAACGCCCAGCGTCAACGCGCCAAGAAGCAGCGCCAGTCCCACCCCCCGGCGGGTCCGGCTCCCGAGATGACTCACCATGACTCCGGGATAACCTGCCCAAGAGCGACCGAAAACACAAGAACATGTCGGAATCTGGCGCGCGCGACCCCGCCCGGTTACGATTCACTCGATGCGCCGCCTGGCCAGCTTGCTGGCAATCAGCTTCATCCTCGGCCTGGCCGCCCCGGCCCTGCTGGCACCGCCCTCGGCGGCGGCCGCCGCCAAGAAGAAGGGCGGCAAGAAGCGTGGCAAGGACGCCCGCAGCAACTTCCGCGCCGGTCGGGCGCCCGCCAAGAAGCGCCACGACCCCATCAAGCCGCCTCCGCCGCGCCCGCCCGAGCCGCCCAGCGGCCTGTTCCGCAGCCTGCTGACCCCGGGGCGCGAGTGGCGCTTCGAGGCCCGCCTCGACGGCCGCCCGCTCGAGGTCGCGGTCGTCCTGCGCGTCGCCTCGGTGTCCGCCCTGGGCAAGACCCAGCTCATCGAGCTCACCACCGGGGTCGCCGGCGCCCCTGCCGCGGCGCCGCCCGCCGACCTCGCCGCCCTGCCCCCGCGCCTGCTGTTCGCCCTGGTCGAGACCCCCAAGCAGCACACCCTGACCGACCTCGGCGCCCCGCCGACCGACGCCAAGACCCTGCTCAAGGAGCTGGCCCGCCGCGGCCCCGCCCTGACCGATCCGCCCAGCCCACGCCCCGACTTCTGGCGCGCCGGCGCCTACCGCGGCGCCCAGGAGCGCCGCGTCGACTTCCCGGCCGGCACCGCGCCCGCCTCGTGCTACCGCTGGGGCGCCCTGGTCGACGGCGTCCTCGACGGCACCGAACTCTGTCAGGACCGCGATCATGGCCCGGTTCTGTTGACACGCCGTCAAGGCGGCCACGTCCTCGAGCTGGCCCAGGCGGCCCCGGACGGCCAGGCCCGCATCGACCTGCCCGGCCCGCCCTCCGAACGTTAGCCCCGGCCCGGGTCAGCGCCGGTAGCGCGCGATGACCCCGGCGCGCTTGACGCCCGGCCGCGCCGGCGACAGAAAGTCACCGCCCACCGCCCACACCGACCCCGCGCCGTCGTCCCAGGCGCCGTGCAGGTCGTTGAACGGCGCCAGGTTCGAGTCGTCGATCCAGCCCGCGCCGTCCTTGCGCAGCTTGAGGCCGCCGAACCCGACCAGGGTGACCTGGCCGCCCCGGCAGCTGACACCGTTGACGATGTTGGGCAGCGTGACCTGCTGCCTGCTCCAGCTGTTGCCATCCCAGTGCAGCACGTCGGTCGACCCCACCGCCCACACGTCGCTCGACGAGCAGCCATCGACGGTGAACAGCCGATCGCGCGCCAGCGGAGGCGTGACCGCGGACTGCTCCACCCAGGCCCCCGGGCCCAGCCGCCGCCAGATCACGCCGGCCTCGCCGACGATGATGAGCGTGCCGTCCGCGGTCCCCCAGACCTTGAACAGCGCCAGCCCCTTGGGCGGCAGCAGCTCGCTGGTCCAGCTGGTGCCGTTCCAGTGCAGCACCACGTCGTCCGGCCCCTCCGAGCCCGGCATGCCGCCCACCGCCCAGGCGTCGCTGGGCGAGAACGCCACCACGCCCCACAGCGTCGCCGTGGTGCCCGACGGCGTGGCTGTGAACGACGTCCCGTTCCAGCGCAAGATCCGCCCGCGCTCACCCACCATCCAGACATCGCCCGGCCCCGACCCCGAGACCCACCACAGGGTCTCGTTGCCGCCCGGAGCCAGCGCGGTCCACGCCTTGCCGTCCCAGTGCATGGCCAGCGTCTCGAAGCCGTCGTTGCCCAGCGGCCCGCCGACCGCATAGACGTCCTTGGGCCCGCTGCCCCACACCGACAGCACCGCGCCGCTGAGCGTCGTCTTGTCGACCTCGGTGCGCCAGCCCGCGCCGTCGTCATCGTCACCACAGCCCGCCAGCGCCAGCGCCAGCACCCCGGCCACCCAGAAGCACGCGCTACGGCCCGCCATCGGACACCCCTCCATCGACCCCGCAGGGCTCGCCCAGCACATAGCCGAGCTTGCAGATGCAGCGACACTCGGCCAGCTTCGACGCCTCCGGCTCGCTGCAGAACGGGCGCACCTTCATGGTCTTCATCGCGCGCCGGCCACCGCGGTCGGTCAGCGTGATCTCCAGCTGGTACTCCAGGTCGAAGACGTCGCGCGCCGACCACTGGTTGGGGCACACCGGCACGTTGGCGAAGGTCGACGCCTCGTCGCCGGTGCTGCCCGCGGTGCCGCCGTCCTGCGCCACCAGGTTGGTGGTGCGCTGATCGAGCATGACGCGGTTGCTCTGGGTGTCGCGCAGCGCGCCCGACAGCGTGGCCGCGCAGGCATCCACGTTGCGCGCGCGGATGCCGGCGAAGATGACGCGCCCGCCTTGCGGCGGCTCGATCAGCGGCGCCTCGCCGCCCTCGGCCGCAGGCCGCACCGTGCCGTCGGCGTACAGATAGATGATCTCGATGCTCGGCTGCGCCGTCTTGTCGCCGACGAAGCCGAGCTGGCAAGGATCATCAGGAGGGTCTTTGGGACAGCCGGCCGCCAGGACGGCGACCAGGACCAGCGCAGAACGAGCTAGAAACAAGCGACGTTGTCGCTCTTCGGGTAGTAGTAGACGAAGATGTTGCAGTGCTCGGACTTCTCGACGATGCCGCCGAAGGTGTAGCAGCAGTCGAGCTGGTCATCCGGGGTGCCCTTGGCCTTGTCGGCGGCGTCGATGTCGGCGCAGGTCACGCCGCGCGGGGGCTCCTGCCACTGGAAGCCGCAGGTGTAGAACACGCCCGCGCCCGCCGGGATCTGCTTCGACAGCTGCGGTGAGCGCAGCATCGGCGGCTCGTCCCACGAGTTCGACTGGTAGAAGCGGTCGGTCACCGGCGGCTCGGTGGTGCTGGTGCCGTCCCACTGGAACATGTCGAAGGTCTTGCCGCGCGAGTGGAAGTGGCCGTTGGCGCCGACGATGGTGGTCGGGTTGGTGCTGCCGAAGTTGCAGGTGCCGCTGAACTTGGGCGTCGGGTTGGCGCGGCACACGCGGATCGACTGCTTGGTCGCGAAGATGGTGCCGAGCTCCGCGGTGACCTGGGCCTGCGGCATCGACCAGAAGTTGACCTCGACCTTGCCGCGGAACGGCGTGGTCTGGGTCAGCGCGTTGACGTAGTGGGTCTGCAGCATCAGCCACTCGCCACCATCGAACTTGTTGGCCACGCCGTCGGGCAGCGTCCAGTCGACCAGGCCGCCCTGCTGCGAGTTCATCACCAGCGGCCAGTCCGACCAGTTGGGGCTCTTGAAGCACTCGCCCATGCCGTTCTGGCTCTTGACCACGCGATCGGGCGAGGTGTCTGGGCCGAGGCCCTTGATGGTCTTGACCCGGAAGATGTTCAGGTGGTGCGAGCCGACGTTCTGCTTGACCTCGAATTTGTGCAGGTACATCGGCGTGCCCGGCGTCCCTGGCACCTGGAAGAAGTAGCAGTCCTGCTGCTCGACACCCTGCGCGACCTCGAAGGCCGGCGTCTCGAAGTGAAAGCCCTGATCGGCCGGCGGCGGATCCAGGTTCACGTCGGTGTTGGCAGGATCATCATCTTCGCAGCCCATCGCGAAGCAGGCCGCCGCAACCACACCCCAATTGAGAAGTCTTTTCATCTGGCCATTCTCCACCAGGCCGCCCTGGCCTGCAAGTGACCGCAGCCACGTCTTTGTCACTACGTGCCACGCGTGCGAAACTGCCCCGGCATGTCTGTGCAGCCGGACGGGGGTCGGTTCCAGGTCGGGAGCCGGGTCGGGAACTTCGTGGTCGAGAGCCTGCTCGGCGAGGGCGCCATGGGCGCGGTCTACCTGGCCCAGCACGACACCCTGCGCCGCAAGGTCGCGATCAAGGTGCTGCTGCCGGCCCTGGCCGCCGACCGGGGCCTGGTCGAGCGCTTCATCGACGAGGCCCGCGTGGTCTCGGGCCTCGGCCACCCCGGGGTGGTGCAGGTGCTGGACTTCGGCACCCTGCCCGACGGCCGGCGCTACTCGGTGATGGAGTACCTGCAGGGCGAGGACCTCGAGCACGTGCTGCGCCGCGAGGGTCGCATGGAGCCCTGGCGGGTGGCGCGCCTGGGGGCCCAGATCGCCGACGCTCTGGCGGTCGCGCACGAGGCCGGCGTGGTGCATCGCGACCTCAAGCCGGCCAACCTGTTCGTGACCCGCGACGCCAGCGGCGAGGAGCAGATCAAGATCCTCGATTTCGGCATCGCCAAGCTGCTCGGCGACGGCGAGGTCACGCGCACCAAGGCCGGCACCGTGATGGGCACGCCGCAGTACCTGTCGCCCGAGCAGGCCAGCGGGCGCACCGATCTCGACGGGCGCAGCGACATGTACTCGCTGGGCGTGTGCCTGTACGAGATGCTGGCGGGGCGGCCCCCGTTCGTCTCGAACAACACCATCGAGCTGCTGATGAACCACGCCAAGGACCCGGCGCCGCCGCTGCTCGGGCTGGCACCGGCGACGCCGCCCGCGCTGGCCGCCATCGTGATGCGCTGCCTGGAGAAGGACCGCGCCGCGCGCTTCACCAGCGCGCGCGAGCTGCGCGTGTCGGTGCTGGCGCTGGGGGTCGGGCAGCTGCCCGGGCAGACCAACGTGTCGACCGCGGCGCTGGCGCCCGCGGTGGCGCGCGGCGGCAGCAAGAAGGGGCTGGTCGCGGTCATCGTGCTGGCGCTGGTCGGCGCCGCGGTGGCCGCCATCGTGCTGTCGGGCGGCGGCAAGAAGGGCAAGGGCGCCGGGGCCGGCACGCCGCCCTCGGGGTCGCCCAGCGCCAGCCCGAGCGCGTCGGGTTCGCCGGGGGCGTCGGCGTCACCGTCGGCGTCGGCGTCGCCCGCCGCCTCGCCGGGCGGCCCGTCGCTGGCCAGTCGCAACCCGTTCCGTGCCGATGACGCCCAGGCCATCGCCGCGGGCGCGGCCATCTGGACCTCGAAGTGCGCGCGCTGTCACGGCCAGTCCGGCGAGGGCGACGGCAAGGACACCCCGCCAGGCCTGGAGCCCAAGTCGTTCGCCGACGCCCACGCGGTGCCCGGGCTGCTCGACCTGTACCGCTTCGAGATCATCCGCCGCGGGGTCGAGCAGGACGGCAAGCAGACCATGCCGGCCTTCGCCGACCTCAGCGAGGACGACACCTGGAAGCTGGTCACCTTCATCGCCACGCTGGCGCCGCCGATGCCGGCCGGCGCCGCCGCGCTGGCGCCCAGCGCGCCCAAGCCGGAGCTCGACTCCGCGCTGCAGAAGCGCGGCGCCCAGCTGTACAAGCTCAAGTGCGCCTCGTGCCACGGCAAGCGCGGCAAGGGTGACGGCCCCGCGCGCGAGTTCCTCGGCCGTTTTCCCGCCGATCTGACCGCCGGCGTCTACAAGCTGCGCTCCACGCCCAAGGGCCTCCTGCCCACCGACGAGGACATCTTCGCGACCCTGACCGCGGGCATGGGCGTCGGCGGCATGCCGGCCTTCGCCAAGCTGCCGGAGCTCGACCGCTGGGCGCTGGTGGCCCACGTCGAGTCGCTGTCGTCGCGCTTCGCCAAGCAGAAGGACGCGCCCGAGATCGTCACGGTGCCGCCGCGCCCGGCGCCCAGCGACGCCGCCCGCGAGCGCGGCAAGAAGGCCTATGCGGCCGCGGGCTGCCCGCAGTGTCACGGCGACAGCGGCCGGGGCGACGGCCCCAAGGCGGCCGAGCTGAAGGACGCGCGCGGCAACCCGGTCAAGCCGTCGGACTTCACCGCGCCCTTCACCTGGATCAGCGGCAGCGCGCCCGAGCAGCTGTATCGCACCATGATGACCGGGGTCGGCGGCACGCCGATGCCGCAGGGCAGCGACTTCTTCAGCGACAGCGAGGGCTGGGACGTCGTGGAGTATCTGCTCTCGCTGGCCAGGTGAGTGAGACGCCATGCGTCGGCCGGTCGACATCGACGCCCTGCTGCAGAGCTCGCCGAGTGACAGCCTGCCGCTCCTGCTGGAGCTGGCGCGGCTGCAGGCGGCGCGGCGCCGGCCGCGCGATCTGCTGACCCAGCTCGAGCGCGACGGCTTCGTGCACGCGTCGCCGCTGGATCAGCGTCTGTGCAACCGGCTCGACGCGCTGGCGCTGGAGGCTGCTTCTGATTTCGAAGCAGTGCAGCTGTCGCCGGTGGCGCCGCTGGGGGTGTGCTCGGTGCTGGCGCCGACCTCGCAGGACCGCACCCTGTCGGCGCAGCGCGGCACCGAGGTGGTCTCGGATCCGACCAACGTGATGGCCCTGATGTGCGCCCGCCGGCTGGCCGCCACGCCCACGCAGCCGGTCCGCCTGTGCACCGTGCACCAGACCCTGCGCGCGCAGGCGCTGCCCGACAAGCCCGGCTTCACGCGCCACTTTCGCCTGTTCGCCCTGGTCGAGGCCGGCGCCGCGCAGCCCGACGACGGCTTCGAGGTCGCCACCATCGCGCGCCACATCGGGGTCTTCGATCGCGTGTTCGACCTGGCCGGGCCCGCGCTGGGCTGTGCGGTGCGGCGCCGCTTCGTGCGTGTGCTGTCGACCGCGCCGCGCCGCGTGCTGGCCGAGCGCGCCGCCATCGCGCTGGCCGCGGCGCTGCCGCACCTCGCCATCGAGCGTGGCGACCTCGCGCAGCCGTACTACGACGGGCTGCGCATCATGTACTTCGCCGAGCCACCGGCCGGCGACCCGGCGCCCATTGGCGATCTCGGCCTGTTCGACTGGATGGGCAAGCTGACCGCGAACCACCGCCTGCGCATGGTCGCCAGCGGCATGGGCATCCAGCTGCTGCCCCTGCTCTACCGCCCTGCCTAGGCCCCGCGCGCCGGCTTCAGTTCTCGCGCGCGTTCCAGATCACGATCCAGTCCTGCAGCTTCTTCAGCTCGGCAGCGGTCAGGGTCTTGCCCTGGTGCATCGGGCGCAGCTCCTGGTTCAGCGTCGAGTTGGCGTCGCCCGGGATGATGTTGGGCGTGGCATCTCCGCCGCCCATCTTGGCCTCGGCGTACGAGTTGACCGAGTAGTTGCCCATCTTCACCGCGGTCGAATGGCAGACCAGACAGTTGTAGGCCGCGGGGCCCCACATCGGGGCGATGTCCGCGGTCCACGTCAGCGGGGTGCCGCCACCGCCATCGACGGTGGGACCGCCGTCGACGGTGGGACCGCTGGCGTCGGCGACGCGACCGTCGGGCAGCTGCCCAGGGGTGTCGGTCATGACCTCGCCGGTCAGACACCCGGCGCCGGACAGGGACAGGGACAGGAGGAGCAGGAGTTTGAGCCGCACTTGCTATCATTTTTGCAAGCCGCGCGCCCATTCGGCAACCCCGATTATCGCGGAGTTGGGGCACGCCGCCTGGGGAGGCGAGGCCCCGGATCGTGTACAAGATCCCTGAGCCATGTCGGCTGCCGTCTCCACCCCCCAACCGCGGCCCACCATCGTGCGTGGTCGCTTCGCGCCCAGCCCCACCGGCCCCCTGCACCTGGGCGGCGCCCGCACCGCGCTGTGTGCGTGGTTGTCGGTGCGCGCACGCGGCGGCAGCTTCGTGCTGCGCATGGAGGACCTCGACGCCGAGCGCGCGCGGGCCGGCGCCGCCGACGCGCTGCTCGAGGACCTGCGCTGGCTGGGCCTCGACTGGGACGAAGGCCCCGACGCCGGCGTCGGAGGCCCCTACGCGCCCTACACCCAGGGGCTGCGCCGCGCGCGCTATGCCGACGCCGCCGCGCGCCTGCGCGCCGCCGGCCTGGCCTACCCGTGCTTCTGCACCCGCGCCGAGCTCACGCGTGCCGCCAGCGCGCCGCACCCGGGCGAGACCGCGCAGGCCTATCCCGGCAGCTGCCGCAGCATCGCCCCCGCGGACGCCGCCGCGCGCGTCGCCGCAGGTGCCCGCGCCGCGCTGCGCCTGCGCGTGCCGGCCGGCGAGCGCAGCTTCGACGACCTGGTGCGCGGGGCGGTGACCCAGGACATCGCGCGCGCGGTCGGTGACTTCGCCATCGTGCGCGCCGACGGCTGCGCCGCCTACCAGCTGGCGGTCGCGCTCGATGACGCCGAGATGGCCATCACCGAGGTGCTGCGCGCCGACGACCTGGTCGACTCGACGCCGCGCCAGCTGCTGGTGCTGGAGCTGCTCGGCCTGCCGGCGCCGCGCTACGCCCACGTGCCGCTGGTGCTGGCCGCCGATGGCGTGCGCCTGGCCAAGCGCGACGGCGCCGCCCAGGTGCCCGCGCTGCGCGCCGCCGGGCGCACCCCGGCCGAGGTGGTCGGCTTCCTCGGCGCGACGCTGGGCCTGTGCCCGCGTGGCAGCCGTGCGCTGCCGGCCGAGCTGCTGCCCGCGTGGCGCACGCACGCCGACCTGCGCTGGCTGGCGCAGCCGCCGACCCGCCTGGCGGCCGGCCCCGACCCGCTGGCCGAAAACACGAACGCCGCCCAGTAGCGGGCGGCGTCGCGTATTTTGCTTTACAGCCTGTCCAGTCGCTAGATCGTGGCGAAGCCGGCGTCGGGGATCTTGAGCGCCGAGTCGTCCTCGTTCGCGATCAGGTCGGCCTTGTAGGCCACGCCGGGCAGCACGTTCTTGGCGAAGTACTTGGCCGCCTCGATCTTGCCGCGATAGAAGGCGTGGTCGGCGTCGGTCTCGGGCGTGGTCGACAGCTTGTCGGCGGCGATCTTGGCGCCCACCAGCAGCAGCCAGCCGACCGTGGTCTCCGACATCATCTCCAGGAAGCGGTTGGCGTTGAGCGGAACCATCTCGACGCGGCCGCCCTGGAACCAGCCCATCAGACGCATCGCGGTGCCCATCAGGGCCTCCTGCGCCTTGCCCAGCACCTCGGCCGAGCTGCCCAGCGTGGCGTGGCCCTTGGTGGCGGCCACGAAGCCGCCGATCTCCTGGCCGAAGCGCATGAAGTTGGCGCCGCCGTTCTGGCTCAGCTTGCGGCCGACGAGATCCATGGCCTGGATGTGGTTGGTGCCCTCGTAGATCGAGAAGATCTTCGAGTCGCGGCAGTACTGCTCGATGCCGTAGTCCTTCAGGTAGCCGTAGCCGCCCAGGGTCTGGATGGCGGTGGTGCAGATCTGGTAGGCCTGATCCGAACCGTAGGCCTTCACCAGCGGCACCAGCAGATCGACCATGCCCTGGTGGAAGGCGGCCTCGCCGTCGTTCTTGCCCTGCAGCATGCGGGCGCGATCCGAGTGCACCGCCAGCTGCAGCGCCAGGCAGCGGATGCCCTCGACACGCGCCTTCATGTCGAGCAGCATGCGGCGCACGTCGGCGTGCTCGATGATGGCGACGCGCGGCGCCGAGGCGTCCTTCCACTGCTTGATCGACGCGCCCTGCTGGCGGATGCGCGCGTACTTGAGCGCGTTCAGGTAGGCCGACGAGGCCACCGCGATGCCCTGCACGCCGACCAGGATGCGCGCGCCGTTCATCATCTTGAACATCTGGGCCATGCCCTGGTGCTCGACGGTGCCGACCAGCTCGGCGGTGCAGGTGCCACCCTCGCCGAAGTTCAGCACCGCGGTCGAGCTGCCCTTGATGCCCATCTTGTGCTCGATGCCGCCGACGCTGACGTCGTTCGACCCGCCCGAGCTGCAGTCGGCGTTGATCTTGTACTTGGGCACCAGGAACAGGCTGAGCCCCTTGGTGCCGGCCGCGGCGCCCTCGACGCGCGCCAGCAAGAGGTGGATGACGTTCTCGGCCAGGTCGGAGTCGCCGCCCGAGATGAAGATCTTGGTGCCCGTGATCGAGTAGCTGCCGTCGGCGTTCTTGACCGCGCGCGAGCGCGCCGCGCCGACGTCGGAGCCGGCGTTGGGCTCGGTCAGACACATGGTGCCCGCCCAGGTGCCGTCGCTCAGGCGCTGCACGTACTTCTTCTTCTGCTCCGGGGTGCCGAAGCTGGCCACGACCTCGGCCACGCCCTGCGACAGGCCGGGGTACATCGAGAAGGCGGTGTTCGACCCGGCCAGGATCTCCTCGAAGCACAGCGCGACCGCGAACGGCGCGCCCTGGCCGCCGAACTCGTGGTGGCCGGCCAGCTGCTTGAAGCCGGCCTCGTACAGCTTCTTCCAGGCGTCCTTGAAGCCGTCGGGGGTCTTGACCTGACCGTCCTCGATGCGACAGCCTTGCTCGTCGCCGGAGCCGTTCAGCGGGCCGACGACGTCGCAGCAGAAGCGGTAGCCCTCCTCGAGGATCATGCCGACCTGCTCTTCGCCCCAATCCTCGAACGGCGCCTTGCCCAGCATGTTGCCGAGCCCGAACTGCTCGAACAGGAGGAAGCGGAACTCACGGAGGTCGGCGAGGTACAGGTTCTGCGCTTGCGACATGGGGCTGCTCCTTCGCTAGCTGCTTGGTGCCGTCGGTATGATGCCCGCCCGAAAGGGCTTGCTTATGAATAATGAATCATGATTCAGTCTTTGACGCAACGCATAAATGCAAAAGGAGAGCGGCATGTCCCTCCCGATCCGGTCAGCAGCAGTCCTAGGCGCAGGTGTGATGGGCAGCGGAATTGCAGCACATTTGGCCAACGCCGGGATTCCGACGCTGCTCCTGGACATCGTGCCGCCCAACCTGACCGAGGCCGAGAAGGGCCAGCGCGCAGCGCGTGATCGCTTCGCGGCGGGCGGTCTGGAGAAGGCGCTGAAGGCGCGCCCGGCGGCCTTCATGCACCCGTCGCGGGCGCGCCTGGTGCGGGTCGGCAACCTCGAGGACGATCTCGACAAGCTCAGCGGCTGCGACATCGTGATCGAGGCCGTGCTGGAGCGCCTCGACGTCAAGCAGGCGCTGTTCGCCAAGCTGGAGGCCGTGGTCGGCCCCGAGACCATCGTGACCTCGAATACCTCGGGCCTGCCCATCGCGCAGATGATGGCGGGGCGCTCGGCCAAGTTCCGGTCCCACTTCCTGGTCACCCACTTCTTCAACCCACCGCGGTACATGAAGCTGCTCGAGCTGATCGCGGGGCCCGACACCGACCCCGCGGTCTTCATCCGCGTCGAGCGCTTCGGGCGCCACGCCCTGGGCAAGGGCATCGTCATCGGCAAGGACACGCCGAACTTCGTGGCCAACCGCATCGGGGCCTACTCGATGCTCAAGGCGATCCACCAGATGCTGGCCGACGGGCTGACGCCGGAGGACGTCGATCTGATCGCGGGCGAGCCGCTGGGGCGCCCCAAGAGCGCGGCGTTCCGCACCGCCGACGTGGTCGGCCTCGACACCTTCGTGCACGTGGCCGACAACTGTTACGCCGCGCTGGAGCAGGACGAGGAGCGCGAGGTCTTCAAGGTGCCGCCCTACATCCGGGCCATGATCGAGAAGAAGCAGCTCGGCGACAAGACCAAGGGCGGCTTCTATCGCAAGCCGCCGGGCGCCGGGAAGAAGGACATCGAGACGCTGGACCCGGCCACCGGCGAGTACCGCGCCAAGAAGACCACGCCGGCCATCGCGGGCGCGACCAAGGCGCTGAAGAGCGTGGAGGATCCCAAGGAGCGCATCCGCAAGATCATGGCCGACACCGGCCCTGCGGGGGCCTTCGCGTGGAAGGTGACCTCGGCGGCGCTGGCCTATTCGGCCCGGCGCATCCCGGAGATCTCGGACAGCGTGGTCGCCATCGATGACGGCATGCGCTGGGGCTACAACTGGGACCTGGGGCCGTTCGAGGTCTGGGACGCCCTGGGCTTCGAGGCCACGCTGGCGCGGCTGAAGGCCGACGGCACGCCACTGCCGGCGTGGCTCGATGCCATGACGGCGGCGGGCGCCAAGTCGTTCTATGACGGCGAGCGGGTGTGGTCGCCGGTCGAGGGCAAGTACGAGGTGCACGTCGGCGATCCGCGCGCGGTCACGCTGGACAAGGCGCGGCGCGGCGGCGCCCCGGTGCTGTCGAACGGCGGCGGCTCGCTGTGGGACGTCGGCGACGGCGTGGTCGCGCTGACCTATGCGACCAAGGCCAACTCGGTCGACCCCGACGTGATCGCGCTGTACCAGCAGTCGATCGAGCGCGCCGAGCGCGACTACCGCGCCATGATCATCTTCAACCAGGGCGAGCACTTCTCGGTCGGCGCCAACCTGTTCGGCGTGGTGATGGCGGCCGGACAGAAGCAGTGGGAGCAGCTGCGCCAGATGGTGCGCGCCTTCCAGGGCGTGGCGCAGCGCATGAAGTACGCGGCGGTGCCGATCGTGGCCGCGCCGTATGGCATGGCGCTGGGTGGCGGCCTCGAGGTGTGCCTCGGCGCGACCGCGATCCAGGCCGCGGCCGAGACCTACGCCGGGCTGGTCGAGGTCGGCGTCGGCATCATCCCCGGCGGCGCGGGGAATTTGAACCTGCTGTGGCGAGCCTTCGAGGGCGTGCCCGAGGGCGCCAAGGTGGATCCGTACGCGCTGACCACCCAGGTGTTCATGAACATCGCGCTGGCCAAGGTGGCGACCAGCGCCGAGGAGGCCCAGCAGCTGGGCTACTTCAGGAAGAGCGACGGCGTCACCTTCGACAAGGCGCGCCTGCTGACCGACGCCAAGGGCCGCGCCATCGGCCTGGCCGAGGCCGGCTACCACCCGTCGGCGCCGCGGGCCTACACGCTGGCCGGCGAGAGCGGCATGGCGACCCTGAAGATGATGGTGGGTTCACTGGTGCAGGCCGGCCAGGCCACCCCGCACGACGCGCTGATCGCCAACAAGCTGGCCGAGGTCCTGTGCGGCGGCGTCGACGGCGCGGCGGGCCCGGTCACCGAGGAGCGCATGCTCGAGCTGGAGTGCGAGGCGTTCCTGAGCCTGGTCGGCGAGGCCAAGAGCCAGGAGCGCATGCAGTTCATGCTGATGAACAACAAGCCGCTCAGAAACTAGAGAATTCCCCAGCCAATATGGCGGCGGCCCGAGCGATCGGGCCGCCGTTTTCGTTTTCGGGTGCCGAGCACCAAGACGAAGCCTTCAAAGATTCACTCGCAACAACCCCGCGAGACATTAGTGTGATATAGACACGAACAAGAATCCACGACATGTTCAACTTCATCCTTCTTGGTGTGCTCGTGGTGCTCGGCGCAGTGGGGGCGCTGGCCCGGGCCCGCGACCGCCGGAGCCGCGAGTGGCGCAGCCGATTCGAGTGGACTGACTTCGCGGCGCGGCACGGGTTTCGTTGCATCGAGAAGAGGGGCGAACACGCCAACTCGTATGGGGCCGAGGGAGAGCTCGGCGGGGTGCCCTTCAAGCTCTTCGGGGTTCCTTTGCACTACGGGAGTGACGGCTACCTTGTCAGCTCTCCGCTCGACGCCGGGCAGGGGCCGTGGTTCGAGGTATGTCGTCGCGGCTCGATCATGGAGCGCTATGGCATCGCGCGAGGTCTGGTGGTCGCCATTGATCCCGAGTTTGACGCGCTCTTCTACACCTCGACCACTACGCACTTCGATCCCCGCCTCCTGTCCCGCGCGCTCCGCGCGGCGCTCGCGAGGCTCCCCGAAGGCTGGCTCTCCGTGCGCACCGACAGTGTTCGCATCGCCTGGAGTCACATGGGCTGGCCCGAGGCGGCACACCTCGAGGCCTGCGGCGAAATTCTGGCGGCGCTGCGGCGGTAACCTTGGTCACTTCCGCGAGAGGCGGCCTCGATGCGCGCGCGGACGGCTCCAGCAGACAAGGGCTACCAACGGCACAGGACGAGTGCGACATCATCCTGATAGCCGCCTGAGCGAAGACGCACCAGTGCGAGTAACTCGTCCGCTGCGACCTCCAGATCAACACCAGCAGCGACCGCTCGGATGTGCCCGGGCGACGCGTACTTGAACAAACCGTCGGAGCCCACGAGGAGGGTTCCGGCCGAGCAAGTGGCGTGGAAAGAGACCGGGCGCGCGATGCCGGAACCGAGGAGCGGCTTTCGAACCTGGTGTTTCGTGAGCAAGCTGCTCGTCCCGTTGGCCAGGAGCCACGCTTCGGAGTCTCCGACGCTGGCGCCAACGATTCTCGATCCCGAGACCGTGACCACCGCGGCTGTCGTCTGGCCGCCGTGGGGCAGCCCCGCGATCTGGGCATCGGCGCTGGCCAGCTCGCCCGTCAACGAACGCAGGTCAGGCATCTCCAGGGCCGACCGTAGAGAGACGATCGCAGCGTCCGCGGCCAGGCCACCGCCGCCGGTTCCGCCAGCCCCGTCGGCGACGACGATGGCGACACCGTCATGCCAGGGCAGGACCAGGACTCGGTCATCGCCGCCGTGGCCAGCGCTCGCGACCGTGCGGAACGCGGTCCGCATCAGCGCAGCGCGCCCAGTCGTCGCTTCCAGTACAGCGGTCGCCTGCGCGTGTGGGCGACGGCGATGACGCGGATCTCGTTCTCGAGCTCGATGAAGACGACCGCGAGCGGGAACCGCCGCAGCCGGACGCGACGGATGCCGAGCGCGGGACGAACCCCAGGGACGAGGGGGTGCCGTCGAGCTCCGTCAGCCAGCTGCGCGGTGGCCGCTGCGACCGCATCCAGTAGCTTGGCCCCGAATCCCGGCCGGTGACTCTCGTACCATGCCGCCGCAGCTTCGAGCTCGGCTTCCGCCTCCGCATCGAAGCGGACCGGCTTGGTCATTTGCGCGAGAGGTGGTCTTCGATGCGTGCGCGAACGGTGGGCCAGTCGGTGCCCTGGCTCTGACCAGAGAGGGCACGCTCCGCGCGAGCCTCCAGCTCAGAGGCCCAGGCGGTGTCGACGTCGGCGTCGGGCTCGCCATCCAGGCTGGCCATCAGCTCGGCCGCGAAGTCAGCGCGCTCGGAAGGTGGCAGTGCCAGCGCTTCGTTCAACAGCTTCTTGGCGCGTTCACCCATGCGGCCAGCATAGCGCGGTCAACGGCGAGGTCCAACCCGGCGGTGGTCGCGGGTCACCAGCGCCCCGACGCAACCACGCGCAACGACAGGCGCGCCCGAGCGTACTTCCCTACGGTTCTTGCTGATGAACAACAAGCCGCTCAGAACTAGCGATATTCCTCCTGAATAGAGCGGCGGCCTGAGTGATTGGGGCCGCCGTTTCCTTTCACGCACAACCGCGGCCAAGCCCCTGACCGCGACCTCGGGACGCCGTTTTCGTTTCATTGCGGGTGCTCGACCACCTGGTCACCCGCGGAGCGGAGGGCCGCCATGATGTCGACGCGGTCGCGCTCGGTGATCTCGCGCCGCACCATCGCGCGCTCGACGTCCTCGAGCCAGGCGCCCAGCTCCGAGCGCGTGATGCCGATACCGGCATGGATGTCGCGCAGGTTACGTCCCTGGGGCGGACAGGTCCCGCCGAGGCTCACGCACAGGAAGGCCTGCAGCCCGAGGCGGAAGCGCTGAGTCTCCGTGCCCTCGAAGCGGCCATTGATGCGCTCATCCTCCATGACCGAGAGCCAGACTTCGTCGACCAGGCGCTCGAGCCCGTGGGCGCCGCCAATCCGCTCGTACAGCGTGGCGGCACCGGCGTCGGCCGCCGCCCTCGGACCGCCGCCGCCCTCACGACGCATGGTCCGCTTACATCCGCCGACGACGAGGGTGACCAACAGCAGCACTCGCAGCAGAGCGGGCACACTACTTCTTACGCACGGCATCAGGGTACATGGCGCCCTGGCGGCGGCGAGATGCCCCCTGCACGTTCCCGGGGTACACTCGCTCCCCGGACCCGCCGAAGAAACCCTTGGTCAAGCCGCCCACCATCCAGCCCGCCGACCCGAGTCGGTCACCCGTGTCGGGCTAACCGCGCATGCGCGATGACGCTGAGAGCCGCGCCGCACGTGCAGTCGCCGACCGCGCCGCGCGCGTGCGCCAGATCGTGCTGGCGGTCGGCGTCACGCTGGCGATGGCCGCCGCCGTGTTCACTTAAGTCTGGTTCCGCGACCACCAGCTGGAGAAGAACGGTGCGCACGCGCCGCTCTTCTCCGCGGGGATCGCCACCATTCCGTTCGCGCTGCTCGCGGGCGCGGCCCAGTTGCTCCAGCGCGCGCTCATCCGTGCGCGTCGCCCGGCCTGGATCACCGAGGCTGCGCGCCAGCACGGGGTCGCCGCTGATGCGTTGGTCGAGATCACTCGGAACGTGTGACGAGGGGACGTCATGGTCGGGGTCCACCTGGGTCAGGCGTTGCGCCTACCACCGGCAAGCGCGATCCCCAGAGCGGCTCGTCGTGGGACGAGGTGAAGGTCCCCATCCAGTGCCGACGGTGAGCGATGGGCTCGTCATCCGGCCGCAAGCGGAGGCCGACCTCGCCGAGGCCCACGCCTGGAGCGGCGCCCCGGACTCGGCGACGATTTCATGGATCAGGTCGACGCTGCGCTGCAACGGATCCTCGCCGCACCGCCTCGCAACGCCGTGATGCACCGCGAACTCAGACGTGTACTGACCCGCCGCTTTCCGTTCGCCGTGTTCTACCTGGCGGACGGCGCGCGTGTCGTGGTGCTCGCAGTCCTACACCAAGCGCGAGACCCCGAGCGCTGGCGCGGTCGATGAACTGGGGAAACTGATGAACCCGACGTCGATGGCCGTCATCCTCGACGCCGCCGCGTTCCTCGAGCTGACCGGTGACGACGTGCTCGACCCGGATGTGGCGGTGGCGCAGCTCGAGGACATGGTGGCCGACCTCCAGAAGCGGCCGGCGGCCGAGCGCGCGCAGTTGGTGGCATTCGCACGAACGTCAGCGGCGAGCGAACGGGACCCAGCCAGGCGGGACTTCTTCACGTCATTCGCAGACAGCATCCAGGCCGGCGAGAGCACCTCGTGATGACCAGCGCGCAGGTCCGCCAGTCATCTCGTGCAGCCGTGGGTAGGATGATCATGCTACCGGTTCGTGGTACATTGGGACGATGTCCGCGACCGAGAAGATCAGTGTGACCATGGGGCGCGACGAACTACGGCGCGCGCGACTGGTCGCGCGGCGTGTTGGTGTCAGCCTGTCCGCATTCGTGACGGGCGCCGTCCGTGATCAACTGGAGGAGCAGGAACGCCGTCAGGCGGCAGAGAAGATCCTGGCGACGTTCCTCCCGGAGGAGCGAGCCACGGCGGAGGAACGCGCAGCGCTGCTGGCGCTGTGGTCGAGGCCCATCCCGGGTCGGCCACGGTCGCGACGCGGTCGCCAAGCCACCAAGCGCTGATGGGGATCTCGTTCGATACCGGGGCGCTCATCAGCCTCGTCGAACGGCGGCGCCTCTCGATGCGCAAGGTCTACGACACCGCGGTAACCGGCGCGGTGCCGATGCGCGTGTCCACTGCGGTGGTCGCGGAGTGGTGGCGTGGCGGACCGGGCGAGAAACAGCGAAGCGAATGGTTGCGTTCCATGCACGTGGAGGTCGTAACCGAGGCGATTGCTCGTCTCGCCGGGGTCGCCGTTGGGCGAGTCAAGGGCGCTGGAACCATCGACGCCATCGTGCTCGCGACTGCCGCGGTGAGGGGCGACCGAGTGGTCTACACCTCCGACGTCGGCGATCTCGTCCGACTGCGGGACAACGTGGCGGAGTTCTCATTCCTCGACATCGAGCACGCCTGACTCGCGTCGCGGCCGGTGGTCATGGTGGCTACCCGCCGTCAGGACAGGCCTGGGGGAGGCCGAGGCGACAGGCGGTGGCCAGCTCGGCGGGGGCCTGCTCGGGCTGGCCGGCGGCGCGGAGGATGTGGGCCCGGTAGTAGTGTGCCTCGGCGGAGGCGGCGTCGAGCGCCAGGGCTTGATCGACGTCGGCGAGGGCGGTGGCCGGTTCGCCCTGGTGGTTGTAGGCCTGCCGGATCCAGCCCTGGACCGCGTAGGGGATCGCCCTGACCACGGCGGGCTCCTTGCGATCGAGGAGCCACGCTGTCGTGAGGTCACGGGTCCCAGCGCGCAGGCTCCCGAGCTCGACGCGGAGGCCGCCGCGGGAGGCGAGCGCATCGACGTCCTGCGGCCGGAGGGCGGCGGCGCGGTCAAGGAGGGCCAGGGCGCTCTCGCGCTGGTCCTGCAGCTCGAGGACGAGTGCCTTGGACTTGAAGTAGTCGCCCAGCGGACCTCGGGCGAGCGCGGCGTCGCAGGCCGCCAGCGCGGCGGCGAGGTCGTCATTCTCTGTCGCGGTCCGGCAGCGATCCCAGTCGATCATCCCCGCCAGCACGGCCAGGCGCGGATTGGAGTGGCGCGCGGCCTCGGTGATGGCCTCTTGCATGAGGTCGTAGGAGCCGCCCCAGCGCGGCGTCGTCATACGTAGATAGACGAGCCTCACCAGGAAGCACTCGGGACAGCGCTCCAGCGCCTGGCGCAGGAGGCCGTCCCGGGGCACCCCGCCGCCGACGGTCACCATGAGCTGGCCATACGCGACCACGAGGCCAGGCCTGAGCTCCAGCGCGTGGGTCAGGTCGGAGGTGGCCTCTCGGTAGTGACCGCGCATCGCGCTGACCTGCGCCGCGCTGGTCTCGGCGCTGACCCGCGTGCCGCGCGCGAGCGCCCCGAGGCCGGCGCGGTGAAAGCCGCGCGCCAGCCAGGGCGCAAACGAGTCCGGCGACTGCGCGAGCCATTGCTCGAGCCGCTCGCCGACCTCCGGGCTGGCGTCGTCGAAGGCATGCGCGGCGTCGTAGATCAGATACTCGTCGCGGTAGTCGGCCTCGAAGTCCGACTGCAGCTTCTCGAGGTGAGCGGTCAGCTCGGTGAAGCGCCCCGCGCGCAGCAGCGCTGCCACGGCGACGCGGTCGAGATATGCGCGGGTGTAGCCGAACTGGTCCCGTGCGGCACGGTCACCGACCAGCGGGAGCTCGGGGCCTGGGCTCGGATAGACCCACGTCGGCTCGGGCTCGTGCGCCCGGGGAGCTGGCAGCGGGGTGCGTGCCCTGACGCTCGCGTCCGAGGGCGGCGCCGCCTTGCGCCGCCGGCCGCAGCCGAGCACCGCGCTCACGAGTAGAAGGACCGCGGCCCAGCGCACCATCACACTCTCCTCTCGGCCTGTCGCCATCCGCTGGCCGGTCATCCTAGTACCAGCAGGCCGCGGCTTCGAGCTTGGTGGTGCCGCGGCAAATCGCCGCAGCACAGGAGGCGCGGCGCGGGGTCAGGGGCTGAAGATCACGACGGCGCCGGTGGTGTGGGCGTGGGGGGCGCCGGCGATGAGGGTGTCGCCGGTGATGGCGACCGAGGTCCCGAGCTCGCTGCCGGCGATGTCGTCGGGCCAGGTCAGGGTGGTGACGAAGGTCCAGGCGGACGGCGTGCGGGCGAAGACGTGGAGCGCGCCGCCGCTGCTGCCGCGCTGGGCGGCCATCGCGGCGATGTCGATCTCGTTGCTGCCCGGGATGACGGGGGGCCTGGCGGTGCCGCCGATGGCGTACTCGGAGATCACGGCGAGGCCGTCGCGGACTGCGATGGCGTGGGCGGGGCGGGGACCGAGGGCCCCGGGGGGCAGCTCGAGGGTGCCGGTTTCGGTCCAGCCGGCCGCGCCACGGCGCAACATCCAGGCGCGGTGCTCACCTTCGCAGAGCAGCGCCTGGTCGCCGCCGGCGGCGGCGAGGTGGACGCCGAGCATGGCCCAGCGCGTCAGTTCGGCGCGGGGCAAGGCCAGCTCCTCGGTCCAGGTGTCCCCGGTGCGGCGAAAGAGATAGACGGCGCCGCACATTTCGGTGCCGCCGGCGCAATTGGCCTGGCGGGCGGTCACGGAGAGCGTGTCGCCGTCGAGCGCGACCGCCCAGCCGAAGTTCGGATGCTCGCCAGCGGCGCTGCGGGCAGGCGCGTCGGAGGCGGCGAGCCTGGCGCGCTCGGTCCAGGTGCCGGCGGCGTCGCGGCCGTAGAGCACGACGCGGCCCTCGGCCTTGCCGTGCTCCATCCAGTCGGATAGCCCGACCGCGAGGGTGTCACCGTCGAGCGCCAGCGACGGCGAGTACTCGACGTCTCGGCCGCGTGGCAGCGTCAGGCTGGCCGACGCCAGCCAGCGCGCGCCGGTGCGCTCGAACAGCTCGACGACGCCATCGTGGCTCGACACCGCGATGCGGTCGCCGGCGATCGCGACGGCGTCGCCGAACCCGGCGTGGGGCCGTGGCGGCGCCAGGCGGGCCGTGGCGCGGAAGACGCCTTGCTGCCGTTCGAACACGTGGGCCGATCCGACCACGCCGTCGACGAAGGGTGCTCCCGGTGCGCCGACGACGAGGACGTCCCCAGCGGCCGCGACCGCTGCGCCGAACGCGGCGCTGGGCACCAGGCCCTTGACCGGCAGCACGGTCGCCTTCCACTCCCGCACGGCGGGTGGCACGCCGGGCTCGGTGGCGGCCGGCAACCCGGAGGCGGTGGACGGACCGGCCGGTGCGACGGCCTCGGACTTCGGCGTCGCGGCGTCGCGCGCAGCTGTCGCGCGGTGCTTGCGGCCACAGCTGGTCACCGCGACCGCGATCGCCACGAACGCCACCTGCGCCCACGCTGGAGTTCGCCGGATCATGGCAGGAGGATGCCAGCAAAGGAGTGCCGCCCGGCCGACTTCCTTCAGGCATCTTGCGTGGTGCCGCGGCGATGCGGGCCGCGAAATGTGCTTGAATAGCAGTCATGGGGGGAGGTCGAAGGGCGTCATGACCACGTGGCCTGGGGTCGTCCTCGCGATCGCGCTCGTGTTGCCAGCGGGGTGCGCTGGCTCGGGGCGGATGCGCGGCCCGGTCGGGTTCAGGGCGCCGGTGCTGACGGGTTCCGGGCACATCCAGGTCACGGTGGATGTGTGGGCGCGTATGTCGAGCGCCTCGGGTGCGATCGCGGTCACGGCGCGCGCGGCCGACGACGTCCCACACCTCATGCGCGTGATCCAGCACGACGGCATGCCGCGCAGCGGTCCCGTCGACCTGGTCTATGTGGTCGACACCACCAACTCGATGCGCGACGACATCGGCGCCGCCAAGGCGCAGATGCGCGCCATCCTGGGTGACCTCACGCAGTGGAACCCCGATCGCAGGGTCGGGATCGTGGCCTATCGCGACCGCGGCGATCCGTATGTCGCCATGGTGGTGCTGCCGCTGGCGTTCGACGAGGGCATCATCCTGGCGGGCATCGACGGGCTGCGCGTGAAGGGCGGCGGGGACCTGCGCGAACACGTCTACGCCGGGCTGCACACGGCGCTGCACGAGCAGCCGTGGCGGCCGGGCGCGTCGCACCACATCATCCTGATCGGCGACGCGCCGCCGCACGAGGACTATGGCGACGATCCGCGCAACCAGCGCAGCGTGCTGGCTGACGCCGCGCGCCCCGACCTGGCGGTCAAGATCCACACCATCACCGCCTACTGCGACAAGGAGTGCCAGCAGGCGCTCGCCGAGGATGGCCGATGAGGTCCTGGTGGCTCGTGGTGGCGCTGCTGGCGGGCTGCGGGTCGCGCTTCAAGCTCGACGCCAGGAAGGTGAGCCGCGTGCGCGTGGTGCTGGCCGATCGTGGCGACACCTATTGCCCGAGGCTTGGCCTTCTGCCCGAGGTCGTCGCCATCGTCGAGACCACCGACGGCAAGGTGCTCGAGACCTGGAGCCCGGCCAACCCGAGCGGCAAGCTCCAGGCGCGCGAGTTCACCTGGAGCACCGACGTCGGCCCGGTCGAGAAGAACGGCGTCATCGACATGACGCACGATCTGCTGAGCTGGCACGATCGCCCGTTCATGGTGCGCGCGCTGCTGCCCGCGCGCGCCGAGCTGACCGCCGAGCAGCGCATCACCCCGCGCTTCGACTGCGAGGTCGTGGCCGACGTCAGCGGCATCGACGACGACTCGACCACCGCCAGCGGCGACGGCGCGCCGGGTGGCCACGCTCCCCGCGTGGAGGTGGCGCTGGCCTGGGTCGACACCAAGCTCAACGGGCGCCTGGTGCTGGCGCGCGTGCGCGATCGCGACCTCGGGCGCTGGGAGTACTTCCTCATCGATCGCCGCAGCGGGCGGCGGCTCAGCATCGACGCCAGCGGGGGCGACGGCGCCGCCGCGCGTAGCGGCGTGCGTGGCGCCAACGGCGCGAGCGGCACGCGGGGCCTCGACGGCGCGACCGGCGGCCTGTGTCAGAACGGGCAGGACGGCGCACCGGGGAGCGATGGCCTCGCCGGCGGTGACGGGCAGCCCGGTGGGCGAGGCGGCGATGGTGGTCGCGGCGCCATCGTCACGGTGCTCTACCCGGCGGCGTTCCCCGAGCTCCTCGAGGCGGTCGACATCTCGGTCGTCGGCGGAAAGGGCGGCGCCGGTGGTGACGGCGGTCCGGGCGGCGCTGGCGGCGCGGGTGGGTCCGGCGGCAGTGGGGGCTCGGCGGGACCGACCTCGGATCCGACGCGCGCGTGCACGACGAGCGCAGGTGCGGCGGGTCGCGAAGGCCGGCGCGGTCCCGACGGACGCCCCGGCAGCGCGGGCTCCCCCGGCCAGCCCGGCGCGCCCGGCACCATCACCACGCAGCCGAGCAGCGTGCGCGAGCTGTTCGGCTTCGAGCTCGCCCGTGGCTGGAGAATCGTCGAGTAGCGACCCAGCGGTCGAAATGAGGTCGTCGCGGCGCGCGTTACATCGGTCGGGTGCGCGGCATGGGGACCTGGCTCCATCACGTCCTGGTGGCGCTGCTGGTGGGCACCGCGACGGCGATCTTCACGCTGTACATGATCGAACTGGCGTTCATCGTCCTCCTGGTCCTCGACGGCCCAGTGGAGTGGAGCGCGGACATCGCGATCCGCTTCGCGCCGCTTGCGCTGCTGCTGGTGCTCGCCGCGTCGCGGTGGAGCGGGCCCAGTCGCGCGCCGCCACGGAACTGACCTGGCGCCATTCGCGAGCGGCGGCCCGGGAGGCCGGGCCGCCGCCTGGTCGATCAGTCGAGCCACTTCAGGCGACGGCGCTCCTCGTCGCCGGCGGGGCCCTCCAGGTTGTGCAGGACGCGGCGCCAGTCGGGCAGCACCAGGGTGTTGTGGCCGATGTGGCGGATGGCGCCGCGGGCGTAAGTGCCGCGGCGGTGCATCACCACCTGCTCCTCGGCCAGGTGCGGGCGCCCGGTCTTGCCCAGGCGCTGGTCCCGCAGCGGCAGGCGCGGGTGGGTGGCGAGGTGCGCCTCCAGGCCGGCGCGTTCACCGGCGTCGATGGGCACGAAGAACCACTCGCCCTGGCGAACCACGCTGCCGGGCTGGCGTCGCTCGGCCTCGGTCACCAGCATCGGCCGCAGCCGCGCGTGGGCGCTGCTCACGGCGCTGGTCCCCGGCGGGACCGCGGCGATGAACATGCGCACGTCGTCGTGACCGCACAGGAAGCGGCGCTCGGGCGGCGCCGTCAGGTGCTCGATCACCCAGCGATTGCCGTGCTCGCCCACGACGCGGCCGCCCGTCGACCGCGCGCGCGCCTCGGCCTCGGCGCGCCCGCCCAGCTTGGGTAGCTCGCGCACGACCGGCTGCGGCGCCTCCTGCACGCGCAGGACGAGCTGCCGGAGTCGGTGGTCGTGCTCGACCACCTCGATCTCGTTGGCCTCGGCGCCGGGCCAGATCCGGAAATACTCGCCGAAGCTGGGGCTGTCACGGATGTCCAGCTGGACGATCCGCTGGCTGCGCGCATCGATCGGACCACCCAGGACCTTCAGTCCGAGTCGAGCGCTGGAAAACGATCTCTCGAGCAGATCGCGCCGAACGGCGCGCTGCCGCTGCTTCATCGACGACATCGACGACCTCCACTGCAAAACCGACGTACACCTCGACCAACGCTGCTGGTTCAGCGGTGGGAGCTACGTGAAGGCGCTGCGGAGGAAGCACATGGCGCCGGCAAAGCTGACACGCTTTGCCGCGGCGTCCAGGGAGAATCGTCGTCGGGGTCGGCGAGCAGCAGGCGCTACGGGCTGAAGATGGCCGACAGGCGGCCGCGCTCCAGCTGGGGATCGAGGTTGTCCAGGCGCGCGCAGGTCAGCTCGGGATGGTCGTCGCAAGGTTCGAAGCTGACCGCCGACTTGCCGGAGACGGCGCCCTTCTTGTTCTTCTTCCAGGTGATGGTGAGGGTGCCGCCGGCCAGCTTGGCGGTGCCGGTGTCGGTGGTCTTCGACTGGTCGGCGTCGCAGGCGTCGAAGGTCTGCAGCGTGACCTTGCTGCCCTTGACCGTCATGCTGACCCAGGGCCGGCCGCAGGCGCTGCCCTCGGCGAACCAGGTCCCGTTGCGCTCGGCCAGGCGCGCCGCCGCGTCGAGCGTGTCCCAGGCCGGTGCGCCGATCGCCGCGCGGAAGGCGGGCAGGGTCGAGATGCGGTCGAAGTCGGCGTCCTTGAGCGCCTTGGTCAGCTTCTTCTTGGCCTCGGGATCGGACGACGCGCCGAGCCAGGTGATCTCGTCCATCGCGGCCTTCCACTCGCCCATGATGGACAGCACCGAGCCCAGGTTGTAGTGCGGCAGCACGAAGTCGGCGTCCGCGGCGATGGCCTCGATGAAGCGGGCCCGGGCTTCGTCCCAGCGGTCCTTGTTGTATTCCTTCATGCCGGCCACGTTGAGCTTGGTCGCGGCGGCTCGGTCGGCTCGAGCCACGCCGCACATCGTGCCCAGCCCGCACACCACGAGGACCCAGGTCGAGAGTCGCATGGCCGCCATTTTAGCCCCAATGAAGTGTCAGAATGGCCGTGCATGCACAGCAAAGGCGCCAAGAAGCCAAAGTCGTGCGCCACGGCGCTCGCTGCGCTGGCGGCGTGCGTCGTCGCGGGGTGCGGGGCCGATGGCGCAGCGCGCGATGCCGACGCCGGGGACGCGGGTGGCTTCGATGGCGGCGGGAGGGATGCGGCCGCGGGGACGGATGCGGCCGCGGGGACGGATGCGGCGCCGCAGGCGGACGCCGGCACGAGCGGCGCGACCGTGGGCGCGGCGGCGCTGGCGCAGCGGGCGTACATGCAGGCGACGGCGACGGGAACGCTGACCACGAGCCCGGTGACCACGCGGGCGGGCTCCACGCTGCTGGTCAGCCTGGCGCGCGGGACCTGGGCGGCGGCGCCGGACGCGCCGAGCGATGGCCTGGGCAACGGCTATGCGCGCGTCGGTGACGTGCACACCTACGCCAGCTGGCCGACCAGCGCCACCGCGCTGTACCAGAAGAGCAGCGCGCTGGGCGGCGCCGGCCACACCTTCTCGATGACCTGGGGCAACGTGGGTAGCGGCGACGAGGTCACCCTGTCGGCGGTCGAGATCCTCGGCGGCGGCGCGGTCGAGGACGCCAGCTGGGTCGAGCGGACGGCGGCCAGCAGCCTCACCAGCGGCAGCGTGCACGTCAGCGGCAAGGCCATCCTGGTGGCGTGGTGGTGGGGCTCGGGCGGCGTGCGCCCGGTCGGGACGCGGCATGTCGCGGTCCCGGGCGACGGCTTCCAGATCATCCCCGCCGCCACCGGCCTCGCCAGCATCAGCAGCAGCGGCTATGTGCAGGTCGCCAGCGCCTGGCGGCTGGTGACGACGCCGGGTGACTACACGGTGACCTGGACGACCGACGGCGAGGGCGCGCAGCTGTACCTGGTGGCGGTGCAGGTGCCTTGAGGCTCAGCGGCGCTCGCGCGGGCCGTACATGATGTCGGAGCGCAGGGCGTACTTGGTGCCGGTGTGCACGGTGCAGCCCTCGTGCAGCAGGTGGTGCTGGAACAGCAGGGCGTGGCCGGCGCGCGGGGTGACCACGAGGCCGAGGTCGTGGAACACGGTGGAGCCGCCCTCGAAGCCTTCGTTGAGGTAGACCATCAGGGTGAGCAGGCTGCGCTCGCCGGTGTCGCGCTCGAAGTAGCCGTCGTAGTGGCGCGCGAAGTGCTGGCCGGGGCGGTAGCGGTAGCAGCGGAAGCGCTCGTTGGCGCCGACGGCGCGGCGGTCGGCCAGCGTGGGCGGCACCGCGTGGGCGACGCGGGCGTAGAGGTCGGCGGCCAGCGCGGCGTCGTCGATGACGACGCGCTCGTTGTTGCGGATGTCGGGGCGCATCGCGAAGCCGCCCGAGGTCGAGATGGGCGCGGCGGCGGGGCCGAGGGCGTCGATGCGGTCGATCCAGCGGGCGCAGGTGGCGGCGTCGAAGACGTCGGGCACGGTCCACACCAGCGCGGCGCGGTGATCGAGCGCGTCGCCCTCGGCGTAGGGCCGGCCGCGGCCGGCGGCGAGGATGTCCATGGGGCAAGCGTAAGCGATGTCAGGGGGGCGTGTACGTTCCGGGCGATGGGTCCCGGGGCGGGACCCGCATTGTGGCGGCGACTGGAGGGTACTGGCGGTATGATTGACGGTATGACTACGGCGAAGATCGCGGTCAGCGTGCCGCGGGATGTGTTGCAGCGGGCGCAGCGGGCGGTGCGGCGGGGGCGCGCGACGTCGATGAGCGCGTACGTGTCGGCGGCGATGGCGCAGAAGGCGACCCTGGACGAGCTGGATGACCTGCTGGTCGAGCTGCTGGCCGAGACCGGCGGGCCGCTGACGGCGGCGGAGGTCCGGGCTGCGGATGCGGCGCTGGC
>JBGASF010000057.1:0-44009 GCA_044229835.1 Polyangia bacterium | reverse complement strand
CCCTGATCTGGTTGACGGAGAGCGCGTTCTGCTCCAGCAGCACGGGCGCCTGCCAGGGCAGGCCCGTGGGCCGACGGATCGCCCACGCGCTGTCCACCCCTTGCGCCAGCTTGGTGAAGACCACCGTGATGTTCGACCCGTCCATCGCCACCCGCGGCGTGCCGGTTGCGGGTTGGCCGGGCTCGAGGTCCACCGCAACTCCCCAGCGGGTGCCGTCGAACAGCGCGCCCTGGATCCGGTTGGTGACCCACCACACCGCCATGGCCATGCCTTGCGAGGTCGCGACGTCGACCTGGCCCAGCGAGGTGCCCAGGTTCACAGGCGCGCTCCAGCGTCGGTCACGAACCGTGAACGAGAAGCTGTACGGGGTCAGGGGACGGCCGCCCAGGTCGGTCAGCGCCGTGGTCAGCGCGACCTGGTGCGGCCGCGCGAACGCCAGCGGCTGGCTGGGGTGAAAGCGCAGCCGGGTGCCACCCTGCTCCAGCGTCCGCACGCCCGCGATCACGCCGCTGCTGCTGCTGACCACCAGGCTGACGTCGCTGACCGTGGCCGGCGCCACTGGATCCGACAGCGTGATGACGATGTCCGCCCCCGGCTCGACCCCGGTCTCGCCGCTGCCGGGCACCGTCGACAGCACCTCGAAGAGGTCGGCGTCGGGACCCGCATCATGGACGTCGGCCAGCGCGACACAGCGGTTGTCCGGCGCGCAGGCCCGCCCCGACGGACACAGCCCACCCGGCCCACACGCGAGCTCGGCGGGCAGGTCGGGCCGGTAGCAGCCCACGCCCAGCAAGACCCCCAGCGCCACCACGCACCGCACGCCCCCACTCTACCGCACGCCGGCGCCCCGAACGGCCCGCTCTCTCCGCGTCAGCCGCTCCCCGGTTGCCGGTTGCCGGTTGCCTGTCTCCTGTCTCCTGTGGCTGTTGCCTGTCGCCTGTCGCCTGTTGCCTGTCGCCTGTTTGTCCGGGCTCGTCAGATAGAATGCCCCGCATGACGCCGCTCCGCCCGCTGCCCGCCCTCCTCCTGCTTGCCCTGGCCGTCGCCGTCGCCGCGGCTGGCTGCGCCGACGACGACGAGGCCCCGAAGGACGTGCCCTGCACCACCACCTGCGCCGATGGCCGCCGCTGCGTCGAGGGCTACTGCCTGACCGCCGACTGCGACCCGCGCACCAACGCCGACTGCGGCGGCGGACGCTTCTGTCTCATCAACCTCGGCGCCCACAGCTTCTCCTGCCGCGCCCCCGGCAACCTGGCCTCCGACACCTGCACCCCCGACCAGGACTGCATCGACGGCGCCTGCACCGACGGTCGCTGCCACACCCTGTGCAACCCCGCCGTGCCCGCCGACTGCGGCCCGCCGCGCAGCTGCATCCGCATCACCGGCTTCCCACCCACCGTCGGCACCTGCCGCTGACGCGCCCGGCGTGAGCCCCGCCGATCAGCGCCGGCCCGCCGAGGTCTCGGCCGACTTCCGCAGCGAGCTGGCCAGCGCCCTGGCCCCGCACGGCTTCACCTCCCGCGCCAGCGGTGCCACGCTGCTGCGCCGGCGCGGTGCCACCACGCACCGCATCGACCTGTCCTCCAGCCACCACAACAGCCCGGGCCACGTCACCTGCTGGGTCGCGCTGAGCGTCCTCGACAAGGACGTGGCCGCCCTGGAGCCCGCCTGGCGCGCCGGTGGTGACCTCGGCGGCGAGCCCTTCATGCTGGCCAAGCCGTGCAACATCGCCATCACCGCCCAGGCCAGGCGCCTGCGTGCGCTGGTGGTCGCCGAGCTGGCCTTCTTCGACCTGCTCGACGACGCCGCCCGCGTCCTCACCGAGGTGCGCCGGCGCTACCTGCCCGGCCTGCTGGAGCCTCAGCAGATCGTGCCCTACCTGCGCTGCCGCCTGGGCACAGGTGCCGTGGCTGCCTATGCGACCGACTTGCTCGGTGGTCGCCCCGAGCTGTGGCCCGGCTTCCTCGGCGCACGCGGGCGCACCGCGGCGCCGGTCAGCCGCTCGCAGCCCGACCACGGCACCCAGCTGGCGCTGATGCTGGCCCGCCACGCCAGCGCCATCGAGCTGGCGCCGCCGGCCGACGCCGTGACCAGCACCGACCTCGCCGCCGCCAACCTGCGCTGCTTCTTCGGTCGCCAGCTGCGCGCCTGGAACGAGTCCGCGCTCGCCGCAGAGCTGCGCCGCGTCCCCGACGACCGCATCAAGGCCCTGCGCAGCGCGCAGGAGCGGCTCGCGCTCCCGGTCACCGCGCGCGACTCGGTAGGCATCGTCCTCGATGCGCTCACCAGCAAGCCGCGCGCCCCGCGCCGCAGCAGCCCCGACCCCGAGCTGTTCCAGTACCACGTCCTGCACGCCCCCTTCGGCAAGCGCCCGGCCAGGCGGCGCTGACGCCGACGCCAGTTGACCGCGGTGAGCCCGCAGGGGGATGCTGCGCTTCGACGCGCTGGCCGAGCGTCATGGCGTGGAGAAGATCAAGACCATCGGCGACGCCTACATGATCGTCGGCGGCGTGCCCGAGCCGTCGACCGACCACCCCGCGCGCGTGATCGCGATGGGTCTCGACATGCTGGCGCTGGTCGCCAGCATCGCAGAGGAGCTCGGCCATCGCCTCGAGCTGCGCGTCGGCGCCCACACCGGCCCGCTCGCCGCTGGCGTCATCGGCACGCGCAAGTTCAGCTACGACCTCTGGGGCGACACCGTCAACGTGGCCAGCCGCCTGGAGTCCCACGGCGTGGTCGGCGCGATCCAGATCAGCGAGGCGACCTGGCGGCGCATCAGCCCCACCATTGATGCCAGCCCGCGCGGGCGGATCGCCCTCAAGGGCCGCGGCGACATCGCCGCCTACCTGGTCACCCCGAAGGCCCGCGCCGAGGCCGCCGCACAGGCTCCCGCCGGCGAGCCTCAGGGCGCCAGACAGACGACGTCGACGTCGGAGCCCGAGACCTCGACCGGGCCGAACCCGGCGCGGTAGCCCCGGGCCTCGCAGAAGTTCCAGCTGGCGACCCCGCAGGTGACCGGGTCGGGGGTGCAGCGCGAGGCGAAGCCCGACAGCGTCGCCAGCGTGGTGTGCACGACCGTCGCGCTGGGCAGGCAGGTGACCTGGACGCTGTCGCCGCTGCTCGCGATGGGGCCGAAGCCAGAGGCCACGCCGGCGGCCACGCAGTAGCGGTGGATCGCGGTGACGCAGCTCGGACCGTAGCGCTCCTGGGTGCCGTCACAGGCCGGGACCAGCAGGCGAAGGGCGCTGTAGCTGGTGGTGCGCACGTCCCCCGGGCCACACATCACGGCGCGGGGCGACGGCGCGTGGCCCGAGGGCGGGCCCAGGCCGCTGGCGAAGCAGTCGAGCGTGCCGCCCAGCGCCTCGCAGTAGCGATGCGCCGCGGTCGCACAGGCCTGGCTGCCCGCGCTGTCCCAGGAAGTGCAGCCGGGTTCGAGCGCGGTCAGCTCGGCGCCCGTGATGTCCTGGCGCCCGCTGAGCGGACAGGCGCAGACCTGGTCGCGACACACCGCGCCGGCGGGGCAGCGCGTGCCGCAGCCGCCGCAGTTCATGGCGTCGGAGTCCAGATCGACACACTGCTCCTGGCACCCGGTCCTGCCGGCGTCACAGCCGCAGACGCCGCGACGACAGGGATCACCCGGGCTGCAGGTGGCGCCGCAGCGGCCACAGTTGGCGCTGCTCCAGTCGACGCAGGCGCCGCCGCACAGGCTCTGCCCGGCGTCGCACGGCACCCCGGCCTCGGCGATGGCGCACAGCTTGGCGGCGACCGCGGCCGGCACGCCGAGTGGCGCCGGCTCGGGCAAGCGCGGCGTCTTGCCGGTCAGCGCCTGCAAGATCACGCAGCCCGCGAGCAAGCTGCCCGCCGGGCTGGGGTGGCTGCGATCGGCGTCGTACAGCTCGACGCCCGGCAGCTCGAGCAGCGCGATCTGCCAGGCCGCGCCGACCCGCGCCACCACGTCGCCGTTGAGTGCCGCGGCCATCCGGTAGCGCAGCTCGAGCGCCTCCGTCAGCGCCCGCGGCTCGGCCTCGACGTCGCGCCTGGCCCAGGTCGCGTACCACACCCCGCGCGCCCCGGCGTCGCGCAGCGCCCCGGCCAGCAGCGCGGCGTGCTGGTCGAAGCTGGCCGGCGAGGACACCGGCTCCATGCTCTGGCCCTGGATGACCACGGCGTCGAAGCCGCCGCTGGCGATGCGCTCGCGCGCCCCGGTCGAGTTCCAGTGGTCCGCCAGCGTCGCGCCGCCCACGGTGACCGAGTCGACCTCGACCCCCGCGCCTGGCGTCGCGGCGCCCAGCGCACGCACCACGGCGGGCAGATCATTGACATAGGTGTAGCTGTTGCCCACGAACAGCACCCGCAGCGGCACGCCCGCATCGGCCGCGCTGGCGTCGACACCGGCGTCGGCGCCGGCGTCGCGTCGCGTCGCGCCATCGCCCGGCGGCAGCTGGCACCCGGCCGCCAGCCACAGCGCGACCAGCAGCGCGCGCCGGGCCGCTTCAGCCATCCGAGACGACCTTGCCGAACACGCCGATGACCGCGGCCGCGCGAGCGTCCTCGTCGCTGGGCCGGTGGTAGGTCGCGAGTACGGCGACAAGCCTGATCATGACGCCCGCGATGGTAGCACCTGCGGGTCGGGGCCCGGCGCGGCGTCGGTTGCCCCAGCCTGCCAGTCACGAGCCTCTGACCAGGTCAGGTCCGGGCCCCCTTGGGCTCGTAGAGCTCCTCCAGCTTCGCGACCGTGACGGCGTCGATCTCTCCGGTGACGGGCAGCTGCTGGGCCTCCTGGAAGCGGCGCAGCGCGGCCTTCGTCGGACCATCCAGCGTATCGGTGAGCTCGCCATCGTAGTGGCCGAGGTTCTTGAGCCGGGCCTGGACCCCGCTGGTGTCGCTGATGGGCGGCAGCTTGCCGAGGCCCATCAGGAAGCGCTGCACCCGCTTGCCGTCGTGCAGCTCGAGCTCGACCTCGCGCGCGGCGGGCGAGATGCGCCGGTTGATGGCCCCAGCGGCGTCGGTGTTGCCTTCCAGGACCACGCCATCGACCACGATGCGGTAGCGCAGCCCCGCGCGCGGCCTGCCGTCGCGGTCGAGGAAGCGCAGGTGCAGGAACTCGGGCACCCCCTTGCGCCGGAAGCGATACGCGCTGCCGCTGTAGGTGTCGACCGTCTTGGCGCGCAGCTCGGGGATCACCACAACGTCGCCGGGCTTGAGGGCGTTCATGTTCTTGCGCTGGCGCTTGAGCGCCGCGTTGTCGGCGTGCTCCTCGAGCGTCTCGCGAAAGAAGCCATACTCGAACGAGATGCTCGAGATGCACTCCCCCTCCTTGACGACATGGCGGATCGACATCAGTCCTCCAGGTTCATGATCCGGTGCGCCATCGACAGCCCCCAGCGACACACCATGTCGAGCAGGATGAGCGCGTGGAAGACCGGTTCGTCCTCGGGATCGGCCAGGTCCTCGCCGCCGCCGAGCGTGAACGCGAACAGCTCGGAGTTCTCGACCGGGGTCGACAGGCCCTCCATACGGCGCAGGATCCGCACCAGATACTTGTAGAGTTCCCGGGTCCAGCCCCAGTCAGGGATGAGGTCGACCTCGTTGTTGAAGCTGCAGATCTGCTCGCTGAGCTTGGCGTACTTGTAGCCGACCTTGGCCAGCATGATCTCGAGCCCCTCGCCCTTGGGGAACTTGTGCCACAGCGCGGAGACCTCGTCCTCGAGCTCCACCTTCCAGATGGCGTGCAGGGCCACGCCGGGGACCATGAAGAGCGGCAGGTCGTCGGCGTAGTCGGCGCGGCGCGGCAGCTGCGCCTTGATGGTGCCACGCACCGGCAGCCTGCACTTCATCTCGACCAGCCGGGACGCCACCTGCGAGTCCTTGAGCTGCGTGTTGTGCTCACCCAGGAAGGCCTGGATGACCTGGACCACCGTGAAGTCGCTGCGCACGCGCACCAGCTCGACGTCGGGGAGCTTGCCATCGCACAGCACCACCAGCGCGGCGCGCGCCGAGGTGGCCAGCTGGTGGCCATAGTTCGGCAGGATCTTCTGGGTCCAGCCCCCGCCCAGCGTCTGCAGCCTGGCCGTGATGGTGGACTGCCAGTCAGGCATGGTGCCGTTGGTCTCGTTGGTGAGGCTCTCGAGATCGAGCAGCGTGATCAGCTTGGCGTTGAGCAGCGTGTTGGGCTCGGCGAAATAGCCACAGCCGGGCAGGCTGAGGTCGAGCACGCCGCGCACCGCGCTGTCGAGCGTCTTGGCCAGCATGGTCAAGAGCATCGACTTCTTGTAGGCGGGGTCGCTGGGGCCCGAGAAGATCCCCAGCTTCTGGAGCTGCAGCCCGACCTCCTTCTCGTCGAACGAGGTGCAGCCACCGACGCGCGCCAGCTTCGGGATGGCCGCCCGGTCCATGCTCTCGAACTCGCTGTCGAAGACCGTGTACAGCGACAGCTCGGGCCCGAGCTCGAAGGTCACCGCGTCGCCGTCCCCGGTGTGGATGAAGACGTTGTCGCAGGTGACCTCCAGCTCCTTGATCATCCGGGTGGCCTCCGGACACTGGACCAGCAGGCTGCGGAAGGTCGCGAACGGGAACTCGGTGCCGGGCGGCTGCACGCTGGCGCCCTTGGCCGGCTCCGGCAGCTGCTTGCGGATGGCATCGGTGCTGAGCGCGACCTTCTTGGCCGGGTCGAGGTTGACCGCGACGACGTTCTGGAGCGGGGTGATGATGGTCTCCTCGTTGGCGTTGTGGGCGGGCTCCTTGACGATCGCGGAGCCCCAGACCACGCCGACCGCGCGCGCCGGCAGGTCGTGATCGATGAAGGCCTGGTTGAGCGCGGTCACGTAGGCCTTCATCAGCTCGACGACCTTGGCGGTGGTGTCGTTGCGATGGCGGTAGTCGTCGCGCAGGTTGATGGCGAACAGGATCCGGACCCGCTGCCAGGCGACGTCGCGCTTCTTGAACATCCTGGCGTACATCTCGGCCAGGACCAGGGGATGGCGGTCGGCCCCGACCTCGTCATCGAGCATGAGCGGCAGCGGCACCATGGCCAGGTAGCCAACCCGGGCCTTCTTGGGCTCCCGGAAGGAGTCGGCCATCAGGCCGCGCTGCGCGGTGGTGACCATGGGCTGGCTGGGCGGGCGAGCGTGGTCGGTGGGCTTGCCGTCGTCGACCGTGACGCGGAAGGCGGCGCGCACCGCGCGCTCCTCGGTGCCGATGCCGTCCTGACGATCGAGCCAGAGGCCGTAGCGCTTGCGGAACTGGGTGAAGGCGGCCTTGGCGAAGTACTCCACCACGGTGTTCTGCTTGCGCGCCGCGTGCAGCTTGCGGGCCTCGGTCCAGCGCTCACTCTTGATGTCGGCGGCGACGCTCTCGGGCACCTTGCCCTTCGGCTGGGGCTTCGGCTTCGGCTTCGGCCCGTCCTCGGGCTCGGCCACGAGCATCGCCCCCCGGGACGACTGCGCGGCCTGCAGGCGCGCCTCGTGCTCGGCCAGCGAGGCGGCCCGCATCTTGGAGTCGTCGCTGGTGAACTGGAGGGCGCCGCCGCAGTCCTTGCACGTGGCCGGCGTCTGCTGCGCCGTGGTGTAGTGCGGCTCGCAGAAGCGGTTGACGTGCTTGTTCGGGCAGACCCCCATCCCGAAGATGGCACCGTGGCGTGGGTTGGAGCAGGGCACTAGACGGCCTCCCAGGCGTCAGCGTCGAGCGCGGGGAAGCTCACCCGACAGCGCTTGCCCGCGTCCAGCGGCTCGATGCGCGCCTTGCCCTGGTCGTCGGTGACGCCCTGGAACGTCTGACCGCCATCGACGTCGACCCGGTAGCGCTCGCCCGCGATGGGTGAGCCGTCCTCGCCGACCAGCTCGAGCTCCAGGAACGAGCTCTTGGGCGGCGCCCGGCGGGCCGGCTCGGCCAGCGCGCTGGACGCCTGGCGCGCCTCGTTGGCGATCAGCGCGGCGGCGCGCGTGGACGCACGCTCGGCTGCAGGCACGGCGCCAGCGCTCGCAGCGGCGCCAGGCGCCGGCCGCGCGGTGCCCAGGCCGTTGCGCTGGACGCTCAGCTCGGTGGTGTAGCCGCCGCTGGCGCGCCAGCGATGCACCGCTCCGGCGAGGTAGTAGAGGCCAGAAAACCGGGTGTCCGAGCCCAGGTCGAAGGTGACCACCAGGCCGGGCCTGAGCGCGGGGTTGCCGGTGGCGACCGCGACGCCCGTGATGGTCATCAGCGCGACGCGCTCCAGGATGGCCCGCGCGCGCGCGTCGGCCTGGTCCTGCGCGGTGACCTTGTCGTCGGTCTCGTACTGGATGGTGTGGCCGAAGACGTCCTTGCCGGCGTCGAGCCCGCTCTGGGTGGCCAGCGTCTTGTGCAGCGACTTCGCCTTGCCGACGATCTCCCGGCGCTTGACCGGATCCCAGCCGCGCACGTGGACCTCGGAGACGCGGTGCGCCAGCGACAGCCTGGGCGCGAAGCGCTGCAGCTCCTGCCCGCCCTGGCGCCGGCCGAGCGCGAGGGTGATGCCCGAGTCGGAGGCCAGATCGCGGCGCCGGAACACCAGCGTCCGCCCATCGCGCAGGCCGAGCTCGTAGCCGATCCTCGACGCTCGATCGCGCAGGAACTCGAGGTCGGACTGGTTGTGCTGCTGCACGTGCGGATAGCGAATCTGGGAGTCGCCATCGACACTGGCAGTCAGGTGGGCCTCCTCGGCGAGCTTGCTGGCGATCTCCTGATCGGTCAGGTTCTCGAAGCTGCGCGACTTGCGACCGCGCGTCAGGCGGTGCAGCCGGCTGAAGGCGCGCAGCGTGACCGTGCTGCGCCCCGAGGTGTCGTAGGTCGCCTCGACGCCGACCACCTCACCGGTGAAGACCGCCTCCTGGGCCGCGCCCTCGAAGCCCAGCTCGGCCACCAGCTCGTCCCCGGTCGCGACGGTGGTCGAGCGCAGCGGCGCGCCGACGTTGCGCAGCACGACCTCGCACTGGTCGGGCTGGTCGACGTCCTGGCGCACCACCAGCGCCGCGACCTCTTCCGGCGCGATCACGCGACCAGCGAGGCGGATCCTCGGATGCGCCGCTTCCCCCACTCACCTTCAGCCTGGCACGCCTGCGCCTCCGTGCACACTGCAAAACAGCGCCGACACACAGGCAATTACGCCGCAGATAGCCATTTTGCCGCAGCGAGCGTCGCGCGCTCGAGAACGACTTTGCATCCGGGTGTCGAACTCGGATGCGCATGCCTCACGGGCTATGTCCACCGAACCGGGTCAGGTGCACTGGTTGGTCTGCGCGCCGCGGCCGCACTCGCACACGAACGAGTAGGCGTGGTTGCCGACCGCGCCGAGCTCGAACACGTAGACGTGGCCGACATAGAACATCGGCTTGCCGTGGCACGACGGCCAGCTCGGGAAGGCCTGGACCCAGCACGGCCAGCCGCCGAGGGCGCCGATGACGTCGAACAGCCGCTTGTTGCTGCGCGGGATGAGGTGGAGCTTGACGCCCTTCTCGGGCCGATCAGGCTTCGCGCTGTGGCAGCTGTCCTTGTGGCCGTCCTCGAAGGCGACCTTGTTGCCGGCCGGCTTCCACGTGTAATCGGTGGTGTGCTCCTCGCAGGCGTCGCACAGGCTGGTGAACAGGTAGCCGCGCCTGGTCTTGGCCCTGGCCAGCGGCCGGCCCGGGAGCAGCGCCAGATCCACGTCGAGCATCACGGTCACCGGGTGCGCGCAGCGCCGGCCGCGCGGATCCACCAGCACGCGGCCTGGCGGCCCGAGCGCGCGCAGCTTCGGGCTCGACACCCGCGCCCCCTTGGCGATGAGCTGCTGCGGCATGGCATAGCGCCGCACGGCCGGCGCGCTCTTCGAGCGCATCGGGACGACGACGCCGCGCAGATAGCACATGTCCCGGATGGCCTCGTGCTTGCGTCCGAGCTCGCCGAGTCGCGCGAGCGCGCGCTCGGTGTCGGCCCCGATGAGCAGCTCGACGCGCGCCTGGCGCACGTCGGCCATCATCTCGTGGCGGCGCGCCTCGGCCGGCGGCGCCTTGGCGACGCGCGCCGCGAGGTCGTCGATGGCGGCGTCCGACGCGCCGGTGCACGCGCGCCAGAAGCCGGTCCAGTCGGTCTCGGCCAGGCGGGCGATCGCCTTGTCGTCGAAGCGCGCCACATGGTCCGCCCACGGCGCCAGCGCCGCCGGGTCCTGGTGGGCGACCTCGGCCAGGTGATAGAAGCGCTGCCCGCCGTTGCCGCACAGGACGTAGCGCATGTACGAGCGCCGCTTCGCCGGCTCGGGCACCCACGGGTGCGTCAGGCCGCCGCCCTTGCTGCCGAGCGCGCGGTCGTACCAGGGCTCGGACGGGTGCGGCAGCCAGGCGTCGTCGTGGGTCTTCTTGGCGGGCACGACGGCAGTCTAGCCGCGATTTCCCCTCGCAGCGCAACGGGGCTACCATCGCGGTGTGGGGGGATTCCGCTGGCTGCTGCTGGTCGTGCTGCTGCCCGCGTGCGTCGCGGAGCCGCCCTATCACTGCACCAGCGGCGGCCAGTGCGCGCGCAGCGGCGGCAGCGCCGGCACCTGCGAGCCCTCGGGCTTCTGCAGCTTCGCCGATCCAGGCTGTGGCGGCGGGCGACGCTACGGCAGCCACGCCGGCGACGGCCTGGCCGGCGTGTGTGTCGATGACGGCGTCAGCGATGGCGGCCTCGGCGATCGCAGCGTGACGCCCGACGCCGGCAGCGGCCTCGGCGCGCGCCTCATCTCGTCGTCGTACTACACCGACTGGAACGGCAGCGCGACCTACGAGTATCCACCCGAGATGTCCAAGACCGGCTACCACATCCGCACCGACGGCGTGGTCGACGGCGATCTCCTGCTCATCATCGCCAACGTCGACAACGGCAGCGGCACGGTGTGGCCGAGCCCGGTGGCGCCCGGCTTCACGCAGCTGGCCGAGAACTTCTTCGGCAACGACGGCCAGACCTACGTGGTGGCCTGGAAGATCGCCGCCGGCGAGCCGACCAGCTATGCCGGCGCCTATGGCAACGGGATCGGCAGCTCGTCGGCGGTGCTGCACCTCATCGCGGTCTCGGGCGCCAGCGCCAGCAGCCCCATCAACGACTTTCGCACCCAGTTCGGCTCCGGCACCGGCGCCGACCCGGTGCTCGCGACCTCCCCCGGCGTGACCACCACGGTGCCCGGCTGCCTCATCATCTATGCCGCCGGCGTCGACTGGGAGAGCGCCCCCGGCTCCAACACGTCGGTGCCCCCCGCCGGCTACACCGTCATCGCCGACCTCGGCGACCGCGGCGACATGACCTGGGACTGGACCTCGCAGCACATCGCCACCAGGCTGGCGCCCACGGCAGGCCCCACCGGCCCCATCACCGCCACCTTCGACGGCCCCCACAAGGGCCTCCCCTGGACCGCCGTCATCGCCATCGCCCCGCGCTGATGTCCGAGGACTTCGTCACCGCGTACGCCGGGCAGACCACCGACGAGCTGCTCGCCCTCGAGACGAGGTACCGCATCGATTCGCTCGTCCAGGCCTTCGAGACCGCCATCGCCCTCGAGGCCGACCAGGCCAAGCTGTCGCGCGAAGAGACCTGGATCCTCGCCATCGAAGCGCTCGAGCGTGAGGTCAACAACGGCGGCTACGACCAGTTCTTCTTGAACTCGTCCTCGAAGTTCGACGCCATCATCGTCGAAGCGCTACTCGGCATCGGCTGCCCGTTGACCGCAGCCATCACCCGCGAAGCCATCGCGCTGCACCAGCGTGCCGAGCTCGACGACGACGCCGTCCTCGACGCACTCTGCGCTTGCGACGAGCGCTACTACGCCGCCTGCGAGCCCATCGACGACCGACTGTTCGCCTGGATCAAGCAGAACCGCAGCGCGATCCGCATTGGCCGCCCACGGTGAAGCTGCCCGGCGAGCACACGCCTTGGTGACTGGTACGCGGCCATGCTGCTCTTCGACGATGTCATCGGGCGCTCCGTACGCGGTCCGCCACCGGTGGTTCCCGCGCGCGGTAGGAGCATCAGTCGTCGAAGCGGCCGCCCTCGGGGTCGACCGCGGGCCCCGTGGTCGGCTTGGGGGCGCTCGGACGCTTGACGTTGAAGGAGGGATTGCGCGTGGGGTCGCAGTTGGGGCCGAAGCCACGGGCGTCGTAGCGGTAGCGCAGCGAGCCCCTGCGACCGCCGACGCTGCTCAGGATCCTGACCTCGTGCTCGCCGGCCCGGGCCGGGCTGCAGTAGCCGAGCAGGTAATAGCGGCGCGAAAAGGCCTCGACGCGCGCCGCCGCGGCCTCGAAGGACTGCGCGACCTGGGTGCGGTCCTTGGACAGGATGGCGCCGTCCTGACCGATCGACTGCAGCTCGCCGGAGTCGATCTCGGCCCCGACCCCGATCACGAGCACGTCCATCTCGGCGGCCTCGAGGGCGTCGTGCAGCTGCGCTCGCAAGACGCGGTGCGCGCGATCGGTGCCGTCGGTGAACACCACCAGGGTGCCGAAGCTGAGCGGCTGGGGTGCGCTGCGCATCTCGCGCGCCAGGACGTCGAGCGCGGCCACCACGGCGCCGTTCAGGTTGGTCGACGGATCGCGCGGCTTGAAGTCAGCCAGTCGATCGATGCCGGAGGCCAGCTGCGCGCCGGTCGAGAAGGGTGCGATGCGATGGATGTCCTTGCTGCCGTCAAAGGCGTAGACGGCCACTTGCTGGTACTTCTCGACCCTGGACGCGAACCCCCGCGCGGCCGCGACGATCAGCGGGACGTCGCCCGACTCGGTGACGCTGCCGCTCATGTCGATGAGCAGCAGCGTGACGTGCGCGGCGGCGACCCGCGGATTGAGGATCGTCTTCTTGCTCTCCAGGGCCGAGACGGGCCGGCCATCCTCGTAGATCTCGAACGAGTCGGCGGTCAGGCCGGGTACCGGCTCGCCCTGGCTGGTGTCGACGGTGAAGTACACCGCGACGTTGGACGGGCGTTGCACGCTGGAGTCGATCAGGGTCAGCCGCAGTCCCGGCTTCGAGCCTCCTCCGCATCCACACACCAGCGCCACCACCAGAGCGAGCCCGCGGGCCGAGATCAGAGGTCGCATGGTCGCATCGTATCACCGCGCGGTTTTGCCGATTGAGACCCGCCGCTGCCGCCGCCGCACACCGCCAGGCCATCGGGAGGATGGCTCCGAAACGGACACAGCCGGCTAGCGAGTCTTCGCCAACCGGCCGTCGTCTTCTTCAGTGAATCCTGGAGCGGGAGACGGGACTTGAACCCGCGACGTCCACCTTGGCAAGGTGGCACTCTACCACTGAGTTACTCCCGCGAAACGGGACGTACCCTAGCGGAACGGTTCGGGTTGTCAACCCGAAAAGCGACCATCAGTAGCCGGTGGCCAGGGGGCGCTCGAGGCTGGGGATCTGGAGGCTGCGCGCGAAGCGGATGTCGAGCTGGATCATGTTGCGGGTCTGGCCGGGATCGCGGGGGCCGGCGTGGTGCAGGCAGGCGCTGGGATTGAACAGGATGGCCTGCCCGGCGGGGCCTTCGTTGCGCACCAGGCGGGGGTTGTCCTTGAAGTAGCGCTCCTCGATGGCGCGGTTGCCGCCCTCGGGATCGCCCCAGCTGATGGGGGTGAAGCCCTCGCGGATGAGGAACTGGGTGTAGCTGCGGTCCCACATCTCGGTGGCGCCGTTGGCCCGCGTCATCGGGGTCAGCGGGATGAGGAAGCGCATGCGCGTGGTCGAGCCGGTGTCGAAGTGCCAGCGGTCGATGATGGGCTCGGTCATCAGGCCGGGCGGCAGCGCGAACATGCGCCAGGCGGCCATGCTCTGGACGCGGAAGTTGCTGCGGAAGCAGCTCTGGATGACGCGCACCACCGCGGGCGAGAAGACCTCGTAGATCTCGGGCAGCGAGCGGTGCACGTCGCTGACGTGCTGGGTCAAGAGGTGGCGCTCGGTGCTGGGCGGCAGGTTGTACTGGCGGTAGAACTCGTCGTCGGTGTAGGCGCTGCGCACCTGGCTGGCGTCGTCCAGCGCGGCGGAGAAGCGCTCGGCGAGACGGGTCACCAGGCTGGCCGGCAGCAGGTCCACGGGCGGGCGGTAGTAGGCGTGCTCGGCGTAGAAGGCGCTGATCTCGGGGTCGAGGTCGGCGGCGAAGCCCTGGCGCGTCCACAGCGCGCGTCCGAAGCCCTCGACGTTGACGCGCAGCTTGAGGGTGTTGCCGAACAGCCGCCGCGACAGCGCGGTGTCGGCGGCCCAGCGCAGCCGGCTCAGCGGCCTGAGCGCGCCCTTCACGACTCCAACCAGGTCCGATCGCGCCATCATGTGCCCTCCGCGCCGGGGCATAGCACAGGTGCGCGGGCAGCGGCCACCGGGTACCATGCCGCCATGCATGTCGCCATCACGGGGGCTTCGAGTGGCATCGGTGAGGCGATCGCGCGCGAGTATGCCGCCGCCGGGGCCAGCCTGACGCTGGTGGCGCGGCGCCGCGAGCTGCTGGAGAAGATCGCGGCCGGGGCCAAGCGCGCCCGCGTGGTGGTCGCCGACCTCGGCGACGTGGTGCACGCCGCCGACTGGGTCGCGCCGGCCGAGGCCGAGCTCGGCCCCATCGACGTCCTCATCAACAACGCCGGCGTGCAGATCGTCGGGCCCACGGCCGACGTCGACCCGCTGGAGGGCGAGCACCTGATCGCGGTCGACCTGCTGGCGCCGCTGCGCATCACCGGGGTCGTGCTGCAGGGCATGCTGGCGCGCAAGGCGGGCGTCATCGTGCAGATCGCGTCGCTGGCCGCGCTGGCGCCGACGCCGGGCATGACGCACTACAACGCCGCCAAGGCCGGCCTGGCCGCCGCCGGCGAGAGCCTGCGCGGCGAGCTGCGCAAGACCGGCGTCCACGTCGTCGTGGTCTACCCGGGTCCGGTCAAGACCGCGATGGCAGACGCCGCGATGGAGAAGTACGAGAAGTCGCGCTCGCTGAACGCGATGCCGGTCGGCACCACCGAGGTGCTGGCGCGCAAGGTCCGGCGCGCGGTCGACAAGCGACAGGCGCGCGTGATCTACCCGGGCAGCTACAAGATGTCCCGGCTGTTCCCGGGGACGACGCGCTGGTTCCTCGACCGCTTCACGCCGGCGTTCAAGAAGTAGTCAGCGCCTCCGGGTCGGCTTGCGCGCGGGCGTCGGCGTCGGCGTCGGCGCAGCCACAGCCGCCCCGCCCTGCTCGACCAGCGGGCGGCCGACCCCCTCGGCGCCGCGCAGGAACAGGTCGATCACGCCGGGCATCACCTGCGCAAGCGGCGGCTGACCGGTGGAGCCCCACGCCATCAGCGCGGCGAAGACATCGAGCAGGAAGATGTCGGCCAGCATCTGCGCCGGGAGCAGCGAGCTCAGCGCGCCCGAGACCAGCGCGCGCTCGACGTGGCCGACCAGGCCGCGGCGCAGCAGATCCTCGTCACGCTCGCCGGCCACCGCGGCGATGCGCCGCAGCGCCACCACGCAGGCGTGCGGCAGGAGCTCGCGCCGGCCGCCCCAGGCGGCCTCGAAGCCGGCGCAGGCCTCGGCCAGCACCGCGCGAAGCGGCGTCGCCGGGTCGAGGGCGTCGAGGCGCGCCACGATGGCGCGCTCGCCCTCGCGGATGGCCTCGAGCAGCACGTCCTCCTTGGTCGGGAAGTGAAAGTAGAAGGTGCCGCGCGCGACCTTGGACCGGCGCACGATCTCGTCGATGTTGATGGCCGGGTAGCCGTGGCGCTCGAACAGCGCCATCGCGATGTCATAGAGGTGCTTGCGGGTGGCCTGCTTCTGTTCGGCGCGCTGGTTCACTCCGGCGATAGTAGCCTCTCGGCCGGCCGGGCGTCGCTGGCGGGGCGGTGCGCGACCCCGTTGACCAGCGCGGCGAACCCGGTGACGCCGCAGATGACCGCGAGGCGGCCGCCCGAGCTGACCGCGAAGGCCAGCGCCAGGTGATAGCCGAAGAACAGCACCGGCACCGCCAGCAGCAGGAGGTCGGGCGCGCCCGGCGCCTTGCGACGCGCCGCCGCAGCGGCCTGCACGGCGATGATCAGGCTGAGCACCAGCGCCCCCGCCACCGTGGTGCCGTGCGCGACGCCGAGGCCGTGCAGCCCGTGGAAGGGCAGGAAGGCGACCACGCCGAGCACGATGGTCAGCAGCGCCAGCGGCGCCGCGCGCCACAGCGCCCGCCGACTCGCGGTGCGCGGCCCCAGCGCGCGCGTCAGCCAGCACAGCACGCCGCCGAAGGCGAGGTGCCAGTAGTAGCTCGACACCGGGACGCCGTGCCAGCGGAAGGCCAGGTTGGGATCGCTGTTCGACCACGTCCACCAGCCCGCCACCGGGCCCAGGATGTCGAACGGGAAGTCCATCGCCACGATGATCAGGCCGGCGGCGAAGGGCTCGGCCCAGCGTGACAGCGACAGGCGCCGCACCGTGGCGATCCCGGTGTAGAGGAAGGCCGGGTAGACCGCGGTGACGTACAGCGGCAGCTGGTGCTTGTAGAACATCACGGTGAACTGGGCGTGCTTGAAGTTGTCGACCGTGTTGTAGGAGATGACCTCCATGGCCACGCCATAGATGAGGATGGTCAGCCAGGTCGCCAGCGCCAGGCGGTCGCCGCGCCGGTGCGCGCGCCAAGCATGGACGAAGGTGGCAATCGCACTGGTGACGACGACGGCCTCGAGGCAGATGGCGGACGGCGCCAGCGAGGTCGGGTCGTGAATGGTCACCAGCCAGGTGTCGAGCCAGGTCCTCATGCGGTCCTCGGGTCGCGCCCGGGGGCGCCGTCACGGTCGCGGTCGGGTTCGCGGGCGGCGTCGCCGCGGACGCCATAGTCGATCAGCGGGGCCGGGCCGGCGGCGTCACCGTCGGCGCCCGCGAGCGGCGCGCCCGCGCCGCCGAAGACGTCCTCGCCATAGCGCCGGTTGTGGCGCCGCCAGGTCCCGAACAGGCGATCCCACAGCCCCAGGTTCTGGCCGTAGTTGACGTGGAAGTGGCGGTGATGGTCGTCGTGAAACTGCGGCGGCGGCTGCCACGGCAGCAGCGACCTGAGGCGCACCCCCGAGTGATCGAGCAGCGCGACCCAGTGCTGGAACACCAGCACGAAGATCAGGCCGCCGACGTGGATGGGCAGGAGGTAGATCGGGGCCAGCATGATGGCCTGGTAGGTGAAGAACTCGACCGGGTGCACCGCGGCCGAGGTGAACGCGGTCGGCGTGGTGTTCCTGTGGTGCACGAGGTGGATGGCGCGGAACAGCGCCGGCCGGTGGTACAGGCGGTGGGCGAAGTACAGCGCGGCGTCGGTGGCCAGGAAGTACAGCAGCGTGGTCGCCAGCGAGAAGGCCAGCCCGTGCTGGCTGAAGTCCAGGTACACCGCGCTGTGGTTGGCGGTGGCGATGTCGTGCGCGACGACGCCGGAGGCCAGCGAGGCGACCAGGAGATTCGCGCTGCCGAGCAGGATGTCGCGCCGCCACAGCGCGGGGCTCGGGAAGCGGCGCGGCTGGCACTTCCAGCTGGCGGCGTCGGCGCGCCGGCGCCGGTAGTACAGCCACTCGAAGGCGAAGCCGACCGCGAAGTACATGCCGAGCCCGCCACCCACCGACATCGCCAGGAACCCGTAGAGCGTCATGCAGGACGCAGCCTCGGCGTTTCACTGACAAATGTCAACGAAAAGATCGGGTAGGCTTTGCCGGTGCACGCGCGGGTGTGTCGAGCGAGGGCGATGCTGGCGGCGGCGCTGGGCTGGGGGCTGGTGCTGGCCGCGCTGTGGGTCGTCGCAGGCGCGCTGCTGGGGTGCAAGCGACGCCAGGGCGCGGGCGGCAGCCATGGCGCGGCCGACTTCAACCAGCGGGTGCTGGCGCTGACCCGCGGCTACCCGACCGGCGGCTTCGGCGGCTACTGCTGGCCGGCGCCCGCGGGCAGCGACGGCCTGACCCGCGATCTGCACCTCGGGGACGACGTGGTCGCGCGCGGCGGCGCCGGCGGCACCCACTGTGTCGGCGTCACCTTCGAGGTGTTCTGGCGCGCGCTCGAGGCCTGCCCGGGCGGCGCCGGCGCGGCGCTCGACGCGACGGCGGCGCGGCGGCTGCGCACCACCTGGTATGTGCCCGAGCTGGGCGGCCAGGGCGCGGCGGCGGCGCTGGAGCAGAGCGGCCTCGGGCAGCGCGTCAGCCTGGACGACGCGCGCCCCGGCGACTTCGTGCAGGCCTGGTCGCGCGGCGGCCTGGGCCACTCGATGGTGCTGCTGGGGTTCACGCGCGATGCCGGCGGCGCACCGACGTCGATCCGCTACTGGTCGAGCCAGCCCTGGACCCAGGGCATCGGCATCGGCGAGACCGCGATCACGGCCGACGACAGCGGCTTCGACCCGGCGCAGATCTACATCGCCCGCGCGCGCTGCCCGGCGCCCACGGCGCGGGCTACCAGCCCAGACGCAGCCCGACGAAGGCGCGCGCCTCCCAGGTCATGGGCCGCTCGATCTCCGGCATCGCCCGCGGCAGCGCCGGGATCGTGATCTCGGCGAAGCGCAGCTCGACGCGCAGCGGCTCGGCCACCAGCGACAGCGGCCCATAGATGAAGAGGTCGAGGCGCGTGGTCGCGCTGGCCGACATGCCCAGCCAGCGATCACCGCCGTCGTAGTAGGCATAGTCGATGGGCAGCAGGCCCAGCTGCGGCGCCAGCGTGAGGCGCCGGGTCAGCCGGATCGGGATGCGCAGCGCGACCTCGGCGCGGGTGCGCTGGTGCAGCTCGTCGTCGAAGCGCTCCAGCGCGACCAGCAGCAGGCCCGAGTCGAAGCCGCCGCGCAGGCCGACCTCCTCACCGGTCTCGCCGGTCATCACCGGCCCCACCGCCAGCCCCGACTTGCGCACCGGCCCCGCCGCCGCCGTCGCACCAAAGATCCCCGCCATCAGCACCGCACACAGCAGGGTCCTCGCCATGCACCCCACTGGTGCAAGCACGGTGCCCGCACAACGCACCGAAACAGCGTCGCCCCTCCGAGGCTACACCCCCCGATCGGGGTGCCCGCCCACACCGAAACCAAGGTTCAACCCTCGTGCTCGTGCCCGTGCCCGTGCCCGTGCCCGTGCCCGTGCCCGTTCCGTGCTCTTCCTCTCTAGTCCTTGTCCTTCGGCGGCACGCCCCACCGATCCAGCTTCCGGTACAGCGTCTTCCGATCCATCCCCAGCGTGCGCGCCGCCGCCGACCTCTGCCCGCCCACCGCCTCGAGCACGCGCAGGATGTAGCGCCGCTCGACCTCCTCCAGCGGCACCAGCTCGCTGGGATCGTCGCTGGTCACCAGCACGTGCGAGCGCTTGTAGTTGCGGATGCGCTCGGGCAGATCCTCGACCGCGATCTCCTCGAAGCGCGCCAGCGCGACCGCGCTCTCCATGGCGTTGGCCAGCTCGCGCACGTTGCCGGGCCAGGCGTAGGCCACCAGCCGCTCGGCGGCCGCCGGCGACAGGCCGCGCACGCCGCGGCGCGCCGCGGTCGCGAAGCGCTGCACGAACTGCTGCGCCAGCACGAGGACGTCGCCGCCGCGCGCGCGCAGGGGCGGCAGCCCGATGTGGATGACGTTGACGCGGTAGTACAGATCCTCGCGGAAGCGGCCGTCCTCGCACGCCGCGGCCAGGTCGCGGTTGGTGGCCACCAGCAGGCGGGCGTCGAACGGCACCTCGACGGTGCCACCCACCGGGCGCACCACGCGCTCCTGCAGCGCGCGCAGCAGTTTCGGCTGCAGCCCCAGCGGCATGTCGCCGATCTCGTCGAGCAGCAGGGTGCCGCCGCGCGCCTCCAGGAACAGGCCGGGCGACGCCGCGCGCGCGTCGGTGAAGGCGCCGCGGGCGTGGCCGAACAGCTCGCTCTCCAGCAGGGTCTCCGGCATGGCGGCGCAGTTGATGGCCACGAAGGGGCCGCCGCGGCGCCGGCTGCGCTGGTGCAGCGCGCGCGCCACCAGCTCCTTGCCGGTGCCGCTCTCGCCCGTGATCATCACGGTGGCCTCGCTGTCGGCGACGCGCTCGATGAGCCCCTCGACCTCGCGCATGGCCGCGCTCTGGCCCAGCTCGTGGGCGCCGTCTGCGCCGGAGCTGGCGCCGGCCGCGGCGCGCTCGCGCAGCCGGCGCACCTCGGCGCGCAGGGCGCGGTGCTGCACCGCGCGGGCCAGCGCGATCAGCAGCACCTCCAGCTCGGGCGGCTTGGTGATGAAGTCGTAGGCGCCGGCGCGGATGGCCGCCACCGCGGTGTCCAGGCTGCCGAACGCGGTCAGCACGATGACCGGCACATCGGGCCGGTTGGCCACCACGCGCTCGCACAGCTCGATGCCGTTCATGCCGCGCAGGTGCAGATCGGTCAGGACGACGTCGAAGTCCTCGTGCACCACCAGCTCGAACGCCGCCTCGGCGCCCGCGCGCCACGCGGTCTCGAACCCCTTCTTGCCCAGCCGGGCCGCCAGGAGCTCGCACATCTCGGGATCGTCATCGACGATCAGGATCCTGGCCATCGCCTGCAAGCTCCAGCAGCGGAAGGTGGATGGAGAATACGCTCCCGACCCCGGGCTCGCTATCGACCGCGAGAAAGCCGCCATGCTCGCGCACGATCCCCTCGCTGACCGGCAGCCCGAGGCCGGTGCCCTCCCCCACCCCCTTGGTGGTGAAGAACGGCTCGAACACGCGCAGCAGCACCTCGCGCGACATCCCCGGCCCGCGATCGCGCACGCGCACGCAGGCCCAGTCGCGCTCGCCACCGCCGGCCGCCGCGCCGGCCCCGGCGCCGGTGTCGGCCGGTGCCCGCGCCCGCACCGCCTGCACGGTGACCGTGACGTCGCTGCCCTGGGACGCCTGCACCGCGTTGACGGTCAGGTTGGTGATGGCCTGCACCAGCTGCCCGGCGTCGACCGTGGCCCACACCGGCGTGGGCGCGTCGACCACCACGCGCACCTTCCGCTTGTGCGCCATCGGCTGCAGGATCCCCACGGTGTCCCGCACCAGGGCGCCCAGCTCCTGGGGCGCCTTCTCGGGCGGACGCCGGCGCGCGAAGTCGAGCAGGTGGCGGATGATGCGCGTCATGCGCTCGCTCTGCTCGCGGATGATGCGGGCGCTCTGGCGCGCGGCGTCGGCCTCGACCTCGCCGAGCTCGATCATCTCGGCGCGCCCGGCGACCACGCCCAGCGGGGTGCCCAGCTCGTGCGCGACACCCGCGGCCAGGTTGCCCACGGTGGCCAGCCGGTCGGCGTGGCGCAGCTGCTCCATGGCGGCGACGCGGGCCTCGGTCTCGGCGGCGACGCGCTCGCGGGCGGCGGCCAGCCGCTCGCTCATGGCGTTCATCTCGACCGCCAGCGTGCCCAGCTCGTCGCTGCCCAGCGCGGGCAGCGGCGTGGCCAGCTCGCCGCGCCCGACCTCGCGCGCCTTGGCCACCAGCCGGTTGACGCGGCGCCCGACCACCACGCCGCCGACCGCGATGGCGATGACGCCGCACAGCGCGGTCAGCGCCAGCGTGGCCAGCACCGCGCGCAGCACGCTGGTGTGCACGTAGGCCTGGCGCTCGCCCAGCGGCTCGCGCACCTCGATGGCGCCGGCACCGGACGCCACCGGGACCCAGGTGTACAGCGCGCGCGGCGTCCCGGCCTCGCGGGTGACCTCGTGGCCGGCCGCCAGCGCCCGCGTCGCGGCGGCGTCGAGCTCGTCCGAGCCGGGCTCCAGCCAGCGCACCTGCATCGAGCTGCGCGCGTCGTTGGCGTCGCGCACGATGGCCAGCGCCTGGGTGCGATCACCGGCCGCGAAGGCCTGCGCCACCGAGGCACGCAGGGCGCGCCCGACCACCAGGGCGTCGCGCCGCATGTCGCGCGACCACTGATCGATCTCGCGCCGCGCGCCCAGGTAGGCATAGCCCCCCAGCGACAGGAGGATGCCCAGCAGCAAGGCCGCGGTCAGCTTCCAGGTCAGCCGCATCGCACCATCTAACCGCTGCGCACGGGCTGGTGATGCCCGAGCAGCAGGTTGAGCAGCAGGCGCAGCTCGCCGGGCAGGAACGGCTTCATCAGCACCGCGGTGGCGCCCAGCCGGCGCGCCTGCGCGCGCACGTCCGCGGTGCCGAAGGCCGTCATCAGGATGAAGGGCAAGCGATGGTCGTCGTCGCGCAGGCAGGTCAGCGCCTCGAGCCCGGTCAGCCCTGGCATGCACAGGTCCGACACGATGGCATCCAGCGGCGGCATCCACTCGGCGCTGCCGTCGGCATAGAGGAAGTTGACGACCTCGATGCCGTCACCGGCCTCGATGACCTCATAGCCGGCACGCCGCAGCGTGGTGCCGAGCAGGCTGCGCAGCTCGCGGTCATCGTCCGCGAGCAGGATGCGCGGGGTGTGACCGGGCTCGAGATGGCGCTGACCCATCATGGTGCTACTTGGTGGGCGCCGACGGGGTGGACGGGGCCGCGGTGCTGCCCTTGGCCTTGGTCTTCTTCTTGGCCTTGGCCTTGGTGGTCTGGCCCGCGACCTTGGGCTTGGCCGGCGTGGCGCTGGCGGGCGGCTCGGTCTTGGGGGCGTCGGCGGCGGGCGCGGCCAGCGCCAGAGCAGGCAGTGCGACGAGAGCGACGGCGAGAGTGCAGGAACGGACGAACGAACGCATGGGACGATCCTTTCGGTTGTGCGGCGCCACCGTGGCGCCGGCTGTCGAGGCCGGGTTTTGCAGCGCCCGTGCCGCGCGCGCTCGCCGAGATCACAGGCGATTACCCAGGTCGGCGCTGTCCCATTCCGGGACGCGGGGCGAAACGCCTCTGCCCCGCGCACTGGGGGTTGCGCTGGGGACATCGAGCCCCAGACCGGCTGGGGGACAAGCCACCTGGTCGAACGCGATTCGCGCGTGTCGCACGCCAATTCCACAGGCAATTCCATGGGCTTGCAGCCCATATCCCACCGCGGCACACACTGTGCACTTGGCACCAAGGACCAACCTCGAGGCCGTCATGTCGAACCTGCGTGTGGGAACCAAGGCAGCTCTGATCGGCGTCGCACTCGCCATCGCCAGCGGCTGTTCGGGCGGTGGCAGCCGGGGCCTCGAGCTGGGCGTGTCGTTCGACGAGGTCACCAGCAGGGTCCAGATCACGATGAACCGCGAGCTCGCCGATGGCGAGACGCTGCACGCGCGCGTGCGCCGCGGCGCGGTCGGCACGCTGGACTGCCAGGCCTCGCTGAGCGAGCTCGAGCGGGTCGATCAGTTCCGCGTCGCCGGCGCGAGCCCGACCTTCTCGGGCCCCACCGTCGACCCCATCGCCTTCGAGACCCCCTATGACGCGACCTGGCTGGAGCGCCAGCCCACCCCGGCCATGCTGGCCAGCATCGCCGAGGGCGGCCACATCATCGACGTCTGCCTGATGGACGGCGCCGGCGTGGTGCGCAAGGCCGAGTTCGACGTGCGCCAGGCCCTCGACAAGGCCGGCAAGGACGGCAAGTTCGACGGCAACGACGAGGAGCGCATCGCCAGCACCACGGCCTACGCCGAGCGCTGCGTCGCCGACCTCGGCGAGATCCCCTTCTTCAAGAAGCTGGGCGACGGCGACTACGAGACCTACAACTGCCTCGACTCGACGCCCATCGCGACCACCATCACCAAGGCCGACGGCACGGTCGAGAAGCCGACCACCCAGGTCAACCAGTGTGACAACCCGCAGTACATCTACTCGCTGTGCGAGCCCAACGCCGTCACCGGCTCGAGCAACGGCCCGCGCGTGGCGCGCCGTGACAACGACAAGGGCACCAGCTGGGTGCTGCTGTGCCGCAAGGCCAAGTCCGAGGAGGGCGCCTACAACGACATCGCGATGATCGGGCACAACCCGTTCACCGGCAAGACCTGCTTCTTCCAGAACGCGCTGTACTCGCGCACCGACGGCCTGCACGTGCCGCACCCCGGCGACAAGGTCGCCAGCGAGGCCTCGTCGCAGCAGTCGGAGTCGCTGTGGGAGGGCATCCATGGCGGCCTGGGCAGCGGCATCGAGTGCGCCAGCTGCCACGACGCCGACCCCTTCATCCACACTCCGTGGATCGACGGCGCGCGCGCCGCCGACGGCACCGCGGTGGTCCCCAAGATGGGCGAGCACGAGAACTTCGCGCTCGGCTTCAACGACGCGCCGTACTCGCTCATCAACCTGACCGGCCAGGGCTGGACCATGCCGCAGCAGCTGACCGGCCCCGAGGTCGCGGCCTGCACGCGCTGCCACCGCATGGGTGACGGGCGCTGGACGCGCGACTGGCTGACGCGCCTGAACGGCACCGACAGCTCGTGGACCACCATCACCAGCGAGAGCCACCGCAAGTTCGGCAAGGTGTTCTGGATGCCGCCCGACGTGGACGGCCTCGACGCCACCACGTTCCCGACCTCGGACTATGGCAAGGCGATGGCGTACATCATGGGCTGCGGCGACGGTCAGACCTGCGCCAAGGCGCAGCTGCCGACCAAGCCCATCGTGGACGAGGGCGAGCTGCCCACCATCGAGCTGACCGGGGCGCCGCTGGCGCGCGCCGCGCTGGCGGTGCTGGGCGCCGACGTCTCGGATCCGTCGTGCCCGGGCGGACAGTGCGCCAGCCGGCGCTGCGCCGAGTGCCACTCGGTGTCCAAGAACGGCCTGGAGCGCTGGAACACGTACACCCAGGCGGCGTGGCGCGAGTGCAAGCTGAAGACGGATCCCGAGACCATGAGCCAGGCCGACGCCCTGGGCGCGGTCAACTGCATGCGCGTGGTGCCCAGCGACCCGAGCTCGGTGTTCGAGGCGCAGAAGCTCGGCGTGCTGACCACCGGCGTGCAGTACGGCCTGTTCCAGCGCCTGTTCCGCAAGGCCTACGGCGACGACTGGATCATCGAGTACACCCGCTTCAAGTCGCGGGTGTCGATGCCCAAGGGCAACCACCCGCGCCTGTCGCAGCGCGAGTTCGCCATCCTGACCAAGTGGTTCGGCGACGGCCTGCCCAACCTGGCCAGCGAGCTGCGCGAGCCGCCGCCGCCGGCGACGTGCACCGACTCCATCGACGCGCCGGCGCTGGCCGCGCACGCCACCGAGATGGGCTTCGAGGGCTGGGGCGCGCTGAACCGCGAGGCCGGCATCCGCATGTTCGGCTGCACCAGCGCGGATCCGGCGCAGTGCTTCGCCAGCGCCACCGACCGCACCGGCCAGTGGGGCAACGAGACCGGCACCGTGCGCGAGCTCAACGCGTTCAACTTCCGCACCTCGTTCTGGACCCGCTCGTCGGCCGATGGCCGCTTCGTCGGCAACGGCGGCGGCGCCAGCTCGGGCGCGACCATCACCGACCTCATGACCGGGCGCGACATCGCGGTCAGCGCGTCGTACGACCCCGGCTTCTTCCCGGACAACTCGGGCTTCATCTTCCAGGGCTCGATGGGCGGCGCCGGGATCTGCCGCCAGAGCCTGCTCGAGCGCGACACCAGCATCGACTTCTCGGAGCCCGAGTGCATCACGGCGTCGGGGATCAACCTGTACCAGCACGTGGCGCGCGGCCTCGGCGGCAGCGGCGACTACTTCATCATCAACAGCCAGTTCACCAGCGACTCCGGCGGCAGCGGCCAGGATCCGTCGGCGTCGTTCAACGCGTCGTCCACCATGAAGTTCTCGCCCATGGTCTTCAATGGCTCGAAGTACGAGCAGCTGCCCAACGTGATCGTGGACTCGCCCTACGAGGGTGACTCGGTGCTGTCGCCGTCGATGCGCCTGGTCGCCAGCCGGCTGGCGGGCCCCGAGGGCAAGTCGCTGGGCTACGTGGTGCGCAAGGTGACCGCGACGCGCACCGGCACGGCCTACCGCATCGGCATCGACCAGAAGGTCGCCACCATCTGCGCGCCCGGCGCCAAGGTCAGCTTCTCGTTCGACGAGCGCTTCTTCGTGACCCACCACTATGACCAGGGCGGCGCCAACCTGTGGCTGTTCGATCTGAAGGACGGCTCGAAGCGCCAGATCACGCGGGTGCCGGCGGGCCAGAAGGCGCTGTTCCCGCACTTCCGGTCGGACGGCTGGATCTACTTCCTCATCAAGGGCGGCGACCGCGAGTACCTGGCCGCCAGCGACGCGGCGCTTCGCCTCAAGGCGTCGAACCCGTGAAGCTGACGCGCGCCATCGCGACCGCGACTGTGTGCTTCGGTGTGGCCCTGGCGGGCTGCACCGGGGCCGGGTCGGACGGTGGCGCGCGCGACTTCCCGGCCGCGGGGGCCGGCGGCAAGGCCGACGTGCTGGGGCGCAAGCTGGCCGGCGTGGCGGCGCCCTACGAGGCGGCCGAGCTGGATGACGACGTGATGCGGACCGATCACCTGCAGCGGCGCACCGCGGCGTGGGCCACCGCGCTCAAGGTGCTGGAGGAGGTCCCGCTGCTGGGGCTGGCCGAGTCGGCCGCGGCGCACGAGGAGATCCGGCTGCCCGAGGGCGAGGTGCCCCGGGTGCCGCGCTTCGAGACCTGGTACGGCATCGACGACGTCAAGCGCGTGTTCGTGCACCTGTACGAGGGGCTGGGCGCCAGCGGGCGCGCGGCGCGCAAGGCGTTCGGCGCCGCGGCCATCGAGGACGCCCTGAAGTGGAACGCCGATGCGCTGGACCGCTCGGATCGCTGGCCGCTGGAGCGCTACCTCGACTTCGTGCAGAAGCTCGGCGTGTGCACGCCGGGGGTGTCGCCCGACGCCTGTGCCCGCGAGGTCGCGGCCAGCTTCGGCGGCGCGGTGTCGGGCAACGCCCGCATCCTGTACAGCCCGGCCACGGTGAAGCACCTGCTCGGCAACTACGCCAAGGTGGTCGACTGTCTGGGTGGCCTCGACGCGGTCAAGCTCGATGCCCAGCCGGTCGATGCGGCGAACTTCTCGGTCTGCTTCGGCGAGGAGCTGCCGCGGGACGCCGTGCTGGTCAAGGCGCAGTGGGTGCGCGACCTCGGCGAGGGGCTGCCGACCTGGGACACCGACGCCGCCGCGCTGGCGCGGCGCCTGGGCAACAGCGCCGACTGGGGCGATGACGGCGACCGCAAGACGCAGCCTGGCGCGGACCAGATCTACACCATTCGCCTGCGTGACGGCAGCGTGTTCCGGCTCGCCGGGCTGCACATCATGACCAAGGAGCTGCGCCACTGGCAGTGGACGACGCTGTGGTGGAGCGACAAGCCCGACAGCGATTTCGGCGCCGACCGGCCCGCGGTGATGAAGGACCGCGGCGGCGTGTTCGCGAACTACAAGATGTGCTCGGTGGCCTGGTATGGCGAGGATGATCCTGACGCGCCCGGCAGGTTCCAAGGGGCGCCGTCGCTGGCGGCCGCGCTGCGCGCGGTGGGCGGCGCCAGCGCGGGTCCCGGGGCGCCGACCTGGTGCTCGAACCCGTACCTCGAGCATGGTCGCGGCAACGCGCGCTCGAACTGCATCGGCTGTCACCAGCATGGCGGGGCCACGGTGGCGCACGACGTCGACGGCGACGGCAAGCCCGACCCCTTCATCCTGGAGAAGGTCATCGCCGACGAGGCGCGCTTCCCCGACACCGGGCGGCGCCAGCTGCGCAAGGTGTTCCCGGCCGACTATCTGTACTCGTTCAGCCGGGTCGACGACTTCGCCCACGTCATGCAGTCCGAGATCGGCTACTTCGAAGGCGCCGACGCCGACGCCGTGCGGCCCCGGGTGACGCACACCCTGAGCCTGACCGGCGATGCCAGCGCCGGCGCGGCGCTGTACGCCGACAGCTGCGCACGTTGTCACGGGGTCAATGGACTGGGCGGCGGTCGCGCCCCTTCCCTGGCCGACCGGGTGCCCCTGCGCGAGGACGACGCGCTGGTGCGCACGCTGATCCAGGGCAAGGGCGACATGCCGCGCTGGGGCGACCGCTTCGAGGATCAGGCCCTGGCCGACCTCTTGGCGCACCTGCGCGCGAAGTTCGGCCGGCCGCAGCCGTAGCGGCCGCCCGCACCGCGCGGGCGTCAGCGGCGCGGCAGCTTGCGCGCGGGCAGCTTGCGCGGGCGCTTGCTCTTCGGGGCGGCGTCGCCGACCCGCTCGGTCACGCCGGGCAGCAGGGCCAGGAGCTTCTTGGGCGCCACCGCGCGATAGCTCTCGGCGATCCAGGCGCACAGCAGCTCGACCGGGATGTCGTCGTCGGGCGTGAAGCGGGCCGAGATCCAGCCGCTCTTGCCCAGGCCATAGCCGGTCGGCGACGCGAAGGGCAGCGTCAAGGCCGCCGCCCCCGACTCGGGCAGCTTGGTGGTGATGCTGAGGCCGCCGCCCTCGGGCGCGTGCATGAACACGAAGACCTTGCCCTTGACCTTGAGGGCGCGCTCGCCCCAGGGGAAGTCCTCGTGGGTCTCGGGGTAAGCCAGCGCGAAGTCACGCAACGCGGCCTCGCTGGGGTGCTTCGGCTTGCGGCTCGCCATGGCCGCATCATGTGATGGAGCGCGGCGCGGGTAAAGCGCGCGCAGAAACGCCGCACCCCCTGCGGCGCCGCCGCCGCAACCCCGCCAAGCTGCTACCATCGCCGCCGTGGGGGCGTCAGGGATGGCCGGGAGCATCGACACCGAGGTCGCGCGGACGGCCTGGGAGCGCAGCCCCCTGGCCACCCTCCTGCTCGACGAGCACCAGCGCATCCGCCAGGTCAATCCGGCCGCGGTGCTGCTGCTCGGGCGCGGCGCCACCGAGCTGCGCGGCAACGACTGGACCGAGCTGTGCGCCCCGCTGTTCCAGCCCATCGCGCGCACCCGCCTGGCCGCCGGCACGACGCCCATGGTCCTCGACATGGTCGGGCTGCGCGGACCGCTGACGCTGAGCTGGCACGCCACCCGGCTGGCCGATGGCGGCCACCTGCTGGTCGGGGTCAACATCACCGAGGAGCACCAGGCCCAGCTGCAGCTGCGCGCCAGCGAGGCGCGCTTCCGCACCCTGGTCGACCACGCCCCCGAGGCCATCCTGGTGCTCGACGTCGACGCCGCCGCGTATGTCGACGCCAACGGCAACGCCGAGCGCCTGCTCGGGCGCAGCCGCGACGAGCTGTGCGAGCTCGATCCCGACGCGCTGGCGCCGCCGACCCAGCCCGATGGGCGCAGCTCGCACCTGGCCGCGCAGGCCTACCTGCGCCAGGCCCTGAGCGGCGAGACCCAGCCCTTCGAGTGGACCTATCGGCACGCCAGCGGCGCCGCGCTGGCCACCGAGGTGCACCTGCTCCGGCTGCCTGATCAGGGCCGTCGCCTGGTGCGCGCGTCGGTGCGCGACATCTCGGAGCGCCGTCACCTCGAGCAGCTGCGCCAGCGCAGCGCCGAGCTCAGCGAGCAGAACCGCCTCATCCTGGCCGCCGCGCGCCTCAAGAACGACTTCATCGCCAACATGTCGCACGAGCTGCGCACGCCGCTGAACGCCATCATCGGCTTCGCCGAGCTGCTGATGGACGGCCGCGTGGGCAGCCTCGACGAGGAGCAGCGCGGCTGCATCGGCGACATCCTGTCGAGCGGCCGGCACCTGCTGACCCTGGTCAACGGCGTGCTCGATCTGGCCAAGCTGGAGGCCGAGAAGCTGGAGTTCTTCCCCGCCGAGGTCGACCCCGCGGCGCTGGTCGAGGAGGTCGCCGCGACCCTGCGCGGGCTGCTCGGCGACAAGCAGCTCGGCCTCGAGGTGGTGTTGGATCCAGGCCTGGGGTCGCTGTTCATCGACCCCGGCAAGCTGCGCCAGGTGCTCTACAACTATCTGTCCAACGCCATCAAGTTCACCCCGGCGGGCGGCCACATCACGCTGCGCCTGCAGGCCGACGGCGCGCGCCGCTTCCGCCTCGAGGTCGAGGACACCGGCATCGGCATCAGCGTGGCCGACCAGGGCCGCCTGTTCACGCAGTTCCAGCAGCTGGACGCCGGCCCGGGCAAGCGCCACCAGGGCACCGGCCTGGGCCTGGTGCTGACCAAGAAGCTGGTCGAGGCCCAGGGCGGCAAGGTCGGCGTGTCCAGCCTGCCTGGCCAGGGCAGCACCTTCTTCGCCGTGCTGCCGCGCCGCGCCGGCGGCCCGCAGCCGCTGTACACCCCGGTCGCCACCACCCGGGTGCCGCGCGTGCTGGCGCTGGAGAGCAGCCCCGAGGGGCGCCACGAGCTCGAGGCCACGCTGCGCCAGTCCGGCTATGCCGTGGACGTGGTCGCCACCAGCGCGCAGGCGCTGGAGCGCTGCGGCGCGCGGCGCTATGACGCGGTGTGCTTCCCGCTCACGCCGAGCGACGGCAGCGCGCTGGAGTTTCTGGCCCAGCTGCGCGCGGGCGGGCCCAGCGCCGAGGCCGCCGCGCTGGTCACCGCGCTGTCGCCCGACGGCGGGCTGGTGTGCCTGCACGTGCACGACGCCCTGACCCGGCCGCTGGCGACCGATGCGCTGGCGCGGGCGCTGGCCAGCACCGGGGTGGCGCCGGGGCCGGGGCGCACCGTGCTGCTGGTCGATGGCGGGCTGTCGATCGACTCCACGCTGTTCGCCGCGGTGCGCGACCTCGGCTTCCGCCCGCTGCAGGTCGCCAGCCACGAGGCCGCGCTGGAGATCGCGCGCACCACCCACGCCGAGATCGTCATCGTCGACGTGCTGGCGCCGGGGCTCGACGGGGTGCGGCTGCTGGAGGCGCTGCGCGCCGAGCCGGGCGGGCGCCGCCCCGCCATCATCCTGTGGGGCAACGCGACGCTGGCCGAGGCCGACGTGCAGCGGCTGCGCACCTCGATGGCGCGCGCGCTGCAGGGCGGCGAGCAGGGTCGGGCCCGCCTGCTCGGCGAGCTGGCGCGGGGCCTCGGGCGCGGCGCCGCCTCGGGCCAGGCCGGAGGCGCGCCATGAGCGAACGCGCGCGCGTCCTGGTGGTCGACGACAACGCCACCAACCGCCGCCTGCTCAAGCTGACGCTGAGCGGCGGCAGCTACGAGCTCGACGTCGCCGACAGCGCCAGCGCCGCGCTGACCGCCATCGCGACGCGCCGCCCGGCGCTCATCCTGCTCGATCTGCAGCTGCCCGATCGCGACGGCCTCGACCTGGCGCGCCAGCTGCGCCGGGATCCCCGCAACGGCGACCTCGCCATCGTCGCGGTGACCTCGCACTCGTCGGCCAGCCATCGCGAGCAGGCGCTGGCGGCCGGCTGCGACGACTACCTGACCAAGCCCATCGACACCCGCACGCTGCCCACGCTGGTGGCCACCATCCTGGCGGCGCGCCGCCACCCCGAGGATCCCCATCATGGCTGACCCACGAGTGCTGGTGGTCGACGACACCGCCGCCAACCGCCGTCTGGTCGCGGCGCTGCTGACCGCCGAGGGCTTCACCGTCGAGGGCGCCGAGGGCGGCGTGCAGGCGCTGGAGATGGTCGAGAAGTCGCCGCCCGATCTGATCCTGCTCGACCTGCAGATGCCCGGCATGAACGGCCTCACCGTGCTGCGCGAGCTGCGCAAGCAGTGGCCCGACCTGCCCGTGGTGATGCAGACCGCGCACGGCGACATCCCCAGCGCGGTCGAGGCCATCAAGCTCGGCGCCGACGACTTCCTGACCCGGCCCACCGCCAACGACAAGCTGGTCCTGACGGTGCGCCACGCGCTGGAGCGCCACCAGCTGCGCAACGAGGTCCACGTCCTGCGCAAGCGGCTGGCCGCCGAGCACCCGCTGGTGCAGAAGATGGGCCCCAGCCCCAAGGTCGCCGAGGTGGTGCGCCAGGTCGCCGAGGTCGCCGAGTCACCGCTGACCGTCCTCATCCAGGGCGAGACCGGCACCGGCAAGGAGCTGGTCGCGCGCGCCATCCACGCCGGCAGCCAGCGCAGCGCGCGCCCCTTCATCGCGGTCGACTGCGGCGCCATCCCCGAGACGCTGCTGGAGTCGGAGCTGTTCGGCCACGAGCGCGGCGCCTTCAGCGGCGCCGACCGCCGGCGCGCCGGCCTGCTCGAGCTGGCCGAGGGTGGCAGCCTGTTCCTCGACGAGATCGGCAACCTGCCCGCGGCCATGCAGGCCAAGATGCTGCGCGTGATGCAGGAGCGCGAGGTGCGCCCGCTGGGCGCCGCCAAGGCGATCCGCATCGACGTGCGCTTCATCGCGGCCACCCACGCGCGCCTGGCCGCCGAGGTCGCGGCGGGCAAGTTCCGCGAGGACCTGTTCTTCCGCCTGGCCGAGTACACCATCGTGCTGCCGCCGCTGCGCACCCGCCTCGGCGATGTGCGCCCGCTGGCGATGCGCTTCCTCGACGAGGCCGCGTCCGAGCTGCGCCGCCCGGTGGCCGGCCTGTCCGACGAGGCGCTGGCGCGGCTGACCGCGCACGCCTGGCCGGGCAACGTGCGCGAGCTGCGCAACGTGGTGCGCCAGGTCTCGCTGCAGAGCGAGGCGCACACCATCACCCACACCGACATCGACCGCCTGCTGACCCGGGCCCAGAGCCGCCCCGGCCCCGGCGAGCAGGTCACCGAGATCACCAGCGCGCCCGAGGGCGCCTCGCTCAAGGAGATCGCGGACCACGCCGCGTCCGAGGCCGAGCGCCAGGCCATCGTGCGCGCCATGCGCGCCACCGGCGGCAACAAGAGCCAGGCCGCGCGCCGCCTCAAGGTCGACTACAAGACGCTGCACCTCAAGATCCGCCGCTATGGCCTGGCCGTGGGCAAGGGCGACCAGGACGCCGCAGGCGCCGGCGGGGACGACGACGAGGGCGCTGGCAGCTAGGGTCACGCCGCCAGACCCTGGTAGCGCCACCATACCCCCACGCCGCCCCACCCGAGTCAACCCCCCGGATCTGCGACCGAAGCACCCAGCCTCGCGCTGGCACCCGGCTCGCAATGGAGGTTGGCCATGAGCGCATACAAGTCCAGCGAAGTCAGCCCGGTGGCGTCGGCTCACACGGCCCCCACCCTCAACCTGACCCCGGCGGCCAAGCCGGCCACCGTGCGCCCGACCCCGGCGCCGGCGCAGGCCGCGACCCCGGCGGTGCGCGGGCGCGTCCTCCTGGTGGACGACGAGCCCGCCCTGCAGCGCGCCTACGGTCGCGTGCTGCGCGCCGCCGGCTTCCAGGTCGAGGTCGCCGGCGACGGCAAGGCGGCCTTCGAGATGGTGCGCTCGCAGAGCTTCGACTGCGTGGTGTCGGACATCTCGATGCCGCAGCTCGACGGCCTGCAGATGCTCAAGGCGGTGCGCGAGCGTGACGCCGACCTGCCCGTCATCCTGATGACCGGGCGTCCCGCGGTCAGCTCGGCGGTGCAGGCGCTGGAGTTCGGCGCGCTGCGCTACCTGGTCAAGCCGGTCGAGGCCAGCGCCCTGACCGAGTCGGTGCAGCAGGGCGTGCACCTGCGCCAGGTCGCGCGCATCCAGCGCGAGGCCGCGCGCCTGTTCGGCACCACCGCGACGCGCGCCCGCGCCGAGCTCGAGCTGCGCTTCGAGCGCGCGCTGGTGAACCTGCAGATGGCCTTCCAGCCCATCGTGTCGTGGTCCAAGCGCCAGGTCTACGGCTACGAGGCGCTGGTGCGCACGCTGGAGCCCACGCTGGCGCGCCCCGACCAGCTGTTCGCCGCCGCCGAGGACCTCGGCCGCGTCGCCGACCTGGGGCGCAAGATCCGCTCGCTGGTGGCCGACGCCGTCGAGCACCTGCCGCCCAACACCTACCTGTTCTGCAACCTCAACCTGTCGGACCTGGGCGATGACGAGCTGTACTCGCCGCGCTCGGCGCTGGCCCCGCACGCCGACCGGGTCGTCCTCGAGATCACCGAGCGGACCTCGTTCGACCGCATGGGCGACCTGCGCGCCCGCTTCGATCGCCTGCGCGAGCAGGGCTTCCGCATCGCGCTCGACGACCTCGGCGCCGGCTACGCCAGCCTGTCCACCTTCGTGCAGCTGCAGCCCGAGATCGTCAAGATCGACATGTCGCTGGTGCGCGACCTGCACAACGACTTCACCAAGCAGAGCCTGGTGCGCACCATCACGCACCTGTGCTCGCAGCTCGGCATCACCGTGATCGCCGAGGGCGTCGAGACCGAGGAGGAGCGCGCCGCCCTGGTCGACCTCGGCGCCGACCTCCTGCAGGGCTACTTCTTCGCGCGCCCGGGGCGCCCCTTCCCCGAGGTCAACTGGGGCGAGGCCGAGCAGCCCGCCGCGCCCGCGCCGCTGCTGGCGCTGGTCGAGCCGGCGCCCGCGCCCACCCCGGGCCCCTTCGATCACGAGGCCCAGCTGACCGAGGTCAGCCTGGCCACCGCGCGCCGCCTGCGCCTGCTCGACAACCTGTCGCACGAGCTGCGCACGCCACTCAACGCCATCATCGGCTTCGCGCACCTCCTGTACGACGGCAAGGCCGGCGCGCTGACCCCGGCGCAGCAGGAGGCGCTGAGCGACATCCTGGCGAGCGGCCAGTCGCTGCAGAGCCTGATCGACGAGGTCCTGACGCCGCCGGTCGATATCAGCGACTCGCCGTCGTTCGACTCCAGCGACATCGACAACGAGAACACCCAGGTCGACCCCCTGCCCATGGATGTCGCGGAAGCGTCATGAGCCCTGCCGTCCTCCTCATCGACGAGAACCCCATCGTCCGGCGGCTGGTGCGCCAGAGCCTGCTCGGTGGCGGTTACGTCGTGCGCGAGGCCGCCACCGGGAGCGCGGCGCTGGCCTCGGTCGCGGCGCAGCGGCCCGACCTGGTGCTGCAGGCGCTGGCGCTGCCCGACATGGACGGCCTCGAGCTGGCCACGCGGCTGCGCGCGCACAACGGCCCCGGCGTGCCCATGGTGGCGCTGTCGACCTCGAGCACCCGGCTCGACGACGCCCACCTGGTGGGCCGCTTCGATCAGCTGCTGATGAAGCCGGTCGAGCCGGCCCAGATGCTGCGCACGGTGGAGGCGCTGCTCGAGGGCTGCGCGCACGACGTCGGCGCGCCCTGCGCGGGCCGACGCATCCTGGTGGTCGACGACGACCCCATGCAGCTCCGGCTGCTCAAGCTGTCGCTGGCGCCGCTGGGCGGCGACATCGTGACCGCCGCGGGCGGCGCCGCCGCGCTGCGCGAGCTGGCCCAGGGCGACTTCGACGCCGTGGTCAGCGACGTGCTGATGGCCGGCATGGACGGCTTCACCCTGTGCGTCGAGCTGCGCAAGCAGCCCCGTCTGGCGGCGCTGCCGGTGGTGCTGATCACGGCCAACTACCTCGACGAGCTGGACCAGCAGCTGGCCACCGGCGTCGGCGCGGTGTCGCTGGTCAGCCGCTCCGACGGCATGCAGGCGGTGGCGGCGGCGCTGCGCACCGCGCTGGCCAGCGGCCACGCCGCGGGTTCGATGGAGGACGAGGTCGCCCTGGAGAGCGCGCGCCAGCTGCGCGAGCGCGCCAGCGTCAACGCCGCGCTGTCGCTGACCTGCTCGGTACAGGCCGCCACGCTGGCGGTGCTGGGCGCGGTGTCCGAGGTGCTGACGCGCGAGCTCGACGTCGAGTCGACGCTGAGCGCGGCGCTGAAGAGCTGCCTCGACGCCGCCGGCCTGGCGCTGGGCGCGGTGTACCTGTACCAGGACGGCAAGCTGACGCCGAGCGCGACCATCGGCCTCGATGGCGAGCGGCTGCCGGCGCGCATGCTGTGGGAGTGCCACCTCGGGCAGCCGTCGCTGTTCGAGCACGCGGTGCGCTCGAAGCGACCGCTGGTGCTGCCCTCGGGTGAGGTCGCGCCGCTGGCGGAGCGCGCCGCGCTGGGCAGCCTGGGCGTGACCTCGGCCGCGCTGCACCCGATGGTCAGCCTGCGCGGCGTCATTGGCGTGCTGGTGCTGGCCAGCCACGGCACCGATCTCGGCGCCCCGGCCTGGCTGAGTTTCGGCCAGGCCATCAGCGCGCAGCTGGCCCAGGGCATCACCCTGGTGCAGTCGTTCCGCCGCGTCAGCGACTCCGAGGCGCGCTACCGCGCCCTGATGGATCAGGCCCACGACGGCGTCATCATCGCCGACCTCGAGGGCCGCATCGTCGAGGTCAACCGCCGTGGCGAGCAGCTGGGCGGGCTGCCCAAGAGCGCGGTGCTGGGCCGCAACTTCCTCGACTTCATCATGCCCGAGCAGCAGGGCCGCCTGGGGCGCGAGTTCGCGCAGCTGGTGGCCACCGGCACCATGGAGTCGCTCGGCGTGGTCATGCGCCGCGACGACGCCCGCCGCGTGGTGGTCGACATCTCGTCCTCGCGCGTCGAGCTGGCCGGGCGCGCCTGCGTGATGGCCATCCTGCGTGACGTCACCGCGCGCTTCGACGCCGAGAACGCGCTGGCGCGGGCGCGTCACGACTTCCGCCAGATGATCGAGGTCGCGCCCGACGGCATCATGATCCGCTCCGGCGAGACCCTGATGTTCGTCAATCCGGCGCTCGCCCACGCCCTCGGCCACGACGGCCCCAGCGGGCTGGTCGGGCGTCGCCTGACCGAGCTGGTGGCGCCCGACGACGTCGCCGGGCTGGAGGCCTGCCTGAACCCGGGCCAGTCCACCACCGGCTGCGAGCTCCGGCTGATCACCGCGGCCGGCGAGATCACGACCTGGGAGCTGTCGCCGCCGCAGGCCATCCAGTACGAGGGCGTGCCCGCGGTGCTGATCATCGCGCGCGACCTGACCGAGCGCGCCAAGCTGCAGGCCCAGCTGATGGTGTCCGACCGCCTGGCCTCGGTGGGCACCCTGGCCGCCGGCGTCGCCCATGAGATGAACAACCCGCTGGCCTCGGTGCTGGCCAACCTCGACCTGGCCACGCGCGAGGTCGCCGAGCTGCGCCGCATCCACGGCGGCCTGGAGGACCTCACCGAGGAGCTGGCCGACGCCCGCGAGTCGGCCGACCGCGTGCGCAACGTGGTGCGCGATCTCAAGCTGTTCTCCCGCGTCGAGGAGCCGTGCAGCGGCCCCTGCGACGTGCGCAAGGTGATGGAGTCATCGCTGCGCATGGCCTGGAACGAGATCCGGCACCGGGCCCGGCTGGTGAAGGACTTCGGCAAGACCCCACCGGTCGAGGCCAACGACTCGCGCCTGGGCCAGGTCTTCCTGAACCTCATCGTCAACGCCGCGCAGGCGCTGCCCGAGGGCCACGCCGAGGCCAACGAGATCCGCGTGCGCACCGAGGTCGATGGCGCCGGCGTCATCATCGAGATCAGCGACACCGGCCCCGGCATCCCGCTGGAGGTCCAGCGCCGCCTGTTCACGCCCTTCTTCACCACCAAGCCGGTCGGCGTCGGCACCGGCCTCGGGCTGTCGATCTGCCAGCGCATCCTCACCGCCATGGGCGGGCGCATCGACATCTCCAGTCCGCCCGGTGGCGGCACCGTGGCCCGGGTCTGGGTCCCGGCGGCGCGCCTGGACGACACCGGCGAGCACGCCCGCGCGGCGGCCCAGCCGCCCGATCCGGCGCGCCGCGGGCGCGTGCTGGTGATCGACGACGAGGTCCTGATCGGCTCGGTGGTGCGGCGCGCGCTGAGCCGCCACCACGACGTCACCGTGCTGACCTCGGCGGGTGATGCCCTGGCGCGGCTGCGCGCCGGCGAGCGCTTCGACGTCATCCTGTGCGACCTCATGATGCCCGAGATGACCGGCATGGAGTTCTTCGAGGAGCTATCGAGGTCTCACCCCGACGTGGCTGCACGCGTCATCTTCCTGACCGGCGGCGCCTTCACCCCACGCGCGCGCGCCTTCCTGGACGGCGTGGAGAACCAGCGGCTGGACAAGCCCTTTGACAACCAGAGCCTTCGCGTTCTGGTGAATGAGCAGGTGCGCTGATGTCGCGGATGAACACGAAGCAGCCGGTGGTGGAGCTGGAGCGGGCGCTGACCGGGGCCCGGGTGTCGGACACCGAGAAGGCCATGGCCGCGGCCCGCGCCGAGACGGTGTCGGTGGGCGGCGTGGTCCGCCTGTGCCCCATCTGCGGCTGCGAGACCAGCGGCGTGCACGCGGTGGCGGCGACCAACCGGCTGCTCGAGCACCTGCGCCGCGCCCATGGCGGCCAGGTCGCGAGCGGCGTGGCGACGAGCTCGGCGGGCCCGGTGCTGGAGCGCGGCGGCGTGCGCGCGACGCCCGCGCCGAGCCGCCCCGACGTGACCCTGTACTACACCGGCGACGACGAGCTGCGCCGCAGCGGCACCGTGGCGGGGCTCGACTGGCTGGTGCTGCCGGCCGGGCGCGCGCGCCGCCTTGGCGAGCAGCTGCGCGTCACGCTGGGCGTCGGCTCGGCGTGCTACCAGCTGACCGGGGTGGTGACCTCGGACTCGCGCCTGTGCACGCCGCTGTTCCTGACCTCCGCCAGCGCCGGCTGGCTGGAGCTGGCCGGACGCGCGATGGCGCGGCCGATGGGCCACCCCGACCTGTTCGCACCCGAGCCCGACAGCCACGACTTCGACGAGTCGTAGCTCGCCGCGCGGCGCTATGCTGCGCGCATGCGCCTCGTCCGCAATGACAGCCTGGGTCCCATCGCCCTCGTCGAGCTCGAGGGTGGCCGCGCCAACGCCATGTCGCTGGAGTTCGTCACCCGCCTGGAGGCGCTGGCCGCCGAGGTGGTGGCCAGCGACGCCAGCGCGGTGGTGCTGACCGGGTATCAGCGCTTCTTCAGCGCCGGCCTCGATCTGCCCAGCCTGCTCGGCCTCGAGCGCGACGCCCTGCGCACCTTCATGCTGCGCTGGCAGCGGGCCATGCTGGCCTGGTTCGACCTGCCGCTGCCGGTGGTGGCGGCCATCAACGGCCACGCCATCGCGGGCGGCTGCGTGCTCGGGCTGATGGCCGACGTGCGCGTGATGATCGACGGCGGCGCCAAGATCGGCCTGTCGGAGGCGCAGCTGGGGATCGGCCTGCCCAGCGTGGTCACCGAGGCGCTGCGCCTGGTGGTGGCGCCGGCGGCGCTGCCGGCGCTGGCGCTGGAGGGCCGCCTGGTCACGCCGGCCGAGGCGCTGGGTTTCGGCCTGGTCGACGCGCTGGCGGCGGCCGACGAGGTGGTGCCAGCCGCGCTGGCGCGGGCGCGCGTGCTGGGGGCGCAGCCACGCCCGGCCACCGGCCACATCAAGACCCAGCTCCGGCGCGGCGCGCGCGAGGCCATCGCGCGCGAGTCGGGCTTCGAGGGCTGGCTCGACAGCTGGTTCAGCGCGCCGGCCCAGCGCCTGCTCAGCGAGGCCGTGGCCCGCCTGAAGAAGTAGCCGCGCGCGCGCCCGGCAGCACCGGCGGCGCCAGCACCCGGCGCGGATCGATCTCGGGCATCACCTCGGGGCCGCTCTCCAGCGGCGTGGGCGCGCCGTACTCGCGGTCGATGCGGTTGCGCAGGCGCTGCTCGTTGGCATACCAGTCGAGCTTGTTCTTGCCGTCGGGGCAGGTCGAGCGCTCGGGGCCGACCGGCGCGCCCCAGCGCAGCTCGGGGCAGTGATACGGATCGAACGAGATGGTGAACAGCCGATCCAGCACGTCCTCGAAGCTGACCAGCTTGGCGCTGCCGTCGGAGCGCAGGTAGCGGTACTGGCAGTCGGACTTGCTGGCCTCCTCGGTGAACGCGGCCAGCGCGGGGGCGGCCTGGCCGGCGCTGGCGATCTTGAGCGCGGCGTCATGGAGCTCGCGCACCGCGGCCTTGAGGCGGGCGTCGCGCGACGGCGTCGAGTACTCCTCCCACTCGCCGTCGGTGCCATAGATGTTGTCGGGCAGCGCGGGCGGGTGGGCGCGCGCGCTGAGGCCGGCGGCGATGGCGGCCTCGACCGCGGTGACGCGATCCGACACGTCGCGACACAGCGACTGCACCTGATCGCGCAGATCGGCGATGGGATCCATGGCGGCGCCGTCCATGGCCAGCTTGCCGCGCGACCACACCTCGAAGGTCTGGCCCTCGCGGCGCGTCTTGTCGTACTGCGCCCACGGGTCCCAGCCCGGCAGCACCGCGGCGGGCGGCCAGAACAGCTTGCCGTCGACCACCGAGACCGGGCGGAAGCGCTTGAAGCCGCCGCCCATGCGCGCGGGGCCGACCACGAAGGCGGCGCCGAAGCGCTTCACCGTGAGGCTGCCGTCGGGGTGGCCATCGATGAGCTGCACCACGCCGTCGCTGCGCACGGCGGTGACCACGGCGACGTGGCCGTTGGGGTCATAGAAGATGGCGCCCGGGATGACCGACTTGCGCTCGATGCTGACCGGGTAGAAGTCGACGCCGTCCATGCCGGGCTGGGTGCGGTACATGCCCGAGTGCACCTGGCCGCCGATGGAGGCCAGGAACTTGCGCGGGGTCTTGAAGCTGCGCCAGTCGGTCCAGCCGCGCGGCACCACGTCGAAGGCATAGCGGATGTCGCGCTTGCCGCGGCCCACCACGTCGTTGACGTAGCCGAACGGCAGCTTGCGCTTGAAGGCGAAGTAGGCGCGCAGGTGGTAGGGCAGATCGGCGCAGTCGGGCACCATGGCCAGGTAGGCGTCGGCCGGCTCGAACAGGAGGTTCGCCTCGGGGTTGCGCAGGCAGCGATCGAGGCGGTTGCACTTGCGCGCCGCCAGCGCGCCGCCCAGGCGGGCCACGAACTCGGAGTACTCGCGCTCCAGGCGATCGTCCCAGCGGTTGAGCGCGGGCCAGACCTCGCGCATGGGGCGATCCAGCGGCTCGGTCGCGGTGGTCACGGTGGCCACGGTCGAGAACGGGCCCAGCTTCATCACCACCAGCAGCCCCGCGGTGGCGGCGACGGCGCCGGCGCAGGTCAGGATGATGCGCGTCCGTCGGGTCATGAAGACAGGCCCGGCGTCATGTGCTCCCCCATGCCGAAATGCTACGCGCTGGAGCGCGCCGCGACAAGGGCGGCCAGGCCCGCCTCGCGCGTGATCACGGGCACGTAGCCGAGCTCGCGCCGCGCCTTGGCGTCGGACACCGTGACCTCCTCGCCGATCAGGCGCACCGTGGTGCGCGCCAGGGCGGGCTCGCCGCGCAGGCGAAACAGCCGGTAGGCGGCCTCGGACAGGTAGGCCAGCGCGCGCGCCAGCCAGCGCGGCACGCTGCGCTCGCCGAGCTCGACCCCGGCGCCGGCGCGCACCAGCTCGCCGAGGTAGCTCCGCATCTGCACCGGCTCGCCGTCGGTCACGAAGTAGGTCTCGCCGGGGCGACCGCGCTCGGCGGCCAGCAGCAGGGCGGCGCACAGGTTGCTCACGTGACAGGTCGACGTGAGGTGGCGGCCGCCGGCGATCCAGGCGAACTTGCCGCGCCGGCCCAGCTCGGCCAGGCGCGGCAGCAGCGTGGTGTCGCCGGGGCCCCAGATGGCGCGCGGGCGCAGGATCACGGTCTCGAAGCCGGCCTCGGGGGCGTTGGCGGCGCGCACCAGCTCCTCGGCGCGGCCCTTGCTCCAGGGGTAAAGGCCCAGCGGGCGCGCCGGCAGCGGCCAGGTCTCGTCGGCCTGCACGATGGGCCGGCCGCCGACCAGCACCGCCTCGGTGGAGACGTGGACCACGCGGCGCACCTTGGCGGCGCGCGCGGCCTCGAGCACGCGGCGGGTGCCCTCGATGGTGACGCGCTCGAAGTCGGCGCGCGGGCCGAAGACCTCGACCTTGGCGGCGGCGTGATAGACCACGTCGCAGCCGGCCATGCCCGCGGTCAGCGCGGCGACGTCGTCGAGATCGCCGCGCACGACCTCGGCGCCGGCGCCGCGCACCACCGCGGCCGAGGCGTCCGAGCGCGCCAGCGCGCGCGCCTGGTGCCCCGCCGCGGTCAGCGCCGCCAGGAGGTTGCGACCCACGAAGCCCGAGCCCCCGGTGACGAATGCGCGCATGGCCACCGGCGTAGCACGGTTGACCGCGCAGGCAAATCGGGCGACGACAGGGCATGACCCGCGCAGCAGAGCTGATCGAGCGCCTGGCCCTCCAGCCCCACCCCGAGCGAGGCTTCTTCGTCGAGACCTACCGCGCCGCGCACGAGGTGGTCGGCGCCAACGGCGCCCCACGCGCGGCCTCGACCGCGATCTACTTCCTGCTCACCGCCGAGCAGCCCGCGAGCTACCTGCACCGCCTGGCGCACGACGAGCTCTTCCACCTCTACGAGGGCGGTCCCCTCGACGTCCTGCTGCTCTCCGCCGACGGCGAAAGCCGCGTCGCCCGCCTGGGCCGCGACCTCGCCGCCGGCGAGCGCCCCCAGCTCGTCATCCCCGCCGGCACCTGGTTCGGCACCGAGCTGCCCCCCGGTATCAGCCACGTCCTCTTCGGCTGCACCGTCGCCCCCGGCTTCGACTTCACCGACTTCGAGCTCGCCGAGGGCCCCGAGCTGGCCGCCCGCTACCAGCACCCCATGATCACCCGCCTGACCCGCCCCCGCCCCTAGTCCCCCTCGATCGCCCATCCCGCGCCGAGCCTCTCGCCTCCCCCGCCCGCCCCCTCTCCCCTCCGTCATTGCCCGTTGCCTGTGACCTGTGACCTGTCCCCTGTGGCCTGTTCGTCCGGGGTCCCCTTCCAGTTGCGCCGCCCCCTCATTTCTGAGCATCTACTCATTAACCCCGATGGCCCGCCCCATCACCATCGACGACGACGTCATCCTCGCCGCCGCCCGCGCCGTCTTCCTGGCCAAGGGTCTGCGCGGCACCACCGCCGAGGTCGCGCGCAAGGCCGGCGTCGCCGAGGGCTCGATCTTCAACCGCTTCCCCAGCAAGGTCGCCCTGTTCCAGGCCGCCATGCAGCCCGCCCTGGAGGACCCGCCCTGGCTGGCCGACCTCGAGCGCCAGTCCAGCGTCGGGGATCTCCCCGCGCACCTGCGCACCATCGGCAACCACGCCATCGACTTCTTCGGCAAGCTGATGCCGCTCCTCATGATGTCGTGGTCGTCGAACCCGGCGGGCCCCGCCGGGCGCCACCCGCTGGGCGGCAACGGCACCGACCCGCCGCCCCTGCGCATCCTGGCCCGCCTGACCAGCTTCCTGGCCGCCGAGATGCGCGCCGGCCGCCTGCGCGCCCAGTCGGCCGACGTGCTGGCGCGCGCCTTCATCGGCGGTCTGCAGAACTACGTCCTGTTCGAGCTCTTGCTCAAGCCGCCGCGCGCACCGCGCCTGGATCGCGAGCGCTATGTCGCCGACCTGGTGTCGGCGCTGTGGCACGGAGCGCGCCCCGGCGCGCCCGCGCCCAAGGAGAGGCAGTCATGAAGGTCGTGCGCAGGCTGGTCCCGCTGCTGGTGCTCGGGGTCCTCGTCGGGGCCTACCTCGGCTATCGCTGGTGGCTGTCGCACCAGCCCTATGTGTGGAGCGGCACCGTCGAGGCCCGCGTCATCACGGTGGGCTCGCGCGCGGGCGGCCGCGTCGCCGAAGAGCATGGCCATGAACTCCGCCAGCTGCTCGGTGCCGGCGTTGCCGACGATGCCGCGACGCGCGAGCCAGGCCCCGAGCGCCTCCATGAAGTCGTGGGCCGAGAGGTAGCGATCCTCGCGGTCACGGGCCAGCGCCTTGGCGACGATGCCGTCGAGCTCACCGTCGACGCGGCTGCTGTAGCTGCTGGCCGGCGGCGCGTTGAAATTCGAAACATCCTCGGTGTCGACACCATCGCCACCGCGCAGCGGCCGGCCGGTGAGCAACTCCCACAGCACCGCCCCACAGGCGTAGACGTCGGCGCGACCGTCCAGGGTCTCGTGGCGGGCCTGCTCGGGGGACATGTAGCCGACCTTGCCAAACACCACCCCAGGGACCGTGAGGCTGCCCTTGAGGGTCGAAGTGGCGAGGCCGAAGTCGGCGAGGCGGACCACGCCGCTCCAGTCGATCAGCAGGTTGCTCGGGGAGACGTCGCGGTGGACGAGGCCGAGGCCTGGGAATGTGTGCGCGTAGTGCAAACCGCGCAGAACCTCGCGGATGATGTGCACCGCGAGCGGCACCGGGAAGGCCTTGCCGACGGCCGCACAGCGGTCCCAGATGTCGGCGAGATCGCGGCCCTCGACGAGCGCCATCACGATGAACAATTGCTCGTGGAGGTCCCCTGCCTCGCGGACCTCGACGATGTTCGGATGATGCAGGCGCAAGACCAGCTTGGCCTCGTCCTTGAGGTCGCGCTTTTCCTTCTTGCCGGGTTTGCGGCCGGTCTCGCGCTCGATCTGGTCCACCTTGTCCTGCACCTTGCGCGCCAGCACGCTGCCGGGCAGCACCTTGGCCTCCACCATGAAGCGCAGAATCCATTGCCCGCCCACGCTTTCGGCCAGCGGGCCATGGGC
>JBGASF010000056.1:0-45015 GCA_044229835.1 Polyangia bacterium | reverse complement strand
GCCGCCCGCCTGGCGCGGCCGCGGCATGGGACTGTGGATGTCGTCCTTCTTCTGCGCGCAGTTCCTCAGCCCGCCGCTGTTCGCGCTGCTGATGCGCGCCAGCGGCGGCCTCGCGCCGGCACTGTTCGCGGTCGGCGGCCTGTGCCTGCTGCTCGCCCTCGCCTGCGTCGCCACCCTTGGCCTCACCGCCTGCAACGACGGCCCCGACAAGGGCACGACGAGCAGCAGCACCAGCAGCGGCGGCGCCGGTGGCAGCGCCAACCGCGGCGGGTGCAGCGGCGGCAGCGCCCGCGGCAGCGCCGGCGGCGGCACCGGGAGTCGCGCTCGCGGCGCGGGTGGTCGCGGCAGCGCCCGCAGCGGCGCCCGCAGCGGCGCCGGCGCTTGCCCCGGCGAGGCTACGGTTGGCGGTCTGGGCGGCGGCGGTGGCGGCGGTGGTCAGGGTCGCGGCGCCAGCTGCCTGGACGGCGGTCGCCGCGGGGGGCAGGCCGGGAACCGGCTGCAGGGTCTGGCTGATGGTCTGGGCCGCGCTGTCGACGACGCCCTGCGCGGCGGCCTGGCCGGGTGTGGCGGCCGCGGCGCCAGGTTGCGCGGCGGCGCTGGCGGCGCTGGCGCCCGCGGCGCCGGTCTGCAGCGCACCGCGCAGCGCGCTCTGGACTGCGGTCGGGCCCTGGGTCGCGCCGGCGACGATCTGCTGCGCCGCCGCCGAGGCGCCGGGCGCAGGGGCCAGCGCGGGCGGCTGCGCTGCGCTGGCCGCGGTCGCGCCGGCCCCGGCCGCGGCGCCTTGCGCCAGCTGCTGACCAGCCGCGGCGAGCTGTCGCGGCTGCTGCGCTGCGCGCGGGCCGTGGCCGAGCTTGCGCAGCTTGTTCTTGTCGATGCCGCTGGCGCGCCCCTTCGGGGTCTTCTGGCGCGTCGCCGGCGCCGTGTCGACGGTGCCGTCGTCGGCCTGGGTATCGACGGTGCCGTCATCGGCCGCTGGTGCGCGCCGGACCTGGGTGTCGACCGTGCCGTCGTCGACCGCAGGCGTCGCGGGCGCACGCTGCGCCGTGGTATCGACGGTGCCATCATCGGCCGCGGGGGGCGCAGGCGCGCGCCGCACCTGGGTGTCGACAGTGCCATCGTCGATCCGAGCACCAGCGGCCGCTGCTGCCGTGCCCGCTGCTGCCGTGCCGGCCGGTGCCGCGCCCGCCGCTGCCCCCGTGCCCGCTGTTGCCGCGCCTGGCGCCGCTGTCGCCGCCGTCGCCGCGCTCGCCGCCGCCGCGGGCGCGCTGTCCACGGTGCCGTCATCGACGCGCGTGTCGACCGTGCCGTCATCGGCCGCCGGGCCGCGGCGCACCAGGGTGTCGACGGTGCCGTCGTCGACGGCCGGCATGCTCGGCAGCGCGGCCAGGCGCTGCTGGTTGTCGTTGGCCGGCTCGGCCCAGTGGGCGAGCACCGGCTGCGCCGCCGCCGGCAGGCCGCCCGTGGCCGGCGCCGCGGCATCGGTGAGGTGCTCGAACAGGGTCGGTGACGGCGCCGTCGCCGCGGCCGTCGCCGCCGATCCCGCCGCGCTCACGTGGCCCCCCGCGGGCATCACGTGCTCGGCGAAGTGCTGCAGCACGGGCTGCTGGCCGAGCTGTGCCATCGCCCCACCGGCCGGCCCACCGCTCGCTGGCGCCGCGCGGTCGGTCATGTGGCCGAACAGCTGCGGCGTCGCCTCCGCGACCAGCGCCGCCGCACCCGCCCTGGCGTCGCCACCGGCCGCCGGCGCCGGGCCGTGACCCTCGGCGAACGACGCCATCACCTGGGCCCGCTCGGCCATCGCCGCCGGCGTGGGTGGCCCGATCTCGAGGTCCCGCTTGCGCGGCACATCCTCGGTCACCGGGGCGACATGCTCGGTCCCGACCGGGCCGCTGGCGCGGCTACGCAGCATCACGCCTGGCCGGATGGCCAGGACTTCCATGTCGAGTTCGTCGAACATCAGGGGCGGAAAATTGCCCTCATTGTACGCCAGCGCACCAGCTCACCCCCCTCCCAATCCACCAGGGGGGATCAGCAGTCATTCCAGCTGGTTGCCTCCACCACGCGGACCCCGAAACCAGCCATTTCCAGGCCTCGAAAGGTCACACCGCCGCGACCACCACCGGGACGCCGTTGAACGCGGCGTTGCCGCTGGGCGGATCGAGGAATCCCGGGTCGGAGGCCAGGTTGACGTTGGCGCCGGGCGCCGCGCTGGCGACGGCCTGGCGCACGCCCTCGCCGCCGTGGCCCCAGCCGTGCGGCAGCGAGATGACGCCGCGCATGACCTCGTCGCTGAGCTCGACGGTGGCCTCGAAGCTGCCCGCGCTGCTGGCGACCCGTGCCCGCGCCCCGGCCACCAGGCCGCGACCGGCGGCGTCAGCGGGGTGCATCAGCAGGGTGCAGCGCGCCGGGCCGCGCATCAGCGCCGGCAGGTTGTGCATCCACGAGTTGTTGCTGCGCAGCTGCCGGCGTCCGATCAGCACCAGCTCGGGCGGCGCCTGGCCCAGCTCGCGCTCCAGCCGCGGCAGGTCGGCCACGATCAGCGCTGGGGCCAGGTCGATCTTCGCGTCCGGCGTGCGCAGCACCTGCGGCAGCTGGGGCAGCAGCGGCCCCAGGTCGACCCCGTGCGGCGCCGCCTCCAGCGCGGCCAGCGACAGCCCGCCCGGCGCGCGCCCGAAGCCGTCACCCCAGGGCCCGGTGCGCAGCAGCAGATCCAGCACACGCCGCGGCCCCGGCACCGCACCCAGCGCCGCCCGCGCCTCGTCCATGGTCAGCCCGGGCCAGCGCTTGCCGTCCTCGCCGATCTCCTCCTTCAGCAGCTCGCCGAGCACGACGTCGTCGGCCGCCGCCAGGGGGATCGCCGCGCCGCCGACCATGCCCTTGGCCAGCGTGGCCAGGATCTCCCACTCGTCGGGCTGCTCGGCGGGCCGCGGCAGCGCCGCGCGCGAGTAGCGCGCCACGTTGCGGATGGCCAGCTGGTACAGCGCCAGATCATAGGTGTCGCGCTGCAGCGGCGCCGGGGGCGGCAGGATCACGTGGGCGTGCCGCGTGGTCTCGTTGAGGTAGAAGTCGACCGAGACCATGAAGTCGAGCGACGCGAAGGCGCGCTCCAGCTGGGCCACGCCGGGCGCGCTCGACACCGGGTTGCCGGCCAGCGTCACCATGGCGCGCACCTGGTCGGGCCCCGCGGTCATGATCTCGTCGGCCAGCGTCGCCACCGGCGCCTCGCCGAACCAGGTCGGCAGCCCGCGCACGCGCGTCGGCTTGCCGGGGCGCACGCCGCGTCCGCCCAGCGCGCTGGCCGGGCGCGACCCGCCGCGGTTGGCCGCCGGGGTGGTGAACATGGCGCCGCCCTCACGGTCGAGGTTGCCCGACAGGATGTTGACGAGGTCGACCGCCCAGCTGGCCAGCGTGCCGAAGCGCTGGCAGGTGGTCCCGATGCGGCCGTAGCAGGCGGCGCGCTCGGCGGCGGCGAAGGCGTGCGCGATGCGCCGCGTGGTCACCGCGTCGATGCCGGTCGCGGCGGCCACCGCCTCGGGGCTGAAGGGCTCGAGCAGCGCGGGGATGCGCTCGACGCCGGTCACGTGGCCCTCGGCGCGGCCCAGGCGCAGCGCGCCCTCGGCGTTCCACACCTGCAGGATCGCCAGCAGGAAGGCGGCGTCCATGCCCGGGCGGATGGCGACGTGCTCGCTGGCGCGCGCCGCGGTCTCGCTGCGCCGCGGATCGACCACGACGACCTTGCCACCGCGCGCGATGATGGCGTCCAGGCGCGCGCCGACGTCGGGCGCCGTCATCAGGCTGCCGTTCGACACCCGCGGGTTGCCGCCCAGCACCAGCAGGTAGTCGGTGCGGTCCAGATCGGGCACCGGGATGGTCAGCCCGGCGCCGAACATCAGCCCGGCGCTGACCATCTTGGGCAGCTGATCGGCCGAGCTGGCGCTGTAGCGCTGCCGCGTGCCCAGCGCGCGCAGCAGCACGGGGCCATACACCATGGCGTGCAGGCTGTGAGCGGTCGGGTTGCCGAGGTAGGTCCCGATGGCGTTGGGTCCATGCGCGGCGCGCACGCGGTTCAGGCCGTCGATGGCCGCCGCGAAGGCCTCGTCCCAGCCGACCTCGACGAACTTGCCATCGCGCTTCACCAGCGGCCGCCGCAGCCGGTCGGGATCCTCCTCGAGGCCCTTCAGCCCGTACGCCTTGGGGCAGATGTAGCCCCGAGAGAAGGCGTCGGCGTCGTCACCCCTGAGGTCGGTGACCACACCGTCCTCGACGGTGACCGAGATACCGCAGGTGGCCTCGCACAGCGGACAGATCCGGTGGATGGTCGACACCCCGGGACTATAGGAGGCGCAGCGTCCTGCCGCCACCCGCGCCTGTCGGCGGCCTCAGCGGGCCTTCGCGGGTTTGGCCAGGCCGCGCAGGCGCGCGATCTCCGCGAAGATCCGCCCCGCGACGTCGGGCACCTCACCACCCACGAAGCTGCGCTCGATCGTGCCGAGGTCGGTGACGATCGCGAGCGTGCGCTGGATGCCCTCACCTTGCAGGTCGGCCGAGACGGTCGCGAGGATGTCGGGGCCGACGAGCAGCGCTGCCAGCGTGGGTAGCTCGCTCTGCGGCACCTGCAGGAGCGTGGTCTGGCCAGCCGGCGTAACGACCTCGACCGCCCCAGTCGAGCGCACCGTGACGACGTCGTGCTTGACCAGCGCGGCGCCGAAATCGGTCTGGCCAGCGATGACCGTGAACAGCGGCGCCGGGGCGCCGGGGGCGCTGCGGGCGATGGCGTGCACGGCGGCCAGCACGCGCTGCACCAGCGCGGGCGCTGGCTTCGAGAACTCGAGCTTGCGACCGCTGAGGTCGAGGAAGTAGACGGTGCCCTCGCCGATGCGCCGGGCGGACGCCAGCGCGCCGACCTCGGGCAGGCCGAGCAGCTGCTGCAGCGTGGCCAGGTCATCGGCCGGGGCCTCGAGCTGCGTGGCGGGGGCGCCGCCCGGCGGCTGCAGCGAGACCTCTCCTGCAGCGTGCACAGTGATGGTGCCCTTCTCGACCAGGCCGACCCCGAACTCGGTCTCGGTCACCGAGAGCGTCCAGTCGGCCGGCAGCGCGGGCGCGCCGGCATCAGGCGGCGTCTGCACCACCACTGGCCCGGCATCGACCGTGGTTTGCAGCGGTCGCACCGCCTTCTTGTGGCTGCAGGCGGCGACGACGACCACCACGAGCCAGCCCCAGCGTCTGGTTCCCCTCACCATCGCGGTACCCTACCGGAAAGTCGCCTAGCGCGGGACCAGCACGCGCAGGCCGCGCGCCGGGACCTTGACCGACAGCGTGTTGCCGGCGCCGACCGTGAAGCTCTGGCCCGCCGCGCCGGGCGCGTCGTCGTCCAGCGTGGTGCCGGCCGCGATGGTCGTCACCATGCAGGCGCCGCCGTCGGCCTGCGGGGCGCAGGTCTCGCTCTCCTGGTCGGAGGCGTTGATGATGACCAGCACCTTCTTGCCCGCGGCCTCGCGCTCGAAGGCGAAGATCCCCGCGTCGCGACGCGCGCCCGGCTGCGAGGTCGACCAGCGCACATCGACGGTGCCGCGGCGCAGCGGCTCGTGCTTCTTGCGCATCGCGATCAGGGCCTGCACCTTCTTGAAGAAGGGGTGGTTGACGTCGAACGGCGCGATGGCGGCGCGGCCATCGATGGGCGCCGGGTTGCCCAGGTTCATGTCCTCGCGGTTCTTGGGATCGACGCCGCCCGCGAACAGCTGCTCGGTGCCGTAGTACAGGCAGGGCACGCCGTCCCAGGTGTACAGGAAGCCCAGCGCGCTCTCGAGCTGGCCCACGTTGCCCTCGAACAGGAAGCGCGGCAGGTCGTGGTTGTCGAGGAAGTTGACCAGCACCTGCTGCGGCGGAAGGCCAATGCCGCCCTCGGCGGGCGCGGCGTGCGGCGTGGCGGGGTAGGTCGGGCCGTTGGCGTAGCCGTTCTGGTCGCAGAAGGCGTCGTTCTGCTTGATACCCATGCGCGAGTTGAGCAGGCACTCCAGGTTCTTGGTCGGGGCGCCCTTCTTGAACACCGGGACCACGCCCCGGTAGTACTGGCTGAAGTAGAACACCGAGTCGAAGCGGCCGAACTTGCCGTCGGCGTCGGTGCCGCCGAAGGTGTACGACCCGATGAGCTCGTCGTTGCCGTCGAAGGCCTCGCCGAAGATGAAGAAGTTCTGCTTGCCCAGGCTCTTGGCCTTGGCGCGCATGCGATCGGTGAACTTGCCCCAGAAGCCGCGCACGTTGAGGTCCAGCTCGGGGCGGTCGATGTGCTTGACGGTGTCGATGCGGAAGCCGTCGAAGTCGGCGACCTCGATCCAGAACTCGAACGACCGCGTCAGCGCCTCGGCGACGTCGGGGTTGTCGGTGTCGAGATCCTTGAGGCCGCCGGGGAAGTCGCCCTTGGTCTCCTGCTCGCGCACGAACTCCTTGGAGTAGTCTCCCTCGTGCCACCAGGTGTAGACGCGGCCGCGGCGGTTGTACCAGCTGGGGTCGTCGAACCAGGGCTTGTCCTTGGGCCAGCCGAACCACTCCGGCGGGCGCGCCGGCGGGGTGCGGTTCTGCGCCGGCCAGTCGGTGAAGCGGATGTCGGCGTTGCCCGAGAAGCCCAGCGACGACCAGCCCTGGATCTTGCGCGGGTCGTACTCGGGGTCCCACTCGATGATGCGCTCGAGGTAGCTGGCGCCCTTCTGGCAGTACGACTTCTCGTCGGCGCTGCACTCGGCGGCGCGCTCGGGGTTGTTGCAGATCTGCACGCAGGTGTGGCTGGTGCCGCCACCCGACAACCAGTCGTCGGGGCGGCCGTTGCCGTTGATGTCGTAGAAGAACAGCTGCCCGGTGTGGTTGGTGACCACGTCGAGGATGACCAGCATGCCGCGCGCGTGCGCCTTGTCGACCAGCTCGCGCAGCTTGTACATGTCGCCGAAGTGCGGGTTGGTGCGCACGAAGTCCTGCGTCCAGTAGCCGTGGTAGCTGGAGAAACCGGCGTCTTCCTCGGTGTTCTTGACCACCGGGCTGATCCACAGCGCGGTCACGCCCAGCGTCTGCAGATAGTCGAGCTTGTCGATGACGCCCTGCCAGTCGCCGCCGTGGTAGCGCCCGGGCACCGACGGCTCGACACCGTGGTCGTTGTCGACGTCGCCGTCGGAGAAGCGATCGATCACGATCTGGTAGATGACCTGGTCACGCCAGTCGAGGCCGACGTTGGCCTGGTGCGGCATGTTCCACGGTGGGTCGACGTCGCTGGCGCCGCCACACGAGGCCAGCGTCAGCGACAGCATTGCGAGAGCGAGCTTGCCGAGCTTGCGCATGGACATCATCACCTGGTCGACGAGTTGAACCACCACTCGGCCTGCACACCCAGGAAATGTACCCAGGCGTGCCCGCGGCGGGGGTCGGACACGGCATACAGATCGAGCGCCGCATCGTTGAGGTGGGCCGCGCGCCAGACCAGGCGCAGCTGCGGGCGGTCATGAGCGCCGCGCCCCATCGGCGCATAGACGACCATGGGAGCGATCTGGAACACCGCGGGGTCGGCCGCCAGCAGCGTGGTCGGTGACACGCCGCGCGGGAAGCGGGCCTGGTACGACAGGTCGATGCCCGCCATCACGTCCCCGCCGACGGCGACCTGGGGGCGCACATCGGCGGCGTACTCCCAGCCGTCGTCACGGTCGCGCGTGGAGGCGTCGGCGTCCACGAAGCGACGCGCATAGGCGGCGCCGGCGACGTTGAACAGGCGGTGCTCGAGCGCGGCGCCGGTGCCGACCACGAACTCGCTGGCGCCCGGCCAGCTGGAGAACTTCTGATCGAGGCCGCGCGGCGCCGCCAGCTCGTCGAACGCCGACAGCCCCTTGGCGTAGCGCACGAACAGGTTGGCGTGCGAGGCGCCGCCGCCGAAACCCCAGGCCCCGAGCTGCGCGCCCAGCGACACGCCGTGGTCGGCGGCCAGCTCCTCGATGGTGTCGTCGGCGCGCTGGCGCTGCCCCGAGGCCAGCTGCTGCAGCTCGGCGTACAGCTTGGCCTTGGTGTGCAGGCCGGCGACGTCGAAGAACGCGGTGGCCATCGCGGTCGCGATCACGCGCTGGCGGTCGAGCACCTCGATGGTGGTGGCGCCGGTGTCGGGCGCGGCGACCTCGTCGGTCTGGTACTGGAAGGGGTCCAGCAGCCGGTTGGTGCCGACGTGGACCGCGGCGTTCCAGCGCTTCTTCTCGAGGCTGGCGCCGGCGCCCAGCGTGTTGACGTCGTCGAGCGGCCAGTAGTCGAACAGGTAGATGTCGTCGCCGCGGTACATGCGCGAGCCGGCCCACAGCGTCAGGCCCGAGGGCAGGCGCGCCTCCAGGAAGAGGTTGCGCAGCGCGGGCTGGGCGTCGAACTCGCCGGTGTAGTGGAACAGGGTGTCGTCGAAGGCCAGCGTGGTGACGGTGCGCAGCTTGACGCCCTTCTTGGTCAGCCACCTGTAGTAGAGGTCGGTCTCGACGTAGGACGGCTCGACGATGCGGGGCGGGTGCGCGACCACCGAGATGCGCTCGGGGGCGCCGCCGCGCAGGTCGGAGCCCATGCTGACGCGGCCGTAGGAGCCGAACGCGAAGCCGGTCTCGGCCGCCTTGACGGCGTCGGCGGTCGCGGTCACGGTGGCGTCGGGTGCGGCCTCGGGCGTCGCGCCGGGGCTGACCTCGGGCGTCGGCGGCTGCTCGACGTCGATCTTGTCGGGGTCGGGCGACGCCTCGGGCTCCGGCGACGCTTCGGGGGGAACCGAAGGTTCGGTCTCGGCCGCGGTGTCGTCGACGTCGTCCTGCGCGAGCGCCGAGACTTCCAGCGCCAGCACCCCCAGCAGCGCCAGCGCGCTTGTTCGCAGCAAGGACATTTGCCTGAAACAAAGCACGAAACATGCCCGACGTGGGGCTCCTGCGACGTCTGACGGTTGCGCCAGCCGCGCCCGCCCGGTGTTGCCTTTCGCAACTGCGGGCCGTCGTGTCCGGCAACAGTGACGGTCGGAGAGACGGCCAACCCCGCCTGCGCGCGGGGGCCGGCTCTGGCATGCTCATTGAAGATGCGTCAGCCCGTGCGCTCTACCTTGCTGCTGACCTCGGTCGTCGTGCTCGCCGCGCTGCTGTCTGGTTGCCCGAGCAGCCAGGAGGGGCCGCGGGTGGACGCTGGCCCGACCAGTGACGGCGGCACCGGTGATGGTGGCGACGGCGATGGTGGCGGCACCACGGACGGCGGTGGCATGTGCACCGCGGTGCCGACCTGCAGCGCGACCATCCGCTACACCGGCACCGGCAACGTCGTCATCCTGCGCGGCGACTTCGAGGCCGACGGCTGGACCGTGGGCATCCCGATGACGAAGAACGGCGCTGCCTGGGAGGCCACCATCCCGGTGCGCGACGGCCAGACCGTGCTCTACAAGCTGGTGGTCGACGGCAACTGGATCGCCGACCCGGGCAACCCCAAGGGCTCGCCCGACGGCTTCGGGCAGATGAACTCGGTGCTGCGTGTCGATTGCGACAACTGCCCCAAGCGGGCGCCCATCGACTGGCGTGACGCCATCCTCTACTTCGTCATGCTCGATCGCTTCAAGGACGGCGACACCTCCAACAACATGTCGCTGGGCCTCGAGCGCCCGGCCGACTACCAGGGCGGCGACCTGAAAGGCCTGACGCAGAAGATCGAGGAGGGCTACTTCGAGAGCCTCGGCGTCAACGCGCTGTGGATCACCTCGCCGTTCGACAACGCCAACATGGCGGGGCGCGGCAGCGACGGCCACGACTACTCGGGCTATCACGGCTACTGGCCGCGTGACCTCGAGGCGGTCGAGTCGCACGTGGGCACCCTGGCCGATCTGAAGGCGATGGTGGCGGCGGCGCACGCGCACGGGCTGCAGGTGGTCATCGACTACGTCATGAACCACGTGCACAGCGAGAGCCCGGTCTATGCGCAGCATCGCGACTGGTTCTGGCCCAACGACAACGGGCGCGGCGGCGACTGCGTGTGCGGTGGCGGCTGCAACTGGGATGACGCCTTCGATCGCAAGCGCTGCTGGTTCACGTCGTACCTGCCCGACTTCGACTTTCGCAACGGCGACGCCCGGCGCTGGTCGGTGTCGAACGCCATCAAGTGGGCCAAGGAGGCCGGCGTCGACGGCTTCCGCCTCGACGCGGTCAAGCACATCGAGGACGACTGGCTGACCGATCTGCGCGCGCGCCTGGAGGCCGAGGTGCGCGACAACCAGGTCTTCTACCTGGTCGGCGAGACCTACACGGGCGATCGCCCGCTCATCAAGTACTACGTCAACCCGGCCATGCTGGACGGCCAGTTCGACTTCCCGCTGCGCGCGCAGCTGCTGGAAAAGCTGCTGCGCCGGCAGGGCAACATGTCCGACCTGGCCGGCTTCATGGACTCCAACGCCAGCTACTACGGCAGCGGCGCCATCATGAGCACCTTCATCGGCAACCACGACGTGCCACGCACGATCCACTTCGCCGAGGACACCCCGCTGTTCTCCGACTGGGACGACGGCAAGTCGCGGGCCTGGAACAACCCGCCGACCATCCCGGCGTCGCGCAACCCCTTCGAGCGCGTCGCGTTGGCCTACACCGTGCTGATGACCACGCCCGGGGTGCCGCTGATCTACTACGGCGACGAGATCGGCATGCCCGGCGGCGGCGACCCCGACAACCGGCGCTTCATGCAGTGGGACAACTACGACGCCAACCAGACCTGGCTCAAGGGGCGCATCGCGGCGCTGGCCCGGCTGCGCAGCCAGCACGTCGCGCTGCGGCGCGGGACGCGCAGCGCGGTGGGCGTCTCGCAGGACGCGATGGTGTACAAGATGTCGACCTCCGGCGACACCGTGTATGTCGCGCTGAACCGCGGCGACGGCGCGACCACGGCGCCCAGCCTGCCCGCGGGCAGCTACCGCGACCTGCTGACGAACCAGATGGTGATGACGCCGGTGTCGATCCCCGCGCGCTCCAGCATGGTGCTGGTGAGTCCGTAGGCGCGCGGGTGAGCCAGGGATCAGACGCCGTGCGGGACGGCCAGGGTCAGCAGGGTCTTGCCGTCCTGGGTGTAGATCAGCACCTCGGTGGACTTGTCGGCGGCGACGTCGACGCTGAACTCGAACACCGCGGGGCTCTTGCAGCCGTCGTTGGAGGGCCACTTGTGCAGGGTGATCTTGGCGGCGCCGGGCGGCAGCTCGAGCTCGACCGGCTGGGTCCCGCCGAGAATCGACGACGAGAAGCCGCGGTCCTCGACGCGCTGGTGCAGACACTGGCCGGAGCCGTCGCCGACATAAAATGAGCGCCCGCCCAGGCTCTCGGTGAGCGTGGGCTCGTGGCCCATCAGGGCGTTGGCGCGCAGCAGCACGAAGCCCTTGCCGGCGGCCGGCGGCGGCGGGATGTCCTTGGCGGTGACCGGGTCGGCCGAGGCCTCCCAGTACGACGGCGTCGACGCGCCGCTCTCGCCGCGCATGAAGATGCCGGTGATCTTCTCGCCGTCCTTGGGGCCGTAGACGCCGCCCAGCTCCTTGCCGTCGGCGCCGTCGCCGGCGGCCACGATGACGATGCTCTGACCCTTGGGCGCCTTGAACCAGGGCGAGGCCTGGCCGAAGTCGAGGCCGTCCACCAGCTTGGCCGGCCCGTTGGTGAACGAGCGCCGGGCCCAGACCTCGACCTTCTGGGTCTTGCCGCCGGGTTCGGCGTAGATGTTGATGATGCGCACCTCTCCGACGAAGGTGTCGGGCGGGGGTAGCTCCTTGGGCGGCTCGGGTTTGAAGGTGGGCGAGCCGGCAGGGCCGGTGGCGCCGCGGTCGCCGCTGCCCATGCGGTGGCCGTCATGTTCGCCCTTCTTCTTCTTGTCCTTGCAGCCCTGCGCCACGAGCGCGGTCAGCATGATGAACCCGAGCAGTGTCAGTCGTCTCACGTGGCCCCCCTGGGCCGCATGGTAGCCGATGCGCCGGGGCGCGGTCACATGGCGGGGATGCGGCGCAGCACCACGAAGCGGCCGATGCGGGTCTCCTCGCGGTAGCTGGGCTTGATGAAGCGGGCCAGCTCGTCGAAGGCGCGCAGGCCCTGCACCGAGTCCTGCGGCTCGAAGGGGTTGCGATCCTGGGTGCCGATGAGGATGTAGACGGGCGGATCGGCGTGCAGGCGGCGCAGGAAGTCGGCGCGGCGCGCGGCCAGGCCGGGGATCAGGCGCGACAGCGGGGCGTCGGTCAGGAGCAGCTTGTGGAACGGGTAGCGCGTCACCGGGTGGCGGTTGGCGAGCGCGTAGATCCCGGGGGACAGGCCCCAGATGAGGATGCCGTCGCCGGGGCGGGTGTGGGCGCGCAGGTAGCGGCCGGCGTCCTCCTCGACGGCGGGGGACAACAGGCCGCGCGGGAAGCTGGCGAGGTAGTCGGCGCGCGACAGCGAGCCGAGGCTGTGGCGCGCGCCGGGGCCGTAGGCGTCACGCCAGTCGAGCGTGGTGCGCGCGGCGAGGATGACGATGGCGAAGGCGGCGCCGGCGGCGAGGACACGGTGGCCGGCGCGGCCGCGCGACAGCTCGAGCGGCAGCAGCGCCAGGCCGTAGCCGGCGGCCAGGGCCAGGCCGGGCACCATCAGGAGGTAGTGATAGCCGGCGAGCTGGCGCTGCACCGCGACCGTGATGGTGGAGATGGCGATCCAGGTCGCCAGCCAGATGGCGCGCGGGCGGTCGCGGAACCAGAGCAGGAACAGGCCGATGGCGGCGGGCACGAGGAGCAGGCCGAGCTCGCGGGCGGCGACGCGGGGCAGCTCGCGCGCGACCCAGCTCCACGGCGGCGCGATGACCGCGGCGTAGTGACGCTGGTGCACGATGATGGCGTCGTAGAGTGTGCCGGCGGCGCCGTGGGCGGCGAACCAGGCGATGGTGAGGAGCCAGGGCGCGGCCAGGCCGGCGGCGAACCAGCCCAGGCGGCGTGCGCTGTCGCGCCAGCGTGCCAGGCCGAGGGCGCCCAGCCACAGCGCCAGCCAGGCCGCCGCGACCACCATGCCGGGCAGCTTGTAGAGGCCGACCACACCGGTGAGGACACCGGCGAGCGCGGCGCGGCGCGGCGCGGTGATGGCGGCCAGCGCGAACCAGGCCGCGCCCAGCATGGGCAGCACCATCAGCTCCTCGGCCTGCGCGCGCGACCACCAGCCGCCGAGGCCGGGCGCCCACAGCCCGAGCATCATCAGGGTCGCCGAGGCGACGCCGGCCCAGGCGCCCCACAGCTTGCGCGCGAGCAGGAAGCTGACGGCGAGCGTGGCGGCCAGCCAGACCGCCTCGAAGCACCACATCGAGGTCGCGGAGCCGCCGAGGCCGAAGCCGAGCGCCCAGGTGTAGAGGTGCAGCGGTGGCTTGGTGTCATAGAGATCGCGGTAGGGCAGGGCGCCGTGCGGGACCCAGCGGCCGAAGCAGGCGAACAGCCCTTGATCGAGGGCCAGCGGCTCCAGCGCGCGCGCCAGCTGGACGAAGAGGAAGAGCGCGCCGAGGGCGGCGGCGACCGACCACAGCAGCCAGGGGCGCTTCATGGCTGCACGGGCGGCGACTGCGGCGGGGGTGATGGCGCGGGGGGCGCGAGCTTGCGGCGCGTGACCTCGTCGGCGGGGGCGCTCAGGCCTTGCTCGCGCAGCAGGGTGGCCAGGCCGCTCCAGAAGGTGGGGTCGACCAGGGCGGGGTTGTCGAGGGCGGCAGGGCCCCAGCCGCGCATGTTGGTGGCGAAGAAGGCGGGGTCGGCGGCGGCGGCGGCGCGGAACTGCGCCAGCGCGCGCGCGAAGTCGCCCTGCTGGGTGTACAGGTGGCCGAGGTTGAAGTGCTCGTGGGCATAGTCGGCGGCGGGGCGCTGGCGGCTGGCGACGTTGGTCAGCAGCGCGCGGATGGCGCCGTCGAGGTCGCCGGACGCGGTCAGCGCGAAGGCGACGCGACGCAGCGGGCGCACATCCCAGGGGTCGGCCATGGCGGCGACGCGCCAGGCGGCCACGGCGTCGGGCAGGTTGTGCAGCGACTCGCGGGTGTTGCCGAGCTCGAACCAGAAGCGGGCGTCGTCGGGCGCGGCGTGGGCGGCGGCCAGGAAGGCGCGCTCGGCGCGCAGCGGCTGGTGCAGGTGGCGCAGGTAGGCCAGGCCGCGATAGAAGTCGAGCTCGGCGGCGAACGACCAGCGCGTCTCGCGGGTGGGCACGCGGACCAGCAGGAACAGCGCGGCGAAGCCGAGCAGCGCCAGCGCGGCGCGGCGACCCTGGGCGCGCACGGCGTTAGCCAGCCAGCGCGCGCCCAGCGCGGCGCACAGGCACAGGAGCGGCAGCGCGGGCACCCGGTAGCGCGAGGTCACGAAGAACAGGGCGACCACGGCGGCCTGGGTCAGCACGAAGCCCCACAGCAGCAGCGCCTCGCGGCGGCGCGGCCACAGCGCGACCAGGCCGAGCAGCGCGAGCGGCATCAGCACCCCGTCGGGGAAGGCCAGCGGCGCCGGCCACACCAGCACCGTCATCAGCAGCGAGTCGCGGCGCGCCTGGTAGATGTCGGAGTCGCGCGGGATCTCGGCGCCGTGGAAGTACAGCGCGAGCTTGCGGCCGAGCAGCAGCGCGGCGCGGCCCGGGTGCTCGGCCATCCAGGCCAGCGCCTTGCGGGTGAAGAAGGCGGACTTGGCGCCCGGGCGGGTCAGGCCGGCGCGCAGCGGCTCGTCGACCAGCTGGTTCCAGCGCCGGCCGGGCCGCACCTCGAGCAGGGTGGGGTAGTCGGCGTGGTTCCCGAGGTGCAGATTCACGCCGCCGTTTGTTGACACCATGACAAGCTCGTGGCCGACGCGCTGGTTGCGCGCGGTGACGGCGGCGATGGGGGCGGCGAGGCAGGCGACGAAGGCGGTCAGCGCCAGCGCCTGGGGGCGGCGCTGGCCGGGGCTGGCGAAGCCGCGCCACAGCCACAGCAGCGCGACCGGCGCGAACACCAGCACCACCGGGATGCACACCACCGAGGCGCCCAGGGCCAGGCCGGCCAGCGCCGCCAGCGCGAGGCTGCGCCGCTCGGCGGCCAGCAGGAGCAGCCAGATGGCGGTGAGGTCCAGCGTCATGGCATAGGTCGGGGGCATCAGCTCGGCCGCCGAGAAGACGAGGACGCCGTGCAGCGCGGTCGCCGCGGTCGCGGCCAGGGCCCAGCGCGGCGGCAGGAAGCGGCGCGCGATGGCCAGCAGCAGCAGGCAGCACAGCGTCGACAACAGGGCGTTGAGCACGCGTGGCGCGGTCAGGCCGGGGCCGGCGACGCGGAACACCGCGGCCAGACCGTAGGCGACCCCGGGCGGCTGCCAGTAGGCCTCGGGGCGCACCGGGGCGCCGCGCACCAGCGCGCGCGCCTGCTCGACATAGGCGTCCTCGTCGACCACCGGGTGCTGGAACAGGATGTCGCGCGACAGCTCGCCGAGGTAGGCCAGGCGCAGGCCGAGGGCGAGGGCGAGGATCGCGGCTAGCACGCTGCGCTGCACGCGGTCGAGCCGGGGCCGCTCGGCGGGGGGCACGGTGATCCAGCATAGCGTAGACTGACGGTGCCCGCGCCGCGGGCGCCATGCTGCCGCGTCGTTTCAGCCTGAGTTGTGTCGTCGCGCTCGCGCTCGCGGGCTGCGCAGGCGGGGCTGACCCTGGAGCTGGTGGCGAGGATGATGGTGACCGTGATGGTGAGCGTGGGGCTGGTGCACGCCAGGCCGCGGTGACCAGCGCGACGCCGGCGCTGGGCGACCGCGCGGTGGTCGCGGTGGTGCAGCGCGGCGGCGACCTGCGCTGCACCGGGACGCTGATCGCGCCGCGCGCGGTGCTGACCGCGGCGCACTGTGGCGTCACCGGGGACAACGCCGGTGACTTCCAGGTCTTCGTCGGTGAGGTCGTGGGCGGCGTGGGCACCGGGGTAGACGTGGTCGATGTGCGGGTGCACCCGGGCTTCGTGGCGGCGACGTTCGCCAGCGACCTGGCGGTGCTGTGGCTGCGCGCCGACGTCCCGGTGGTCCCGGTGGCGCTGCCCGAGGGGGCGCTGGCGCTGGAGGTCGGCGCCGTGGTGCGCGTGGTCGGCTATGGCGTCAGCGCGGCCGGGGCGGCCGATCAGGGCACGCGCAGGCAGGGCAGCGCCAGCATCAGCGAGGTCACCGAGGCCGAGGTCACGCTGGCGCCGGCGCCGTCGCAGCCGTGCAGCTATGACTCGGGCGGGCCGGCCTTCGTCATCGTGGCCGGCGTCGAGCGGCTGGCCGGGGTCACCAGCCGGGGCGACGCTGGCTGCGTGACGACCTCGCGCGAGGCGCGCGTCGACACCCAGCTCGGCTTCATCCGTGACGCGCTGGCCGCCGGGCCGCGACCGCCGCCGGTGGATGCCGGCGTGGTGGTGCCGCCGCCCGACGATGACGACGGCTGCACCGTCAGCGCGGGCGGCCGGCCTGCGCGCGCACCCGCACCGTGGTCGCTGCTGCTGCTGGGGCTCGCGCTGCTGGTCGCGGCGCGGCTCAGATGTCGCTGCTGAGCACGAAGCGGAAGTCGCTGCTCGACATGCCGCTGTGCAGGATGGTCGCGGTCGCCGACGGCTGGTGACCCAGGCGGCCCAGCGCCTTCGACAGCTCGTCGTCACGCAGCGCACACAGCATGTGGGTGTGACCCTGCACCGGGCTGGGCACGCCGGCCGCGGCGAACGGCCCGAACTGCACGTGCAGGAGCGGCATCGGCGCGCCGGTGCTCTCGAGCACGATGTCCTTGATGCCGCGCAGTGACAGGTAGGACAGCGGGCCGCGCTGCTCGGTGACCACGGGGGCGGCCTCGCGCATGGCATCGGCGTCGAGGCTGTACAGCTCGAGGGTGAGGCCGGCGTGCACCGGCGCCCACCTGAAGCGGGTCAGGTTGGTGACCACGCGGTTCTCGCTGCCGTCGCCGGGGTTCATCGAGATGGCGTAGCCGCGCCGGCAGCGCAGGAAGTTGGGCAGGAAGACGCGCGTCGCCATGGTCAGCGGGAAGCGCTTGCCGCGGTACTCGGGGTGCACCTTGAGATCGCCGCCGTACCAGAAGCGCGTGGGCTTCTCGCCCGCGCGCATGGGGGCGCTGCGCAGCATGCCGGCGCCGACGGCGACGATCTTCCCGTCCTCCAGCGTGGCGTAGTAGTACAGCGTGCCGATGCGCTCGAAGAACTTGAAGTAGTCGGGGCCGTGGTCGATCTGGAAGCGATCGTTGCCGATTGGGTAGCTGGCCAGCTTCTCCAGGGCGGACAGCTCGGCCTGCCACCTGGGCAGGTCGGCGCGTTCGATGCGGATGACCTTCATGGGTCGCCTCCAGCGAAGCCGGCGACCACCTCGCGATAGAAGAAGGAGCGATCTGCGGCCAAGAGGCGCCCCGACAGGGCGGTGTCGACCATGAAGTGGCGCGCCACGCGGTCGGCCAGGACGTGGTCGCCGTTGAGGCGGCGGCACAGCACCGCGCCGTGGGGGGCCAGCACGCGGCGCGCGCTGAGCAGCAGCGCGTCGAGCGCATCGAGCGGCATCCAGTCGGACACGTTCGAGGTCTGGATCAGATCGAACGGCGCGTGCGCGGCGGCGGGACCGGCCAGCCAGTCGGCCAGCGCGCCCTGGTGCAGCTGCAGCGCGGCGGCGGGGCGACGGGCCAGCGCGGCGCCGGCGCCAGCGCCGAGGTAGGCCGGGCCCAGCGCGGGGTCGGTTGGGTAGCCATCGGTCAGGACCTGGCTGAGGAAGTAGTTGTCGGCGACACGGAAGCGCGCCAGCGCGCTGGCGAACACGGCCTCGAAGTGGTCGGCGAACGAGCGATCCATCGAGTAGGCCACCGCGGCCTCGCCGAACAGGGCGGCGAGGTGGCTGCGCTCGAAGACGCGCTGGAAGGTGGGGCGCCAGGCGGGATGGCTGGCGGCCTGGTCGGGGTGGGCCACCGCGTCGATGCCGGCGGCGGCCAGCGCGCGCGCCAGGTCGCGGAACAGCGCCTCGAAGCGGCCCACGCCGTTGACGCCGGCGCCGACCTCGTGTGGGCGCGCGTCCCAGTGCGCGCGCGCGGCGGCGGGCAGCTGGGGGCGCACGCGGTCGTACAGGGCCAGGCGCTCGGCGGTGGTCGCGGGGGCAGCGCCGACCAGCTGGCGGGCGGCGGCCTCGGGCAGCGTGGTGACGGCGGCGCGACGCAGCGCGGTCAGGTGCAGCTGCGCGGGGTTCAGGTCGACCGCGTGGACCTCGGCGATGGCCTCGCCGCCCTCGGCCAGCAGGCTGAGCGCGCTGCAGCCGCCCGACGCGATCAGCAGCACGCGCAGCGGGCGTCCGGCGCGGGCGGCGACGGCGCGGGCGACCTCCAGGTCCAGGCGCGGGTCCTCGCGGACCTGCGCGAACATGAGGTCACTCCACGCGGTGGAGCTCGTCATACAACCTCCAGAAGTGGTGCGCACCCAGCACCAGGGCCTGCGCGAGCTCGGCGCGCAGCCAGCGCCCCTCCCAGGCCGGCCGCGCCAGCGCGAACAGGTCGCGCGCGTGCACCGGGTCGAGCGCCTCGTGCAGGCGGTAGTGGCCCTGGGCGCCGTCGCCGACCCAGCGCCGCTCGTCGATGGTGTGGGCGATGGCGTGGCTGATGGCGACGTAGAGGTACTCGATGATGCCGAGCAGGACGGCGCCGACCTCGTGGCGCTCGACCAGACAGTGATCGAGCAGGCTGCGGTTGAAGGCGTGCACGGCGACAGGGCAGGGCGCGTGGAGCAGGGCGGGGTCGGCGCCGAGGGCGCGCAAGAAGCCCTCGAAGGTGTGCTTGTGCGAGCGCGCGGGGTCGCCGTGGCCGTGCTCCTCGGCGACGTTTTCGGCCAGGCCCATGCGGATCTCGAGGCGCGGCGCGCGCGCGAGCACGGCGGCCAGCGCCTGTGAGAAGGCCTCGACCGCGTGGCGGAAGGGCAGCTGGCTGCGCAGGAAGCGCTCGCGGTCGGCGCGCGGACTGGCCAGCCAGGTGAAGTAGGGATGGCGGGTGAAGTCGTACGCGCCGGCGACGGCGCGTACGGCCTGCTCGAGATCATCGAGGCGGGTGAGTTCGTCGAGCGCGACCAGTGCGGGTTCAGCCACGGCTGACCATGACACCCCTCCGTGCCTCGGCGAGGGTATCATGGGGTGGGATGATCTGGCGCGGGCTGCCGAGGTGGTCGCTGGTGGTGGTCGCCATCTGCGCCGGTGCGGGTGGTTGCGGCAAGAAGAAGGGGAAGAAGCCCGGAACGGGCACGGGAACGGGCACGGGCACGGGCACGGGCACGGGCACGTTGCCGGAGAGTCTGCCGGGGGCGGCGGGGATTGGGGAGCTGGTCGGGGCGGCGGCGTGCGCGGAGTGTCACCAGGTGGAGTACGAGGTGTGGGCGAAGTCGCCGCATGGGCGGGCGATGGCGCCGGCGTCGGCGGCGACGGTGCTGGGCGACTTCACGATGGCCGGGCTGGAGGGGGTGCGGCCGGTGCGTGAGGGTGACGGCTTCATGATGGAGGCCGCCGGGCAGCGCCGCCCGGTCGACCTGGTGCTGGCCTCGGGGCGCCAGCACCAGGTCTACGTGACCCGGACTGTTGACGGGGTGTACACACCTTTGCCGCTGATCTGGAGCACCTGGACCAAGGAGTGGCTGCCGACCGCGCTGTACCAGCAGGGCGAGCTCGACATGACCCAGGGCTGCTTCAGCTGCCACCTCAGCCAGGCCCACCGCAAGACCGGCGCCGCGCCGACGACCGCGTGGGTCGACCTCGCCATCAACTGCGAGAGCTGCCACGGCCCCGGCCGCGCCCACGTGCAGGCCCGCCGCGCCGGCGCGCGCGACGTCTATCGCGACCTGCATGCGCTGTCCAAGGTCGAGGAGTCGCGCGTGTGCGGCCAGTGCCACGGCTTCCAGCTCAAGCCCTATGTGTTCGCGCGACCGGTCAACGCGTTGCCCGAGATCTTCGTGACTTCGCTGATCAACCAGAGCCTGCGCCCCGACGGCACCCAGAGCGGCACCAGCTACCAGTACCCCGGCCATGTCCTCAGCGAGTGCTTCCAGCAAGGCACCTTGACCTGCAACAGCTGCCACCAGCCGCACAGCCTGCGCGCGCGCAACTTCGCCGGCGTGTCGGCCGAGGGCGCCGCGACCAACCTGCAGTGCACCATCTGTCACACTACACGCGCCACCCCCGCCGGCCTGACCCAGCACTCGCACCACGCCGCCAGCATCACCTGCGTCAACTGTCACATGGCGTTCTCCTGGATCGGTGACGACGACAAGCGCAAGCAGCGCACCTCCGACCATTCGATCTCGATCCCGCGCCCGCAGGAGTCGCTGACGCTGGGCACGCCCAACGCGTGCACCACCTGTCACCAGGACAAGGACGCCACCTGGGCCCTGGCTGCGCTGAAGAAGTGGGGCGCCACCCGCGCGCTCGGTGTGCGGCGCTGGGTCGAGACCATCGCGCTGGCGCGCAAGCGCGACCCCGAGGCCACCACGCGCCTGCTCGAGCTGGTGGCCGCCGACCAGACGCCGCGCTACCTGCTGCTGTCGGCGCTGGATCTGCTGGTCATCCAGCCGCCCGATCCACGGGTGCCGCCCGCGCTCGAGGCGCTGACCCGGCACGGCGCGCCCGAGCTGCGCGCCGCCGCCCTGCGGGCGCTGGCCACCCACGATCCCGCGGGCCGCCAGCGCTGGCTCGATGCCGGCCTGGCGGACGCGCACCCGTTCGTGCGCATGGAGGCCTTCTCGCAGATCAAGGACCCGGCCACGCTGACGCCGGCCGCCTTCGAGCGCCAGCTGGCCGACGTGCTGGCGCACCAGAACCCGCCGGTGCAGGGGCTGCAGCACCTCGTCACGCTGCGCCACAAGCGCGGCGAGCTCGCCGAGGCGCTGGCCCTGGTCGACCTGCTCGCCCGCATCGTCGTCCCGCGCGAGCGCCAGCAGCTGCACCTCGACGACGTGCGCGCACGCCTGCACGAGAGCGCGGGCAAGCGATGACGACCACGCCCCCGAGCACGAGCCCGAGCCCGAGCCCGAGCCCGAGCCCGCTCGACATCCTCGCCAGCCGCGTCCTCGGCTGGGCCGGCAGCGAGCCCGAGCCGATGCGCTGGCCCAAGCTGCGCGCGGCCTGGATCGCCATCTCGCTGCACGTATGCGTGCGCCTGACCCTGGCGGTCTGGTTCTCGGGCCAGCACCGCTGGCTGCTGCCGCTGCCTGGCCTCTGCTTCATCGCCGGCCAGTTCCGCCGCGCCATGCGCCCGGCGGCCATCGTCCTCGCCGTCACCCAGTGCATTCGCTTCGGCCTGACCTACCCCGACGTGTCCAACCACTACCTGGTCGAGTGTCTCGCCGTGGTCATCTTCGCCGTCGTCGACCTCGCCCGCGACGAGGAGCGCGACCTCTGCCTGCGCATGCTGTCGTGGCTGGCCATCGTCGTCCTCCTGATGTCGGGGCTGCAGAAGTGCCTGCACGGCGCCTATTTTCACGGCCAGTACCTGGCCTACATGGTGGCCAACACCGATCGCTACCGCGACTTCTTCGCGCCCATCCTGAGCCAGGCCGACCTGGTCCACCTGAAGTCGCTGGAGGGCGCCATGCAGGGGCTGAAGTTCAGCGGTGACCAGCTCCTCGGCGCGCTGCCCGGCCCCTACCGCGTGCACTCCACGCTGTTCGTGCTGGTCAGCAACCTGGTCTGGATCAGCGAGATCACGCTGGCGCTGGGCCTGCTCTGGCGCCGCGTGCGCCCGGTCGCGCTGGTGCTGGTCATGGTCGTGATGGCCGGCATCCTGGCGTCCTCGCGCGAGCTGTTCTTCGACACCCTGTTCATCAACCTGCTGTTGCTGTTCGCACGCACGGACCTCAACCGCAAGCTGCTCCCGCTGTCGCTGGCGGCCTACGGCTACTACCTGCTCGGCGGCCTCGACGTCGTGCACGTGAGCTTCGTCTGGTGAGCACCCGCATCAAGAGGCGCCTGTTTCTGGCCATGCTCGCGCTGCTGGTGCTGTGGCCCCTGGTGCACTACGGGCTGTCACGCCTGTACCGCATCAACCACTGGCGCTTCGCCGGCTTCGCCATGTATGCGCGCCCGGCCTACGTGCCCTACCTGACCTTCGCGGGCACGCTGCCCGACGGCCCGCTGACGCCGCAGCGCCTGCGCGCCGCGCTGGGCAAGGACGGCGCCGCCCGCATCGACCGCTTCGTGGCGCGCCGCCGCCTGTGGGGCGACCTGGCCCACCCAGACGCCATCGGCCGCCTGGTCCTCGCGCGCCTGCCCGAGCTGCGCGCGCTCGAGGTCATCATCATCACGGTCGGCCTGGAGCCCGGCGACTCGTACCTGTCGTACGAGCCGCGGCACTACCGCTACCGCTGAGCCGGCGCTACTTGTCGGGCGTCGCCGGCTTGGTCGTCCCGGGGTCGGGCATCTGCGGCAGCTCCTCGATGTTGGGCAGCAGCACGATCTCGATGCGGCGGTTCTCGGACTTGTTGCTCTTCGACACCGGGTCGAACTCGCCGTAGCCGGCGGCGACCAGGCTCTCGGGCTTCATGCCGGCGCCGATCAGGAACTCGGTCACGGTGACCGCGCGCAGCGTGGACAGCGCCCAGTTGGAGCTGTACTTGGCGCCCTTGGCGGGCGGCACGTTGTCGGTGTGGCCGGCGATCATGAAGTGGCGATCGGTGAAGCCCTTGAGGATGACGGCGACCTCCATCAGGGCCATCTGGCCGGGCTTGGACAGCTCGGCGCTGCCGGAGTCGAACAGGATCCCGGCCGGCAGCTTCATCACCATGCGGCCGTCGCGCACCACCACCTGCACGTTGCCGGCGTCGATCATCTTGCGGAACTTCTCGGTCAGCGCGGTGAACGCCGCCAGGCGCTTGTCGGCCTCGGCGCGCTGCTTGCGCAGCTCGTCGAGCTCGGTGCGCGAGGCCTTCAGGTTCTCCGACAGCGCGGCGTTGACCTTCTCGTCGGCGGCGCCCTTGGTCTTGACGCTGTTGCTCTCGGTGGTGCACGCGGCCAGCAGCTTGTCGAGGTCGCCGCTGTGGCGCTTCTCGGCGTCGAGCTTGGTGCTGCACTCCTTCTGCGCCGCGGTGGTCTTGGTCAGCTCGCCCGAGGTCTTCTCGTGGCGCTTGCGCAGGCCCCAGGTGTACCAGGCCAGGGCGACCAGCGCGCCGCTGAGCAGCATGATGGTGAGGACGACCTTGAAGATGCGACCACCGCTCGACCGCTTGGGGGCGGGAGGCGGCGACTTCGGGGGGTCGGCAGCCATGCCGGAACGATACCCCGGTTTGGACTAGTGTTGGTGCTTGGAGTGGTCGTCGGACGGGGCGGGCGGGGCTTGGGGCGCCGCCAGCATGGCGGGAATTTCGATGAATTGTGGCGTGTCCTTCCAGGTGAACTCGAGACGCACCATGGTTCGCGGCTCGGCCAGGGGCTTGCCCTGCCCGCTCCAGTGCGAGCCGTCGGCGGCGGCGCTGAGCTCCAGCCGCTCGGGCTCGGCGCCGGGACGCTTGATGATGAACACCGGGGCCACGATGGTCGCGGCCGGCCACGGCTCGCGCGTGGGCCCGCTCAGGTGCAGCGCGTGCTTGCCGTCGGCGCCGAACACCGTCTCGGTGTGCAGGTCGCCGAACATCTGCACCAGACCGCCATGTTTCCCCGTGTGATCGGTGTGCGCCATGCCCTGCGTCGGCGCCGGCGTCGCCTCGGGCGTCGGCGTCGGGGCTGTCGTCGGCGTGGCCGTGGGCGTGGCCGTCGGCTGTGCCGAGCTGGCCGCCTTGTCCTTGCACCCGGCGATGGTCACCACACCCAGGACGAGCCACAGCAGTCGCTTCACTGCCGCCATTGTCACCTCTCCGCCGGCTGCACATCCAGCTCCACCCGGCGCAGCCGCAGGGCGTTGCCGATGACCGACACCGAACTCAGGCTCATCGCGGCGCTGGCGATCATCGGGCTCAGCAGGAGGCCGAACACCGGATACAGCGCGCCGCCCGCGATGGGCACCCCGAGCATGTTGTAGACGAAGGCCAGCACCAGGTTCTGCCGGATGTTGCGCATGGTGGCGCGGCTGAGCCGGCGCGCGCGCGCCAGGCCGCGCAGGTCGCCGCCCAGCAGCGTGATGCCGGCGCTCTCGATGGCGACGCCGGTGCCGGTGCCCATGGCGATGCCGACGTTGGCGCGCGCCAGCGCGGGGGCGTCGTTGATGCCGTCGCCGGCCATCGCCACGATGTGGCCGCCGCCCTCGGCCTGCAGGCGCGCCACGGTGTCGGCCTTCTGGGTCGGCAGCACCCCGGCGACGACGTCGGCCGCGGCGATGCCCAGCTGGGCGCCGACCGCGTGCGCGGTGCCGGCGTGGTCGCCGGTCAGCATGACCACGCGCACCCCATCGGCGTGCAGCGCGGCCACCGCGGCGACGGCGCCCGGCTTGATGGGGTCGGCCACCGCCAGCAGCCCGGCCAGCCTGCCGTCGACCACCATCAACATGACACCATGTCCAGTGGATCGTAGCTGATCTGCCCTGGTTCCGAGGTCGCCCGGCGCGACGTCCAGGTCGGCCAGCAGGGCGGCGTTGCCCAGCGCGACGCGCCGCCCGTCGACCGCGCCGGTGACGCCCTTGCCGGGCAGCGACTGGAACTCCGCCACGCTGGCTCCCGGCGTGACCCCGCGCTCGGTCGCCCCGGCCACCACCGCGGCCGCCAGCGGATGCTCGCTGCCGCGCTCCAGCCCCGCCGCCAGCGCCAGCAGCTCGGCCTCGGCGAAGCCCGGCGCGGGCTCGATCGCCATCAGGCGTGGCCGGCCCTCGGTCAGCGTGCCGGTCTTGTCGACCACCACGGTGTCGACCTTCTCCAGCAGCTCCAGCGCCTCGGCGTTCTTGATCAGCACGCCGGCCTGCGCGCCGCGCCCGGTGCCGACCATGATGGCCATCGGCGTGGCCAGCCCGAGCGCGCACGGGCACGCGATGATCAGCACCGCGACCGCGTTGACCAGCGCATAGGCCAGCCGCGGCTCGGGCCCCAGCGTGGCCCACAGCGCGAAGGTCAGCACCGACGCCGCCATCACCACGGGCACGAACCAGCCCGCGACCACGTCGGCCAGGCGCTGGATGGGCGCGCGCGTGCGCTGCGCCTCGCTGACCATGCGCACGATCTGCGAAAGCAGGGTGTCGGCGCCGATGCGCTCGGCCCGCATCACGAAGCTGCCGGTGCCATTGACGGTGCCGCCGGTGACGCGCGCGCCGGCCGCCTTGACGACCGGCATGGGCTCACCGGTGACCATGCTCTCGTCGACGCTGCTTTGGCCCTCGACCACCACGCCGTCGGTCGGCACCTTGTCACCCGGGCGCACGCGCAGGCGGTCACCGACCACGACCTCGCCCAGCGCGATCTCGACGTCGGCGCCGCCAGCCGTGGCCGCCACGCGCAGCGCCCGGGGCGGCGTCAGATCGAGCAGCGCGCGGATGGCGCTGGAGGTCGCGCCGCGCGCGCGCAGCTCCAGCACCTGGCCGGCCAGCACCAGCGTGGTGATGACCGCGGCGGCCTCGAAGTACACCGCGGGGGCGCCGCCATGCGTGAAGGCATGCGGCAGCACGCCGGGCGCCAGCGCCGCCACCAGGCTGTAGGCGTACGCCGCGCCGGTGCCCAGCGCGATCAGCGTGAACATGTTGAGGTGGCGCGTGCGCACCGAGGCCCACCCGCGCTGGAAGAACGGCGCCCCGCACCACAGCACCACCGGCGTCGACAGCCCGAGCTGGAGCCACAGCCCGCTGCGCCCGGGCAGCCAGTCGTGCACCGGCAGCCCGACCATCTCGCCCATGGCCAGCACCAGCACCGGCAGCGTCAGCGCCGCGGCGAGCCACAGCCGCCGCGTCATCGAGACCAGCTCGGGGCTGGGCCCGTCGTCCAGCGTCGGGGTCTCGGGCTCCAGCGCCATGCCGCAGATCGGGCACGCCGCGGGCACCGGGCTGCGCACCTCGGGATCCATCGGGCAGATCCACATGGTGCCGGCCGCCACCGGGGCCGCGGCCACCTTGGGCGGCGCGCCGCTCAGCCAGCGTGCGGGCTCGGCGCGGAACTTGTCGGGGCACTTCTGCGCGTTGCAGAAGTAGTAGGTCTTGCCCTCGTGCTCGACCGTCCCGGCAGGCGCGTGCCGGTTGACCCACATGTCACAGACCGGGTCCTTGGCCAGGAAGTCGCCGGGCGCAGCGACGAAGCGTGTCTTGCAGCTGTCGGAGCAGAAGAAGTAGGTCTTCTTGGCCAGCAGCTCCGAGCGGCCCGCGGCCACCGCGGCGGCCGGGTCGACCGTCATGCCGCAGACCGGATCCTTGGCCGACGCGGGCAGCGGGGCGGCCGGTGCGGCAGGTGGCTGACCCGCGACGTCCATGTCAGCCCGGCGCGCCGGCCTTCATGGCCTTGACCAGCAGGGTGGGCTGGATGGCCGACACGAACTTGACCTCGGGGTTCTGCTGCGCGGCGTTGCGCACGCCCCAGTCGCTCTCGAACAGCACCAGCGGGCGCTCGTCGAGATCGACCACGCAGGTCGAGATGCCCGGGCGCTCGAAGCGATCGAGGTTGAGGCCGTCACCCTCGACCCAGCGCGCGTGCTGGTAGGGCAGCTTGTCGAACTCCACGGTGGCGCCGTACTCGGAGCGCAGGCGGTACTGCGTGACCTCGAACTGCAGCACACCGACGGCGCCCAGGATGGGATCGCGCTCCAGCCGCTTGCGGTGGAAGAACATCTGGATGGCGCCCTCTTCCGAGAGCTGCTCGAGGCCCTTCTTGAGCTGCTTGCGCTTCATCGGATCGGTGCAGCGCGCGCGCACGAAGTGCTCGGGCGAGAAGCGCGGCACCCCGGCGAACTCGACCGCGGCGCCCTGGCACAGGGTGTCGCCGATGCGGAGGATGCCGGGATCCCACAGGCCGATGATGTCGCCCGCGAAGGCCTCGTCGATGATGTTGCGCTCGCGCCCGACGAACTGCATCGGCTTGGTCAGCGAGATGGTCTTGCCGGTGCGCGGGTGCAAGACGTCCATGCCGCGCGTGAAGCGCCCCGAGCACACGCGCAGGAAGGCGACGCGGTCGCGGTGCGACGGATCCATGTTCGCCTGGATCTTGAACACGAACGCCGTGAAGCGCTGATCGTCGGGGGCGATCTCGCCCTTGTCGCTCTTGCGCGGCGCCGGCGGCGGCATGATCTCGACGAACGAGTCGAGGAACTGCGGCAGGCCGAAGTTCGTGAGCCCGAAGAAGACCGGGGTGACCTCGCCGGCCAGGAAGTGATCCTGGTAGAACGGGTGGCCGGCGACGTCGAGCAGGGCGAGCTCGTCGATGAGCTGCTTGTGCGCGCGCTCGCCGATGGCCTCGCGCAGCTCGGGATCGTCGACCGTGGTGGTGGCCATGGGGGCGGGGCGCGAGCCGCCCTCGGCGCGCTCGAAGCGGAGCAGCTGCTTGCCCCAGCGATCGAAGACGCCCTGGAACTCGGGGCCCGAGCCGATGGGCCAGTTGACCGGGCTGCACGGGATGCCGAGCACGTTCTCGATCTCGTCGAGCAGCTCCAGCGGCTCGCGGCCGTGGCGGTCCATCTTGTTGATGAAGGTGACGATGGGGATGCGGCGCAGGCGGCAGACCTCGAACAGCTTCTTGGTCTGCGGCTCGACGCCCTTGACGCTGTCGATCAGCATGACGGCGCAGTCGGCCGCCGCCAGGGTGCGGTAGGTGTCCTCGGAGAAGTCGTTGTGGCCCGGCGTGTCGAGCAGGTTGACGCGCTTGCCGCTGAACTCGAACTGCAGCACCGAGGTCGAGATCGAGATGCCGCGCTGGCGCTCGAGCTCCATCCAGTCGCTGGTGGTCTGGCGCGCGGCCTTGCTGTTCTGCTTGACCGAGCCGGCCAGGTGGATGGCGCCGCCGTAGAGCAGCAGCTTCTCGGTCAGCGTGGTCTTGCCGGCGTCGGGGTGCGAGATGATCGCAAAGGTGCGACGGCGCTCGATCTCGGCGGCCAGCTGGTCGGGGGGACTCATTGCGGCGGGATGGTCTTACTTGGAGTTGGGGGCCGCGGCAAGGGTGGAGCGGAGATCCCGGACACACAGGGTACAGGCCACAGGTCACAGGCCATGAGCAACAGGCACTGGCGGAGTGTGCGGAATCCACGACCTCCGGCAGTGCCCGTTGCCCGTGACCTGTAGCCTGTGGCCGGTAGCCTGTGTGTCCGGGTTCCGGACTCAGAGTCCCGCGAGTCTGCGCTGCCCTGGCGGCGGGGGCTCCGGCTGCGTCTCGAACAGCGTGGGGTCCTCGACGTAGGCGCGCACGATGTCGAGGGCGGCGGCGCAGTAGAAGCCGTCGTTGATGTGCTCGTCGAAGGAGAAGCGCAGGCCCACGGTGTCCTTCTGCTGCGGGCCGAGGTCGCCGGGGACGACGGTCTTGCGCAGGGCGCCGATGACGGTGAACACGCTGACGGTGCCGTACTCGTACAGGTGGTGCCAGGCGCGATCCAGCCCGACCGAGCCCAGGTTGGCCACGAACATGCTGGCGTACATGGGGTCATTGCGGGTCACGCCGCCGGGCAGGATGTTCCAGCGGTCGAGGCGGATCATGGCCCACAGCACGGCGCGCAGCAGGAAGCCGGGCAGCTTGACCGCCCAGCGCACCTCCTTGTCGACCGGGCGCTCGGGGCCGGTGCGCGCGCCGCCGACCGACTCGTGCAGGCGGCGCACGGTGTCGGGCAGCGCCTCGCCGGGCGGCAGCTCGAACTTCACCGTCAGCAGGGGGGCGTCGTCCTTGAAGGCCTTCTTGGCGGCGAACGAGATGAAGCAGCCCTTGCGCTGGTAGATCCGTCCGCCCGAGACGAAGCGGTTGAGGCCGGGGCGCGCGTGGAACATCTTGCCGCACGCCGCCATGATGAGGTGAAACGGCGTGATCTTGAGGTCGTGGCTGGCGTTCCACTGCTCGATGAAGGGCAGCGTGCGCGTCATGTCGAGGATGATCTCGTAGTACACGACGCTCTCGTTCCGCGTCTTCATGAGGTACGGGATCATCCGGCGCACCGGCGCCAGATCGCGGATCACCTTGCCATCAGCTCGACCGAAGAGCGGCACGACGCGATGACACCACGCCACCCGGCCCCCGACAAGCCTGCTACTTGGTCTCGAAGTCCTTGTCGAAGTCGACCGCGAGGTCGGCCTCGGCCTCGGTCTTGGCGTCGGGGACGGCGACCTTGTCGCGCGTCGCGCTGGCCTGGCCCTTGGCGCCCTCGCCGCGCGCCTCGCCGGCGTCGCGCTGGCGTTCGGCCTCGCTGGCGCCGGACCTGCCCTTGGCGTCGGCCTCGGCGCGTGCGCGGGCGGCGTCGGGGTCGACCTTGTCGGTCTGGGCGTCGACCTTGCCCTGGGCATCGCGCTTCTCGGCGTCGACGCGGGCGTCGGCCCGGCCCTTGACGTCGGCGTCGGCGCGCACGCTGCCCTCCTTCAGGCGAGCCTCGCGCTCGGCGCTGGCCTGGCGGCGCTCGGCTTCGGCCACACCGCTGCCCTCGCGGGCACGCTCGCGGGCCTCGGCCTCCTGGCGCGCGGCGGCCTCCCGGGGATCGAGCTCGCGGCGCTTGTCATCGACCTTGGCCTGGGCGCCGCGCTGCTGCGATTCGGCCTTCTCTCTCGCGCGCCCCTCGACGTCGGCGTCGGCCTTGGCGACGTCGACCTTGTGTTCGGCCTTGGCGCGCTCCTGGCGCAGCGCCGCGGCGGTGTCTGAGCGCTCGGCGATGCGTGACGGATCCTTGGCGTCGGCCTCGAGCTCGCTGGCCTGGGCGCGGGTCTCGCGTACGTCCTTGGCGCCCTCCTTGGCCGACTGTGCGGCGTCGCGCGCAGCCTGCGGCGCGTGCGGACGCGAGACGTCGCCGGTGGCCGAGACGCTGACCCCGGCGGCTCCCGCGCTGCCCGAGACGCCGGCCGCGCCGGCGACAGCGCCGGCCGTCGGTCCGCCGCCGGCAGCACCAGGAACCGCACCGGGTGCGGCACCTGCAGGGGCGCCAGCCGCCGCGCCGGGTCCACCTGCCGCCGCGGCGGCCCCTGCCGCCGAGCCGGGCGCGCCCGCCGCTGCAGCCGCGCCCGCCTGGGCGCGCGACACATCGCCCTTGGCGCCCGCCGCAGCAGCACCGCCGGGAACCGCCGCAGCCCCTGGAGCGCCCGGGACTGCCGGAGTGCCCGGCACCGCCGGAGCGCCCGGAGCTGCCGGCGCACCCGGAACCGCAGGTGCACCTGGAACCGCAGGTGCGCCTGGAACCGCAGGAGCGCCCGGAACTGCCGGCGCACCGGGAACTGCAGGTGCACCCGGGGCCTTGACGGCACCCGCGCCGCCCAGTGCGGCCGCCGCACCCAGCCCTGCTGCCGCGCCCGCCGCCCCGACCGCGACGCCACTCGCCGCCGCGCCGCCGCTCGACGCAACCGCGCCAGCGCCCGTCGTGCCCGCTGCGCCTGCTGCGCCTGCTGCTGCTGCCGGCGCCGCTGCGCCAGCTGCAGCTGCCGCACCCGCTGGCGTCGCGGCACCAGCGGCCTTCGCCGCGCCTGGAGCCCCCGGGGTCGCGGCACCTGGCGCACCCGCCGCCGCGGCACCTGGCACGCCCGCAGCCGCCGCACTCGCCGCCGCCGCACCTGGCGCACCCGCCGCCGCACCTGGCGCACCCGCCGCGGCACCTGGCGCACCCGCCGCCGCACCTGGCGCACCCGCCGCCGCACCTGGCGCACCCGCCGCCGCCGGATCCGCCGCCGCTCCGACATCACCCGACGGCCTCGGCCCGGTGCTGATGCCCTCGCTGCCGATCTCCGCCGCGCTCAGCGGCGGCTCGGCGCCGGTCGGCCGCCGGGCCACCTCGAGCTGCACCTTCTCGCCCTCGGCCTTGATCATCTCGGTCTGATCGGGCGGCGGCGTCTCCGCCCCGGGATGCTCGGCCAGGAACTTCGCGGCCTCCTCGTCCTTGCCCGCGCTGCGCAGCGCGCCCAGGTGGGCATGCTCGGCCGACTCGCGCGCGCCGAACTCCTGCCCACCGGGCTCCTGCGCCAGCCGCAGGGCCTCGCGTGACTCCTCCAGCGCCTTGTCGGGGCGGCCCCTGCGCGCCATCGTGGTGGCCAGGTTCGAGCGCGCCAGGGACTCCGCCGCGGGCAGCTTCAGCTGCTGCGCCTTGCTCTTGGCCTCCTCGAGGTCGCGCCCCGCCGCGTCGTGATCGTCGAACTGCTCCAGCACCTTCTTGGCGAGCACGACCGCGCCCACGATCGCCAGCGCATACTTGCCGACGTCCCACAGCGCGTCGATGGCCCCGATCAGCGTGCGCAGGATGGTCCAGCCCACCGACGTCCACGCCGGCGTGATCCACGACGACCCCGCGTCGGTGTGGTAGCGCACCGTGGTCAGGCCGCGCTCGCGGCCGTGCTGCCCGCCGTGGGTCAGGTAGTCCTGCTGCAGCGCGACCAGCCACTTCGGGTCGTCCAGCATCAGCTCGACAGTGGCCATCGCGTTCTGCACCATGGCAGTGCGCTGACTGTCATTGTGGAAGTGCTCGATACCGCCAGTCCGGATGTCGAAGCCGCGGAAGTAGTGGTCGTGCAGGAACAGCTTGATGCCGACCTCGATGTACTTGCGCGCGTCGTCACCGGGGTAGTTTTTCACTCCCGACGACACCAGCTGCACATAGTGCGGGTGCCGCTTGCCGCTGATCAGCGTGCCCGTGAGGTTGAAGTTGTGGTGCACGTCGCCCGACAGCAGGATGATCGACTTCAGCTTGCTCGGCTTCTTCTGGAGCCGCGACAACATGTCCTTCATGTCGTCCCAGGTCTCCTCGATGTTCATGTGCTCGAAGTCCTTCTTGCGCCGCGCGTCGTCCTCCAGGCCGTTGAAGCGATGGCCCTTGTCGTCGAGTTGGTAGCCCTTGAGGTACTTCTTGAAGCCGATCTTGCCCAGCCCGACGACCCACGGGTTGTGCATCAGCCAGGACGTCGAGCGCGGCACCAGCATCGGCGTCGAGATGGCGACGAACGCCGCCTTGCCGCCGGCATCAGCCAGCTTGCTCTCCAGCCACTGGAGCTGCGGCTTGTCGATGGCGTGGGTCAGATGATCGGGTGAGGGCCGATCCTCGGCGGCCGCGGGCAGCGTCTTGCGCGTGCGCATGTCGGCGACCAGGAACACCGGCTCCTCGATGGGCAGCTGGTAGTGCCAGTCCAGCGTGGTGTCGGGCTCGGGCTTGCCGATGGTGGGGCGGAGCAGCTTGCGCAGCTCTGGCAGCGCGTCCTTGCCGGTCTTGCGCGCATCCAGCAGCAGCTTGGCGCGCTTGTCACTGGCCCAGTCGTCGGGGTCCAGATTGCCCCAGTGCTGGTACACGAAGTACGCCGCCAGACCGTCAGTCAAGGTGTGCGGCCAACGCTGCTTGGGGTCCTTCCCGGTCATCACGTACTTGACCCAGCGCGCGTTGAAGTTCCAGTCGTCCGTCACCTCGTGATCGTCGAACGCCATGAAGCTGGCCACGCTGGCCAGCAGCTTGGGCACCTTGCTGCCGGGCTGTGCCCAGCCGTACTCGTACAGGAAGGCGTACTCGCTGAAGTCGGTGGCGTGCATGCTGCCGGTGTCCCCGGCGGGGTCGTAGGGTTCACCCCGACCATCGGGACTCAGGATCGCCATGTCCTCGAAGATGGGCAGGTCGGCCTCGTGCACCGGCGGCTGCCAGACCAGGTCATTGGCGATGGCGTTGGTGAACTCGAGGTTCGCCTCCTTGCCCTTGACCACCTCTTCGGCCCACTTGCGTGCCTTCTGCGAGCGCAGGCGCTTGAGCTTGCCCTCCAGCCTCCGCATCTCGGCCTGATCTTCCGCCGGCCACACCACCGGCATCCAGCCGTCGTGGCGCGCCACCAGGGCGTCGATGCTGCGCTCGAGGTCCTTCTCCCGGGAGCCGAACTTGCGATTCATCAGCTGCTTCTGCCGGCCGATGTACGCCTTGCGGTCGAACAGCCGCTCGCCGAAGCGGCCCGCCCAGGCGCCCTCGGTCAGCGGATCGCCCTTGGGCCCGAGCTGCAGATTGGCCGAGAAGCGCGCGCGCTCCAGCTCCGCGCGGGTCTTGTGGCCGATGTCATCGCCATAGATCTGGTCGCCGCCCAGGAACAGGAAGCTCGGCCAGGGCCGGTCCTTGCCCTTGTCGTCCTGGCCCGGCAGCCAGCGCGCCAGCTCCTCGAGCATGTCATCGCCGCCGGTGTCGACCTTGATCTCCTTGCCGTCCGGACCGGTGCCCTTCTCCTTGTCTTCGTCATAGGCATACTTGCGACACGAGCCATACGAGAAGCGCAGCTTCTTGCCGTAGCGCTTCTCGAGCGTACGGAAGCTCAGGACCGGGCTCTGGTCCCGGAACGAGCGCCCGTGCAGTCGGGCCTCCAGGACCTCGACGATCTTGGGCTCGAGCTTGGGTGGGAACAGCGCATCGACGCCAGCGTCCTCGGGCAGCGGGTCGATCGCCGGCGGCGGGGCCAGCTCCACCGTGTAGTCGTAGAGCTTGCCGGGGTTGACCTTCAGCACCACGGCGGCGAAGTGCCTGCCGCCGACGCGCACCGTGAGGCTGCACGCCTTGTCGCCGCTGTTGCGCAGGGCCTCGACGGCGGGGGTGCCATTGGCCGGGTGAGCCGCCGCGGTCCTCGAGTAGTAGATTCGCACCAGCGACGGTGTCTCGGTCTCGAGCCAGATCACCGCGCGCGAGCTGTCGGTGAAGCGCACCAGCGGGCCGGTGCGCAGATGGACCGGACGCGCCATCAGCTTGGCGACCTTGCCGGGATACCCGGCCAGGTAGCTCTCGCGCAGCTGGATGTCGCGACGGGTGATGTGATCGTGCTGGAACAGGCTGCTGACGAGGTTCTTCGCCGTGCCGTGCACGACCAGCGCCTCCTCGAGCAGGCGGGTGTAGTGCGGCCAGAAGGTGGTGTCCGCGCTGGCGTCGTTCTCTGCGAGCTTCCAGTTGACCAGCGTGCCGCCGTACTCGACCTCGTCCTTGTCGGTGTCCTTGATGAAGGCGCCCTCGACGATGGCGCACACCCGCCCCGGGACCTCGAAGCGGAACGGCTGCTTGGGCTTGACCTTGAAGAAGATCGCGCGCCCGCCCGAGAGCACGCCCTCGTCCTTCACCCCGTTCTGGTGAATGGTGTACTTCTCGCCCGAGATGGGCTGCTTCTTCTCGTCGAGCACCTCGAGCGCGAAGCGGGTACCGATGGTGTTGCGGTGCTTGCTGCCGGGCGCCGCACGCATGACATGGACGACACGCGCGGCCTCGGGCTGCTCGGGCGTCTTGCCTGCCGGGGCGGGCTGGCCCTGGGCATCGGTGGGCGGGGTCGATTCAGCCATGGTGTGGGCTCCACACGGTCGCCAGGACGGGGCGTGCTAGAGTCGCCTCGAGATGAGGATGCTGCCTGCGCTGCTCGCTGTGCTGCTGGCGCTGCTGCCTGGCTGTGCGGGCTGTCAGAAGTCCATCGACTGTGCCCTCGCCGAGGGCGGTGAAGAGCGCTCGCGCGCTGGCTGCGCAAACGAGCCGTCCGCGGAGGACGTCGAACGCGGCAAGCAGTACAGCGCCTGCCAGGCCTTCGGACAGGAGTCGACTCTGGTCGAGGCCGACCTCGGCTGCAGTGGCAGCTGCGCCCCGAGCACGCTCGCCAACGGCCAGGTCTTCGCCTGGTGCGGCGCCGGCTGGACCTGCAAGCGCGACCGCTGCGCGCGCGACGCCATGACCGTCGACCGCAAGCCGGTGGAGTGCTGGACCTGCCCCAGCACCACGAAGCCCTGATCCGCGCTGGCGGGGCTGGCCGGTCGTCCGCAGCATCGCGCTCACTCGCCGTCGTGAAGCTCGATGAGCTTCTTCTGGCTGGGGTCGTCGAGCTTGCCGGTGACCTCGAGATCGAAGGCCTTCTGGAAGACCTCGAGCGCGGGCTTCAGGGTCTCCTCCTTGCCGTCGATGTCGCCGAAGAAGAAGCCCAGGTTGGCCAGGCGCTGCTGCGCGCCCGACAGCTCGGTGCACGGATCGAGGTCACCCATCAGCAGCTTGAACTTGCGCGGTTTGGCCGGCGGGTCGGCCAGCTGCAGCTCGAGGTCGAACGACTCGATGTGGACCGGGACCTCGGCGTCGATCATGCCGGCGCCGGTGGTGCTGGCTGACTTCTCGAAGCCGGGGCCGGTCAGTTTGTAGCTCTTGCCCTTGGCGGGCTGGTCGTCGTCGTCCTTGATCAGGATGCGCAGGTTGCCCTTGGGCACCGTGAGCTTGATCTTGATGGCGCTGTCGGCGCTGACGCTCTCGGACTTGGAGGCGTCGACCTCGGGGATGAAGATCTCGTCGCCCGCCATGATGAGGTTCGGGTTGGGGCGCTTCTGCTTGAAGGCCTGGTTCTGCGGGTGATCGTAGATCGTCTTGTAGTCCGAGAAGCCATACTGCTTCGCGATCGAAGACAGGCAATCTCCACGAATGACGGTGTGCGTCGCCATCAGGCCTTGACCCAGTCCTTGGCGTCGATGCCCGGGAAGCGCAGCTTGCAGGAGCCCGACTGCAGGCCCAGCATGCGCTTCTTGCCGCTGGCGTCGGTGGTGCCCTTGTGGATGGTGCCGTCGGGTCCTTCGAGCTCGAACTCGACGCCCTCGACCGGGAGGCCATCCTGGTCGACGATCTCGACCTCGACATAGTGCGTCGGCTCCTCGGGCGGCGCCTCCGCCGGCGCGGCCTCGGCGGGCGCCTCCTCGGCGGCCGACTGGCCGCCAGCGCCGCTGTTCTGGTTGGTGCCGTAGTCGTAGGTGACCGCCTCGGCGGTGCTGAGCGGGCGGTTCTGCGCGGTGCCGCCGGCGCCCGAGCCGCTGCTGCCGGCGCCCCCGCCGGCGCCCCCGCCGCCGCCGCCCCCGCCGTCGCCGACGATGACGTTCGACGACGCCACCACCTGCTTGCCGTTGCCGCCGCAGTGCTGCTGGGCGTCGTCCTTGCGGTGCGCCGGCTTGCCATTGATGAGGACGGTGTCGCAGCCGGCGGTGGCCTTCCACATGTTGGGGCCGCAGCAGATGGCGTGGATGCCGATGTCATCCTTGCGGATGGCCGGCATGCCGTTCACGAACACGTTGGGCGAGCCCAGGATGGCGGGGCCCACGGCCGGATGCGGGCACGCCGGACAGCCGTGCTTGTCGCCGGGTGAATCGACCTGCCCGTTGTCACCCAGTCGCGCCTGCCCCGGCATCCGCCCTCGCTGCTCCATCCTACAGCGATTCGGGGGGCGAGCCCCCCTGGTCTGCCCAACGCTGCCACGTGCTACCGTTTGGGGATGATGCGACGGGGAGTCTTCGCGCTGCTGCTGGGCCTCGCAGGTTGCGGCAATCCTGGACAGAAACCCGGGGTTGCGGCCCCTGGGCCTGGGCTGGAGCCGGCACAGGATCCGTACCCGGACACGAGCACGAGCACGAGCACGAGCACGAGCACGAGCACGAGCACGAGTCCGAGCACGAGCCCGAGCCCGAGCACGAGCCCGAGTCCGCCCCCGACGCCGGCCAGCACCCCCGGCGCCCCCGCCATCCTCGCCCTGCACAACGCCAAACGCGCGCTGCACTGCGCCCCCCCGCTGACCTGGTCGCCCAAGCTCGCCGCGGTGGCCCAGAAGTGGGCCGACCACCTGCGCGACGACGACTGCGCCTTCGACCACAGCCGGGGCGCCTACGGCGAGAACCTGGCCATGGGCACCACTGGCTACATGCCGGCCGAGGCGGTGGTCGACATGTGGCACGCCGAGGTCGGCGACTACGACTTTGCCAATCCCGGCTTCGGCATGAGCACGGGCCACTTCACCCAGCTGGTCTGGCGCAACACCACGCAGCTCGGCTGCGCCAGCGCGCAGTGCGCGGCCAAGAACATGACCATCTGGGTGTGCAACTACGATCCGCCCGGCAACTACGAGGGCGAATATCCCGCCCAGGTGCTGCCCGCCTCCTGCAAGCGCTGAGCACCCGTGCGATAGTTCGGCCATGGCGACCTCCGACGTCAGCGCGAGCCCTCTGCAGCGCACCCTGATGGGCCGCGCGGCCCTGCTGTTCTTCCTCGGCATGTTGACCGGGATCTGGGTCGCCGTCGTGTTCACGCGCGGCAAGGCGCTGGGCCTCGAGCTGGCACCACGGCAGTTCGATCGGCTGGCGCTGGCGGCGCACATCAATGGCCTCTTGGGCTGCTTCTGGCTGCTCGGCCTGTCGTACACGCTGCCGCACGTGGCCGAGCGGCGCCGCAACCTCCTGGTGCTGCTGACCACCATCGCCACCTTCACCAACTGGGCCGGCACCCTGCTCGGGTCGTTCATCGATCGGCGCGGCCTCGACTTCGGCGGCGACGGCAAGAACAAGCTGATCGCAGGGATCTTGCAGGGCGGCGTGGTCATCCCGACCCTCATCGCCAGCGCCCTGTGGGCCTTTGCCCTGCTGTCGCGCGACAAGAGTTAGCCCGTGTTGACCTTTGTGCCGCACCTGACGTCACGCTGACGGCTTGTCCCGGGCCCAGCCGTCCGGCAGGATGAGGCCATGTCGAGCGGCAAGGTCCTGGTGGTCGACGACGAGCCCGAGGCCGCCGGCCTGTATGGCCGCATGCTGTCGGCGCTGCGCATCGAGCTGACCGCCGCGCAGACCCTGGAGTCGGCGCGCGAACACCTGGGCGCCGAGCAGTTCGACTGCGTCATCCTCGACCTCGGCCTGCCCGACGGCTATGGCGGCGACCTGCTGGCCGCGGTGCGCAGCGCGCGCCCCGACGTCCCCGTCATCATCGTCACCGGCACGCCCAGCCCGCAGACCCAGGCCGACACCTCGATCAAGGGCGCCCTGGCCTACCTGGAGAAGCCCCTCGATCCAGAGCACCTGCGCCGCCAGGTCTCACTGGCCATCTGGGGTCCCCAGTAGCAGCGACATGCAGGTCAGCGCGCCGTCGGCCTTGCGCGTCTCCGACACATCGAGCGTGCGCACCTCGAGGCCGGCCGCCTCCACCGCGGCCCGCGCCCCCGGGTAACCCGCCGCCATCAGCGCGCGTCCGCCCACCGCGACACAGTTGGCGGCATAGGCCTCGTCGCGCGGCACCTCGACCAGCGTGAGGTCCTCGAACGTCCCCGCCGGCAGCACCCCCTCGGCCACCAGCACGCGCCCGTCACCCAGCGGCGAGCACACACACTTGAGGTGCAGCACCCCGGGCGGCAGCGTGACCGCGACCACGCGCAGCCCGCGCGGCATGAAGACCTCCGCCAGGCGCTGCAGGCCGGCCTGGTTGGTCCGCGCCGAGCGGCCCACGAAGATGCGTCGCCCGATGCGCAGACAGTCGCCGCCATCCAGCGTCGCCGGCGCCGCCATGGTCGCGCACTCGACCAGCCGCTCCAGCGCCGCCGCCACCACGGCGACCTCGCCCTGGCGCGACGGGGCGCCGGGCCGCGTGAGCAGCGCCACGCCACCCGCGATGACCGCGCAATCCTCGACGAAGCAGCCATCCGGGAAGCGCTCGTCGGCCTCCAGCACGGTCACCGTCGCGCCCAGCCAGCCCAGGCCGGCGACATAGGCCGCGTGCTGTGCGCGTGCGCGCGCCACGTCGATCGGCGGGTCGGGCCGCACCGCGGTGAGAGCGTCGGCGAAGCTGCCGGCGAGCTCGCGCACCAGCGCGCGCATCAGCTCTCCAGCGCGCCGGCCAGCGCGCGCGCGAAGGCCTCGGCGCTGGCGAAGCGCGCGCTGGCGTCCTTGGCCATGGCCTGGCGCACGAAGGCGTCGACCATCGCGGGTAGCTCCGGGCGCAGCGCGCACGCCGACGGCACCGGGGCGTCGCGGTGCAGGCGCAGCATCTGGATCAGGTTGGGGGTGTCATAGGGCCGCTGCCCGGTCAGCATCTCGAAGACCATCACGCCGAGGGCATACAGATCGGCGCGCTCGTCGTCCTTCATGCCCGAGGTCACGCGCTCCGGCGCCAGGTAGGCCGGCGTGCCCACGGTCGAGTTCTTGGCCGTGATGCCGTCGAGCCGCGTGCCCTCGAGGATCTTGGCCAGGCCGAAGTCGACCACCTTGACGTGCACCGGCCGCCCCGCCGCCAGCGGCGTGCACAGGAAGACGTTCTCGGGCTTGAGATCGCGGTGAATGATGCCGGCGCCGTGGGCCTCGGCCAGGCACTCGCAGGTCTGGGTCACGATGTGCAGCACGAGGTCGGGGTCCAGCACCGGGTCGCGCTCCAGGCGCGCGCGCAGCGGCTCGCCGTCGAGGCGCTCCATGGCGATGAACAGGGTGTCGTCGCTCTGGCCGAAGTCGTAGAAGCTGATGGCGTGCGGCGAGCGCAGCCGGGTCACCGCCTCGACCTCGCGCCGGAAGCGCAGCACGGCGTCGGGCTCGCGCGCGATCTCGGGGCGCAAGAGCTTGAGCGCCACCGGGCGCCCCATCGACAGCTGCTCGGCCAGGTAGACGCGCGCCATCTCGCCGCTGCCCAGCAGCGCATCGACGCGGTAGCGCCCGGCCACGATGCTGCCGAGGTTCGGATCGTCACTCGAGCTCATGCCGCGGTCTGGCTCCCTTCGCCCTGTTCGCGCGCGAGCTCGTCGGGGTCGTGCGCGCTGTGCATGGTGACCTGGCCGCTGGCGGCCAGCTCGCGCAGCCGCGAGAGGTTGTGCAGGCGGGCGCGGTGGTCGGCGTCGGCCATGCGCTGGAACATGCGCAGGCCGAAGCGGCTCTTGCCCGTGGGCGCGAGCTCGCCGGCCGAGAAGTAGGCGTCGCCGGCGTGCAGCAGCCAGCCCGCGCGGCCGCGATCGACCGCGACCCCGCAGTGGCCGAACGAGTGGCCCGGCAGCGGGATCAGCAAGAGCTCGGGCGGCAGGCCGTGCGCCAGCTCGACCGCCTCGAAGCCGAACCAGGGCTCGCCGCGCGCGCCGTCATAGCGCTGGAACTGCGGGCCGTGCGCGAAGTGGTGCGGGCGGTAGCGCTGGCGCTCGAAGCCGCCGGCGCGCGCCAGCATGGCGGCGTGCTCGAGCTCGTGGACGTGGATCTTCGCGTGCGGGAAGTCGGGCAGCCCGCCGGCGTGGTCGACGTCGAGGTGAGTGGCCACGATGTGGCGCACGTCGCTGCGCGCGAAGCCCAGGCGCTCGACCTGCTCGGCCGCGGTCTCGGCGGGGTCGAGCAGCGGGCGCACGATGCGCGTGAAGCGCCACGGCAGCAGGTTGCGCTGCGCGGTCTCGGCCAGCCCGAGGCCGGTGTCGACCAGGATCAGGCCGGCGGCGCTCTCGATGAGCAGGCAGTGGCACACCATCTTGCCCGAGGGGTGCACCATCGACTTGCCCAGCATCGGGCACATGGTGCCGCAGTTGATGTGGTGGACCTTCACGGCCCGACCTGCAGGACGCAGCGCCCGGCGTCGCAGCGCGTGTGGGTCGGCCCCATCGGACAGCCCAGCGGGAAGCAGATCCCGGGTGGCCGCGCCGCGCAGGCGGTGCGCAGCCGCTCGGCCCAGCCCTTGTTGCCCGCGGTGGTGTTGCAGCTCGAGCAGCAGGCGTGCACGCCGCTGACCTCGATGGTCACGACGTCGCAGTCGGCGTCCACGGTGCAGCGGGTGTCGACGGCGTCGAAGGGCGACTGCAGCGTGGCGTCGGGCGCCGGGGCCGCGGCGTCGATCACCGCGACCTCGACCACCGACGGGTGTGGCGTCGGGCTGCTGGTCGAGCGCGGCTGCTTCGAGCACGACGACGCGGCCAGCGCCAGCGCCACCGCCACCGCGAACCCGAGCCCTGCCACCACGCGAAGCGCCGCCATCGGGCCGCCAGTATACGGCCGACCCTGTGCTAGCGGTCGTTGACGATGTCGGCCACGAACTCGCCCTGCACGGTGCGCCAGCCGTCCTTGATGTCGACCTTGCCGCAGATCCGCTTCGGCGTGCGCGCGATGACCTCGACGCCGCCCTCGCCGCTCGACAGCCCGATGGTGGTTCCGCCCGGCGCCACGCGCAGCCCGAAGTCGACGCGCAGCTTGCCCTCGCTGAGCGAGTACTTGCCGCTGAGCACGTCACCGTCCTGCCCGTCGTACATCAGGCCCAGGCGCAGCACGCCCTGGCCCGGCGCCAGCGCGTCGGGGAAGCCGTCGGCGCCGGCCTCGACGTTGCCGAGCTCGAGCGTGACCTGCCCGGTGCCCGACGAGGTCGCGCGCGCGTGCAGCGCCCCGGTGAACACCGGGTCCTCGGGCTTGGCCTCCTTGGGGGTGTGCGTCAGCGTGGTGGTGGCCGGGCACTTGCTCAGGTTGGCCTCCTCCGCGGCCGCGCGCTCCTCGCCGACGACCAGGTCGACCGACTTGATGGTCGCCGAGCTGCACGCCTCGAGCACGGCCTTCCACATGCTGGCCTGCTTGCCCATCAGCAGGGCGTCGCAGAACACCACGGTCTCCCACTCGGGCGACAGCCGGTGGGTGACGCCGACGTTGTAGCTCTTGTCCTTGCTGCGCACGCCCTCGAGCTCGATCACGAAGGCCCACACGCCGGGGCGGACCTCGCCGTCCTGCAGCAGCTTGCCGTGCGTGGCCGGGCTCTCGGCGCGCGCCTTGCCGGCGGCCTTGATCTGCTCGTCCATCTTCTCGGCGCGACACGGCCCGTGGCAGGTCGCCGACACCGTGATCGACGAGGTCGAGAACAGCGACGGCTGCTCGCCCTTGGGCAGCGGCGGCATGAAGGTGTTCATCGAGTCCTTGGCGCTGCCCTCGGTCATCATCTTCCAGCCCGTGGGCAGCTGGGCCTGGATCCGGAACGCCATCTTGCGATAGTCGCGGGTGTCGTACTTCAGCTCGATCGGCACGGTGTCGAAGGCGACCTTGCCGCCGCCTGCACCGCCCTTCTTGCCGCAGCCGCCCAGCAACGCCGCACAGACCACGACCCCCAGCACGCGCCGCGCGCTCATCATCGACATCTCGGACATCAGGCCCCCGGGCCCGTTCGGGCCGGGGTCAGGATACGGGCGGCGGCGGATAACCACCAGCGGCGGGTGCCGGCGGGCTGGCCGGCCTGGCGTCGGGATCCTCCTTCTCGCGCAGCGCCAGCCCGGCCAGCGCGGCCACGCCGACGAAGCCGAGGCAGGTGATCCAGAACCCGATGCGCGCACCGGCGTCGATCTTGTCCTTGCTGAGGCCGCGCAGCCCGCCGCCGCGGCTGACCGTGCCGTCCGGGACGCCAGCCTTGCTCTCCAGCTGTCCAGTGATGGCCTTCTCCAGCTTGCCGGTGGCGCCGACGTACAGGCCGATCAGCGAGCCCAGCCCCAGCAGCGACACCACGAAGGCGCCCAGCAGCGCCTGGCGCGAGCGCACCCAGGCCAGGCCGGCCGCGATCAGCGCCAGCGCCATCGCCGCGATGGCCAGCGGCTCGCGCTTGACGTTGCCGATCTTGGGCAGCTTGCTGGGCCGGCCCGCGCGGTCAGGATCGTCGTTCTCTTGCTTCGCGATGTCGTTGATCATGCCGCCCGGCTTGCAGCCGCCGACCATGTCGGCGCCCGACACCGAGACGATCTCCATGCCCTCGCAGGACACCCCGAAGAAGGGCAGGAAGAACAGCAGGACGACCGCCGGGGTCACGAAGCGCCCCAGCTTCCTCCACAGCGTCAGCTTGTTGGCCATGATGGGGCGCAACATAGCAGACGTCCTGCGCGGATCTGGGCTACTTCGGCGCCGCGGTCACCGCCGTGACCGTGAGGTGGCCCGCCCCGTCCGCGCGCAGCACGTACTTCTCGCCGTCGGCCCCGGTGAAGGTCGCGCTGCCATCGATGCTGGTCTGGGCCTCGGCGAGCAGGAACTTGAGGTAGTCGCGCCGCTCCTTGGCCAGCGCCTTGAGCGCCGCGATGCCCTGCTCGTCACCGCTGAGCTTGTCCATCGGCATGGCGACGCCATCGTAGTTCAGATACGATGCCTGCCCAAGGGGGGCCGAAATGAAGCGCAATATTCTGCTTGCAGGGCTGGCTTTTGCGTTGCTGGGCACCATGGTCGCGTGTGGCGGGCGGCAGCGCCGCGGTGAGCGCCGCGACGACGTCCGGGACGCGCGCACCGAGGCGTTGACCGGCTGGAACAAGCTGGGCGAGCGCTGGGTCAACTACGGCGGCGACCACGACACCATCATGGTGGGCGGCTCCGAGGGTCGCTTCACCCAGATCCAGCTGGTCGCCGAGCACAGCGCGCTGGAGCTGTTCGACATCGTGGTCACCTTCGGCGACGGCACCACCTTCTCGCCGCCGACGCGCCTGGTGTTCGCCAAGAACAGCGCCAGCCGCGTCATCGATCTGCCCGGCGGCGCGCGCTTCATCCGTCGCGTCGACTTCCGCTACGCCAACCTGCCCGGCGGCGGCCGCGCCCAGCTCGAGCTGTGGGCCAAGTAGCACGTCGCTGTTGATTGTCCGCCGCGTTTCCGCTTGAATCCACACATGGGGGGAAGCACCAGGGCGCCGCGCCGGGCCTGGCGTGTAGGCGCGCTCGCAGCACTCATGGGCGCCTTCGCGGCCAGCGGCGGCTGCGGCTTCGGCATCGGCGCCGGCTCCAGCGTGGCCAAGGCGACGCAGCCGATGAGCACCGCGACCAGCGCGGACGCCGACATCACCGTGCGCACCGACAACATCGACTTCCTCTTCATGTACGCGCTCAAGGATCTCGAGCTGGTCGGCAGCATGACGCTGGGCAGCTACGACATCCGCTCGCGCGGCGGCACCCTGGAGAGCGAGGACGGCGCCCGCTTCGCCGGCGGCCTCGGCGCCACCTACGCGCTGCCCGGCTTCATCCGCGCCTTCGGCCACGTCCACTTCGACGCCCTGGGCGCCCCCATCACCTACAGCCTGAACCGCGCCATCGAGGGCGGCATCGAGCTGCGCCAGCGCGCCACCACCGGCCTGTATGTGCGCTGCGGCGTCCACCTCGACACCGTCGAGCGCACCGGCGGCGGTGACGACATCAAGGCCACCGGCGTCATGATGAGCGTCGGGCTGCAGAGCTACTTCCTGGACGCCCTCTTCAAGAAGAGGCGCAACTGATGCGACGTCCCGCCTTCACCACGACCGCCCTCGCCAGCGTCGCCGCCGCCGCGCTGCTGCTGGCGCCCGGGCGCGCCCACGCCGGCAACAACGGCAACTACACCATCGGCTTCGCGGCCAGCACCGGCAACGCGCTGCTGCCGACGACGGCCTCGAACGGCCTGTCGACGTCGATCCAGGTCCACGAGTACGGCGGCTGGGTCGGCCGCATCTTGACCCTGATCCTGACCGCGCCGCGCGCCCCGACCGGACGCACCGACGTGTCGTCATCGACCAGCTGCTCGGGCGACTACTGCGTGGTCACCACCACCACGACCACGTACGCGCCGACCCAGGCCGAGATCGACCGCTACCACGCCGAGGTCAAGAACTGGTCGGAGAACACCGCGCCCATGATCCTGTCGGGCGCGCTGCGCACCGAGGTCACCGCCGAGTGGATGTCGCAGGATCTCGGCGGTGACACCTCGGGCGGCATGTTCTCGCTGACCTACAACTTCCCCATCGGCAGCCTGCGCAACCTGGGCGGCAACTTCAACTTCGGCATGGCGGTGGGCGGCTACACCTTCCACGACCGCACCTGGAAGGAGGTCGAGAACACCGGCGGCGTCCTCAATGCGGTCGAGAAGACCGGCGACCTCGAGTACGACTACATCGGCATCCCGATGCGCTTCTCGGTGATGGCGCGGCGCGATCTGCAGGCCTACGTGCAGATGGACTTCAACATCCTCGGCCTGTCGCTGTTCGACGAGGACGCGCAGCCGTCACCGGCCCGCGTCGGCTTCACCTACCTGATGCCGCACCTGTACCTGCGCGGCGAGGTGGTGACCGACAACTTCGGCACCCACGGCATCAGCGGTCTGGCGGAGCTCGGCCTTGCGTTCTAGCGCGCGCCTCTTCGCGGTGGCGCTGCTGGCGACGCTGGCGCTGACGCTGGCCTGGCCGGGCGCGCGCGCGTTCGCGCAGGTGGCGCCCGACGGCGACACCCCGCCGGCCCCCCCCCCCCCCCAGCCCCCGGCCGCGGCCCCACCCGCCGGCACGCCGGGCCCCCGCGAGG
>JBGASF010000055.1:0-45127 GCA_044229835.1 Polyangia bacterium | reverse complement strand
CGGTAGCGGATCTGGTCGCGGTTCATGCCCAGCAGCTGCGCCGCCTGCGTCTGGTTGCCCGCGAAGCGATCGAGCGCGCCGAGGATGCGCTGCCGCTCGGCCTCCTTCGGGTCCACGACGCTCTTCGGGGCAACGCCCACGGTGAGCTTCGCCGGCAGGTGCTCGGGCCCGATCTCGGCCCCGGGGCAGAGCACGGCGGCGCGCTCGATCACGTTCTCGAGTTCTCGAACGTTTCCTCGCCACTCATGCGCCAACAGTACGCGCATGGCCTCCTGGCTCATCGTCGGCACTGGTTTACCACTTTCCTTGGCAAATTTCTCTAGGAAATGTTGGCTCAGCAACGGAATGTCACCGCTGCGCATACGCAAGGGCGGGAGCTTGATCGGAATCACGTCGAGCCGATAATACAAATCTTCGCGAAACGCGCCCTCGGCAACCGCCTTCTCCAGATCTCGATTCGTCGCCGCGACGATGCGCACATCGACCTTCACGTCCTGCATGCCGCCGACCCGACGAAATTCACGTTCCTGAATCACCCGGAGCAGCTTTACCTGAATGGCAGGGGTCGTGTCGCCGATCTCGTCGAGAAAGAGGGTGCCGCCGGCCGCGATCTCACAGCGCCCCACGCGCGCCCGGTCGGCGCCGGTGAAGGCGCCGCGGACGTGGCCGAAGAGCTCGCTCTCGAGCAGGTTCTCGGGGATGGCGCCGCAGTTGATCGAGACGAACGGCCCCTTGGCGCGGTTCGACCGGTTGTGGATCTCGCGCGCGATCAGCTCCTTGCCGGTGCCGGTCTCGCCGGTGATCAAGACCGAGATGTCGGTGGTCGCGACCTTGCCGACCTTCTTGTAGACCTCCTGCATCAGCGGCGCCGAGCCGATGATCGAGCCGTAGCGCATGCGCTCCAGCTCTTCACCCAGCTGCTTGTTGTCGAGGCGCAGCTCGTTGACCAGCAGCGCGTTCCTGATCAGCAGCGAGGCCTGCGACGAGAAGATGGTCAGTACGTCGAGCCCCGAGGTCTCGAACAGCGACGCGATCTTGTCGTTGCCGACATACAGCACGCCGAGCAGGTTGCCGCGCTCCAGCAGCGGCACGCACATCACCGACGTCAGCTTGAGGTGCATCACGCTCTCGGACGACGAGAACTCGGCGTCGTTGAGCGCGTCCGAGATGATGACCGGCCGCTTGGTCTTGACCACCTTGCTGACGATGGAGTCCGACAGCATCGACACCGCGTCGGCCAGGTTCTCCTTGTGCACGTTGCGCGCGACCTTGACGTCGAGGCGCTGGCCCTCCATCAGCACCAGGAAGCCCTTGTCGGCCTTGGTGATGGCGATGACCTGATCCATCAGCTCGTCGAGCAGGGTGGGCAGGTCGTAGGCCTCGAGCAGCTTGGCCGAGAAGTCGTACAGCTTCTTGAACGAGGCCACCTCGTCGGCGCGCGCGGCGACCTCCGCGGCGCCGGCGTCGGCGGCCGACACCACGGGGATGCGCGGCGAGCTGCCCGCCGCGCCCAGCGCCGCACTCTGTGCGGGGGCGATGTCCGTTGCCGTCGCGTCTTCGGTCGCGAACAGCACCTCGATCTCCCCGATCGAGATGCGGTCCTGGTGCGCCAGCTTGTGCTTCTTGCGCTTCTTGCCGTTGATGGTCAGCTCGTCGCGCTTGTCGAGCGCCGAGATGGTGTAGTCGCGCCCGTCATAGTGGATGTGCGCCAGGGTGTCGCCGATGGTCGGATCGGGCAGCACCACGTCGCACTCGGGCGCGTTCCCGATCGAGGTGATGCGCTTGTACAGCGGGTGCAGCTTGGGGCGCGACCCCGGGACCTGGACACGAAGCGAAGCCATCAGAAGATTCCTCCCACGCCGAGGCCCGCCCCATCGGGGGTGACGAACGGCGAAAGGTACGTGGTGGAGCGCTTGCGATCGGCGGACGGTGCCGGGCGATCGCGCGGCTCCGGAGCAAACGAGGGCGCGTCGGGGTCCGGCCCAGGCTCGAGCCCCGGCGGCGCGGGCGGGCGCACCAGCTGCTGGCGCTCGCTGATCTCGACCGCCTTGAAGTTGTGGATGCCGTCCCAGACCCCGTAGGCGTACAGCGCCAGGAAGACGCCGCCGGCCGCGATGTGCACCACCTGCTGCTGGTTGACCGAGGTGACCTCGTCGTTGGGCACCAACCCGGACGGGTAGCGGTTGAGCTGGTAGGCCCAGATCCCCGCCGACAGGCTGGCCATGGTCAGCTGGCTGGCCAGCAGCACATAGCCCTTGGTGCGATGGCCGTTCTGGAACTGCGGCACCCCGAAGGGCACGAAGTTCAGCGCATAGATGTTGCGCCGCTCGGTGCGCGTGACCACCAGCCGCTCGCGCATGGCCTCGCGCAGGCGGGCCTCGCGCTCCTTGCGCTCGCGCTCCTTGCGCTCACGCTCCTTGCGCTCGCGCTCGCGGCGCAGCTCGAGCTCCTTGATGAGATCGGCCTCCTTCTTGCGCACCTCGCGGAAGAAGGCCACCGCGGGCGGCGGCTCGATCAGCGGGTCGAGCTCGAAGCTGGGCGCGATCTGCAGCAGGTTCTTGAAGGCGCCCTCGGCGCCCTTCTCGTCGTTCTCGAAGAAGTACGACAGCGCCATCAGCTTGTAGGTGTCGACCACGTCGGCCTCGGCGGCCAGCGTGATGGACGGGTAGACCAGCGGGCGCAGCAGCGCGATGGTGCCCTTGTAGTCGCCGTGGCCATAGGCCAGGCGGCCGCGCTCCAGCTCGGCGTGGGGATCGGGCGCTGCGCTGGCCAGGCCGGGCAGGGCGCACAGCGCCGCGACCCAGAGCCAGAGGCGGAACTGACGGCTGATGAGGGCCGGTCGCCCCATCACGTCTCCGGCAAGTTGATGGTGACGTCCTTGGCCTGGTTGGCCTGCAGCGTGACGTCGCGGCTCTGCGACTCGCGGCCCTCGGCCGACACGCGCACGGTGACCACGGTGGTGCCCTCGGGCACGCCCTCCTTGGGCATCAGCGGGATCTGCACGCTGATGGGCTCGCCGGGGCGACCGCGCGGGCGGCCGTCGATCTCGACGTCGGTGCCGGTGTCGGAGCTGACCGTCAGCGTGGCCGGCTTCCACTTCAGCCGGATGCCGATGCGCTCGGGCGCCTCGTTGGCCTCGACGATCTCGACGCCGTCGAAGCAGTTGGGGTTGGTGAAGCGGATCTCGTGCTTGCCGGGGCCGAGCTCGAGGATGCGGGTGGCGGGGCCGTACCAGCCGACCTCGGTGCCGTCGAGGATGATCATGGCGGCGCGCGGGAACGGGTTCAGCTCGACCCTGCGGATGGCGGCGATGCGGGGTGAGGCAGAGGGCGAGGTCGACGGCTCGCGCGTCGGGGTCGGGCTGGGGCCGGGCGTCTCGCGCGGGCCCTTGCGGCCGGCGTCGACGGTCAGGGCGACCAGGGTGGCGGCGTCACGGCTTTCCATGGCCATCGCGCTGTCGGGGGTCGGGCTGGCCGGCGCCAGCACGCGGGGCAGGGCGCCGTCGCCGTCGACACCGCCGGAGCTCTCGCCCGCCGAGCCGCCGGTGGCCAGCGCCGGCGCGGTGTCGCCCGGGCCGGCGCGTCCGGCCATCCAGATCACCGCGACGCTGCCGCCCGCGACCAGCGCCAGCGCGCCGATCCCGGCCGCGATCTTGCCCCAGCGCCGGGTGCGATCCAGCTCGCCGATGGCGGTCAGCACCTCGGCGTTGTCGGGCTCCAGGGTGAGCACGCGGTTCCACAGCTCGAGGGCGCGGGCGTGCTTGCGGGCGGCGCGCGCCTCGTGGCCGCGCTTGGTCAGTGCGGCGATCAGGCGCGGCCCGAAGGCGGCCTCGTAGCTGGCTGGATCGGACAGGTAGCGGCGCAGCTCCTTGGGCGCGTCCTCGAGGCCGGACTCGTGCAGGTACGCGGTCAGGTCGTCCTCGAAGCGGTGCATGTCGGGGTAGCGCTCTTCGGGATCGCGGGCCAGGGCGCGGTCGATGATGGCGCCCAGGCGGTTGCCGACCTTGATGCTGGCGACGCGCGGATCGAGGTAGCGCCCGTCGGCGATGCGCTTCAGGATCTCGTGCGCGTTCTTGCCCTTGAAGGGCAGCTCGCCGGTCGACAGCTGGTACAGCACGACGCCCAGGCTGAAGACGTCGGAGCGATAGTCGAGCGGGCGGCCCTCGACATGCTCGGGCGCCATGTAGGCCGGCGAGCCCAGGATCTGCCCGGTCACCGTCATGCGACGGGTGTCGACCACCTGCGCGATCCCGAAGTCCATCAGCTTGAGGACGCCGTCGTCGCGGATCATCAGGTTCTCGGGCTTGACGTCGCGGTGGATGACGCCGAGGCCGTGCGCGTGCACCAGCGCGCCGGCGACCTGGGCCACGATCATGGCCGCGATCTCGGGGTAGCCGATGGGGTGCTTCTCGATGAACTCGCGGAGGGTGTGGCCCTTGATGAACTCCGTGACGATGTAGCTCTCGGTCGAGGCCGAGCCCGAGTAGTCGTAGATCTCGAGGATGTTGTCGTGGCGCAGCTTGGCCACGGCCTTGGCCTCGCGCTCCAGCCGCGACTTGGCCTCGGGGATGGCGGCCAGGTGTGGGTGCAGCACCTTGATGGCGACGGTGCGCCCCAGCGACTGATCGAGGCCGCGATACACCACGGACATGCCGCCCTGGCCGACCTCCTCCAGGATCTCGTACTTCTCGAGCACGCGACCGATCATCATGACGTCACGGTCGTGGCGCCCGATCGCAGCATGACGTAGGACAGCGCTGTCATAGCTCGAACCTGGGTACCGCCTTCCCCGAGCGCGGCCGACAGGGCCCGCAAGTTGTGTAGTTTAGCCGCTGTTCAGGGATCCGGGCAAGCCGACCGGACGACCGACCGTGATCCGGATTGCAGGTGTCGGGCCGGGACCGTGTGTTAGTCTCGGCGCCCATGTCGGGCCTTGGTCGGCGGTGGCTGTGGGCGCTCTGTGTGGGCGCGCTGGTCGTCGTGGCCGGGAGCCGGGTCGCCGAGGCCCAGATGGTCGACAAGTGGCGCGTGTCCGAGGTGGTGACCGCGCTGGATGGCGATGTGGGCAAGCAGTACATCGAGCTCATCCACCCCGGCGGCGGGTGCTTCTTCTCGTCCAGCCGCATCGAGGTCTTCTACTCGGACGGGCAGCTCCTGGCCACGCAGTTCCCCTGGGCTGCCACGGTGTGCCCGCCCGGCCGCACCTACACCATCGCCACCGCCGCGGCCGCCATGCGCCTCGGCTTCCCGGCCGACCGCACCTTGATCATCTCGCTGCCGCGCGCCGCCGCCCAGGTCTGCTTCAGGAGCTCGAGCATCCGCTACGACTGCGTGCGCTGGGGCGGCATCCCCGCGGCCGGCGTGGTGGGGGACTTCTCGGGCATGACCGACGTGACCAGCGCGGTCGCGCCGCCCAGCGACTTCTCGATCACCCGCTTCCAGGACACCGACGTCGTCAGCGCCGACTTCACCACGTATGGCCCGACCCCCGGCAGCGTGAACCCGATCGGACGCAACGACGGCGGCGTCCTGGTCGGCCCCGACGCGGGCGCGATCCCGGATGCGAACTTGCCCGACGTGTACATCCCGGACGCACGCCCCCCGGTGGTGGACGCGCGCATGGCCGACGTGACCCCGCTGTTCGACACCGGCATCCTGGATCCCGCGGATGCCGGGCCAGATTCGCGCAGGATCGAGCAGCCGTATGTGCCCGACTTCGACGCCGCCGGCGGCTGCGGCTGCGAGACCGGCGGGCGCGATGGGCGGATCCCCGAAGGCGTGCTCGCGCTGGGTTTGATTGCCGCCGCGCTGGTCGTCGCCCGCCGCCGCTCGCGCCGCTAGAGAAGGCGCGGCCGGCGAACCCGGTGGCGCCGGTCAGGAGCAGCGGCCGCTCGCCCGGCCGCCGTCGAGGTTCGCGGTGGTGCGCTCATCGTCGCCCGCCCGCCTCGACGAGGTAGGCATGAAGAGCGGCGAACGAGGTCAGGCGGACACCGTATGCCGGCCGGGCTGGCCATGCTCCTGCGCCGCCGAGGAGCAGCCCGACGCCCCTGGCCTCGCAGGCCGCCCCCACCTCGGCCGCCGTCGCGCGCAGCGCGCGCTGGTCGTCGAGCAGCGCCGACGCCGACAGCGCCACCAGCGCCACCTGGCCGCCGCTCACCAGCCGGACCACCTCGCCGACCGGTGTGCGGCGACCGAGCCACAGCGGCATCCAGCCCACCTCGCGCAGGCACAGCTCGGCGAGTGACAGGCCGAGCGTGTGCTCGTCCTCGGCCGCGCAGGCGAGCAGGCAGCGCGGTCCCTGCAGGCGAATCGGCAGCGCATCACCGACGCGTGCGAGGGCTCGCGCCAGCGCGTCGGAGGCGACGTGCTCTTCAGCCACGGTCAAGCGCCCGCGCTGCCACCGCAGGCCGAGCTCGACGAGGGCGCCGGCGAGCTCGTCGGCCACGCGCCACCACGACCCCAGCCGCGCTCTCTCCTCGAGGAGCCGACCGTCGATCTCATGGCGTCGTCCGTCCACCAGACAGCGGACCCATGCGGTGGCGCTGGTGGTGTCCGGGGGCATCGACACCGGCTGGGCGCGGAGAACTCGCTCGACCGCGAAGCGCTCGAACCGGCGGTGGCCGCCCACGGTCCGCGAAAACGGCAGGACCCCTTGATCGGCCCAGCGCTTGATGGTCGAAGGGGCAACCGCCGCAACCTCGGCTGCTTCGGTCGTCGTGAGCATCCCTGCCATCCTCATGATTTCACTATAGTACGATTTGGTCGAATTTCAACTTGTAATCGTCCAATTCGACCACCATGCTTGCACCATGAGCAACCTCGCTTCGCCCTCGAAGATCCCCGCCCTCGGCCTCGTGCTGGTGGCAGCGCTGCTGACGGCTCACCGGCCCGCCAGGGCTGACGGTGTCGAGACCGACTTCGAGGCCGGCGTCGTCGCGGCGAGCAGGAACGACGTGCGACTTCCAGGCGCCGGAGGCACCGAGCTGTCGCTGGTGGACGACCTCTCGGCGCCCGCGTCCCCCGTCTTCCGCCTGCGCGCCGGGTATCGTTTCGCCGATCGACACCTGATCAGCGCGCTGTACGCGCCGCTGCGGATCAACGCGACAGGCGTGCTGGAGCGCGATGCCAGCTTTGGTGGCCAGAGCTATGTTGCGGGCAGCTCGCTGCTCGGCGTCTACCGCTTCGATTCATATCGACTCACCTACCGCTACGCGTTCGTGCGCAACCAGACCCTCGAGGTCTCGGCGGGGCTCACCGGCAAGATCCGTGACGCCGAGATCAGCCTGTACGGCGCGCAGACGGCGCGGAAGACCAACACGGGCTTCGTGCCTCTGCTGAACTTCCACCTCGAGTGGCGGCCCCGGGCAGGGGCCTTCGGTGTCGTCCTCGACGCCGACGCGCTGGCCGCGCCGCAGGGCCGCGCCGAGGACATCTTGCTGGCCGCGACGTGGGCGGTGAGCGACGCGCTGGTGCTGCGCGTCGGCTATCGGACGGTCGAGGGCGGCGCCGACAACGACGAGGTCTTCAACTTCGCCTGGCTGCACTACGCGGTCGGCGGCGCCGAGCTTCGCTTCTGAGCGGGATGTCCATGCATCACTCGAGCAGGCCGGCCGAGACCGCACCGCCACCAGGGCGGGCCTCATCGAGCGCGGCACCAGCCCTGGCCCCGCAACTTGATTCGGGCGGACAAGCTCTACGGCGCTACTGGCAGACTCCGTTGGTGCAGGTGCCGCTGGCGCAGTGGTTGCTGTCGTTGCACAGGAAGCCCGTGCGGATCTTGCAGGCGGCGGGGCCGGTGGTGGCGTTGCGGTTGACGCAGGTATAGCCGTAGAGGCAGCCGCGCGGGATGCCGTTGTCGAGATAGCAGGCGCAGTAGCGTTTGCTGCCGGTGTAGCAGAACGGGGCCTCGCCCGTGGCCGTGGTGCACTCGGAGTCGTTGGCGCACACGCAGGTCGCCGAGGCGTCGCAGGTGCCGCCCTTGCCGTGGGACGAGCAGTCGATGTTGGCGCTGCAGGTCCCGCAGCTGTTGTTGCCGTTGCCGGCGTAGTTGCACAGGTTGGAGTTGGAGCACTCGCTGCCGGCGCCGTAGCAGTTGTTCTGACAGATCCCGGCGACGCACCAGTTCGAGCGACAGGCGCGCGGACTGCTGCAGGAGCCGGTGGCCTGGGCCACCCTGCAGGTCCCCGAGCCGGTGTCGCAGTAAAAGCCGAAGATGCACTCGAGGTCATTGGCGCAGCTGGTGCGACAGCTGGCGCCGTTGCAGGTCAGCAGGCCAGGGCAGAGCTGCGTCTGGGTGGTGGCCGGGCAGGTCAGCGCGCTGCCGTCGCACATGCGCACGGTCATGCCCGCGGCGGTGAACTGGCCGAACTGCATGCCGCTGTTGTTGCAGCCGGGCGTCGACGCACACACCGTCATCGCGGCCACGGGCTGACAGGCGCCGGCCCCGTTGCACGAGTCGGTCGAGCAGCCACCCGTGGTCGCGGTGCACAGGTTGTGCGGGTCCATGTTGGCGGGGACGTTGCTGCAGGTGCCCAGGCTGCTGGCCAGATTGCAGGCCTTGCAGCCGCCGCACTGGGCCGCCGCCACGTTGCAGCACACCGAGTCGACACAGTTGCCCATCTGGCAGTCGGTGCCGGCGCCGCAGGTGCGCCCCAGGTTGCCCTGCGACAGCCCGGTCAGCGCGGCGACCCCGAGCGTGGTGCCGGAGGCGCTCTTGAACGTCAGGCTGGCGGAGCGCGCCCCGGCCAGCAGCGGCTTGAAGCGCACGCCGATGGTGCACGACACGCCGCTGTTGAGGACCCGGCCCGTACACATGTCGTTCAGGATCTCGAAGTTGGTCGGCTGGCTGCCGGCCAGGGACGTCATCAGCGCGGTGGTGGCGACGGCGCCCTGGTTCTGCACCATGAAGCTCTGCTCGGCGGACATCATGCCCTCGGCCAGCGCGCCGAAGTCCTTGCTGGCGGGGAAGAAGACCAGCGAGGGCGTGACGGCGTTGGCGCTGATGCTGGCCTGGGCGCTGCCTCCGGGGGTGCCGCTGACCTGGAGGGTCGCGGCCAGCGGCCCGGCGGCGGTCGGCGTGGCGGTGACGCGCACGGTGCAGCTGGCGCCGCCTGCGAGCGGCGCGCCGGTGCAGGTGTCGCTCGCGAGCATGAACACACTGGCGTTGGTGCCCGACAGCATCGCGGTCAAGGCTCCGGTGGCGACCGCGCCCGGGTTCATGACGGTGAACTGCTGCGGCGCGCTGGCCTGGCCGACCGCGATGTCGCCCAGGTTGGGGGCGGTCGGCGTGATGGTGATGTCGACCGGCCCGGCGTCGACGGCGGCGTCGACCGCGCCGTCGAGGCCCACCGCGGCGTCGACGCCACCATCGAGACCGCTGGAGACGCCGAGGACCACCGGCAGCGTCAGCACGCGGTCGCGCATGACGACGCCGGAGGCGACGCCGCGATCCAGCTCGATGTCGCTGGCGCCGAGGGCGATCGCGGTGACCCGGAGATCGCCCTCGCCGCTGAGCAGCTGGAAGTCGGCGGTCACCGGCAGGGTGATCGAGGCGGCGCCGGCGCGCGGCTCGAGCCGGCGCGTCGCGGTGCGTGCGCCGAGCGCCAGCTCGAGCTCGATGGCGACGATATTGGTCGCGGCGCTGGCGCCCTGCTCGACGCGGACGACCACGAAGGTCTCCTTGCTCGAGCTCGAACAGGCGGTGATGGTGGGGACCAGCGCGAACGCGAGCGCCAGCGAGCGGAGGTGGAGCTGCCTCATCAGAACACCTTCATGGTGCCGTAGTCGGTGGTCGGCTGGTTCGAGATGCCATCGCTGCCGCCCGCGGTCAGCGCGATCACGGTGGCGCCGGCCGCGACCGCGACGATGCCGGTCCAGAACCACCACTTCTTGTAGATCGGCTTGTTGCGCGCCGGCTGGTCGGCTGGTGGCGAGACCGGCCCTGTCGCGCCTGGGTCGGTCTGGGCGGCGGCGACCTCGGGCGAAGGCACCTTGATGGGCGGGGTGTCGGAGCTCGCGCCGGGTGCGGTGGTCGCGCTGCCAGGGGGTGGGCTGGGCTCTGGCCGGGTTGTTGTCGGCCCGCTGCCGGCGGGTGGCGTGGTGCCGGTCGGTGGCGCGGTGGCCGCCTGCTCCTGGCGCCGCAGCATCTCGGCCATCTCGGCGATGCGCTTCTCGACGTCGGCGCGGTTGGCGGCGTTGGGTGCGTTGCGCAGGTAGGCGCGGTAGAAGAACTGGGCGCGCTCGAAGTTCTTCAAGAAGCGGAACGACTGGCCAATGTTGTAGAGGAAGACCGGGTCCTCCTTGTGCTTGTAGGCCTGCTTGTAGAGCTCGATGGCGCGCTCGTACTCGCCGAGATCGTAGCTCTGCGTACCCTCGCGGTAGAGGCGCTGCGCCTCGTCCGCCTCGCTGTCGGCCCATGCCCCACCGGCCGACCCCAGGACCACCCCAAGCAGCAGCGCGCACATCCAGATCCGACCCATGCCGGCCTCCGCCCCGTGAGCCAGCGAGCATAGTCAGCGCCCCCAAACCGTGTCAAACCGGGCCAAAGGCCCGGTTTGGCCGGTCGTCGGCAATGCTCCACCACCGCCACCACCACTCGCCGCGTGTCCTCCTGCGTCTGGGTGCGTTGGGCGCGCTTGGGCGCGCTTGGACGCGCTTGGGCGCGTGGGCGGGAGGCGACGATGGGTGGCAACACGATCAGTGGTAGGCGGCCGCGCAAGCGGCGAGTGGTGGGACAGCCGCAGCAACTTCGCCTGCAGTGGCGAAGCCACGGGGGCGCTCGCAACGGCGCGGGGCGCCCACGCGGGACCGGGCGGCGCAACGTCGCGCATCGCACGCGGGAGAGCGTGCGTCGCTACCATGCCCAGCACATCACGCTGCGCATCCGCCGCGCGATCGGATGGCTGCGCAACCGGCGGCTGGCGGCGGCCATCTTGCGCTCACTGCGCGCGGGTGCGGAGAAGTTCGGCACTCGCATCGTGCACTTCTCGCTGCAATTCGATCATGTCCACCTCGTCGCCGAGGCCGACGACAACCGCGCGCTCACGCGCGCCATCAAGGGCCTCTCGGTGCGCATCGCCCGCGCCTTGAACCGCGTGCTCGAGCGCAAGGGCACCGTGTTCGCCGACCGCTACCATGCGCGCTGCCTGACCTCGCCGCGGGCGGTCCGTCACGCGCTGGCCTACGTGCTGTGCAACTACCGGCACCACGTGCGTGACCGGCTGCATCCACGCTGGGTCGATCCGCTCTCCAGCTCTGGCACCTTCGACGGCTGGGCCACGCGCCCCCGGATCGAGACGACCTACCGCCTGGCCGAGCCACTGCACTGGCTCCTGGGCGGAGGCTGGAAGAGGGCAGGCCTCATCGAGCCCTGCACCATCCCCGGTCAGCGACTTGATTCGGGCGGACATTGATCCGGGCGATTGCGAAGCGACTACGAAGCGACTACGAGGCGAGGCGAGGCGTGATGGACTCGGGACGCCGTTGACGTTGACGAGCACAAGCACGAGCACGAGCACGAGCACGCGGGCGAGACGGAGCAATCGCTCGTAGCGCGGAACGCGCTACGAGCGATTGACCACCGGCGCCCCGAAATCCAGCGTCGCAAAAAACGGCAGCGCCTCCGCCATCAGGTCGATCGATGGATCCAGCTGCTTGCCGATGCCTTCGGTGATCGCGATCGCGATGTTGCACATGGTGAAGGTCGCGTTGACGCGCACCCGGTGCGTGCGCAGGATCTCCATCATCTCGTACGCGACCGTCGCGACCTCGACCTCGCCGAGCTTCTTGCCCTGGTAGCGCGCCACGAAGGTCGACACCGCGCGCTCGAAGGCGGGGTAGTCGGGGACCTTGCCGGCGGACGGCGACAGGTCGTGCATGATCTTGGCCATGGTCGCGCCGTCGCAGCTGGCCCAGGCGGCGAAGTACTGCGCGAAGGCGCGGCGGTGCAGGTCGTCCAGCTCGCCGGTCAACCCCAGATCCAGCAGACAGACCTTGTGGTTGCCGGGGGTGACGAAGATGTTGCCGGGGTGCAGGTCGGCGTGCACGAAGCCGTCCTGGAACACCATCTTCAAGAGAACGCGGAACCCGATCCGCGCCAGCCGCGCCGGGTCGGCGCCCACCTTCTCGAACTGCAGCACCTTGACGCCGTCGATCCACTCCATGGTCAGCACGCGCCGCGAGCACAGCTCGGGGTGCAGCTTCGGGAAGAACACGTCGGGGTCGCCGGCGAAGCTGGCGGCGAAGCGGCGGTTCGACTCCGCCTCGCGTGACAGGTCGAGCTGCATGGCCAGGCCGCGGCCGAACTCGTTGACGCTCTCCAGCGGGGCCAGCAGGCGGTAGCTCGGGATCAGCGCGATCATGCGCGCGACCAGGCGCATGAACGACAGGTCGAGCTCGGCGATGCGCTCGATGCGCGGGCGGCGCACCTTGACCGCGACCGCGGTGCCGTCGTGCAGCCTGGCCTTGTGCACCTGCGCCACCGACGCCGTCGCCGTGGGCACCGGGTCGAACTCGGCGAACAGGGTCTCGGGGCCGCTGCCGAAGTCCTCGCGCAGGGTGCGCTCGACGTGCTTGAAGGCGAACGGCCCCACCCGGTCCTGCAAGGTCTCGAGGGCGTGGATGATGTGCGGGGGCAGGAGATCCGGCCGCGTCGACATGATCTGGCCGACCTTGATGAAGGTGGCGCCGAGATCACGCAGCAGCGCCAGCAGGCACTGCGCGAACCAGGCCTGCCGCGAGGCCTTGCTGCGGAAGCTCACCAGGCGGGCGAGCCATCCGAAAAACCACACGAAGCCCCTGAAAAAGAGGAACCAGGCGATGGTCGCCGCCCGGGCCACGAATCGCAAGCCGCCCACGTGGAGCAGGGTAGCACCTGTGCTACAAATGTCGCTCCCCAGGGCGCGAAAAACGGAGGGCTTCATGGAGATCCAGACCCAGACCGGCGGCAGCAAGCCGGTGGCAAGCAGCAACGGCGCCAGCAAGTCGGCGTCGTCCGCCGGCAGCGGCATCGCCAAGAACGCCGTCGACCTCTTCCTGCGCCGCTCGAAGTCGCACGCCGCCACCACCGCGCTGCGCTTCAAGGAGGGCGGGGTCTGGCGCGAGATGACCTGGGCCGACTGGGAGACCGCCGCCCGCGAGATCGCCGCCGGCCTGCGCGCCCTCGGCGTCAAGACCGGCGATCGCGTGTGCATGCTGGCCAACACGCGCTGGGAGTGGCTGGCCTGTGACGTCGGCATCCTGATGGCCGGCGCGGTCACGGTGCCGATCTACCAGTCGAACCTGGCCGAGCAGTGTCAGTACATCATCAATGACAGCGGCGCAGCCGCTGTCATTGTGGAAGACCCGCATCAACTCGATAAACTCACCAGCGGCGACATCTGGTCGACCCTGACCACCGTCAACAAGGTGATCTACTTCACCGAGCGCGCCAAGCTCGAGCGCCCCGACAAGCACGGCCGCACCGAGCTCGCCCTCGAGCAGGTGGTGTCCAAGACCCACGTCGCCGCGCCCAAGGTCAGCTCGCTCGAGTCGCTGCGCGCCGAGGGCAAGGCCTGGCTGGGCAAGAACCCCGGCGTGCTCGAGAAGGCCTGGGACGAGATGGGCCCCGACCACATCTTCACCATCGTCTACACCTCGGGCACCACCGGTCCGCCCAAGGGCGCCGTGCTCACGCACCACGCCATCACCTGGGAGTGTGACGCGCTGACCACGGTGCTGCCCATCTCGGACAGCGACGAGCAGCTGCTGTTCCTGCCCATGGCCCACATCTTCGCCAAGATCCTGGCCTGGTCGACCATCGCCCACGGCGGGCGCATCGCGCTGGCCGAGTCGGTGCCGCAGCTGGCCGCCAACCTCAAGGAGCTGCGCCCGACCTACATGGGCGCGGTGCCGCGCGTGTACGAGAAGGTCTATGGCCGCGTGAAGCAGAAGTTCTCCGAGGAGGCGCCGCGCAAGAAGAAGCTCATCGACTGGGCGCTGGCGCAGGGCCGTGCGCACAGCCTGGCCGCGCAGGCGGGCCGCTCGCTGGGCCTCATCGGCGGCCTCAAGTACGCGCTGGCCAACAAGCTGGTGCTGTCCAAGGTGCGCGAGACCTTTGGCGGTCGCATCCGCTTCTTCGTCTCGGGCGGCGCGCCGCTGGCGGCCGAGATCGCGGAGTTCTTCCACTCGGTGGGGATCCTGGTGCTGGAGGGCTACGGCCTGACCGAGACCACCGCGGCGTCGTTCGTGAACCGCCTCGACAACTACAAGTTCGGCACCGTGGGGCCGGCCATCCCCGGCCTCGAGGTCAAGATCGCCACCGACGGCGAGGTCCTCATCCGCGGCGGCTCGGTGCTGCGCGAGTACTACAAGAAGCCCGACGCCACCCGCGAGGCCATCGACCCCGAGGGCTGGTTCCACACCGGGGACATCGGCGTGCTCGAGAACGGCATGCTGCGCATCACCGACCGCAAGAAGGACATCATCGTCACCGCGGGCGGCAAGAACGTGGCGCCGCAGAACATCGAGAACCTGCTCAAGACGCGCACTCCGTTGATCTCGCAGGTCATGGTGCACGGCGACAAGCGTCCGTTCTGCAGCGCGCTGGTGACCCTGGCCGAGGAGAACCTGCTGCCCTGGGCCAAGTCCCGCGGCCTCGAGGGCGACTATGCGGCGCTGACCCAGAACGCCGCCGTGAAGGCCGAGATCGACAAGTTCGTCGCCGAGGCCAACAAGGATCTGGCGCAGTACGAGAAGATCAAGAAGTACGAGATCCTGGACCGCGATCTGACCCAGGATGCCGGCGATCTGACGCCGACCCTCAAGGTGAAGCGCAAGTTCGTCAGCGAGAAGTACAAGGCCAAGCTGGACGCCTTCTACGCCGGCGGCGGAGGCGGCGCCGACTGACCCCGAGTCGCAGTCCTTGACACGCAGTGGTAAGCCGTCTATACGACTTGCCACTTTCCAGGCGCGTAGCTCAGTGGAAGAGCACTACCTTGACACGGTAGGGGTCGCCGGTTCGAACCCGGCCGTGCCTACTAGACCCAGCCCCGCAATCTGTTTGAATTTGCTTGTCCGCGTGATCGACCCCGTGTTAAGTGCTGCACTCCTTTGTCGCGGACCTGAGGTTAAGAGGAACTCGAAATGCCGAAGATGAAGTCGAACAGTGGCGCCAAGAAGCGCTTTCGCCTGACGGGCACCGGAAAGGTGCGCCGCGCGAGCGCGGGCAAGCGCCACATCCTGACCAAGAAGTCGCCCAAGCGGAAGCGTGGGCTGCGCCAGAACCAGATCGTTGACCGCGCGCAAGAGGCGCAGGTCAAGCGCATGCTGCCCTACGAGGGCTGAGCTCGAAACGAGGAAAGTGCAATGCCCAGGGCAAAAAGAGGTTTCAAGGCGCGTCGTCGCCGCAATCGCTTCCTGAAGGCCGCGAAGGGTTTCCGCGGTCGTCGCCGCAACTGTTATCGCCCCGCTCGCGAGGCCGTGCAGCACGCGTGGAAGTATTCGTTCTTTCACCGTCGCGCCAAGAAGGGTGACTTCCGCCGGCTGTGGATCGTCCGCATCAACGCGGCGTCCCGCCTGCTCGGCCTGTCGTACAGCCGCCTGGTCGCGGGGCTGGCCAAGGCCGGCGTGGTGATCGACCGCAAGATCCTGTCGGATCTCGCCGTCAGCGATCCCAAGGCGTTTGCGAAGATCCTCGACGTGGCGAAGGCCGCCGCGTAACGACCCGCCCCGATCCGTGCTGCGTCGATCGGGGCACCCCGAAAGGCGAAGCCGCGGATGTCCGAATCCCCCACCTCTGAATCGCTGATCACCGAGCTCGACGAGCTCGGTGTCGCATTTTCGGCCGAGATCGCGGCGCTCGCCAGCGAGGCCGACATCCGGGCCGCGCAGGCGCGCTACCTGGGCAAGAAGGGCCGCGTGTCCGACGCCCTCAAGGCGCTGGGCAAGCTCGACCCGGCCGCGCGCAAGGCGGTCGGCGAGGTCGGCAACCGGGTCAAGAGCGGCATCGAGGCCGCGGTCAGCGCCCGCCTGCTCGCGCTGGCCGACGCCGTGCGCCAGGCCGACCTGGCGCGGGTGGTCGACGTGACGCTGCCGGGTCGCGGCGCCCGCCTGGGCACGCTGCATCCGATGACCCAGGCGCGCCGCGAGATGGAGCTCATCTTCGCCGAGCTGGGCTACGAGGTGGCCACCGGCCCGCAGGTGGAGAGCGACTTCCACAACTTCGAGGCGCTCAACATCCCCAAGGATCACCCGTCGCGCGACATGCAGGACACCTTCTACCTGTCGCCGCTGTGGTCGGGCGCCGCCACGGAGACCCTGCTGCGCACGCACACCTCGCCGGTGCAGGCGCGGACGATGCTGCGCCAGCGGCCGCCGGTGAAGATCATCGCGCCTGGCGCGGTGTACCGGCGCGACGACGATCCCACCCACTCGCCGCAGTTCATGCAGATCGAGGGGCTCCTGGTCGATCGCGTCGGCAAGGTCTCGATGGCCGACCTCAAGGGCACCCTGCTGCACTTCGTGCGCCGCTACCTGGGCGACGACCTGCAGATCCGGCTGCGCCCCAGCTTCTTCCCCTTCACCGAGCCGTCGGCCGAGGTCGACATGAGCTGCGTGTTCTGCCGCGGCGCCGGCACCGGCTGCCGCCTGTGCAAGGGCACCGGCTTCATGGAGATCGGCGGCTCCGGCATGGTCGATCCCGAGGTCTTCCGCGCCGTCGGCTACGACCCCGAGGAGGTCGCCGGGTTCGCCTTCGGGATGGGGATCGATCGCATGGCGATGCTCAAGTACCGCATCGATGACATCAAGACGCTGTACGAGGGTGACGTGCGCGTGCTGAGGCAGTTCCCATGAAGATCTCGATGCGCTGGCTGGCCGAGTGGGTCGCGGTCCCGGACGCCGATCAGACCGCGCGCGCGCTGACCGAGCGCGGCCTCGAGGTCGAGGGCATCGAGCGCCGCGGCGACAACCTGGCTGGCGTGGTGGTCGCGGCGGTGCGCGCGCGCCAGCCGGTCGCGGGGTCGGATCACCTCACCCTGGTCGAGATCTTCGATGGGGTCAGCGTGCACCAGGTGGTGTGCGGCGCGCCCAACGTGCCGGCGCCGGGTGGCCGGGTGGCGTGGGCGCGGCCGGGCACCACGCTGCCGGGCGGGCTGGCCATCGGCGTGCGCGAGCTGCGCGGGGTGCGCTCCGCCGGCATGCTGTGCTCGGAGCAGGAGCTCGGCCTGGGTGACAGCCACGACGGCATCATCGTGCTGGAGGCCGACGCCGAGGCCGGGCGCGAGATCGCCAGCGAGCTCATGCTGCGCGACGTGGTGCTGGAGGTCAACGTCACGCCCAACCGCGGCGATTGCCTCAGCCACCTGGGGATCGCGCGCGAGGTCGGCGCGGCCTTCGCGCTGCCCCTGACGCGGCCCAAGGTCGACTTCGCCGCTCTGCTCGGTGGCGCCGGCGCCGCCGCCGCCGCCGGGCCGGCCATCACGCCGGCAGTCGCGATCGACGACGTGGTCGGCTGCCCGCGCTACCAGGCCCGCGTCATCGACGGCGTGCGCGTGGGCCCAAGCCCGCTGTGGCTGCGCCGCCGCCTGGAGGCGGTCGGGGTGCGCCCGATCTCGAACCTGGTCGACGTCACCAACTACGTGATGTTCGATCGGGGCCAGCCGCTGCACGCCTTCGATCACGCCAAGGTCGCGGGCGGCGCCATCGCGGTGCGCCGCGCGCGCGCCGGCGAGACCCTGGTGACCCTGGACGGCGTCACCCGCCAGCTCGAGACCGGCGACCTCCTGATCTGCGACGCCGAGCGGCCCATCGCGCTGGCCGGGGTCATGGGTGGCAAGGACAGCGAGGTCTCGGACGGCACCACGCGGGTGCTGCTGGAGAGCGCCTGCTTCGAGCCGCGCGCGGTGCGCGTGACGGCCAAGCGGCTGGGGCTGCACTCGGAGGCCTCGCAGCGCTTCGAGCGCGGCGTCGATGTCGCCGGGGTCGATGCCTCGTCGCAGCGCGCCTGTGCGCTGCTGGTCGAGGTCGCGGGCGGACATGTGGCGGGGCCGGGCAGCGACCTGTGGCCGCGCCCGCTGGAGCCGCTGATGGTGCCCCTCAGGCGCGCGCGCCTGCACGCGGTGCTCGGGCTCGACGTCGGGGCCCCCGAGGTGCGCCGGCTGCTCGGCGGCATCGAGCTCGGTGATGCCGGCGGCCCTGGCGCGGACGAGGTGCTGCGCTTCCAGATCCCGACCTTCCGCACCGATCTGACCCGCGAGGTCGACCTCATCGAGGAGGTCGCGCGCCTGGTCGGGCTCGACAAGCTGCCGGCGACGCTGCCGTCGGTGTCGCGGGCGCCGGCGCGCTCGGGCGATCGCGTGGCCGAGCGCGCGCGCGAGCTGCTGGCGGCGGCCGGCCTGCACGAGATCCTGTCGTACTCGTTCGTGGCGCCGGCGGCGCTGGCGGCGCTGGGCTTTCCCGACGACGACCGTCGCGCGCGACCGCGCCGGGTGGCCAACCCGCTGCGGCTCGAGCAGTCGGCCATGCGCACCGCGATCCTGCCCGGGCTGGCGGCGGCGCTGGCGCACAACCAGGCCCAGCGCGTCCATGACGTGCGCCTGTTCGAGGTCGGCCCGCTGTTCCTGCCCCGCGCGCAGGGCGCCGATGACGCCGAGCTGTGTGACGAGCCCTGGGTCGCCGGCGGCCTGCTGGCGGGTGACCGCGACGGCTGGCTGCGCAGCGGCGGGCCGGTCGACTTCTTCGACGCCCGCGGCGTCGTCGAGGCGCTGGTGCATGGCCTGACCGGGCACCAGCCCGAGCTGGCCGCGACCAGCGCGGTGCCCTGGCTGCACCCGGGGGTGGCCGCCACCGTGAGCGTCCTCGGCCGCGAGCTCGGGGTGGTCGGCGAGGTGCACCCGCGGGTGCGCGACGCCCTCGGCCTGGGCGGGGTGGTGTTCGCCTTCGAGCTGGGGCTCGACCCGCTGCGCAGCGCGCCGCCGGCCCAGCTGACCCGGCCCGGGCGCTTCCCGGGGTCGTCGCGCGACGTGTCCTGCTTCATCGCGGCGACCGTGCCGGCGGCCCGCGTGCGCGGCGTCCTGGCCGCCGCCGGGGGCGCGCTGCTGGCCGAAATCCGGCTGCTCGAGGACTATCGCGAGGCTGGAAAGGTGCCCGCCGGGCAGAAGTCCATGCTGTGGACGCTGACCTATCGCTCGCCCGAGCGCACCCTGACCGACGTCGAGGTTGACGGCGCCCATGCCGCCGTGGTGGCAGCCCTGGCCAGGGAGCTTTCGGCCACCTTGCGTTGACGGCTTTACACCCTCACGGAATCTGCTTAAATAATCGCACCATGACGAAGGCCGACATCATCGAGAACGTGTACGAGAAGGTTGGCGGGTTCTCCAAGAAGGAGGCCGCGGAGATCGTCGAGACGGTCTTCGACACCATCAAGGAGACCCTGGAGAAGGGTGAGAAGATCAAGATCTCGGGATTCGGGAACTTCGTCGTGCGCGACAAGAACGCACGCGTGGGCCGTAACCCCCAGACCGGCGAGGAGATCACCATCAGCGCGCGTCGCGTGCTGACCTTCAAGCCGAGCCAGGTACTGAAGAACGTCCTCAATACCTGATGAACGGCCACAGCGGGAAGCTGCCAGCGAAGGCGCCCGCGCGCAGGAGCGCCCTGCGCAAGCTCGCGCCCGGGCAGCCCCTGCCTGACCGGCCCAGCTTCAAGATAGGCGAGGTCGCGACCCTGCTCGGGGTGGCCACCTCGCTGCTTCGTTTCTGGGAGACCGAGTTCAAGGTGGTGAAGCCCCGGAAGACGAAGTCCAAGCAGCGCAGCTACACGCCCGCCGATGTGACCCGGCTGCGCGAGATCCAGCACTTGCTCAAGGTCGAGGGCTACACCATCGCGGGGGCCCGCCGGCGACTGTCGGGTGCACCCGGTGCGGATCCCGCAGAGGTGCAGCGGCTGCGCGAGCGGCTGGCCGCCGCGCTGGCCGAGGTCGCGGCGCTGGAGAAGCTGGTCCTGGGGGACGAAGGCGCCGAAGGAGCTTGACGCCGCGCGCAATCCGACTAAGGTACACCGCGTGTTTCGGGGTGTGGCGCAGCCTGGTTAGCGCACCTGACTGGGGGTCAGGGGGTCGCTGGTTCAAATCCAGTCACCCCGACAACGGCGCCGAGGGGATCCTTCTCTCGGCGCCATTTTCATTTGGAGCGAGCGAGTCATGGCAGAGCGGCCGCTGATCCTGGTGTGCAACGATGATGGGGTACGGGCCCCGGGGATCGAGGCGCTGGCCGCCGCGATGACCGAGCTGGGCGAGGTCGTGGTGGTGGCTCCGGACCGCGAGATGTCCGCGATGTCACACTCGATCAGCCTGCACCGGCCGCTGCGCGTCGAGGAGATCCGGCGCAACTGGTACTCGGTCGACGGCACCCCGGTGGACTGCGCCTACCTGGGCCTCCTGCACCTGGCGCCGCGCAAGCCGGCGCTGGTCGTCAGCGGGGTCAACGCCGGCTACAACCTGGGCACCGACGTCTTCTACTCGGGCACCGTGGCGGCCGCGGTCGAGGGCGCCCTGCGCAAGATCCCCGCCATCGCGGTCAGCCGCGAGCGTGGCTATGGCGACGACTATGGTCCGGCCGCCGCCCTGGCCCGCGCGCTGGGGGCCGCGGTGCTCGAGCACGGGCTGCCGCCGGGGATCCTGCTCAACGTCAACGTGCCGTCGGCCAAGGGGCCGGCCGGCTATCGCTGGACCTGCCTGGGCGAGCGCCTGTACCACGACAAGGTCGATGTGCGCTCCGACCCGCGCGGTCGCAAGTACTTCTGGATCGGCGGGCCCGAGGTCGGCTTCGGTGACGTCCCCGACTCGGACTGTCTGGCGGTGCGTGACGGGGTCTGCTCGGTGACACCGCTGGAGCTCGACTTCACGCACCAGCCGCTCCTGGCCGAGGTGCCGGGCTGGCGCCTCGACGGCTTCGAGCACGTGCGGTAGCTTGCCTCATGGTCGCGGTGTCGGAGGAGGAGCTGACCTCGGCGCGCCACAAGATGGTGACCGAGCAGCTGGCGCCACGCGGGATCAAGGACGCCCGCGTACTGGCCGCCATGGAGCGGGTGCCGCGCCATCGCTTCCTGCCGCCCGAGCAGTGGGCGGTCGCCTACGAGGACAAGCCCCAGCCCATCGGCCAGGGCCAGACCATCTCGCAGCCCTACATGGTCGCGCGCATGAGCGAGCTGTGCCTGCTGCGCGGCGGTGAGCGCGTGCTCGAGATCGGCGCCGGGTCGGGCTACCAGACCGCGGTGCTGGCCGAGCTGGTCGGCGGCGGCAGCGGCGGCGGCAAGAAGGGCGAGGTCTGGGCGGTCGAGCGGCTGCCCGCGCTGGCGCAGCGCTGCGAGGCGCGCATGCAGGAGCTCGGGTATCGCAACGTCAAGGTGGCGGCGTTCGACGGCACCCTGGGCTGGCCCGAGGGCGCGCCGTGGGACGCCATCCTGTGCGCCGCCGGGGCGCCGCGGGTGCCCGCGCTGCTGCTGGCCGAGCTGGCCGAGGGCGGGCGCCTGATCATCCCGGTCGGCGATCGCGAGGAGCAGCGCCTGGCCGTCATCACGCGCCACGGCGACGAGTTCGAGACGCACTGGGACACCGCGTGTCGCTTCGTCGATCTGATCGGGCGCTACGCCTGGGACGGCGAAGAGCCGGTCCGCAACTGAGGAGTGATCGCGATGGCGCTGGGAGAGCTTTCGATCGAGGGGCTGCGCGCGCTGGTGCGTGACGTGCCGGACTTCCCCAAGCCCGGCATCATGTTCAAGGACATCACGCCGCTCATCGGCAGCGCCGACGGCCTGGCCAGCTGCGTGGCGCGCCTGGCCGCGCTGACCCCGGCCGGGGTCGAGGCCGTGGTCGCCATCGAGTCGCGCGGCTTCCTGTTCGGCGCGCCGCTGGCGCTGCGCCTCGGGCTGCCGGTCATCCCGGTGCGCAAGCCAGGCAAGCTGCCCTATCACAAGCGCCGCATCGAGTACGCCCTGGAGTACGGCACCGACGCCCTCGAGATGCACGCCGACGCGCTGGCCCACCACCGCAAGGTCATCATCGTCGACGACGTGCTGGCCACCGGCGGCACCGCGGCGGCCACGGCGCGCCTGTGCCGCGACGCCGGCGGCGAGGTCGCCGCCTTCGCCTTCGTCATCGAGCTCGGCTTCCTGGGCGGCCGCCCGAAACTCGGCACCACCCCAGTGGTCTCCGTCCTGACCTACTGATAGGCTTTGCCACCAAGCTCCCGTAGCTCAGCCGGATAGAGCACCTGTTTCCTAAACAGGGGGTCACGTGTTCGAGTCACGTCGGGGGCACCAGCAGCAGGAAGTCGGGTCGTGAGCAGCGTCGGGTGTCGCGCGGTGGTGGTCGACGATCCCGTACCAGGGGCGGGGATCGCGGTGCGCTGGCTGTACCCTGCGGCCGCCGGGGCGGTGGCGCGCGCCGAAGCGTTCGGGCCGTTCACGGTCGAGGTCGCGATGGACGCGCCGGTGGCGGCAGGGGCGGGCGTCGGGGCCGGCAGCGCGCTGTCGCTGGTGCTGGTGTCGCACGGGACCGGGAGCACGCCGTGGCTGCATCGCGATCTCGGGCTGCACCTGGCGCGGGCCGGGTTCGTGGTCGGGCTGCTGCAGCATCCCGGCAACTGTCGGGGTGACGACGGGCTGGCGGGGACGCTGGACAACCTCTGCAATCGGCCGCGGCATGTGCGGCTGGTGATCGATGCGGCGTACGCGGATGCCGCGCTCGGGCCACGGCTCGCGCGCGGGGTGGCGGTGGTCGGGCACTCGCTGGGCGGCTACACCGCGCTGGCGGTGGCGGGTGGGGAGCCGTCGGCGTTTCCGTGGGAGGTGCCGCTGACGAAGAAGGATGTGCCCGAGCCGTTCTCGGTCGACCATGACGCGCGCGTGCGGGCGCTGGTGCTGCTGGCACCGGCGACGCCGTGGTTCGCGGCTCCCGGGGCGCTGGCGGGGGTGCGGGTGCCGGTGCTGATGCGGACCGGCAGCAAGGACGCGCACGCCGAGCCGCTGTTCGCGCGCATCGTGGAGCAGGGGCTGCCGGCCGAGGCGCGGCTCGATCATGTGGTGGTCGAGGGGGCGGGGCACTTCTCGTTCGTGAGCGCCTATCCGCCGGCGCTGGCGAGCCCGGCCATCCCGCCGTCGCAGGACCCGGAGGGATTCGACCGGACGGCATATTTGCCGGTGCTGTTCGGGGACATCGCGCGGTTCCTGGGCGCCGATCCGCGGCCGTGACCTCGGCGTACTGGTGCTGGTAGCTCGACCAGACCAAGGGGGTTCACATGCGGATGATGCTGAAGGTGTCGATTCCGACCGATGCGGGCAACAAGGCGATCGTCGATGGCACGCTGCCGAAGGTGATCGGACAGTTCATGGAGCGCCACAAGCCCGAGGGTGCCTACTTCACGACCTACCGCGGGCGGCGCACCATGTTCGCCTTCGTCGACCTGCCTGATCCGAGCCAGATGCCCGTCATGGGCGAGCCGCTGTTCATCGCGCTGGGCGCCGAGATCGAGGTCATGCCGTGCATGAACGCCCAGGAGCTGGCCGAGGGCGTGGCGGTGGCGGCCAAGAACCGCTGAGCCGGCCGACCTAGAAGCCCACCCCGCCGAGCAGGCGGATCCACAGCCGGCCGTAGGGATCGCCCAGGGCCGGATCCTGATCATCGAGGCGGGCGTAGACGCCGCCCGACATCCAGACGTCACCCTTCTGGAACATCGCGGTGGGGCCGGCGTAGTGGCGGTAGCCGTCGTACAGGTTGCCCCAGTACTCGGCGCCCACGGTGACGCTGGGGCTGACATCGTAGGTCAGCCCGCCCGAGGGCGCGAAGATGGCCTCGATCTCGGCCTCGCCGAGCCACTCGTACTCCTGCTCCACGGTCAGGTTGGCCATGGTGTTCAGCTTGCCGAAGCGCTTGCCCAGGATGACCTTCTGCTCGAGCTCGATCTCGTCGCGGAACTCGACCGCCTCGAAGTAGATCGCCAGATCGACCGGCCACTGGCCGGCCTCGGCGAAGCGGTAGCGCAGGCGCTGCTTGCTGCCCTTGAAGCCGAGGGCGGGGCGCTCGGCGGCGGCGGGCTGGTCGAACACCAGGTAGGCGCCGAGCTCCAGGCGATCGGTCAGGCCGAGCTCGAACTCGGTCTGCAGCTCGAAGGCCAGGGTGGTGACCTTCTCGGTGCCGCCGCTGGCGGTGGGGCGGGTCACCTGCAGCGGGATGGCGTCGATGTACTGCTCCATCTCGAAGCCGCCGCAGGGCAGGGTGGCGTAGGGGTAGGTGAAGGGCAGCGCGCGCGGGTTGGCGCTGGCGCGGCTGGCGGTGAGGCCGAGCAGGGCGAGTGTGGCGAGGCCGAGGGCGAAGGCGGTGGGGCGAGGCAGCTGGACGCGCAAGCGGGGTCTCCTGATTTTGAGAAGCATTATCACTTCGGACCCCAAGCTAGTCAGATGCGACGGTTTCGTCAAGCGAAGGGTTTGCGCGTTTTCGGGGGCGATGCGGGGGAGGCGGCGATGCGGGGGAGGCGGGATCAGGGCGCGCTGGCGATGCGGGCGTGGGCCTGCTCGAGCGCGCTGGCCAGGCGGGTGGCCCAGGCGGCCTGGCCGGCGGCGTCGGCGATGAGGTCCTGGCGCACCTCGACCTCGACGTGCGGCAGGCCGCGGCGCTCGCCGTGCACGACGACGGTGTAGTCGCTGTCGTCGCTGACCGAGTAGGGCTGGTTGTCGCCGACCACCAGGGCGGGGTCGGCGCGCAGCACGTCGATCATGGCGCGACCCAGCCGGGGATCGCGGTTGTACAGCATGCCGGTGTGCACGCTGCGCCGCTCGCCCTTGAAGACCGGGGTGAAGCTGTGCAGTGAGATGAGGACGCTGGCGCGGCCGGCGGCCTGGCGGCGGTCGAGCTCGGCGCGGATGCGGTCGTGATAGGGGTGAAACAGGGCCTCGGCGCGGGCGGCGGCGTCGGCCGGGGACAGGCCGTGGTTGCCCGGGATGGCGGTGTGCTCGCTGAGGGTGACCATCGACTGTGGGCTCGACAGCGGGCGGTTGAGATCGATGGCCAGGCGCGAGTAGCCGGCCAGGATGAGGAAGCCGTCGAGCAGCGGGCTGAGGCGGCGCGCCACGCCGGCGATGCCGATGTCCCAGGCGATGTGGCGCTCGCGCTCGCTGGCGCTGACGCCGAGATCACCCAGCGCGGCGGGCAGGCGCGCGCTGGCGTGATCGCAGGTCAGCACCCAGCGCGAGGCGGCGTCGGGGTTGATGACCTCGAAGGCGGGTGGTTCGTCGGGGCGCAGAAGGGGCATCGCGGGCGGGCGTCGGGCGGCTGGGCTACTTGGTGTCGCCGGCCGGGGGCGCACCGGCGGGGGGCTCGGGCGCGGGCGCGGCCGCCGGGGGCTTGAGGCTGGCGATGATGGCGGCGACGGTCTTGCTGTGGGCCTTGAACTTGGCGGCCTCGACCAGGCTGATGATCATGAGGCCGTGGTGGTCGGGGGTCTCGAGCACGTGCAGCGCGACCTTGAGCGGCTTGGGCCCGAGCACGCCGGTGCCGACGAAGACCTTGCCGACGTTGCCGTTGATGGTGGCCTTCTTGCCCTTGTCGAGCTTGAGCTTGGGCATCATCTTCTTGAGCATCGCGGTCACGTTGGTGACCACGGTGAGCAGGTTCTTGCCCTCGGTGCTGATGATCGAGATGTTGACCTGCTTGTTGGGCTCGTCGAGCGCCATGGTGTTGTTGCCGGCGTCCTTGTGGGTCCAGCCCTCGGGCACGTCGACGGTGGCGTTGGAGAGCTGCAGGGTGACGGTCTCGGCCGAGGCCTGGGCCGACAGGGCGAGGGCCAGGGTGGTGGCGAGGGCGAGGCTGCGCAGCGGGCTCTTCATCGGGGCTCTCCTTGGCTGGGCGGAAGCGCCGCCCGGGTGGGCAGCATAGCGGAGGGGAGAGGAGTCGGACGGACGTTCTGGGCCGGCCCCGCGCTGCGCGCGGGCTGGCCCAAATCGTCCGATCGTTGTCCTTGTGCCATGGCGGCGCGCGGGCATCATGGAGGCATGAGGCGCGTCGTGGTGGTGGCGTTCGATGGCTGTCAGCCGCTCGATGTGTTCGGGCCGGTCGAGGTCTTCGCGGGGGCGGCCGAGGCGCAGCAGCGGCGCGGGGCGCGCGACCGCGGCTACCAGGTGGTCATCGCCGGCGGCAGCGGGCTGACGGTGCGCAGCGAGCGCGGGCCGGCGCTGCTGGCCGACACCACGCTGCAGCGGCTGGCGCGCGGGCGCGGCGCGGTGGACACGCTGGTGGTGGCGGGCGGTGCCGGGGCGCGCCGGGCCGCCGAGCAGCCCGCGGTGCTGAGCGCGGTGCGCCGGCTGGCGGCGCGGGCGCGCCGGACCACGTCGGTGTGCACCGGGGCCTTCGTGCTGGCCGCGGCCGGGCTGCTCGACGGTCGCCGCGCGACCACGCACTGGGCCTACTGCGACCAGCTGGCCAAGGCCCACCCGCGGGTCCAGGTCGAGCGCGATCCGATCTATGTCGAGGACGGCGCGCTGTGGACCTCGGCCGGGGTCACGGCGGGGATCGATCTGGCGCTGGCGCTGGTCGAGCGCGATCTCGGGCGCGAGGTGGCGCTGCTGCTGGCGCGCTGGCTGGTGGTGTTCGTGCGGCGCGCCGGCGGGCAGTCGCAGTTCAGCGCCCAGCTGGCGGCGCAGACCGCCGAGCGCGACGTGCTGCGCGAGGTCCAGGCCCATGTCATCGAGCACCCGGGCGCGGCGCTGGAGGTGCCGACGCTGGCGCGGCGCGCCGGCATGAGCGTGCGCAACTTCTCCCGCGTGTTCAGCGCCGAGGTCGGGGTCTCGCCGGCGGCCTTCGTCGAGCGCGTCCGCGTCGAGGCGGCACGCCAGCTGCTCGAAACCACGCGGCGCGCGGCCGGCGAGGTCGCCAGCGCGGTCGGCTTCGGCACCCCCGAGGCGCTGCGGCGGGCGTTCGCGCGGCGCCTCGGGCTGAGCCCACGCGAGTACCGCGCGCGCTTCGGCGCGGCGGCCTCGGTGGTTGACGGTTAGACAAGGTAAAGGAGCGAAGATGAAGCTGGTATTCATGCTGTTTCCGGGCATCACCGCGCTCGACGTGGTGGGCCCCTACGAGGTGCTGGCGCGGCTGCCGGGCGCCGAGGTGGTGTTCGCCGGGCTGACCCGGGGCGAGGCGCGCACCGACAACCGGTGTCTGGGGCTGGTGGCCGACGTGGCGCTGGAGGAGGTCGCGGCGGCGGATGTACTCCTGGTGCCGGGCGGCTTCGGGACCCGGGCCCTGGAGCGCGACGCGCGGGTGCTCGACTGGGTGCGCGCCATCGACGCCGCGATGACGCTGGGTGAGGGCCAGCGCGTCGGGCTGTTCGCCAGCGCGGGCGTCGGCAAGAGCACGCTGCTCGGGCAGATCGCGCGCCAGGCCGACGCCGATGTCAGCGTCATCGCGCTGGTGGGCGAGCGTGGCCGCGAGGTGCGCGAGTTCGTCGAGGGGGCGCTGGGCGCGGGCCTGTCGCGCAGCGTCGTCGTGTGCGCGACCTCCGATGCGCCGGCGCTGGTCCGCCTGGAGGCGGCGGCGGTGGCGACCGCGGCGGCGGAGTGGTTCCGCGAGCAGGGCGCGCGGGTGCTCCTGCTGATGGACTCGGTGACGCGAGTGGCGCGCGCGCAGCGCGAGGTCGGCCTGGCCGCGGGCGAGCCGCCGGCGCGCCAGGGCTATCCGCCCTCGGTGTTCGCGCTGCTGCCGCGCCTGCTCGAGCGCACCGGGGCCGGCGTGCGCGGCACCATCACCGCGCTGTACACCGTGCTGGTCGCGGGCGGCGATCTCGACGAGCCCATCGCCGACGAGGTGCGCGGCATCCTCGATGGCCACATCGTGCTGTCGCGCAGCCTGGCCGAGCGCAACCACTGGCCCGCCATCGACGTGCTGGCCTCGCTGTCACGCGTGATGCACGAGGTCGCCGCGCCCGAGCATCGTGACGCCGCCGGGCGCCTGCGCGAGCTGCTGGCGGCCTACGAGGCGCGCCGCGATCTCATCGTGCTGGGCGCCTACCAGGCCGGGTCGGACCCGCGCACCGACGCGGCCATCGCGGCCATCGACGCCATCGAGGACTTCCTGCGCCAGCCCAGCGATCACGCCGAGGCGCTGGAGGACACGCTGGCGGCGCTGTCGGCGCTGGCCTGACGGGCGGCGATGCGGGCGGCGCGGGCGGCGTCACGCGCGGCCTCCTCGGCGGCCCACACCAGCAGGCGGGCGCGGTTCTGCCGGCGCCGCCGGCGCCAGCCGAAGAACAGCAGCACCGCCGCGACGGCCCACAGCAGCAGGCCCGTGGTGATCATGGGCAGCCACAGGTAGCGCATGCGCAGCTCGGCGACCCAGCCCTCCTCCAGACCGTCGAGGCCGTCGGCGTAGACCTCGCGCAGCGCGGTCTGGAACGGGATGCCGCGCCCGACCCGCATGACCAGGCCGCGCAGCGCGACGGTGCCGTGCTTCTCGACCAGGTAGTCGACGAAGTCGTACGACTGCGCATAGGCGATGGCGACCGGGTTCTCGCGCGCGGGGAAGTGCTCGTCGAGCTCGGCCAGCGGGATGATGCGGCCGTGCAGCGCGGCGTCCATCAGGGTGAAGGTGTGACCCCAGGAGAAGCCCTCGCCGAGGTGGGCGACGCCCTCGTGGAACCAGCGCGGCAGCGGGCGACCGCCGGTGGCGCGATGCAGGGACACGTGGGCGATCTCGTGGCGCAGCACGTCGTCGAGGTCGGCCGGCGTGCCGTTGGGATCGCGCAGCGTGAGCAGGATGAGGCCGCGCTCGGGGTAGGCCACACCGCTGGCCCACGCGGGGGGCTCGAGATCGGGCGGCACCAGGGCGCGCATGGCGCGGGCGCTGGGCGCGATGCGGATGTCGAGGTGATCGTCGCCATCGCCGGTGAGCAGGGCGACGCGGGCCAGGGTGTCGGGGGCGGCGGCCAGGACGCGGGTGGCGGCGGCGCGGTCGGCGGCGTCGAAGCGCACCGTGATGTTGCCGGTGCGCAGCAGCTCGGCGGGGATGTGCTCGGCGGCGGCACGCGCCGGCAGCGCCAGCACCAGGGCCAGCACGAGCGGCAGCAGCAGCGCCAGAGCGTGGCGCTTCATTCAGGGGACCTGGACGTGGATGCGGAGGCTGTCGTCACCCCCGTCAGGTTGGATCAGGATGATGGTCAGCGCCACTGCGGCCACGGTGGAGGCGGCGATCCAGGGCCAGGGGCCGGAGCGCTTCTTCTTCTTGACCGGGGGCGGGGTCGGTGACGGCGTGGGGACGGCCGCGGCCGCGGGGCTGCCGGCGCGGCCGACGTCGGCGCTGATGGCGGACAGCCCGGCGGCGTCGAGCCCACGCGCGGGGCCAGCGATGCCCTCGGGCACCTCGACCAGGCGGATGCCCTCGGCGTCGAGCACCAGGGCACGCGACCAGCGCACGCGGCGCGCCAGGGCGACGGCGGCGGCGATGTCGAAGCGCGCGGCGGCGACCCGGGCGCGCTCGGCCAGGATGGCGTCCCGCGCGGCGGCCTCGGCGCTGGGGCGCGGCTTGAGCAGCTGGATCTGCTGGCTGGGCGGGCGGGGGCCGAAATCGAGCTGGCTCTCGCCGGGGTCGTGGCCGGGGGCCAGGCCGAACAGGGTGTGCGCGCCGGGGCCGAGGTCGACCTCGACCGGGGCCTCACCGGCGTCGCGGCCGTCGACGATGACGAAGGTGCCCGGCACCGAGGACTCGATGCGCAGGCGGCCGCGCGGCACCGGCGGCACGCCGACCACGGCGTCGAAGTCGACCGGGGCCCAGCGCTGCCACACCGCGGGCGGCACCGTCGCGGGTGGGTCGCCCAGGCCGGCCAGACCGCGGGCGGCGATGCGCGCGCGCACGGCGTCGCCGAGCTGGTCGGCGCAGGTCAGCGCCAGCGACCACGCCGCGCTGCGCGCCGGGGTGGCCTCGGCCTCGCGCACCGCGAGCAGCTGCGCCAGCGCGCCGTCGGTCAGCGGCAGGGCGCGCTCGCAGGCGCGCGCGGCGTAGGCGGCCTCGGCCTCCAGGATGGCGGTCCAGGCGCTCTGTTCGGGGGCGCTGGCGCCGGTCAGCAGGCCGTCCCAGTCGGCCGAGGTCTCGAGCTTCACGCCCAGCGCGGTCAGCCGGGTGGTCAGCTCGAGGAGGTCGCGGAAGCTGCCGCCCTGGCGCAGATCGATGATGCCGACGCGCACGGTGCTCGTGCTCGTGCTCGTGCTCGTGCTCGCGGTCGTGCTCGTGCTCGTGCTCGTGCTCGTGGGCGCGGCACGACCCCGCGTCGCCAGCATCCCGAGCACGGCGAAGGCGCCTGCCGCGAAGGCCCGCGCCAGCCGCATCTCAGTCGCCGGGCCTCTCGAACAGCTTGTTCAGCGCGTACACGTCGCGCGCATGCAGGCCGTCGAACTGCACGCCGAAGCCCGAGCCGTCGTTCCAGCGCACGGTGCCCCCGACCTCGATGAGCTCGCTCTGCGGGCCGACCCGGAAGCGCAGCACCACCCGGGTCCCGAACGCCACCGGCCGCCCACCATCGATGAAGGCGCCGCCCAGCGACAGGTTGCGCGTCTTGCCACTCAGGGTGCCACCCTCCATCGAGACCTCGATGGGGAGCGAGATGTCGTGCCGTTCAGCCTTGCGGGCGTTGGTCGGGGACAAGGGATCCCGATGGTAGGCACCCCCTCCCGAGCTGTCAACGCGCTTTAGCCAACCATTCCCGACAAGTACGCCGCAACACCGAGCGCGATCAGGGTGACCGCGGCGATGACCACACCCAGCCTGATCTTGCGCGAACGCTCGTCCTCGTAGTCGTCGTCATCATGGTGGCCGTGGTCGTGGGCGTCACCCGGGTGGGGCTCGTCGAGCCCCGGCGGCACCAGCGGCGGCAGCGCGCCAGGCTGGCCTCGACGCACCCCGCCATCACCAGCCTCGGGGGCCGCGACATGGAAGCTGGTCGGGGCGTCGTCGTCGTGCAGCCCGGCACCCGCGGGCGCCAGCGTGCTGGGGCGCGAGGGAATCTTCTGTAGCGACGACACGTCGTCGAACAGCTCGCGCTGCAGCCGCGCCGAGCGCTCGTCGCGGTGCACGCCGGTCGCCGAGCGCGGCTTGCTCTTGGGCAGTGCGGCTGGCGCCTTGGCCGCGGCCGCGCTGCCGCGCTTGCCGGCCGGCGCGGGCGCCGGCGGGGGCACGGCAGGCGCGGGCCCGGGCTGCGCGGCCCCGCCCCCGCCGCGCCGCAGGGCTGCCGCTGGCGGTGGCGGCGGTGCGGCGGCCGTCCCCGCCGCCTCGGCCACGGGCGCCGCACGCAGGCTGGGCTGGCGCCGCAGCACCCGGGTCTCCTCGGGCGACGTCATCAGGAGGCCCCCGAGCGCGGCATCCGGCGCCAGCTCGGCCCCCGGCCCCTCGAACTTGAAGGCCGCCGCGGTCGAGATCTCCACGAACGAGCGCTGCCGGTTGCCCTGCGTCGACGACGCTGCCGGCATCTGCGGCAGCATCACCGCGACCGCCGCGGGGTCGAGCCCCACCGGGTGCGCCCCCGCGATGGCAAGTCGATCGGACTCCGAGGGCGGGAAGCGGTTGCGCACCATGGCCGCCAGCTCGGCCGCGGGCGAGGCCGCGCCGGCCAGCCGGAAGCGCACGTCGCGCAGATCGGCCGCCAGGTCAGCCGCGCGCTCGTAGCGATCGTCGACCTTGGGCGCGAGCGCCTTCATCACGATGCGATCGAGCTGCTTGTCGAAGTCGCTGGCGGCGTCACGCGGGCGCTGGATCTTGCCCTCGCGCACCATGCGCAGCGCGTCGAAGTCGCTGAGGCCGGAGAACAGTCGCTTGCCGACCGTGAGCTCCCACAAGATGATGCCCAGCGCATACAGATCGGAGCGCCCGTCGAGCGGCCGCGCCGCCGCCTGCTCGGGCGACATGTACGCGAACTTGCCCTTGATCGACGCCACCACCGAGGCCTCGTCGACCTTCTTGGCGATGCCGAAGTCGGTCAGCTTGACCTCGCCGCCATAGGACACCAGCACGTTGGCGGGCGACACGTCGCGGTGGATCAGCGCCGCTGGCTTGCCCTTGGCGTCGACCGCGCGGTGGGCGTGCTCCAGCGCCTCGCACAGCTCGCCGCCGATGAACAGCGCGACCTCGATGGGCAGCTCGAAGCGACCGCCGCGCTCCAGCGCCTTCATCAGGTTGGCCAGGTCGCAGCCGGGCACGTACTCCATGACCAGGAAGTACTCGCCGTCGTCGCCCACGCCGACGTCGTAGATCTGCACGATGTTGCGCTGCTTGAGCGAGGCGTTGATGCGCGCCTCGTGGATGAGCATCTGCACGAAGCGCTCGTCCCGGCCCAGGTGGGGCAGGATCTTCTTGATGGCGACCAGCTTCTCGAAGCCTCCGACGGACAGCGACTTGCCGCGGTAGATCTCGGCCATGCCGCCCACGCCGATGCGTTCGAGGAGCTCGTACTTGCTCAAAGCCGTTGTAAGGTAGCACGTGATCGACGCTGGCCCAGTGGCCGTGGCCATCGCCCTCGAGGCCGCCCTCGCCGCCGACGCCTTCCCGGGCGGCGTCCTGGTGGTCGCCGACCACGGCACCATCGTGCTGCGTCGCGCCTTCGGCCAGCGCGCGCGCCCGCCCTACCCCGGCGCCGGCGCCGCGGTCACGCTGGACACCGTGTACGACGCCGCCTCGGTGACCAAGGCGGCCGCGACCATGACGGTGCTCTTGCGCCTGGCGGCCGCCGGCAAGGTCGACCTCGACGCGCCGGCGCAGCGCTGGCTGCCCGAGCTCGGCCAGCCCGGCGCCGAGGCCATCCGGGTCTGGCACATGTGCGCCCACGCCGCTGGCTTCATCTGGTGGCTGCCGTTCCACGAGCGCATCGCGCAGGGCGATCGCGACGCCGTGCTGCGCCAGCTCGGGCAAGCGCCGCTGGAGCGCCCGCCCGGCAGCGGCTCGGTGTACTCCGACCTGTCCTTCATCAGCCTGGGCTTCCTGTGCGAGCGCGCCGGCGGCGCCCGCCTCGATGCCCTGCACCGCACCCTGGTCACCGCGCCGCTCGGGCTCGAGGCCAGCCTGGGCTTCCGCCCGCTCGGCGAGGCCGCGACCACCGACGGCGCCGTCATCGCGCCCACCGAGCACTGCCCGCGCCGCGGCCTCCTCATCGGCGAGGTCCACGACGACAACGCCCACCGCATGGGCGGCGTCGCGGGCCACGCCGGCCTGTTCGCGCGCGCCGAGGCGCTGGTCGAGCTCGGCCTCGCGCTGGCCGCCGCGCACGAGGGCGCCGCCAGCCTGTTCGACCGCGCGCTGGTGCGGCGCTGCTTCGCGCCCGCCGGCGTGCCGGGGTCGACCTGGCGCATCGGCTGGGATGGCCCGGCGCCCGTGGTCCCGGGCGCGACCACGCCGTCGTCGCAGGTCGGCGACCGCGTGGCGCGCAGCGCGGTCATGCACCTCGGCTTCACCGGCTGCTCGTGGGTCATCGACCCGCCGCGCGGCCGCGTCATCGCGCTGCTGACCAACCGCGTGCACCCCACGCGCGAGACCCAGATCTACCGCGAGCACCGCCCGCGCATCCACGACGCCGTCATCGCCGCGCTCGACGGCGGCTGACCGCGCACCCGCTCGCCTACACCTTGTAGGTCAGGTTGACGCTGGCGCCGTGGCCGGGCGCCTCGCTGACCAGGACATGGCCATGCCTGGGCGCGTGCAGCTCCAGCACGCCGGCGTCGGCCCCACCCGCGAGCGCACCCAGCCCACGCGCGGTCACCACCTCGCCCTCCTCGAGCACGCCCTCGAAGAAGCGAAACTGCTTGTGCGGCTCGTCGAGGTTGCTGCCGTCGCGCTTGTGGCCATGGCGGGCCAGGAAGGCATCGACGTTGACCGCGCGCTTGTCGGACAGCGCAGCGGAGTGCAGCGAGGCGTCGTGCACCGCGACGATCTTGCCGCCCGCGGCGCGCACCAGCAGCTTGCCGGTGTCGTCCTCGATCCAGAAGTCCTCGCCCTTCTCCTCGAGGATCAGGGGCATCCAGCCCTTGCCCTCGGTGTGGACCTCGACGCGCACGGCGTAGAAGGCGCAGCGCCGCCCCGACAGCGGGGCCTCCAGCGGGACCTCGTGGTAGCGCACCTTGCCCTCGACCTTGGCCTCCTGACCAGCCTTCACGGCGCGCACCGCGATGGTGGGTAGCCGCGCAAGCCCGCGTCGCACCTGCGCCTCCTTGGACAGAACGCGACTCACGACGATGGCGACGGCAGCGATGCCCGCCACCGCGATGGCGATCCAGAGCAGCGAGTTCACGCCCTCTATATACACCACCCCTCGGAGCACGGCTTGACGGGCCGCGTCGTGACCGACAAACTGCCGCCGATGCCTGAGGCTGCGCCGCTCGAGATCCCGGCTGAGGTACGCGCCGTGGTCGCGCGCGCCCCGGCCCCGGGCAGCCGCGCCCACGGGGTCGACGCCGACGGCCCGCGCTGCTTCCGCCTCACCCGCAGCATCGACAGCGCCGGCGTGACGCTGCGACGCCCCCTGCCGCTGCCGCCGGGCGAGCGCGTGCGCGTCACCCTCGCGCTGCCCGCGCCCGATCCCGACCTCGCGCTGGAGCCCTTCGCGGTCACCGGCCTGGTCACCGACGAGCGCGCCGACGCCGACCGCGAGCGCGCCGTCGCCGAGCCCCAGCAGCGCGAGCCCGCATCGAGTTCACCGCGCTGGACGATGAGGTCCGCGCGCGCATCACCGCCTACGTGCAAGAAAGGCTCGGAATCCCCGCATGAGCACCGCTCCCAACGGCAATCCGCCCTCCCCTGCTCCCGCCACCGCCGCGCTGGCCCGCCTGGCCGACATGGAGGCCCGCGCCCTCGAGGGTGGCGGCGCCGCCCGCGTCGAGCGCCAGCACGCCGCCGGCAAGCTGACCGCGCGCGAGCGCATCGAGCTGCTGTGCGACGCCGGCACCTTCGTCGAGCTCGACAAGTTCGTGACCCACCGCTGCGCCGACTTCAACATGCAGGAGCAGAAGATCCTCGGCGACGGCGTGGTCACCGGCTACGGCGACATCGACGGCCGCCTGACCTACCTGTTCGCGCAGGACTTCACCGTGTTCGGCGGTTCGCTGTCGGGCGCCTACGCGACCAAGATCTGCAAGGTCATGGACCTGGCGATGAAGGTCGGCGCCCCGGTGGTCGGCCTCAACGACTCGGGTGGCGCGCGCATCCAGGAGGGCGTGGTCTCGCTGGCCGGCTACGCCGACATCTTCACGCGCAACGTGCTGTCGTCGGGCGTCGTCCCGCAGATCAGCGCCATCATGGGCCCGTGCGCCGGCGGCGCGGTGTACTCGCCGGCGATGACCGACTTCATCCTGATGGTCGAGGGCACGTCGTACATGTTCATCACCGGCCCCGACGTCATCAAGACGGTGACCCAGCAGGAGGTCACCAAGGAGGCGCTGGGCGGCGCGCACACCCACGCCGCGCGCTCGGGTGTGTGTCACCTGGCGGTCGCCGACGAGCGCGCCTGCCTGGAGGCCATCCGCGAGCTGCTCTCGTTCATGCCGCAGAACAACATGGAGGATCCGCCGGTGCGCCCCACGCGCGACCGCGCCGACCGCGCCGATGCCGCGCTCGACACCGTGATCCCGCCCGAGCCCAACAAGCCCTACGACATGCGCGACGTCATCACCAAGGTGGTCGACGACGGCAAGCTGCTCGAGATCCAGCCCGAATATGCGCAGAACATGCTGATCGGCTTCGCGCGCCTGGATGGCCAGGCGGTCGGCGTGGTGGCCAACCAGCCCGCGCACCTGGCCGGCTGCCTCGACATCAATGCGTCGATCAAGGCGGCGCGCTTCGTGCGCTTCTGCGACTGCTTCAACATCCCGCTGGTGACCTTCGTCGACGTGCCCGGCTTCCTGCCCGGCACCGACCAGGAGTACGGCGGCATCATCAAGCATGGCGCCAAGCTGCTGTACGCCTTCACCGAGGCCACCGTGCCCAAGGTCACCGTCATCACGCGCAAGGCCTACGGCGGCGCCTATGACGTCATGGCGTCCAAGCACATCCGCGCCGACATCAACTACGCCTACCCGACCGCCGAGATCGCCGTCATGGGCCCCGACGGCGCGGTCAACATCGTGTTCCGCGACCAGCTGGCCGCCGCCGCCGACCCCGACGCCGCGCGCAAGGCCTACATCGCCGAGTACCGCGAGAAGTTCGCCAACCCCTACAACGCCGCCGAGCTGGGCTACATCGACGAGGTCATCCACCCCCGCGAGACCCGCCACAAGCTCATCCGCGCGCTCAAGATGCTGAAGAACAAGCGCCAGGAGAACCCGCCCAAGAAGCACGGCAACATCCCCCTCTGAGCCCGCGCGGCCAAGGACCATGGCCCGAGGGCTGCAACTGCCTCGGGCCATGGCTTCAGATCGTCCACTCTTCGTCACTTCAGCACCTCGAAGCGCCTCACGGCGGCAGCTCCTCATCACCACGGTGGTGGCCATCCTGACGGCCGGCGTGGGCTGCTCGTTCGCGGCCTCGTCGCAGCTGCACCGCGGCAGGGTCGATTGCAGCAACGTGAGCGGGGCGCGCGCCGCCGACCGCGCCACGGCGATCGTGATGGGCATCTCGGCGGCGGTCATGATCGGCGCCGGCGCGGTGACATCGGCCCAGGACGCCGAGGAGCGCGAGGACTGTCGCGACGGCGGTGGCGGCCCCTGCGAGGGCAGCTTCCTGCCCGGGCTGCTGCTCGGGGGCGGCGTGCTGCTGGCGCTCCCCGCCGCGCTGTACGGGGTCAGCGCCTCGGTGGGCAGTGACAAGCTCGAGACCTGCCAGCGGCGCAGCCGCCAGCCCCCGCTGGCAGCAGCCACCGCCCTCGCCGACCAGCCCCGTCCCGACTGACCCGGCGACCGCCTCAGCGTGGGATCAAGGTCGCCAGCGCCGGCGGCGGTGCGCCCAGGTCGACGCGCCAGCCCGGGCGCTTGCCCTGGAACCAGAACACCTCGCTGCCGATGCGGTCGGCGCCGGTCGCCGTGGTGCTCAGCGCGCCCTCGGCCACCAGCGCGACCACCTGCTGCAGCGCCGCCAGATCGGCGCGCGTGGTGCGCGGCGGCTCCAGCGGCAGCACCACCCAGTGGTGCCAGGTCACGATGGCCGCCAGCGCCCCCGCGGGGCCCGACGCCTCGACCAGATCGAGCATCGGCCCCGCCAGGTAGAAGTCGTTGCTGGCCGACACGACGGCGGGGCCGACCTGCTGCAGCTTGACGCCCGCGGCCTCGGCCGCGCTGGAGTTCATGCGCGCGAGCTGCAGCAGCCGCGTGTCGTCGCCCAGGTGCGCCAGCTCGGCGCGACGCAGCGTGCGCTCGCCCCCGCCGCTGTCCTCGACCACCAGCCCGAGGACACCCTCGGCGATCTCGGTATGGACCATGCTGGACCACCCCACCCGCAGCCGATCCAGCCAACTGCGCCGAAACACCTGCAAGCGGAGCCGTTCGGGCGCGACCATGGCCCAGCTTACGCCACTGACGGGTGGCGCGTGCACGGACGCCGACCGCGATGGCACGCCAGGCCTCGCGGTGCCGCCGCCGTCAGTCGCCCTCGCACAGGATCTCCTCGCCCAGCGCGACGGCACGCTGGCACAGCGCGTCGAGCTCGAGCAGCTTGACCATGGTGGGGTCGTCCGCCAGCAGCCCCTCGATCATGCGCGCACGCACGGCGGGGTCGCGGGCATGCACCTTCCGGCTGCGCGCGACGACCTCGCCGCGCTGCTCGAGGTAGGCCTTGCGCATCGCCGCGACCTCGGCCGCCAGCGCCGGGACCAGCTCGGGCGCGACGCGGAGGGACTCGTAGAAGTGCTCTCCCAGCTGGGCCAGCCGGGGCGCCACGACCCCCAGCTGGGCGGGCAGCTCGAACAGGAGGTGCGCGTCGCGGGCCGCGATGGCCACCGTCACGGTGCCGTCGGCGCTGGAGATGTCGAAGGCCATCGCGTGACCCTACTGGCCCGGCAGGAGCCGCGCCACATGCTACGCTGGCAGCATGTGGCAGGCCGCACGCGCCGTCGCCGTCGTCGTGGCTGGCACACTTGCGCTCACCGGCTGCGCGCCGCGCTCGAGCCTCACGACGCGCGATGACGGCCCGCCGCCGCGCGCGCTGGAGTATGCCGCGCGCGCCGAGCTACACGCCGCCCGCGGCGCACACGAGCGCGCCTGGCACGAGTTCGAGGCCGCGGTGGCCTCCGCGCCGTGGGACGTCTGGCTGCGCGTGCGCGTGGCCGAGGAGATGGCCGCCAGCGGCCAGCTGCGCGCCGGCCTCGACCGGCTCGGCGCGCTGATCGCCGCGGTGCCGCGCGACCCGGTGCCGCGCATCGCGCGCGCGCGCCTGCTCGTCATCAAGCGCCCGCGCAGCGCCGCCGACGACCTCGAGGCCGCCCTGGCGCTGTCACCCGATCCGGCCACCCGGCGTGACGCCACCATCCTGTATGGCACCGCCGCCGCACGCGCGGGCCGCGCCGCCGCCGGGGTCGGCCGCCTGACCGTGCTCGCCGCGGCGCTGCCGCACGATCTCGATCTCACCATCGCGCTGGCCGGGGCCCAGGCCGCCGCCGGCGACGTCGCCGCCAGCTTCGCCACCCTCGACCGCGCGCTGGCCGGTCGCGACCCCCGCCGCCCGGGCAGCGCCGACCTGCTGGTGGCCTGGGCCCAGCTGTCGCTGCGTCGCGGCGACCGCGCCGCCGCCATCCAGCACGCCGAGCGCGCCCACGCCGGCGACCCCAACCACCTCGGCGCCCTGGTCTTCCTGGTCGAGATCGCCCTCGAGGACGGCCGCGCCGACGACGCCGCCGCCCTGCTGGCGCGCGCCCGGCTGCTCGGCCCGCGCGATCCCCGCGTGCTCTACGCCGGCGCCCGCGCCAGCAACGAGCCCATCGAGAGCGAGCGCCTGCTGCTCCAGGCCCTCGGCGCCAGCCCCACCATCGACCTGCAAGAACAGATCGAACGCCGCCTGGGCCCGGCCCCCTCCGCCGCCGCGGTGCCCTCTCCCGCACATTGACGTCCGTCATTCCCCGTCGCCTGTCGCCGGTTGCCTGTTGCCTGTCGCCTGTCTGTCCGGTCCGCCCCGTGCGTCTTCCAGCTTGCGTTGTGCAAACGCCAGGGGTGATAGCCTCGACCTCATAATGAAGCGCCTGCTCCTGCTTACCTTGCTCATCGCCAGCGCCGCACACCCCGGCTGTTCCTGCAGTGACGAAGACGGCATCGGCGACCGCGTCGACGCCGCCCTGACCGACGCCGGCGGCACCGGTGACGGCGGTGACGGTGACGCTGGCCCGCGCTCGTGCCAGTCCAACCTGAACTGTCGCGCCACCGAGGTCTGCCGCAACGATCTCTGCGTGCCCTATGACCGCACCTGCCGCACCTCCAACGACTGCCGCGGCGACACCCGCTGCGACAGCCAGACCGGCATGTGCATCCCCTACGACCAGAGCTTCCCGTTCGATCCCGCCTGCGTGGGCAGCCCCGAGCCCGGCGTCTTCGTCACCGAGACCCAGTGCGCCTGGGTCACCCCGGGCGCCGGCGACGCCTTCCCCGGCCACCGCAACGTGCTGTCGACCCCGATGGTGGTCGACTTCGATCTCGACGCCAATCCCGCCACCAAGCAGCCCTCGATCGTCTTCGTGACCTACACCGACGGCGACGACGGCAACCTGTTCTCGTGTGTCGGCGACGCCACCCACTTCGGCGTCATCCGCATCGTCGACGGCTCGACCTGCGCGGTGCAGGCCACCCTGCCCGCCCACGTCATCGCGTCGTCACCGGTCGCGCTCGGCGATCTCGATCGCGACGGGCGCCCCGACATCGTGGCCCACCGGGTCGGCGGCGGCATGCTGGCCTGGGGCTTCAGCGGCACGCCAGCGACCTGGCACCAGCTGTGGGAAACCCCGGTCGCCGCCGCCGCCAACCAGTGCTACTGGTCGGGCCCGTCGATCCACGACCTCGACGACGACGGCGCCCCCGAGGTCATCCAGGGCGGCCTGGTCTACTCGGCCGCGGGTGTGCTGCGCTCGCAGAGCTTCCCCATCGTCCCCGACGACGGCTTCGCCGACAACGATCTCGACCTGACCGCCGACTATGACGGCATCGGCTACATCCCGGTCATCGCCGACCTCGACGGCGACGGCGCCCCCGAGCTGACCGACGGCACCCGCATCCTGGAGTGGTCGACCGCCGCCGGCGACTGGGTGCAGACCGCGATGTCGCTGGGCGGCGCCGGCCAGACCGCGGTGGCCGACTTCGGCACCTACGGCGCCACCGCCGCGGGCGACGTGCCGCTGACCCGCGACGGCATCCCCGAGATCGTGGTGGTGTCGAACCGCCGCGTGCGCGTGATGACCAGCGCCGGCCGCGTCGTGTTCGGGCCCATCGCGCTGGGCCCGGCGCCGCTCGGCAAGGAGAACTTCGGCGGCCCGCCCACCATCGCCGATTTCGACGGCGACGGCCGCCCCGAGTTCGCGGTCGCCGGCTCCAACTCGCTGGTGGTCTACGATCTCGACTGCCTGCCCGGCGGCGCCGCCACCGCGACGACCTGCCCGACCCGGCGCACCGACGGCATCCTGTGGACGCGCACCGCGCAGGACTTCACCTCCAGCGTCACCGGCGTCGCGGTGTTCGACTTCGAGGGCGATGGTCGCGCCGAGGTGGTCTACGCCGACGAGTGCTTCACCCGCGTGCACGATGGCCGCAGCGGCGACGTCATCTTCTCGGCCAGCCACACCTCGTGCACCTGGTACGAGAACCCGGTCATCGCCGACACCGACGCCGACGGCCACGCCGAGATCGTCGTCCCCGGCAACGACGCCTGCCCGGGCCAGTCCCCCGGCCCGTCGTTCTGCCCCGCGGTCGACCCCATCTTCGACGGCCTGCGCTGCACCAGCAGCGCCGACTGCCCGACCGGCGCGCACTGCCGCCGCGACAACGCCACCAACGCCAACGAGATCGCGCGCTGCCGCTGCACCGCGCCGTCGCAGTGTGGCACCGGCTACACCTGTGCCGACCCCGCCGCCGGCCCGGCCCCCGCCGGCATGGTGTGCCGCGCCACCCACGCTCCCGCGGGGCAGTTCGATCGCGGCGTGCGCGTGCTGCGCGACCGGCTCGACCGCTGGGTCACCGCGCGCCAGGTCTGGAACCAGCATGCCTACTCGATCACCAACGTGGACGATCAGGGCCGCATCCCGCGCACCTCGAGCTGGATGCAGAACTTCCGTGTGACCGGGCTCAACAACTTCCGCCAGAACGTGCCCGGCACCGGGACACCGACCGCGCCGGGTGCACCGGATCTCACCGTCGCGCGTGCCATGTTCATGTGTGTGGACAACATGGGCGCGCGCATGAGCGCGGACGTGTGCAACCGTGGCGGGGTCAACGCGCGTCCAGGTACACGGATTGTGTTCTATCGCACCGGGGCCACGCCTGTGCTGGGCTGTGACGCTTTCACCACGCAGACCCTGGCGCCCGGGCAATGTGAGAACGTCAGCTGCCTCTACATGAATCCTCCCGGGATCGATCGGTCAGACATCGTGATCCGGGTGGACGACGACGGCCAGGCCGCGGGGATCGGACGGGAGCTCGAATGCTACGAAGGCAACAACGAGGACACGCTGGCGATGGTCGGGTGCGGCACCCTGGGGTAGCTGCCGCGGCGACGGCTGCGGCGGCGGCGCTGCTGCTGTGCGGCTGCCCGGGGTCGACCTACACCCGGCAGGGGCAGCCGCCCGCGGTCAAGCTGCTGCTGGGCAAGGTCGGCGCACGCCAGCAGGCGCTGAGCGCGCTGCGCGGCAAGGCCACCGTCGATCACTGGGACGGCAAGCAGCGCATCAAGGGCTCGGTCGACTTCCTGATGGCGCGGCCGGGGTCGCTGCACTTCCGCGCCGTGGATCCCGCCGGCGGCGTGGCCTCCAAGCTGGCCACCGACGGGCGCGACTTCCAGCTGCTCGACGTGGCCAACAACCGCTTCCTGGTCGGCGCCGCGACGCCGTGCAACCTGGCCCGGCTGGCGCAGATCGCGGCCTCGCCGCCCGCCATCATCGACATCCTGACCGGCAGCGCCCCGCTGCCCGTGGGCGCCACCGGCACGCTGGCCTGGGACAAATCGGCCGGCGCCGAGGTCATCACCCTGGCGCTGCCCGGGGGCGGCAGCGAGATCGTGCGCCTCGACGGCCGCGGCAAGCAGCCCAGCTACGACGTGCTGTCGGCCGAGGAGCGCGACGCCGCCGGCAAGGTCTTGTGGAAGCTGTCGCACCACGAGTTCCGCGTCGTGGGCGGCGTGCGCATCCCGGCGGTGACCAAGTTCGCCCAGCCGGCGCGCAAGGCCGACGTCATCATCAAGTGGTCCAGCCAGACCCCCAACCCCGACCCCGCCATCCCCGACGCCGCCTGGCACCTCGAGAGCGAGCTGCCCGCCGAGCTGGTCACCTGCGAATAGGCTTCGCTCGCGCCGTGACATTGCCAGGCGCCGTTGCTATAACCGCGCGCAATGGCTGACAAGCCGCTGCTGTCGATCCAGGGGCTGGTGACGGAGTTCCGCACCGAGGGCGGCACCGTGCGTGCGGTCGACGGCGTGTCGTTCGACATCCCGCGTGGCAAGACGCTGGGCGTCGTCGGCGAATCCGGCTGCGGCAAGTCGGTCACCGCGCTGTCGGTGATGCGCCTCATCCAGACCCCGCCCGGGCGCATCGCGGCCGGCAAGATCCTCTATGACGGCAAGGATCTGCTGACGCTGCCCGAGGCCGAGATGCGGCACATCCGGGGCAACAAGATCTCGATGATCTTCCAGGAGCCGATGACCTCGCTGAACCCGGTCTACACCACGGGTGATCAGGTCGTCGAGGCCATCCGGCTGCACCAGGGGCTGGGCAAGGCGGCCGCGCGCACCAAGGCGGTCGAGATGTTCCAGCTGGTCGGCATCCCGTCGCCCGAGGAGCGCATCCACGCCTATCCGCACCAGATGTCGGGCGGCATGCGGCAGCGCGTGATGATCGCGATGGCGCTGGCGTGCAAGCCCGACCTGCTCATCGCGGACGAGCCGACCACCGCGCTCGACGTCACCATCCAGGCCCAGATCCTGGAGCTCCTGGCCAAGCTGCAGCGCGAGCTCGGGATGTCGATCCTGCTCATCACCCATGACCTCGGCGTGGTGGCCGAGACCTGCGACGACGTCATCGTGATGTACGCCGGCCGCGTGGTCGAGCAGGCCAAGGCGACCGACCTGTTCGGCAAGCCGCGGCATCGCTACACCCAGGGCCTGCTGCGCAGCGTGCCCAGCTTCACCGCCATCGCGGCCCGCGCCGCGCGCACCGACGCCGAGGCCGAGGCTGCGAGCGGCCCGCGCGTGCGCAAGCGGCTGCAGGAGATCCCCGGCATGGTGCCCTCGCTGCTCGAGCTGCCCGCGGGCTGCAAGTTCCAGGGTCGCTGCACCTACGTCGAGGACGACTGCAAGGCCAAGGAGCCCGAGCTGGTCGAAGGTGAGCACCGCCACCGCTGCTTCCACCCGGTGTCGGCGGATGCCGCGGCATCCGGGTCGGAGGTGTCGGCGTGAGCGCCGCGGCGACCGACGTCAAGCTGCCCGCGATCGGCGGCCCGCTGCTGCAGGTTGACAACCTGAAGATGCATTTCCCCGTGAAGGGCGGCCTGTTCGCGCCCAAGCGGGTGGTGCGCGCGGTCGACGACGTCAGCCTGGAGATCCGCGAGGGCGAGACCCTGGGCCTGGTCGGCGAGTCCGGCTGCGGCAAGTCGACGCTGGGGCGCGCCATCCTGCGCCTGCTCGAGCCCACCGCGGGCCGGGTCCGCTTCGGCGACACCCAGGTGTCCGACCTCGGCACCGAGCCGCTGCGCAAGTTCCGCAAGCAGATGCAGATGATCTTCCAGGATCCCTATGCGTCGCTGAACCCGCGCATGACCGTCGGCGCCACCATCGCCGAGCCGCTGGCCATCCACGGCCTGGCCGGCTCGCGCAAGGACAGCGACGACCAGGTCGCCGCGCTGCTGGCCAAGGTCGGCCTGCGCCCCGACGCCGCGCACCGCTACCCGCACGAGTTCTCGGGCGGCCAGCGCCAGCGCATCGGCATCGCGCGCGCCCTGGCGGTCAGCCCGCGCTTCATCGTCGCCGACGAGCCCATCAGCGCGCTGGACGTGTCGATCCAGGCCCAGATCGTCAACCTGCTCGGCGACCTGCAGCAGGAGCGCAAGCTCACCTACCTGTTCATCTCGCACGATCTCAAGATCGTCGAGTTCATCAGCGACCGCGTCGCCGTGATGTACCTCGGCAAGATCGTCGAGATCGCGACCGCCGGCGACATGTACGCGATGCCGATGCACCCCTACAGCAAGGCGCTCTTGTCGGCCGTCCCGGTGCCCGACCCGACGCGCAAGACCAAGCGCGTGATCCTCGAGGGTGACGTGCCGTCACCGATCAACCCGCCGTCAGGCTGCGCCTTCCACCCGCGCTGCCCGGTCAAGGACAAGCCGCCCGAGTGCAAGACCAAGATCCCCGCCCTGCTGCAGATCGGCAAGAGCGGCCCCGGCCACATGGTGGCCTGCCACGTGGTCGAGCAGCGCGGCGACGCCCCGATCTAGCCCCTCGAAGCGCAACTTCGAGGAGCTGGATTGCTCCGGTTCCGTCGGCTACTCACACGCCGGGCCATCCAGCGCCCCCGCCGCGCGCAGCTTGTCGAAGCGCGGTCCCCCCAGCGCCTTGCCCAGCGCCGCCTCGGCCTCGGCCCGCGCCGCGCTGACCAGCGCGACATAGTCGGCCGCCACCAGCTCACCGCGCGCCAGCTGCCGCGCCGCCTTCGCGCTCGCGCCCCGCAGCGCACACACCTTCCGCCTCACGTCGTCGGCCTGCACCGCGGTCACCTCGGCGCTCGCAAACGCCGCCTCCAGCACCGCCGCCACCGTGCGCCGCTCGACATCCGCATGCGTCGCCAGCTGCCCATTGGCCTCGGCCTGCACCACGTCCTCCAGCTTGGCCCGATCATGCGGCGCCAGCATCGCGATCAGCGCCCGCGCCTGGGTATCCGACAGCCCCGCATCCCTCTCCACCGGCGCCCTCGCCCTCGCCAGCGCCTCCACACACACGCCCAGCGGCGCCCCCGCCCCCGCCCCCGCCC
>JBGASF010000054.1:0-45209 GCA_044229835.1 Polyangia bacterium | reverse complement strand
GATCGGCGGCGAGGGCAAGGCGGGACGACGAAGGACTACTGGGCGTAATTCGAGGAGTCCCAACGCAGCGATCGTTGGCGAGGCGCGTTGGATCATTGATGTGATTTCGCGATCGGTGCACTAGCATGCCGGAATGGTCCGGGCGCCGCGCACGTTCAGTGCAGGAATGAAGCTGCTTTTCGCGACGTTGGCGCTGCTTGGCGTGAGCCTGGTCGCCGGCTGCAAGAAGAACGCACCCGACGAGCATCCGCCCATCGGGCCGGGCGCACCGAAACCCGATGCCGCCGGCACCGGTGCCGCCGCGCCGGCCAGCACGGTGCAGCTGCCCGAGCGCGCCCATGACACCCTGTGTGACGGCGCCGCCTGCCTGCCCGACATCGACTACGCCACCCTCGACGGCCGCGCCCTGCTGCGCCAGGAGCTGCGCGGCAAGATCGTCCTCATCAGCTTCTGGGCCAGCTGGTGCGAGCCCTGCACCACCGAGGCCGGCGGCCTGTCGGGCGTCTACAAGCGCCACCACGCCGACGGCTTCGAGATGATCGGCATCTCGCTCGACACCGCCGATGACGCCACGCTGAAGCGCTTCGCCGCGCACTACAACCTCACATTCCCCATCGTGCGCGCCAACGACGACCTGCTGCGTGTCTACGGCCGCCCGCAGTCGGTGCCCACCACCATGCTGTTCGGCCGCAACGGCGATCGCGTCTGGTCCATGAGCGGCACCGCCAACGACGTCATCGTCGAGGCCGACGTCGCCGCGCTGGTCCGCGGCGAGACCGTCAAGGTGACCCGCACCGGCACCTCGCCCGCGCATCCGGTGTCCGACGGCGGCGCCATGTGAGGCCCCCCGGCATCCCATCGCGGTGACACCAGATCGCTTGCGAACATCGCGAGTTCCCTGTATTACGGCGGCGCCATGACAGCAATCGCTGCGCCGCGTTTCCTGCAATCGACGGTGGGCAAGAAGGTGGTGATGGCCGTGACCGGCATCATCCTCTTCGGCTTCACCATCGTTCACATGCTGGGCAACCTGCAGATCTACCTGGGACCTGCAAAGTTCAATGCCTACGCACACTTCCTGAAGAGCATCCCGAGCCTGCTGTGGGGCACCCGGGCCATCCTCTTCATCTCGGTGATGCTGCACATCATCACCGCGGTGCAGCTCAGCGCGCTGGCGGGCAGCGCGCGGCCCAAGGCCTACAGCTTCCGGCGCTGGCGCAGCGCCAGCTACGCCTCGCGCACGATGATGCTGTCGGGCCCCTTGCTGGCCCTGTTCATCGTCTATCACCTGCTGCACTTCACCACCGGGCAGGCGCACCCGCACTTCATCAAGCAGGACGCCTACTGGAACTTCGTCACCGGCTTCAAGGTGGCGTGGACCGCGGCGGCCTACGTGGTGTGCATGCTGGCGCTCGGGCTGCACCTCATCCACGGCGTCTACAGCGCGTCGCAGTCGCTGGGGCTGCGCACCGCGCGCACCGCGCCGGTCTTCAAGCTGGTGGCCTACGCGCTGACGCTGGTGCTGGTCGCTGCCAACATCTCGATGCCGATCGCGGTCCAGGCCGGCGTCATCAAGCTTCACGTGCCGACGACGGATGTGCCTCCCGTCGTGGTGGGGGTGCGCTGATGGCCATCAAGCTGGATTCGAAGATCCCCGATGGCCCGGTCGCCGGCGCCTGGGACAAGCACCGCTTCGACATGAAGCTGGTCAACCCGGCCAACAAGCGCAAGTACAGCATCATCGTGGTCGGCTCCGGCCTGGCCGGCGGCGCCGCCTCGGCGACCCTGGCGGAGCTGGGCTACAACGTCAGCTGCTTCTGCTACCAGGACAGCCCGCGCCGCGCGCACTCGATCGCCGCGCAGGGCGGCATCAACGCCGCCAAGAACTACCAGAACGACGGCGACAGCATCCACCGCCTGTTCTACGACACCGTCAAGGGCGGCGACTACCGCGCCCGCGAGGCCAACGTGCACCGCCTGGCGCAGATCAGCGTCAACATCATCGACCAGGCGGTCGCGATGGGCGTGCCGTTCGCGCGCGAGTACGGCGGCACCCTGGCCAACCGCTCGTTCGGCGGCGCCCAGGTGTCGCGCACGTTCTACGCCCGCGGCCAGACCGGTCAGCAGCTGCTGCTCGGCGCCTACCAGGCGCTGGAGCGGCAGATCGGCCTCGGCAAGGTCAAGATGTACCCGCGCCACGAGATGCTCGACCTCATCGTGATCGATGGCCGCGCGCGCGGCATCGTCACCCGCGACATGGTCACCGGCAAGGTGTCGTCGCACGTGGCCGACGCCGTGGTGCTGGGCACCGGCGGCTACGGCAACGTGTTCTACCTGTCGACCAACGCCAAGGGCTGCAACGTCACCTCGATCTGGCGCGCCTACAAGAAGGGCGCCGCGCTGGCCAACCCCTGCTACACGCAGATCCACCCGACCTGCATCCCGGTCAGCGGCGATCACCAGTCCAAGCTGACCCTGATGTCGGAGTCGCTGCGCAACGACGGGCGCATCTGGGTGCCCCTCAAGAAGGGCGACACCCGCCGCCCCGATCAGATCCCCGAGGCCGAGCGCGACTACTACCTCGAGCGCAAGTACCCCAGCTTCGGCAACCTGGTGCCGCGTGACGTGGCCTCGCGCAACGCCAAGCAGGTCTGCGACGAGGGCCGCGGCGTCGGCGAGACCGGCCTCGGCGTCTACCTCGACTTCGCCGACGCCATCAAGCGCCTGACCGAAGGCGGCGTGCGCGAGCGCTACGGCAACCTGTTCGACATGTACGAGCGCATCACCGACGAGAACCCGTACAAGGTCCCGATGCGCATCTTCCCGGCCATCCACTACACCATGGGTGGCACCTGGGTGGACTACAACCTGATGTCCACGCTGCCCGGGCTGCACGTCATCGGCGAGGCCAACTTCTCCGATCACGGCGCCAACCGCCTGGGCGCCAGCGCGCTGATGCAGGGGCTGGCCGACGGCTACTTCATCCTGCCCTACACCATCGGCGACTATCTGGCGCGCACCAAGCTCGACAAGGTCACGCCCGATCACCCCGAGTGCAAGAAGGTCGAGGCCGACATCGCGGGCCAGACCAAGAAGCTGCTCGGCATCGGCGGCAAGCGCACCGTCGATTCGTTCCACCGCGAGCTCGGCAAGCTCCTGTGGGAGAAGTGCGGCATGGCGCGCAACAAGGCGGGCCTGACCGAGGCCATCGAGAAGATCCCCGCGATTCGCGAGGAGTTCTGGCAGAACGTCAAGGTGCTGGGCGGCGGCGACGAGCTCAACCAGTCGCTGGAGAAGGCCGGCCGCGTGGCCGACTTCCTGGAGTTCGGCGAGCTCATGTGTCGCGACGCGCTGCACCGCGAGGAGTCCTGCGGCGGCCACTTCCGCGAGGAGTACCAGACCCCCGAGGGCGAGGCGCTGCGCAACGACGATGACTTCTGCTACGTGGCGGCCTGGGAGTACGCCGGCGAGGGCAAGACGCCGGTGCTCAACAAGGAGCCGCTGAAGTTCGACGCCGTGCACCTCACGCAACGGAGCTACAAGTGAACATCAAGCTGCATGTGTGGCGGCAGAAGAACGCGGCCGACGCCGGGAAGATCGTCGACTATGACGCGCCCGACATCAGCCCCGACATGTCCTTCCTGGAGATGCTCGACGTCGTCAACGAGCGCCTGATCACCAAGGGCGAGGATCCCATCGCCTTCGATCACGACTGCCGCGAGGGCATCTGCGGCATGTGCGGCATGATGATCAACGGCATGGCGCACGGGCCGCGCAAGGCGACCACGGCGTGCCAGCTGCACATGCGCAGCTTCAAGGACGGCGACGAGATCTGGATCGAGCCCTGGCGCGCCTCGGCCTTCCCGGTGGTCAAGGATCTGGTCGTCAACCGCGGCGCGTTCGATCGCATCATCGCCGCGGGCGGCTTCATCTCGGTGCCCGCGGGCAGCCCGCCGGACGGCAACGCCATCCCGGTGCCCAAGATGGACTCCGACCTGGCCATGGACGCCGCGCAGTGCATCGGCTGCGGCGCCTGCGTGGCGGCGTGCCCCAACGGCTCGGCCATGCTGTTCACCTCGGCCAAGATCGCGCACCTGGCGCGCCTGCCGCAGGGCCAGCCCGAGCGCGACATGCGCGCGCTGAAGATGGTCAACCAGATGGACGCCGAGGGCTTCGGCGGCTGCACCAACGTCGGCGAGTGCGAGGCGGTGTGCCCCAAGGAGATCACCCTGGAGAACATCGCCCTGATGAACCGCGACTACATCAAGGGCACCGCGGTCTATCGCAAGGAGCGCGCGGGCGGCGACTAGCCCTCCGTTGAGGACCGCCGCGGGCAGGCTTCGAGACCCGCGGCCATCCGGTCCGGTTTCCGGATCGCCAGCGCGGGTGCGGGCTATAGTCGGCCCGTGCTGGCGCTGGCCACAGCGGTGCCCAAGCTGACCTCGCTCGGCGGGCACAGCGTCTACGTCCTGCTGCTGCAGCTGGCGCTGCTGATGGTGGTGGCGCGCCTGGGTGGCGAGCTGGCCAAGCGGATCTCGCTGCCCTCGGTGGTCGGCGAGCTGGCCGCGGGGATCCTGCTGGGGCCGACGCTGTTCGGCCACTTCGCGCCCGACGCCTATGCGACGCTGTTCCCGCCGGCGTCGTTCCACTATCTCGAGGTCGTCAGCACCCTGGGCATGGTGCTGCTGTTGATGCTGACCGGTCTCGAGACCGACGTCCGGCTGCTGCGCAACCTGGGCCGGCCGGCCTTGCTGGCCTCGGCCTTCGGCATGGTGCTGCCGTTCGTGATGGGCCTGGGCCTGGGCTTCCTGATGCCCGATCGCTTCGTGCACCAGGCCGATCACCGCACCCTGTTCGCGTTCTTCGTGGCCACCGCGATGTCGATCTCGGCCATGCCGGTGATCGCCAAGATCCTGATGGACCTCGATCTGACCAGGCGCAACATCGGACTGGTCATCCTGTCGGCGGGCGTGGTCGACGACACCACCGGCTGGCTGATCCTGTCGGTCATCGCCGGTGTCGCCAGCACCGGGAGCGCCGACATCGGCAAGCTGGCGGTGACCCTGGGCTGGACGGTGGGCTTCGTGGTGGGCGCGGCCGTTGTGCTGTACCCGGTGCTGCGCGGGCTGTTCAAGGTCGCCATCGATCACTTCAAGAGCAAGGACGCCGACCTGGTGCTGATGGTCGTGGTGACGCTGCTGGGCGCCGCGGCGACCGAGCGCATCGGCGTGCACGCGGTGTTCGGCGCCTTCATCGTCGGCGTGGTCATGCGCCAGGTGCCCCGGCTGCGCCACGACACGGTGCACAAGCTGGAGTCGGTGACCATGAACGTCCTGGCGCCGGTCTTCTTCGGCGTGGTCGGCCTCAAGGTGAACCTGCTCGCGCTGGGCGGCGGCGGCTGGGTGCTCATCGTCCTCGGCGTGGCCACCATCAGCAAGCTGGTCGGGGCGACCGCGGGGGCGCGCTGGGGCGGCCTGGGCTGGTGGGAGTCGACCTCGATCGCGGTGGCCATGAACGCGCGCGGCGCCATGGAGCTGGTGGTCGCCAGCATTGGCCTGTCGCTGGGCATCCTCAACCAGAGCATGTTCTCGATCATCGTCGTGGTCGCCATCGCGACCTCGTTCATGGCGCCGCTGGCGCTGCGCTTCACCATGTCCCGGGTCTCGCTGACGGAAGACGAGCGCGAGCGCATCGCCGAGGAGCAGGCGCGCGAGTTCTTCGACGCCAAGAAGCTGCGCACGCTGATCCCGACCGCGGGCGGGCCCTTCGCGGTGCTGGCGGCGCAGATGGCCTACACGCTGGGCAAGGGCTCGGACTCGCCCGTGGGCGTCCTCTATGTCGACTCGATCTCGAGCTGGTGGGAGCGCATGGTGGCGCGCTTCCGGCCCAAGCTGGCGGGGCGCGGCATCGACGAGCACTTCGCGGCGCTGCGCAAGCTGGCCGGGACCGGGCCGGCGCCGACCTTCCAGACCGTGGCCTCACGCGACATCGCGCCCGCCATCGTGGCCGAGGCCAGCAAGGGCTATCACCTGATCATGCTGGGAGCGTCGCGCTTCGCGGGCGGCGTGGCGGGCCTGATGCTGGAGGAGCTGGTCGAGCAGGCGCCCTGCCACCTGGCGGTGCTCAAGCCAGTGGGCCAGCCCAGCGGCGAGTTCAAGCGGCTGCTGGTGCCGGTCGACGGCAGCGTGTTCACGCGCGCGGCGGTCGAGTTCGCGGTGCTGTACGCCGAGCGCGCCGGGGCCGAGATCACCCTGCTGTTCCTGAGCGAGCGCCGCCCCCACGCGGTCGCCTACGCCGACGAGGCGCAGTCGCTGGCCGGTGACAGCACCGGCGCCATCCCGCGCATGACCGCCGAGGGCGAGCCGGCGACCGGGCCCATCAGCGCGAGCGCCAGTGACGGCCTGGAGGACGACGAGACCGCCTCGCTGGAGGCGCGCCTGACGCGGATCTCGCCGGTGTTCAAGGCCTCGCGCCTGCGCCCGACGTTGCTCAGCCGCAGCTACGACCCGGTGCGCAGCGCGGTCGCCGCCGAGGCCGCCACCGGCAAGTACGATCTCATCGTGCTGGGCACCGAGAACCGCGCCATCCGGAACCGCCTGTTCTTCGGCTACGAGAACGAGCGCCTGCTGCGCGAGTCGCCGGTGTCGCTGATGCTGGTGGTGCCCAAGATCGGCGGCGGCACGGCGGCCTGACGCGCGCTACCGCGTCGGGCCCAGGCTGCAGCGCGCGATCAGCGGCACGTGGTCGGACAGGCCGTGGAAGCGGGCGCCCTTGGTGCCGAACGGGGCCGAGTCTTCGAAGTCGAGCCAGCGCAGGCCGGGCCCGCTGAAGATGTGGTCGAGGTGGAAGCGCAGGTTGAGGAAGCCGGCGGTGGGCCAGCGCTTGGCGGCCTCGTCGTCGCCCTGGCAGACCATGGCGCGGAAGGCGTCGTGGAAGCCCTCCTCGCGCAGGAAGCGGTGCACCGGGGAGCCGGGCAGGGCGTTGAAGTCGCCGACCACCAGGAAGGCCGGGCCGGCGGCCTGCTCGCGCACGGTGCGCAGCAGGTTGACCGCCTCGCTGAGCTGGTTGGGGCCAAAGCCCATGCGTTCGCGGCCGGTCCAGAACTCGCGCGTCCAGGCCGCGGGCAGGGACAGGTGGGCGTTGAAGACGTCCAGGGTCTGCCCGGCGCGGGTGGCCAGGCGCACGTGGGCGCAGATCCGCGTCTGCTTGAGGGTGCCGTTCTGGCTGCGGCGGTGGGTGATGTCGTGGGGCTGGTCGGCGTTGTGCTGCACGATGACGTGGTCGTTGTGCGTCAGCACGGCCAGGCCGGTGGTGTAGAAGTTGGTGCGCTTGGTCAGCTTGTAGGTGTGGGCGGGGAAGTAGTTGGCGGTGAAGCGGTCACGCTTGCCCGCGGCCTCGAGCTCGCCGTGCAGGGCGGCCATCAGGCGCGACAGCTGGGTGTCCTCGGGGGACTTGCGCCAGTGCGCCCAGTTGGCGCGCACCGAGGCGGTCTCCAGCTCCTGCAGGCAGATGACGTCGGGCAGCGGTTCCAAGGCCGCGATGGCACGCGCGATCGAGCTCATGGCGCGGCCGGTGCTCCCGATGCCGCGGGTGGCGTGCCCGAAGTAGCGCACGTTGTAGGTCATGACTCGGAGGGCGGACATCGGGCGGTAGACCAGTCGTGCTAGAATTATGCGGAACTCAGCCTCGACTCGACAAGGGGTAGCCATGCGGGTACTTGGAATTGTTTGTTGCGTGGCGCTGCTGGGGAGCGCTTGTGCCTCGTCGAGCGGCGACGGCGAGGTCGATGGCGGCGGGGCTGGCGCCGATGCCAGCGTCAGCGCCGACGCCAGCGGGAGCTGCAACCAGGCCTCGGACTGTGTCGACGACGGCATCTTTTGCAACGGCGGCTATGACTGCCTGGACCACCGCTGCGTGGCCAGCGCGGTGCCGACCTGCGGTGACGGCGTCGCCTGCACCATGGACATCTGCGACACCACCGCGGACAAGTGCAAGAACATCCCCGACAACGCGGCCTGCCCCAGCATGTTCTCGTGCGTGCCGATCCTGGGCTGTCAGCCCGGCACGCGCTGCGAGATGGACGCCGAGTGTGACGACGGCATCTTCTGCAACGGCACCGAGACCTGCATCGCCAACGTGTGCCAGTCGTCGGCCGCGCGCACCTGCGGCGACAGCAACGTGTGCACCATGGACGTCTGTAACGAGGCCATGAAGCGCTGTGAGAACCCGGCCATCGACTACTCGATGTCGACCGACCTCATGAACTGCGGCATGTGCGGCCGCGTGTGCATGCCGGCCGCGCACGCGACGGCGGCCTGCAACATGGGCAACCCGTCGACCTGCGGCATCAACTGCGACATGGGCTACGTCGACCTCGACGCCGCGGCGCCCGGCTGCGAGTGCCAGATCAGCGCCGCCAACCTGCCCGATCGGCCCGATGCCACCTTCCTCGATGCCAACTGTGACGGCATCGACGGCGACATCGCGACCAGCATCTTCGTGGCGCCGCCGCCGCGTGGCGCCGACACCAACGCCGGCACCATGGCGGCCCCGGTGGCGACGATCGGGCGCGGCATCCAGCTGGCGACCCCGCAGCGCAAGCAGGTCCTGGTCGCCGAGGGCACCTACTTCGAGACCGTGGTCATGGTCAACGGTGTCAGCCTGTACGGCGGCTATCGCGTGGGCGCGACGCCGACCGCGCGCTGGACCCGCGCGGCGACCTACGACGCCGAGATCGACTCGTCCGACACCACCGCGGTGCGCTTCCAGGCCCTGACCATGCAGACCGCGATCGAGCTGTTCGTGATCCGGTCGGCCGACGCCACGGCGTCGGGCGCCAGCAGCTATGGCGTGCGCGTGCTGGGCTCCAGCGGGCCGATCATCATCCGCGGCAACACCATCTTCGCGGGCCGTGGCGCGGTCGGCGCCAGCGGCGCCACCCCGGCGGGCAGCGCGGGCGTCGGCTCCAACGGCAGCATGGGTGGCCAGGGCACCAGCGGTGGCAGCGGCGGTGGCGGCGGCGGCGGCGGTGGCGGCTCGGCCTGCGCTCGCAACGGCGGCGCCGGCGGCATGGGCGGCTATGACTACAGCCCGCCGGGCAACGGCCAGGGCGCCGGCCATGACGGTAACCCCGGCGTGGGCTGGATCGCGGCCAACGGGCAGGGCTCGGCCAGCGGCTTCGGCGAGGGTGGCGCCACCTCGCCGGTGTGCTTCACCAACGCCTCGCCGGGCAGCACCGGCATCCGCGGTGACGACGGCGGCGACGGCTCCAACGGTGGTGTGGGCAGCGTGTTCGGCCTGGTCACCGCCAACCTGTACGTCGGGGTCGACGGCGGCGACGGCACGGTCGGCAACCCGGGCGGTGGCGGCGGTGGCGGCGGTGGTGGTGGCGGCTACTTCGGCACCTGCTCCGACGATCGCGGCGGCGGCGGTGGCGGCGGCGGTGGTGGTGGCTGCGGCGGCGCGCGCGCGACCGGCGGTGGTGGTGGTGGTGGGTCGTTCGCCATCTTCATCGTCGGGTCGACCGCCACGGTGACCAACAACACGCTCAACACCTCGCGCGGTGGCAACGGCGGCCCCGGTGGTGATGGTCAGGCCGGCGGTCGCGGCGGCTTCGGCATGGGCGGCGGCGGTGGCCCCGACGACGGCGGCGACGGCGGCCCGGGCGCCGACGGCGGCCGCGGCGGCAACGGCGGCTCGGGCGCTGGCGGCACCGGCGGCCCGTCGATCGGCATCATGTCGCAGGCGGCCACCATCAGCCAGTCGGGCAACACCAGCACCATCGCCCCCGGCGGCACTGGCGGCACCGGCGGCTCCAACGGCGTCACCACGGCACCGCGCGGCACCACCGGCGCCAGCATGCCGACCGCGACGTTCTGACCCCGCCTCGACCCGACCTCCCCTGCTCAGCCTCGCCCCACCGCTCGCCGGCGCTCAGCCGGCGCTGGCGGTCGCCTGGCGTTCGCGCTGCAGGTGCAGCTCGGCGTCGGCGCGGACGAGGAGGGCCTCGATGGACTCGCCGTGGCCGTGGGCGACCACGGCCAGGGTCAGCTGGAGCGGGGCGCGCGGCAGGTCGCGGTCGGCGGCGGCGGCGGCGTTGCGCTCGGCCAGGCGGCGGCGGACGCGCCCGAGCAGCACCTCGGCGTCGTCGAGGCCCGGGGTCAGCGCCGCGAACTCGTTCTCGCGCAGGCGGGCCACCACGTCGCTGTCGCGGAAGACCTCGTTGAGCAGCCAGGCCAGCTCGACCACGGCGGCGTCGACGGCGTCCTGCCCCTGCTGCTCGAGCCGGGGCAGGTCGGCGATCTCGGCCAGCAGCAGCAGCACCGGGCGCGACGAGCTCTGCGCCGCCTGCAGCTGCCGCCCGGCCAGATTGACGAAGCCGCGCCGGTTGCCGAGGCCGGTCAGCTCGTCGATGGTGGCCTGGCCGCGCATGTCCTGGGCGTGGCGGGTCAGGGCCTCGGTGGCGCGGCGCTGCATGGTCATGTCGCGGATGACGCTGACGCCGCCGCGCAGGCTGCCGTCGGCGCGCCGCAGCGGACGCGCGCTGGTGCTGGTCGGGACGCCCTCGGGGTGCGCGGGCGACCTGATGAAGGCCTCGACGCCGTCGGAGCTGGTGCCGCGCATGGCGCGCACCAGGGGCAGCTTGTCGGGGTCGAACAGCGTGACGCCGTCGGGCTGGAACAGGCCCAGTTGCTTGCTCCACTGGCTGGGCGGGATGGGCGAGGTGTCGCCGCCGAACAGGGCCAGCGCGGCGCGGTTGTGCAGGATGGGCGCGCCCGTGGTGTCGACCGCGATGACGGCGTCGGCCATGTCGTCGAGCACCGCGTGCATGAGCTCGGTCTGGTCGCGCAGGGCGTCGGCGGCCAGGCGCAGCTCGATCTCCGACACCGCGCCGGCGGCCAGATCCTCCAGCGCGGCCTGATCCGCGGCGGTCCAGCTGCGCGGCTTGTGGTCGGCGGCGCACAGCACCCCCAGCGGCTGCGCGCTGGCGCCGATCAGCAGCGGCACCCCGACATAGGCGACCATGCCCAGCTTGGTCACCGCCGCGGTGTCCTTGAGCAGCGGGTGCTGGCGCGCGTCATCGACCATCATGGCCGCGTGGCCCTGCACCACGTGCTGGCAGATGGAGTACTTCAGCGGCACCCCGCGCGCGGCGGTCAGCTGCTCGCCGAGGCCGATCACGCTCTTGAAGAACTGGCGCTTGTCGTCGAGGAACGACAGCATCGCCACCGGTACCCCGAACAGCCGCGCGGTCAGCCGGGTCAGCCGGTCGAAGACCTCCTCGGGCGCGCTGTCGAGCAGCCGGGTCGCGGCCAGGAGCTTCAGTCGAGCCGGATCGGCGAGGGCTCCAGCAGCCCCGTCGGCAGTCATGCCGCCATCCTACCAGTGCCTGGTGGTCAGCCGCACTGCGCGCGGTGGCGCAGCAGGTGGTCGCACAGGACCAGGGCGACCATGGCCTCGACGATGGGGACCGCGCGCGGCAGCACGCAGGGATCGTGGCGGCCGCGCGGGTGCAGCACCACGGCGGCGCCGGACTCGTCGACGGTGTCCTGGTCGCGCAGGATGGTCGCGGTGGGCTTGAAGGCGGCGCGCAGCAGGATGGGCTCGCCGTTGGAGATGCCGCCCTGGATGCCGCCGCTGTGGTTGGTGCGGGTGCGGATGCGGCCGGCCTCGTTATAGAAGGGGTCGTTGTGCTGGCTGCCGCGCATGCGCGTGCCGGCGAAGCCGCTGCCGACCTCGAGGCCCTTGCACGCGGGCAGCGACAGCAGCGCCTTGCCGAGGTCGGCCTCCAGCTTGTCGAACACCGGATCGCCGAGCCCGACGGGCACACCGCGCGCGACCACCTCGACGACGCCTCCCACCGAGTCGCCGGCTTTGCGCACCTCGTCGATCAGCGCGATCATCCGTTCGGCGGCGGCGGCGTCGGGACAGCGCACGATGTTGGCCTCGACCGCTGCGGTGGTCACGGTGGCCGGGTCCACGCTGGCCTCGAGGTCGCCGACGCTGCGCACCCAGGCCAGCACCTCGGCGCCGACCCCGGCCAGCACCTTCTTGGCCACCGCGCCGGCGGCGACGCGGCCGATGGTCTCGCGCGCGCTGGCGCGACCGCCGCCCTGCCAGGCCCGCACGCCATACTTGGCCTGGTAGGTGTAGTCCGCGTGCGAGGGCCGGTACTTGGTCCGCATCTCCTCGTAGTCGCTGCTCTTCTGGTCCTGGTTGCGGACCATCAGCGCGATCGATGTGCCCAGGGTGACGCCGTCCTGCACGCCGGACAGGATCTCGACGCGATCCTCCTCCTGGCGCTGGGTCACGATGCGCGACTGCCCGGGGCGGCGTCGATCCAGCTCGCGCTGCACCTCGGCGACGTCGAGCGCGATGCGCGGCGGACAGCCGTCGATGATGGCGCCGACCGCGGGACCGTGTGACTCGCCGAACGTCGTGACCCGGAACACAGTGCCGAAAACGCTGCCCATTCCGCTGCAGCGTAGCATCGTGTAGCCTCCAGGGATGCGGTTTTACGGGGGACTGGTACTCGCGTTCACGCTCGCGCTGGCTGGCTGCGGTGGCTCGGGCTCGAGTGGTGACGACGACGTCACCAACGACAGCGGCATTCCGATCGGCAACGATCCGCCGGAGCTGAATCCGGACATCTCGCACCTGTGCGATCCCGGACCGAACACGCGCTTCATCTCCACCACCGGCGATGACGGCGCCGACGGCCTCAGCCCCAATACGGCGTGGAAGACCGTGACCGCCGCATTGTCCAAGCTGCAGGCCGGCCAGGCCGGCTGCCTCGCGCCCGGCACCTACCGCGAGGACCCCAAGATGTCGAGGGCCGGCTCGAACAACGGCTGGATCTCCCTGGTCGGCCTGAACCCCGACCGCAGCGCCAAGCTGGTCGGCGAGCTGCAGCTCCTGTCGACCGCGTCGTTCGTGCGCGTCGCCAACCTCCAGATGCAGAGCTCGTCACGCACCGCCGAGGCGCTGACCATCCTGGGCGCCAAGGACGTGCAGCTCATCAACATCGAGGTCGTGAACTCCAACAAGATGTGGTGGAACCGGGTCGACAAGCTGCTGCTGCGCGACTCGTGGATTCACCACAATGTCATCGGCATCGACTGCACGCCGGGGCCGTGCACCAACATCGCCATCGTCGGCACCATGGTCGAGTGCTCGGGCTACACCATGGGCAGCGGCGCCGCGTGCAAGCCGGCCACCGAGTTCACCTTCGGCGGCCCCAACGACGGCCTGGGCGCCGAGATGGACACCACCAACTGGCAGGTCATCCGCAGCGTGTTCCGCAACAACCTGACCGACGGCTTCGACATCAAGGGCTCGAACATCATCGTCAAGGACTCGCTGGCCTACGGCAACTCGGGCGGCGGCTTCAAGATCTGGGGCGGCGGCATGACGCGCCTGGAGAACTCGCTGGCGTTCCACAACAACAACGGCTTCGAGCTGCAGGAGGCCGCCAACGCCATGTACCAGATGGTCAACTGCACCTCGGCCGACAACCACCTGGCCGGCCTCGCGGTGTACCAGGACAACGGCAACCAGCGCACCACGCTGCTCCTCCGCAACAACATCTTCGCCGGCAACACCGACGGCAACACCTATGACGACGACGTGGTGGTGACCGGCGCCGGCAACGTGTACTTCGCCAAGGAGGACCGCCAGGTGAAGGGCGGCGCCACCGAGATCACGCGCGCCGACGTCGCCGCGGGGCGAACGCCCGACACCATGGCGCTGGCGGTGGATCCGAAGTTCGTGAAGCCGGACAGCGGGAACAGCAGCGACTACCACCTGATGGCGGGGAGCCCGGCGATCGACAGTGGCAGCGCGGATGGTGCGCCGATGCATGATCTGGAGCAGAAGCCGCGGCCGAGTGGGGCGGGGGTCGACCGGGGGGCCTACGAGCAGTAAAAAGAACAGGCGACAGGCGACAGGCAACAGGCGACAGGCAACAGGCAACAGGCAACAGGCAATGACGGATGGGGGGAGAGGTCAGCGGCAGGGAGTGGAGCCGGGGAGGGGCGTGCTGGTGAGGGTGAGGGCGCCCTTGGTGAGGGCGACGATGAGGTTCTGGGTGGCGCCGCAGTTGGCGGCGCCGGCGTGGGCGCGGGCGCTGATCTGCGGGTTCGGGGCGGGCGCCCAGGTGATGTTCTCGTAGGACAGGTTCTTCGAGAGCAGCAGGGCCGCGGTGAGGAGATTGACGAGGTCGGCGTCGGTCGGCTTCTTGGGCAGCAGCTTGGTCAGCGCGGCGGCGTCGTCGGCCGGGGTGCCGGCGACGTAGACGCGGCCGACCTTGTAGCCGGGGCCGATGGCGACGAAGCCGACGACCTTCTTCTTCTTGACCAGGGTGTCGACGAAGACGATCGATCCGGGCTGACAGGGCTGCAGGTTGTTGGCGCCAGGCAGCTTGAGCTTGGCCAGCTCGGGGGTCAGCTTGCCGTCGGCGCCGCAGCCCTGCTGCACCGCGGGTGGGGCGAGGGGCGGGCCTGCCTGGGTCTTGCCTGCCTGGGCGACCCCGGCCAGCAGGGCCATCGCCATCCCGGTCATGAGCAGTGCGCGCATGGTCACCACCTTCCGTCGATGTTCTTCAGAAATGCATAGGGATAATGCAGCGTTGGCGCAGAGGCCGCGGTCAGCTTGGCGAGCGCGCCCTCGGGCAGCGCGAACTCGGCCGCGCGCAGGTTGTCGTCCAGCTGGGCCGCCGTGCGCACGCCGATGATGACGCTCGACACCGTCGGTTGCTTCAAGATCCAGGCGAGCGCGACCGCCGCCGGGCTGGCCTCGACCTCCTTGGCGACCTCGAGCAAGACGTCGAGGATCTTCCAGTTGGCCTCCTTGTCGACGCCCTCGAAGCGCTGCGACTTGATGCCCAGGCGCGAGTCCGCGGGCGCCGCCGCACCACGCCGGTACTTGCCCGACAGGAAGCCGCTGGCCAGCGGTGACCAGGGCAACAGGCCCAGGCCGAAGCGCCGCAGCGCCGGGATGTGCTCGAACTCCAGGCTGCGCTCGATGAGGTTGTACTGCGCCTGCAGGGTCACGAAGCGCGACAGCCCGCGCCGCTCCGACGCCCACAGGCTCTCGACCAGCCGGTACGCCGCATAGTTCGACGCCCCGAAGTAGTGGATCTTGCCCTCGCGCGTCAGCTCGTCCATGGCCGCGACGACCTCGTCCTCGGGCGTCTGCGCGTCCTGCATGTGGATCTGGTACAGGTCGACGTAGTCGGTGCCCAGGCGGCGCAGCGAGTCCTCCAGCGCGCGCTTGATGTGCAGCCGGCTGGCGCCGCGGTCGTTGGGCCCCGGGCCCATGCCGAAGCGGCACTTGGTCGCCAGCACGACGTCGTGACGCTTGTCGGTCTCGGCGAACCACTTGCCGATGACGCGCTCGCTGAGGCCGTCCTGGCCGTACACGTTGGCGGTGTCCCAGAAGTTGACGCCGGCCTCCAGCGCGCGCGACATCAGCGCCAGCGACTCCGCCTCCGGGGTCGACACCTTGTGCATCATCGACTTCTCGTCGGCCTCGCCGAAGGTCATCGCCCCCAGGCACAGCTCCGAGACCCGCGCTCCACTGGCACCCAGCGTCCTGTACTTCATGTCTGCCCTCCTGCGGCGAGCCGTGCGCGCTCGGCCTCGATGCGCCTGCGCACGGCGTCGTCCATCAGCCAGCCCTGATCCAGCGCGCGCATCGCACCATGGCGATCGACGAAGATCCACTGCCGGGTCTTGCCCCGGGTCTCCTCGCGAATGGCGCGCAGGTCGGCGAACAGCAGCACGCCGCCGCTGCCTCCGGCGCGGGTGCCGCCGGCCCCGACCAGCCCGTGCTCGTGCACCTGGCACCTGCCGATGATGTGCATCCCGATCAGGATCCCGGTCATCGCCAGCAACATCACCGAGGCCGCGCGCGACCCCGGGTGCGCGCCGCGCCGCCCGCCGGCCCACCACAGCACGCAGGCCAGCGCGACCGCGAGCACCGCGCCGCCCACCAGCAGCGGCCCGGTGCGCTTGCGCGCGACCCCGATCAGCGGCCCTAGCCCCCCATCAGTGGTGGCCTGGGCCGACTCCGTCATGTCACGCCTTCGAGCCGCCCTTGCACGGCGGCGCCGTGTTGTCGACGTCGCCGCCGGCGGCGCGCCACTCGGCGGGCGTCATCGTCTTCATGGTCAGCGCGTGCACCTTGCCGGTGCGCAGCTCCTCGGCCAGCGCGGCGTTGATCAGGCGCTGGCGGTCGACCCGGCCCTGGCCCTCGAACGCGGCCGAGACCACGATCAGGTTCCAGTGCAGCTCCGACCCCGGCGGCACGTTGTGCATCGAGCTCTCGTTGACGAGCTCCATGTACAGCGGCGCCACCGCGGCCTCGAGCTTGGCCTTGATGACCTCGGCCATCATCAGGCCACCGCGTGCAGCCCGGGGTGCGCGGCGCGCTCCTCACGCGCCGCCATGATCTCCTCGGCGCGCTCCAGCTCGGCGGCCATCTGGCGGCGGATGATCTTCGACCACATGACCCAGTCGGCGCGGAACGACCACAGCGGGTACTTGAAGCTGGCCGGCTTGTTCTTCTCGACGAAGAAGTGGCCGACCCAGGCCGCGCCATAGCCGACCACGGGAGCCGCCGCGACCAGCAGCGGGTTCAGCGTCACCACGCCGGTCAGCGCGACCGCCGCCGCCGTGGTGCTGCCCACGAAGTGCAGCGCGCGGTTCAGCGGGTGGCGGTGCTCGGTGACGTAGAAGGGCCAGAACTCCTCGAACGACTGGTAGCGCGGCGCATCGCTCATCAGGTCGCCTCCTTCGGGTGGTTCATCCCGGACACCCCGGCGCTGGCCGGGGTCGGGGTCAGATCGGGCACCGGGTGGTAGATCGCGGCGCCGGCGGCGCGGAACTCGGCGGCCTTGGCGCGCATGCCGGCGGCCAGCGCCTCGTCTTCCTTGATGCCCTGGGCCGCCGCATAGTCACGCACGTCCTGCGTGATCTTCATGCTGCAGAAGGCCGGGCCGCACATGCTGCAGAAGTGCGACTGCTTGGCGGCGTCGGCGGGCAGGGTCTCGTCGTGGAAGTCGCGCGAGGTGGTCGGGTCGAGTGACAGGTTGAACTGGTCGGCCCAGCGGAACTCGAAGCGCGCCTTGGACAGGGCGTCGTCGCGCTCCTGCGCGCCGGGGTGGCCCTTGGCCAGGTCGGCGGCGTGGGCGGCGATCTTGTAGGTGATGACGCCGGTCTTGACGTCGTCGCGGTTGGGCAGCCCGAGGTGCTCCTTGGGCGTCACGTAGCAGAGCATGGCGGTGCCGAACCAGCCGATCATGGCGGCGCCGATGCCCGAGGTGATGTGGTCGTAGCCGGGCGCGATGTCGGTCACCAGCGGCCCCAGCGTGTAGAAGGGCGCCTCGTGGCAGACCGCCAGCTGCTTGTCCATGTTCTCCTTGATCTTGTGCATCGGCACGTGGCCGGGGCCCTCGATCATGACCTGGACGTCGTGCTTCCACGCGATCTTGGTCAGCTCGCCCAGGGTCTCCAGCTCGGCGAACTGGGCGGCGTCGTTGGCGTCGGCAGCCGAGCCCGGGCGCAGCCCGTCACCCAGCGAGAACGACACGTCGTACTTCTTCATGACCTCGCAGATGCGCTCGAACTCGGTGTAGAGGAAGCTCTCCTTGTGGTGCGCCAGGCACCACTTGGCCATGATCGAGCCGCCGCGCGAGACGATCCCGGTGACGCGCTTGGCGGTCAGCGGGATGAAGGGCAGGCGCACGCCGGCGTGGATGGTGAAGTAGTCCACGCCCTGCTCGGCCTGCTCGATCAGGGTGTCGATGAAGAGGTCGATGGTCAGATCCTCGGCGCGACCCTTGACCTTCTCCAGGCACTGGTAGATCGGCACGGTGCCGATCGGCACCGGCGAGTTGCGGATGATCCACTCGCGGGTCTCGTGGATGTCCTGCCCGGTCGACAGGTCCATCACGGTGTCGGCGCCCCAGCGCGTGGCCCACTGCATCTTCTCGACCTCCTCCTCGATGGAGGAGCGGATGGCCGAGTTGCCGATGTTGGCGTTGATCTTCACCAGGAAGTTGCGGCCGATGATCATCGGCTCCAGCTCCTGGTGGTTGATGTTGGCGGGGATGATGGCGCGGCCGCGGGCCAGCTCGTCGCGCACGAACTCGGGCGCCACGTTCTCGCGGATGGCGCAGAAGCGCATCTCCTCGGTGATGACGCCCTGGCGGGCGTAGTGCATCTGCGAGAAGTTCCGGTCGCCACGCGCCTTGCGCGCCGCGATCCAGGGCGCGCGCAGGCGCGGCAGCCCGGTGCGCACGTCGTGGCCCTGCGGCCCCGAGGTGTCGTACACGCGCAGCGAGGGCTCGCCGTTCGACAGGCGGATCTCGCGCTGCGGGACCTTCAGGTCACCGGCCTCGGTGTAGACCTTGCTCGAGGCGGGCAGATCCTGGTCGATGGGGGCCAGACGGCCGACCGGGGGCTCGTGCTTGGTGGCGCCGTTGCCGTTCGCCTTGCCGTTGCCGCCGTTGCTTCCGACCACTGGCAGCTTGCCGTTCCCGCTCGTCATCTTCTGGCCTCCCTACGCCGGCATTACCCGGGTCAGGTTGTAGGGGTCGCGTGCCGCATGCACGCCTCTCAGCCATCAGGTGGGCTCCCCCGTATGTTGGTCGGAACATACAAGGCCTCGGCGCGATTGCAAGGGATTCAGCCCTCGCGGCCCGTGCCGGTCCGACCTCTCAGGCGGCGTGGCGCAGGCCGTCGCGGACCAGGGTCACCAGCGCGGGCACCTGGCTCAGGTGGTGCCACATCAGGACGCAGTAGGCGACCAGGCTGAGCGCCAGCGCGCCGACCGCCATGCGCCGGGCGCGCGCGCGCCACAGGATGAAGACGCCGAACGACACCAGGGTCAGCTTGCTGACCATGAACCAGAGCGGGCTGCGGTCCAGCGCCGCGGCCATCAGGGGGTTGGCCTCGACCGCCTGACCCGAGGTGACCCAGATCAGGGTGAACACCGCGTCGAGCAGGTTCATCACGACGATCGCGGACACCAGTGCACGCAGCCAGGGGCGGGTCGGTGTCAGGGCGGTCGCGGTCACGAACCTGGGTATTGCACGGGCCGATCCAGCTGACTGCCCATGCAACCTGGCGGAACCATTGTCATGTGCGATCCGTCCGTGGGGACAAAGTCGCCACGATCCGGCGGATCGAGTTGCCGATCTGTCCGCTCAGGGTGCGACGGGCAGCACCGTCGGCGGACCGCCCGGGGCGATGCGCACCAGCTGACCGTCCATCGTCACCAGCACCGCGACGTCGCCACGGGCCAGGATGCGGTCGGGCGCGCTGCCATTGCCGAGGTACAGCGGCGGGCTGCTGGCCAGGGACGGCAGCGGGCCACGGCGCAGCCACAGGTCGAGGTCGCTGCTGCGGCTGACCAGGACGACGTCGTTGCCGGCGGCCCCGAACGCCAGCGCGCTGGAGCGGGCGTCGGGCGGCAGCTCCAGCGCGGCGGACGCGCAGCGCGCCGGGCGCTCACAGCGGCGCTCCTCGAGCTTGTCGTGATCGAGCCAGGTCAGCACCGCCTGCTCCCCGGGACAGTCGAGCCGGGCGCCGTGGGGCATGGTCACCTCGATGCGGATGGGGACGTCGTCGCCCTCGTCGAGCCAGACCAGCCTGCCATCGGGGCTGCCCATCCCGATGGCCATGATCAACGCGTCCTTGCTGCGACACAGCCGGGGCACCCCGAAGCTCGACGGGGCCATGGGGCCGAGCTCGCGGACGGGACCGATGGCGACGTCACCATGACCGAGGCGGCGCGCGGTCAGGTGGGGGCCGGTCTTGCCCGGCTCCAGCGCGAGCAGGTGATCATGGGCCAGCCAGGTCTCCAGCGTGCCCTTGGGCAGCTTGAGCTTCTGTGCGGTGACGACGCCGCCGTGGCTCCACACCACCTCGTACTGGTCGGGGGTCGGCTCGAACAGCGCCGCGAAGTCGTCGCCGCGCACGAAGCCGCCGCGACCCTCGCTCTGCTTGCCTGACCAGACCACGGTGCCGTCCAGCCGGGTCACCGCGGTGCCGGTCTCGAGCGGGACCTGGATCAGGACCTCGCCGGCGACACCCTCCATGATCTGGCCATCGCGATAGCTGGAGGCGGCACAGCTCAGCCTGGCCAGCGCCTGCTCGCCATCGGGCAGCAGCTTGCAGTTGCGCCGCTGGCGCACCCACAGCGGCGTGACCTCGCCGGAGATGGCGCCCTCGCCCCCGGCCAGATCGCCGAGGCGGCCGGGCGCCAGCGGCAGCGGGTGCACCGGGGTCGGCGGCTCGGGGGTGTCCAGCGCCGGGCGCACCGGCAGCGGCCGCGCGGCGTCCTTGCCGAACACGCGGCCGACCTGGTTCTCCAGCCAGGCCGAGGGCGGACCATCCTGCTCCAGCGCGGCGACCAGGGTCTCGACGCGATCGCGCAGATCGGTCAGGTTGCCGGCGCCCTGGCTGCGCGCGTCCTCCAGCGCGCTGACCAGGCGGCGCGCCTCCAGCGCACAGCGCGCCGGCCACGGGCCGCCCGCCGGCCCCTGGCCCAGCCAGCGTGCGCGCAGCTCCTGGTGCAGGTCGATGGGCACCGTGTCGCCGCCCAGCAGGCAGCGCTGCAAGGTGGCCAGCCGCGCCCCGCACCCCGCCACCGCGTCCTTGCGCCGCTTCCAGCGCAGCGCCGACCAGCCCGCGACCGCGCCGGCGCCCAGCAGCACGCCCAGCACCATCCAGCGCTTGGTGCGACGGCGCTTGTCGGCGATGAGGTCGTGGGCGTCGGTCATCGGGTCACGGGGTCAGGCCTCGGAGGTCTACGACGCGGCGCCCTGTCTCTTCTTCAGCGAGTCGGCCAGCTCGACCAGGGTGTCGCCGGTGGCACCCACCAGCAACGCCGGCTTGGGGCTCTCGAGTCCCCACGGCTGCGGGGTGCCGACCGTGACGGCGAAGCCGCCGCCATCGACGCGGCCGATGACGCCGAAGCCCGTCAGGCCCTCGATCTTCAGGCGCGGCTCGACCCAGGGCAGGCGCGACAGGTCGACCTCGATGAGGCCCTGCTCGCAGGTCAGGGCCAGGCGATCCTTCATGGCGCGGCGCTCGACCAGCAGGATGTTGCCCAGGGTCGACCGGAACACGGGCTGGAAGTCGTCCAGGTTGCCGGTCTCGCGGATGCGCGCGAAGGGCAGGTAATACAGGTCGGGATCCTGCATCTTGCGCGCGAGCAGGCCGCTGCCGACGCTGACCACGTCGCAGATCCCGCGCAGGTGCAGCTCGACCGGATTGGCGCTGTCGCTCTTGACCCACCAGCTGCCGGGCTGGTGCGGGGTGCAGCCCAGGAAGACGTTCTTGGCGCTGGTGGTCTTGAGGAAGTTGCCCAGCACGGTGGCGGTCTCGTGCGCGGTGCCGGGATCCTTGAGGCGGCGATCGCCGTTCCAGATCACGCCGCCGTCGGGCAGCCGGTGCAGCGAGTCGAAGTAGAAGAAGCGGCCCTCCCAGGGCGGCTCCAGGGTCAGCTTGTCACCGACGCGGATCTGGGTGACCTGGTCGGTGTCGGCGGGCACCGCGAGGTGCGGCTCGCCCGAGGCGTCGAGCGCCACGAACAGCAGGCCGCGCGGCGTCAGGCCGGAGCGACGCAGATCATTGAGGCCGAGCGAGAGCGCGACGGGATCGCGATAGCGGTAGGTCTTGACCGGGATCATGCCGGCATCCTATTCGCGCCGGCCCTGGCTTACAATCGCCGCACCATGATGGTCTTCAGCAACGACGCCAAGGTCGCCGAGCAGCAGATGCACGCGGTGATCTTCTATCTGACCACGTTCGGATACATCGACGGCGACTTCGATCTGAGCGAAAAGGCGTTCATCCGCGACCACATCAAGCGCCTGGTCGAGGCCCGCGTCGACGGCGCCAAGAAGGGCCTCGACCCCAAGCTGCGCGCCGAGATGGTGGGCAAGTACTCGCGCCACTTCAACGAGGTCTTCGACCAGATCGATCACCAGGTCCGCGATCTGTTCACCGAGGCGGTCTCGGAGGGCGAGAACCAGGCCGCCTTCGTGCGCGCCAAGCTCAAGCTGCGCTGCTACGAGATCTTCAAGGGCTTCAACGAGGACAACCAGATCAACATCCTGGCCACGGTCGACGAGTTCATCCAGGCCGACGGCCGCGTGCACGAGGCCGAGTCGCTGTTCCGGCGCGAGCTCGGCGAGCTCCTGCACACCGAGGTGCGTGTCGACGGCGGCGACGAAGCCGGGGCCAGCCAGGTCGCCATCGCGGAGCCCGAGAAGCTGGAGCCGCGCCTCCCGAACCACCCCTTCTTCGAGCGCTTCGAGCGCCACTACTCGGCCGACAAGGAGATCATCGCGCGCCAGGCCGCGGCCGATCTCGACCTCATCAACCAGCACATGGCCAAGCTGGACGAGCAGCGCACCGCGGGGATCGGACGTCTGATGGGCAAGCACACGGCGGCGGACTTCGCGCCCGGCACGCAGCTGCTCGACGAGCACGTCTATGTCATCAACCCCAAGCCGGGGCAGCGCTACGAGCTGCTGGTGCTGGGCGATCTGCACGGCTGCTACTCGTGCCTGAAGGCGGCCCTCTTGCAGCACGACTTCTTCAACAAGGTGCAGGCCTTCAAGAAGGACCCGGCGAACAACCCCGATGTGAAGGTCGTGCTGCTGGGTGACTACATCGATCGCGGGCGCTTCAGCTACAACGGCGTGCTGCGCACCATCATGCAGCTGTTCGTCAACGTGCCCGAGCACGTCATCGCGCTGCGCGGCAACCACGAGTACTACCTGGAGCTGAACGGCCGCGTGTACGGCGGCGTGCGCCCCGCCGAGGCCATCAACACGCTGGTCGGCTACATGCCCGACGAGATGTTCTCGTCGTACATGAAGCTGTTCGACGCGCTGCCCAACATGCTGATCTTCGACAAGACGCTGTTCGTGCACGCCGGCATCCCGCGCGACGAGCTCATCAACACCAAGCTGCGCGACCTGGCGTCGCTCAACGATCCCGACATCCGCTTCCAGATGCTGTGGAGCGATCCCAGCGAGGCCGATCTGATCCCGGCCGAGCTGCAGAGCGCCAACGCGCGCTTCCCGTTCGGGCGGCTGCAGTTCAAGTCGTTCATGTCGAAGATCGGCTGCAACCTGATGCTGCGCGGCCACGAGAAGATCGAGGAGGGCTTCAAGACCGTGTACGACGACGGTCACCACGTGCTGCTCAACCTGTTTTCGGCCGGCGGCAAGGGCAACGACGACCTGCCCGAGGACTCGAACTACCGCTCGGTGCGCCCGATGGCGGCGGTGCTGCACCACCTCGACGGCGAGACCAAGGTGGTGCCGTTCGAGATCGACTACGCGCGCTACAACGACCCCGACACCAACAAGTTCTTCGCGTCGCCGGCCGAGATCGAACACCGCGGCTGATGGAGCACGAGGTCACCGGGCCGGTCGCGCTGTGTGAGGGTGGCGCGCTGAATCCAGCCGCGGTGGGCTGGTCGCGGGCGCCGCTGCACGACTGCGCGATTGCAGGTAGCTGGGGGCGGCGCAAGCGCTGGCACCACTGGGCGGTGACCTCGCGCGCGCACGTGGCCATGGTGACGGTGGCCGACCTCGACTATGTCGGCATCGCCAGCGTCGCGGTGGTCGAGCTGGCCGAGGGCAAGTGGCGCGAGCGCGTCGCGGTGCGGCCGCTGGGCTGGCGCGGCGTGGCGCTGCCCGACCGGGCCAGCGCGGGCGCCTTCTCGGTGCACGCCATGGGGCTGCGCGTGGCCATCGAGGACAACGCCGGGGGCGCGCGCCTCCTGGCGCGGGGCCAGGGCTTCGAGCTCGACATGAAGGTGACGCGGCCGCCGGGGCACCAGACGCTGAACATCGCGCTGCCGCTGAGCGATGGCTTCCAGTTCACCTCGAAGCAGGCCGCGCTGCCCGCCGAGGGCGAGGTGCGCGTGGGCCGGCGCGTGGTGCGCTTCGCGGGGGACGACGCGCTGGCGTGCCTCGACTACGGGCGCGGGGTGTGGCCGTACCGCACCGAGTGGAACTGGGCCGCGGCGCACGGTCGCGTCGGGACGCACATGCTGGGGCTGAACCTGGGCGGGCGCTGGACCGACTTCGGCGGCGTGACCGAGAACGGCCTGGTGGTCGACGGCGTGCTGCACAAGATCGAGGAGCGCGTGGTGTTCAGCCACGATGGCGACGACGTGCGGCGGCCCTGGCGCATCCACGGGCCGGGTGTCGCGGTGACGGTGCACCCGTGCGGCGACCGCAAGGCGCGCCTGCCGCTGGGCGTCGCGAGCGCGCGCCTGGAGATGGCGCTGGGCCACTTCGAGGGCCGCGTGCTCGACTTCGACGTCACCGGGCTGTTCGGCTGGGCCGAGGAATTTCATGCGCGCTGGTAGCGCGCGAGCGTGATGGAGATGGCATGCGACTGAAGCGACTGGCGATGACGACAGTGGTGCTGCTGGGTGTGGGGCTGGCGGCCGGCTGCAAGAAGGCCGCGAAGGAGAAGCCGCACCGGGCCATCATGCCGAGCGGCGCGGGCCCGACCCGGGTCGAGCTGGTGCCCGGCGGCGACGCGCCCGGCGCAGCTGCCCCCACCGTCATGGGCGTCCCCGAGCCGCCCACCGCGATGCCCGTCGCCGGCGCAAATCAGCTGGATCTCAGCAGCCCCGAGAAGACCCTGACCGCCGTCTTCGACGCCGCCCGCAGCGGCGATGCCGGCAAGCTCATCAGCCTGTGCAGCGCCGACGGCGACGGCGACGTGAAGCAGATCTGCGCCATGACCCCCCAGCACCCCGAGTGGGCCGAGTTCGCCAAGATCTTCAAGGACGGCAAGATCACCGCCCCCGCCGCCATCACCGGCAACGAAGCCACCGTCGAGTTCAGCTTCGGCGAAGGCGGCACCGAGAAAGAGACCATGCAGCTCACCAACGTGGGCGGAAAGTGGCTGCTGTCCGGGTTCTGAGCAGCTGAGGGCGACAGGAGTCGACCCTGCCGGGTCTGATTCCACTTGGTGGCCTCGCGAGGATGGTGCGGCGATTTTGCCTCTGCGTGGAGAACGATCCAGCCTTGCTGCGCCAGCTGAGCTTGTGGCACCGTTGGGCGGGGCAGGGGGACTGGGTTGGCGGCTGGGACCAAGGTCGGGATTGCTGGCGATGTGATTCGGCTGCCCAAGGGCGGCGGTGCGATCGCGGCGCTGGGCGAGAAGTTCAGCCCTGATCTTCAGACTGGAACCGGCGCGGTCACGCTTCCCATCGGGCTGCCCGCTGGGCGGGAGGCCTTCCGGCCGGAGCTCAGCCTCACCTATAGCAGCGGTCACGGCAGCAGCGTGTTCGGCTATGGCTGGAGCCTCAGCGTCCCGGGAATCGCGCGCAAGACATCGAGCGGGGTGCCTCGCTACGGCGACGACGATGTCTTCATCCTGTCTGGGTCGGAGGATCTGGTGCGTGTCGGCGGCGACGCCACGCGCGCACGGTATCGACCTCGGATCGAGGGCTTGTTCGCCGAGATCGTTCACTACCGAGACGGTCGCTCGGATTTCTGGGAGGTGCGTAGCCGCGACGGCCTGGTCAGTCGCTACGGAACCGAGCGGCCGGTGGGCGCAGCAGCTGCCTGGCGTGACCCCGCCGCGGTAGCCGATCCCGAGGATGCGAGACGCGTGGCCGCCTGGCGGCTGACCGCCACGACCGATGGGTTCGGCAACCGGATCGAGTATCGCTATGAGCGGGAACCGGTCCAGGTGGACGGCCCGCATCACTGGGATCAGCTCTACCTGGCGGAGGTTCGCTACGCCGACCATACGGCAGAGGGGGCCGCTAGCTGGTTGGTGACCGTCGGTTTCCACTACGAATCTCGACCCGATCCCTTCTCGGAGTACCGCAACGGTTTCGAGATCCGCACCACCAGGCGCTGCACGCAGATCGACGTGACCGCACACGCCGGCGCGCCCACGCCGGTGCGCAGCTACCGGCTCCGTTACGCTGACCAGTCGAGTCCCGGCGACCTGCCCTTGAACCGCGTCTCGATGCTCACGGAGTTCGATGTCATGGGCCAGGTGGGCGCGCGCTCGGAGCGGCTGCCCACCGCACGCTTTCGCTATAGCGGATTCCACCCCGACCAGCGCGACTTCATTCCCTTCACCGGGCCCGACCTGCCTCCCTGCTCGCTGGCGCGGCCGGAGTTCGAGCTGGCTGATCTGTTCGGCACGGGTCTGCCCGACGTCATCGAACTCGACAGCGTGGTGCGCTATTGGCGCAACCTCGGAGGTGGTCGCTTCGACCGTCCGGTCGAGATGGCCGATGCGCCGGCAGGCTTCAAGCTCGGCGACTCCGGCGTCCAGCTCATCGATGCCGACGGTGATGGCCGCATCGATCTCCTCGTCAGCACGCCCTCGCTCGCCGGCTACTTCCCGTCCCGCTTCGGGGGCACCTGGGATCGCAAGTCGTTTCAGCCCTTCGCCGCCGCGCCCAGCTTCAACCTCGAAGATCCAGAGGTGAAGCTGGTCGACATCGATGGGGACGGGGTCACCGATGCGATTCGGTCGGGCGCTCGCTTCGAGTGTTTCCTCAACGATCGCGAGCGCGGGTGGCACGAGGTCATCGCACTCGAGCGCGGTCCCCTCGAAAGCTTTCCCAACGTGAGTTTCTCGGATCCCCGCGTGAAGTGGGCCGACATGTCGGGGGACGGGTTGCAGGACATCGTGCTGGTGCATGACGGAGCGGTCGAGTACTGGCCTTCGCTCGGGCGTGGTCGCTTCGCGCAGCGGGTGCGCATGGCCAACAGTCCGCGACTACCCGACCGTCACGATCCGAAGCGTGTGCTGCTTGGTGACCTCGACGGCGATGGTGTCGCTGATTTGGTCTACGTCGATGACAACAAGGTCACCCTCTGGATCAATCGCGGCGGTAACTCCTGGAGCGATCCCATCGAACTCCACGGCACGCCCTCGGTCACCGACATGGACGGCGTCCGAATCGCCGACATGCTCGGCACCGGTACGGCGGGGATCCTGTGGACCTCCGACGCCGACGGCCTCTCGCCTGCGAGCATGTTCTTCCTCGATCTCACCGGGGCGAGCAAGCCGTACCTGCTCACCGAGATGGACAACGGCCGCGGTGCCATCGTGCGCGTCGGGTACGCCAGCTCGACGAGCCATTTTCTGCGCGATCAGGCCACGGCCGCCACAAGTTGGCGGACAACGCTGCCCTTCCCGGTCCAGGTCGTCACCCGGGTCGAGACCATCGATGCGCTCTCGCTCGGGAAGCTCACCACCGAGTACACCTATCACCATGGGTACTGGGACGGGCTCGAGCGTGAGTTCCGCGGCTTCGCCCGCGTGGATCACCGCGACACCGAGGAGTTCGAGCGCTATCACGCAGCGCCGGGAGTCTTCGCCGAGGTCGATCCGGTTCACTATGCGGAGGCGACCGAGACGCGCTCGTGGTTCCATGTCGGACCGATAGGTGACGATCGCAGCGACTGGCGCGAGCTCGGCCTGGCCGATGAGTACTGGGCGGACGACGTGCCGGCCTTTCCGCGGCTCCCCGCCGTCGATGCCTTGCTCGCGGCGTTGCCGCGACCCGCACGCCGGGACGCGCTGCGCGCCTGGAAGGGCCAGCTCCTGCGCAGCGAGCTCTATGCGCTCGACCGCACCGAGCGTGCCCATCGCCCCTACACCACGACCGAGCACACGCTTGGCTTGCGTCAGGAGTGGGCGCCCAGAGCGGCCGCGCGCGATCGCTGGCACGTCTTCTTCACGCACATCGCGGCCGAGCGCGTCACACAGTGGGAGCGAGGCAATGACCCGCTCCACGTCATCAAACGCTTCTACGACCACGATGAGTACGGGCTTTCGCGCTCCGAACTCGACATCGCGGTGCCGCGCGGCCGTGACTTCACGCGGCCGGCACCGCCCGGCCAATCATACCTCTGTACGCTGATCGAGACGGCCTACGCTCGTCCCGGCGCGGGCGGACCTCATGCAGTCGATCGCGTCGCCAGCGTCACCACCTGGGGTATCGAGAACGACGGCTCGGCCACGCTGGCGGGGCTCGCCGAGGCGGTCGCGCGGGGGGCGCTCGACCGCACACTCGAAGGCCGCACGCACCACCACTACGACGGGCCCGCCTTCGAGGGCCTGCCGCTGGGCCAGATCGGCGCACACGGGGCGCTGGTGCGCAGCGAGACGATGGCGTTCACGAACGACGTGCTCGAGCGTTGCTACCGGAGCGCGGACGCGGTGCTCGCTCCAGCCGAGCGGCCACCCTACCTCGTGCTGGGTGCGCCGGCGTGGGGAGCCGAGTATCCCGCCGGGTTTCGTGGGGAGGTCCCTGCGCAGGGCGGCTATCTCTGGCGCGACGGGGCAGGCGTTCCGGCCGGGTGGTACGTCGCGACCGAGCGCCGGCGCTATGACTTTCACGACAGTCTGGATGGTCGCGGCCGGGGGCTGATCCGGGTCAAGCGCAACGCGCTGGGCGAGGATGCGCGCATCACCTACGACGCCTACGAGCTGCTGCCGACGGCGGTCGAGGAGACGGATGGTCTGGTGACCACCGCCACCTACGACTATCGCGTCATGCAGCCGCGGCTGGTGACCGATCCCAACGGCAATCGGACGCTGTACGCGTTCAGTCCGCTCGGCTTCCTGGAGAGCGCAGCGCTCATGGGCAAGGAGGCTGAGCCGGTGGGTGACACCCCGGATGCCCCGAGCATGCGGCTGGTGAACGACTTCCTGGCCTGGCAGGAGCGCGGCCAGCCCATGTCCGTGCGTTCGATCCGCCGCGCCCACTACCTCAACGACCTCCACGTTCCGCCGGGGCAGCGCGACGAGACCGTCGAGACGGTGGAGTACTGCGACGGTTTCGGCCGACTCCTGCAGTTGCGGGCACAGGCTGAGGACCTCGTGTTCGGCGATCCAATCAGCGGCGAACTGTTGCCGCCGTCGGTGGCAGCCGCCGCGGGCAATGCCGTGGGGACCCTGCCCCCCGCGGGAGGTCCGCGCGTGCGCGTCAGCGGCTGGCAGGTGTACGACAACAAGGGCCGCGTGGTGGCGAGCTTCGCGCCTTTCCACAGCGCGGGCTGGGAGTACCGGCCGGCCACCTTGGCCGAGCGCCAGTACCGCACAGAGACGTTCTACGATCCGCTCGGACAGCCCCTCCGCGTGAGACGCCCGGACGGGGGCGAGATGCGCACCGTCCACGGCAGGCCGCTCGTGCTCGACGATCCCGAGCGCTTCGTGCCAACGCCCTGGGAGCGCTACGATTACGACGCCAACGACAATGCCGGTCGTACCCACGGCGTCGCTGCGGCCAGCTACCAGACGCACTGGAACACGCCGGTCAGCATCGAGATCGACGCGCTGGGGCGACAGGTTCGGCACACGGCCCGCCTGGGGCCGTCGCCAGCGGACTGGATCACGACGCGCTCCAGCTACGACCTGCGCGGAAATCTGGTCGCGACCATCGATGGTCTCGGTCGCGTCGACACCCGGCACGAGTTCGATCTGATCAATCGCAAGCTTCGCAGCGAGCAGCTCGACGCCGGCGTGACCCGGGTCGTGATCGATCCGCTCGGCGGTGTGTTCGAACAGCGGGACAGCAAGGGGGCGCTGGTCCTGCAGGCGATCGCCGCCGGGGGCCGGGTCACCCATCGCTGGATGCGCAACACGGCCGACGGTGCGGTCAGCTTGCGGGAACGTCTCGTCTACGGCCACGATGCGGCGTCGGGGATCGCTCCAGTAGACGCGCGCGCCGCCAACCTGCTCGGTCGCCTGCAGCGCAGCTACGACGAGGCCGGTCTGGTCACGATCGAGCGGTACGACTTTCGTGGCAACCCGGTCGAGACCATCCGACGCACGGTGTCCGACGCCACGTTGTCCGGGCCCTTTGCGGCGCCGCCGCCGGACTGGTCGATCCCGGTCTTCAACACCAGCTGGGAGCCCCCAGCGGGAGTGAGCCTCGAGGCCTTCGCTGAGGGCGTCCTGGACCCGACCCCATATCGCATGTCCAGTCGGTTCGATGCGCTGCAGCGCGCCGATCTCCTGCTCTTGCCAGAAGACGTGGCCGGCGAACGCCGCCGGGTGGTGCGCCGCTACGACCGGTCTGGCGCGCTGCGCGGAGTCGATCTCGACGCCACGCCTTACGTCCGGCACACGGCGTATGACGCGCGCGGACGCATCACGTTGATCGTCTTCGGCAGCGGCGTGATGACGCGACAGGCATGGGACCCCGCGCTCGATCGCTTGCTGCGTCTGCGCAGCGAGGCCTGGGTCAGCCCGGCTCCCAACGTCTATCAACCCGCGGGCAGCGTCCTCCAGGACTACGGCTACACCTACGATCTGGCCGGCAATGTGATCGCCATCGAGGATCGCGCGCCTGGCAGCGGTCTCCCAGCCGACCCCAATCACATCCTGCGCACGCTGGTCTACGATCCTCTCTACCGCCTCAAGCGCGCCACCGGCCGCGAGTGCAGTGTCCCGTTGCCGGGGGCGCCGTGGGACGAATCGGACCGCTGCATCGATGTGAACGCGACCCGAGAGTACCGGGAACAGTACGACTACGACTTCGCGGGCAACCTCACCGAGCTGCGTCACGTGGTGGGCGGGGGTGGTGGCTACACGCGGACCATCGCGCTCGCACCGGGAAGCAATCGCCTCGCACAGGTCACGTCGGGTCTGACCGCGCGGGCCTACGGCTACGACGCGGCGGGGAACCTGACCGCGGAGACATCGTCACGCCGCTTCGAGTGGGACCACGCCGACCGCATGCGGACGTTTCGCACACAGGTCGGCAATGCCGAGCCAACCGTGCACGCCCAGTACCTGTACGACGCCGGCGGTCACCGGATCAAGCGGCTGGTCCGGCGCGGCGCAGTCGTCGAGACCACCGTCTACATCGGGGAGACCTTCGAGCGCCATAGCCGCACGCAAGCTGGCGACACCACGATCCACGATGAGATCCAGATCTCTGACGGGCGCCGACGCGTGGCGAGTGTTCGCGTCGGCCCCGCGCCACCCGGCGACGCCACCCCGGCCGTGCGCTACCAGCTCGGCGACCACCTGGGAAGCGCCAACGTGGTGGTCGATGGCGGCGGAGCCTGGGTCAATCGCGAGGAGTTCACTCCTTTCGGAGAGACGAGCTTCGGTGGCTTTGCCTTCAAGCGCTACCGCTTCACTGGCAAGGAGCGTGACGGCGAGAGTGGGCTGCACTACTTCGGCGCGCGCTACTACGCGCCGTGGCTGGTTCGCTGGGTCAGCTCCGATCCGTTGGGCAGCGCCGACGGGCCCAACCCCTACAGCTATGTCCAGAACAACCCGTTTCATCTGATCGACGACCGCGGTACCCAGTCCGAACCGGCCAACGACACCAGTTGCTCGCGCTGTCACTCCACGCCCGCAACCCAGAAGCAGAGCACACCCTACCTCAACGACACCGGCCCGTGGATCCGCCAGGGCGAATCGACGCACTGGTTGAACAAGGTCGCTCCCGTCAAGGATCAATCGAAGAACACCGATCCGGGTTGGATCAGCTCGTCGGGCCTGCGCATCCCCGTCGGCGACGAGTCGAAGGCTGGGCTCGCGCCGCGCAAGGAGTATCGGAACTTCCGCGCGCAGGTCCTCGCCGAGAGGGGCTACACCGAGTACGCCGAGATCCTCGAGCGCGGCTGGGGGTGCACAGCCTGCCACGTCACCCACGGAATCGGCCGCATTCCCACCAACGAGGAGCTCAACCTCGGCCGCCTCAACAACGTCGCTCACGGCATGCACGCAGCCAGGGCCATCCTCGAGTTCATCCTCACGGTTGGCCAAGCGCGCTCGAGCTGGAACGGTCCGCCGCCGCGCAATCCACCGCAACGCCTGCAGCAGGACATCAACGTCAACCCGACGCCGCCGCCGGCCAGACCGCTCAACCGGCCGGTCAGCAAGAGTCCGACCCAGAACGCGGAGGTTCAGCGCGACATTGCGGCGGCGCAAGCGCAGGGCGGCCGCGACTTTCGCGTCAACCAGCAGCAGGTCAACGCCCAAGGGCAGCGCGTCGGCACCAATCGGCCCGATCTGCAATACACCGACGCCAACGGCCGTCGCGTGTATATCGAGTACGACACCACGAGCTCGACCCGGGGGCCGGCACACCAAACCCGGATCCAGGCCAACGATCCGAACGGGCGGGTCATCCTCAAGACCGTCAACTGAGAGCCAACGCATGAAGACCAAGCCATTGCTGGGCGGCCGGTTGCGGCCGATCACGAACACGATGGGGTTCCTCGAGACCGATCTGGCGAGCGCCGTAGACGGCTACCTGCGCTGGATGGGGCCGATCCAGGCGCAGCGTGGGGTGCGCCTGGATCGGCGCTCCCTGGGCGGTGGGCTCGAGGATGCGCTGCGCGCGCTCGCGCCGCTGACCAGCGTCGAGGCTCGGCGGTTCCTGTTCATGCCGACCGCGGGAAAGTGGACCGCCTTCTTTGACAACGGACATCGCGGCACCGACGCGTTTCCGCCGATGTCGCAGCTGGCGCGCGTCCTGGCGACTCGCGGGGCGCGCGTGGTGGCGACCGCGGGCATGTTCGGGGCGCCGTCAGCGGGCGACACCGAGGCCGCCATCCTCGAGGTCTACGGACCTCACGACGGCCACTTTCTCAACTATGTTCGCAGCCTGTCAGTGAGCAACGAGGGCGGGCGCTGGAAGTTCGACGCCGCCGGCACCCCGTTCCCGTTCGAGGACGCGCAGGCCCACAAGGCCGCGAAGGTGCGCGACCGCTTCTCGGTCGACCTGCTGGCGCGCTATTGCGAGGCCCTGGGCGTGCGGCCATTTGACGACGAGTTCTACCGATCGGACGAGGCCGTCCTGATCGAGAAGAGGGGCGCCCAGGCGCCCGGCCTGCAGGAGTTCCAGCTCACCGCATCACGGCCGAACTGACGGAGGACCCCGATGGCGCAGGACAGGTGGCGAATCCAGGGACGGGTGGTGGATAGCGAATCGGGGCGCCCGCTCGAGGGCGTGCGCGTCGAGGCGTGGGACAAGGAGAGCCTCCTCGAGGACGTCGTCGGTGCCGCGATCACCCAAGACGATGGCTCCTTTTGCCTGCACTTCGACGGCCACTTCTTCCAGCAGCTGTTCGGGGACCGGCGCCCAGAGCTGCTGCTCAAGGCGATCGCCGACTCGGGCATGGAGCTCCGCGGCTCGGCCGAGGTATCCACGGTGCAGCTCGACAGGGCTGGGGCGTCGATGGTCTTGCCGGTTGCCGCCCCGCGACAGCCCGCGTCACCACGCCACGTCGACACCCCACCGCGACGAGAGGCCCTCCAGCCGCTCCAGGTCATCGACGGCCGCCTGACTGCCGTGGATGGCAACGATCTCTCGGGCTTCACCGTGCGAGTCGTGGGCGATGATGGTTTCCACGACGTCGTTCGCGATGGCGGCATCTTCGCGCTGCGCTTCCCGAGCAGTGCGAGCCGCCACCAGATCGAAGTGGTCGCGCCCGATGGACAGGTCGTGCGCCGTCTGGACATCGAGCCTGATCACACCGCGCCCGTCGAGATCCCCCTCGAGATTCCCCGCGTTTCGGCGCCAGCGCTCGACCACCTCCTGGGTGCACCGCTGCCTTCGGAGCTGGCCGACGCCCTGAGCGCCAGGGGCCTACGCAGCCTCGCCGATCTGCGCGCCGCCTCGCTCTCCGAGCTGCCGCAGAGCCCTGCCTTGCGCAAGCTGGAGTCGCACGCGGCCATGGCGTTGCTGTCGGGAGACCTGACCCGCAACGGCGCGGTCATCGACGCCGGCTACGCTCAACCGGCTGACATCGCGCGCAGCACCAGGCACAAGTTCGTGGCCAAGAACCAGGGGACCGTCGGCGATCTGCGCGCCGCCAAGCTGCAGCACAGCGCGCGCTCCGCGGTCAGCTACCTCGATCAAGTCTCCGTCGGGCTCCGCGCCAGCCTGGCGAACGGGTACGCGCTCGCCGAAGGGCCGGCGACTCGCCTCATCGAGCAGGCCGTGCGGTGCCAGTGTAGCGACTGCGAGGCGGCGGTCAGTCCGCTCGCCTACCTGGCGGATCTCATCGACTACACGCTGGCCCACGTGGACGACGGGGGCGCCGACATCACCCTGGCGTTCCTGGAAGCGACCACGCATCAACCCTTGGCCCGGCTGCCCGCATCGTGCGCCCTCATGGACACTCTGGTCCGACAGGTCCGCATCTGCGTCGAAGTGCTGCGCGCTCACCTGCAAGCACACGCACCGACTGCCGCGCGGCGCGCAGTGCTCGCGCGGGAGGAGGCCGACTATCGTTTGGCGGCCTATTCGACGATCCTCGCACGCCTGGGAACTTCGTATGGAGACCTGCGGCTGGCGCGATCGGATGCTCCGGAACGGCGTGCGGCCCTTGCGGAACGGCTGGGAGTGCTGATCGGCGGTCCGCGCCCGGACGCGCTCGATCAACTTCACGTCGACGTCGAGACCAACCCGTCGCCCCTCACCGAGACCTTCCTCGAGGATCGCTTCGGGCTCGTGGACACCACCCGCGATCCGCTGGCGGCCGGTCCGACACCCAAGCTCCTGACCTGGCGGCGTGCGGCCACTCGCGAGCAATGGCGTCGCCAGGATTTCCCGCACCAAGGCGTCGGCGGCGGGCGTCCCCTGATCGATCCCGACGTGGTCGGGCCCGATGACTTCCGTGTACCGCGCCCCAAGGCGGCGGTGGGCGATCCCGACGGTGCATTCGACCTCTGGCTGCGCCGACGCACCTGGGTCGATGCGCAGCTCATCGTGCTGTCCGCGATGAACCAGGTCGTCGCGGGGCAGCTCCTGCCCGACCTGGGAGCCATGCTGGCGTCGCAGTACGTGGCGGTCGGCTACGGTGCGGTCAACGTCACGGCGTGGGCTGCGACCACGCCGATCGCGGACTTCGCGACCCTGCGTGACAACCTGACGCGAGGCATCGCCGTAGCCGCCACGCGCACGCGGATCGAGACCGACCTGGCCCTGTCGGGAGATGCCTTCCTGCGGCTCACCGAGGTTGGCGCGAAGCACGCGGCAGCGCTGGCGGACGTGCGCAACGAGGCGGTGACGGCTGCAGAATGGTCGGAGGTGCGCTCCATTCTGGCGCAGGCGCGCAAGATGCGGCTGTTCGCCGCCTGGCGGGCCGAGGAAGCGGCGGCGCATGTGACCCTGACCGGGCGGCTGTTCTGGGCGGCGTTGCGCGAGCCTCCCCTCGGTGAGTGGCCTCCGGTGGCGACAGGCCGGCCATGGATCGATCCCGATCTCGTGCGCCGCGAAGACCTACCGGAACCGAGCGCGGGTGCGCGCGCGCGCGCCTTCTGGGACGCGCGACGTGCGCGCCTCGAGCAGGTGACGGCGGCGCTGCGCACGCGCCGTGAGGCAGCCGGCCTCGATGCGATGCTGCGCGACGCGGTCGGTCACCCCAACCTCGGCGACCCGTTGCCGAGGCCGCTCGATGAGCTGCGGACCGACCTCGCCAGCGTCGATCCGGCCGTCGTCGCCACGGCGCGGGCTCGCGTCACCAGCGAGTTCTTCACGACGCTCGATGAGTTCATGCGGCTACTCGCCATCGCGGCGAAGGACGCCGAGGCCGATCCGCGCCGCAAACCGACGCTCGATGAGTGGGCCGAGCTGTATGAAATCCTGGCTCGAGCGCAGAAGGCCAAACGTCAATACCCGATCTGGCTGGCGGAAGAGCAAGACCTGAATACGGGTGTCCTGTACTGGCAGGCCCTGAAAGCCGCCCTGCCGCTCTGGCGCGGCAGCTTCGAAGCCCGCGCCGAATGGAAGACCGAACTCGAGCAGCGGACCCAGCCTGCACTCATCGATCCGGACGTGATCGGTCCGGGCGAGTTCGCGCGCGCCAGCGGCGCTGACCCGGCGTTCGCGCTCTTCCTGGCGCGGCGTGCGCTGGTCAGCGGTCGCCTCACCGCGCTGCGTGCGCTCCGCGCGGGTGCCCCCGATGCTCGAGCTGGGCTGGCCGCAGTCCTGACGACCGCGGTGGGGATCTCACGGGCCGAACTCGATGCCATCGCCGCAGAACGACTGGCTGGCAACGATGTCACCGGCCGGCTCGCGCAGCTCGGGCTCGAGGTCGATGCGTTCGGCTATCTCTTGCGTCTCGCCAAGCTCGTCGATGCCGGTGCTCCCGTGCTGGACACCGAGTGGGCGGACCTCCTTGCGATCATGGTCCAGGTCGAGAAGCGGCGGCGCTACGCCGACTGGCGCGATCAGGAGGTCGCGGCCGCGCTCACACTGGGTCCCGATCACTTTCGCATCGCGCCGATCGACCTGACGGTGTTTCCACCACCGCCGCCACCCGAGCTGCCTGCGTGGCGCGCGAGGCTGAGTGACCGCATCGACTGGCTCGATCGTCTCGCGTCGCGGATCGAACAGGACAAGGGAATCGCGGACGCGCTGGCCGAGCTGGTGAGCGCGAGTGAGGAGACCACCCTCCCACAGCTGCGAGACGCCTTGATCCGAGCCAGCAACGCTCCAGGCAACGACGTCGACGGCCGTGCCAAATGGCTCGCCGACCACCTCCTCATCGACACCCGGGCAGGCGGCTGTCAGAAGACGACCCGCATCGCGCAAGCCATCGAGGCCATGCAGGGACTGCTGTTCGGGCTGCGCACCCGGCAGCTCAACGACACCTATCCCAACCTGGATCTGGACGCCGATCACTTCGACGAGGAGTTCGATTGGATCGGGTCGTACGCGACCTGGCGCGCCGCAATGTTCGTGCACCTGTACCCGGACAACCTGCTGCTCCCCTCGCTGCGCCGGTGGCAAACCCCGGCGTTCCGTTCGCTGGTCGGCCATCTCCGCTCCAACCGGCGCTTGACGCCCGAGGATGCCTGCAACGAGGCCAGGGACTACGGCGACTACTATCGTGATGTCTGCTCCCTCCAGGTCGAGGCGACCTGTGAGGCGCTGACACGGATCCACAGCGGTACTTGCCGCAACCGGGCCGCGGAGGGCTACAGCCCGATCCTCTATATGTTCGGTCGCGGCGGCGCGACCAACCGCGTCTACTGGTCGGCCTGGAACCGCGCCGAGCCGGAGGCGTATGCCCAGACGTTCTGGGAGGAAGTGCCCGGCTTCAAGGGCATCGTCAACCTGATCGCCGCCTTGCCGTTCCAGATCTCGGCCAACGAGCGCGTGCTGCTTCTCTTTGCCCGTGTCGTCGAGAAGGGCAAGCAGAAGCTCATGGTGGCGCGCTACGATCTCGAAACTCAGACCTGGAGTGGCGAGCCGAACGAGCTCGAGGTGCCCAAAGACGAGGGCGCCGAGAGCGCCGCGTTCACCGCCGTCGCGCGACAGACAACCCGCGGCAACGTCCCGCCCGAACTCACGATCCGCACCCCGAGCGGCGCGCTCTACACGCGTGCGCTGAACCGCGACGCCAGCGACTGGGCCGACGGAGAGTGGGCGCCGGTCGTACCGGCGCTGCGCGGCGGGCGCTTCTCCGAGCTGTGCGCGCAGGTCGAGATCGCCCCTGATGAGCACTATCTCATCGTGCGCGAACCCGAGGGGTGGCTCCAGTATCGCCTCTTCGGGCCGCGCGACGATGGTCGCTGGCGCTACCTCGCCTGGGGAGGCTTCGCTGGGGCCTTCAACTGGACCGGCACCAGCGCCGCCTTCGTCTTCGCGGCCAAGTCTCCCGATGTGGTCATGTACCGGGCGCTCGTCCGCGCCGATGCGCCGGTCGACTCCGAGCTCATCAGGACGGTGCTGCAGGTCGAAGACTGGCTCTACGGCGTCACCGGCGTCAGCCTCTCACACCTCACGATCAGCGACGGCAGCCTGTATTCGGGGATGACCCTCCTGCAGTTCCTGACCCTGCCTCGCGGCGACGACCCATACCTGCGAACCTCTCCGTTCCCGACCCAGGCCTTCTGGAACGCGGTGCGCGACTACTTCTACAGGATGCGCGCCCTGATCTACATCGAGTACGTCGCCGGACAGCTCGACGGCAAGAAGGAGTGGAAGGACTGGAAGTTCGCCAACGACCGCATCGCGGAGTTCGCCTCGAGCGACCTGCGCACCGTCCTGACCCGCGTCCTCGACGGCATCAGCACGACATTCCGAGCCCGCAACGACGGGCAGGAGGTGGGGCCGCTACGCGGCGCCGCCAGCGGGTTGCAGCGCATCCCGGCGGCGGCGTGGAGCGCCGAGACCGGCGGGACCTACTTCGTGGAGCAGCGCAAGGACGGCGTCTTCCGCACCAGCTTCCTTCGGGTTCATGGCGATTCACTGACCGAGCTCTCGGCCAAGCGCGTCGCGCCCTTCGTGCTCGAGCCCTTCGATCTCACCGAGCAGCTCTCGGAGTCCCAGCTCCAGCTCCGGCGCACCCTGATCGAGAACGCCTTCCTCGACAACGCCTCCGGTCCGACCTCCAACCTCGTCTATCTCGAGGAGGCCTACTACTTCGTCCCCGTTCACCTGGCACTCCAGCTCCAGGCTCGCGGACAGTTCACGTCCGCGCTCGACTGGTTCCGCACGGTCTACGACTACAGCGTCCCCAGCACGGCGCGGAAGATCTATTACGGGCTGGTGCGCGAGGAGGCGCTATCGACCCAGTTCGATCGCGTCGACGACTGGCTGCTCGATCCGTTGAACCCGCACGCCATCGCGGCGACGCGTGCACTGAGCTACACACGCTATACGCTGCTCTCGATCATTCGCTGCTTCCTGGACTACGCTGATGCCGAGTTCACGCGTGACACCGCCGAGTCGGTGCCCCGCGCGCGGGTTCTCTACGAGACCGCGCTCGAGCTGCTCGAGGAACCCGAGCTGCGGCGCCGGAGCGGGCTGTGCGATGAGATCTTGGGCACGCTGGACATCGAGTTCGGCGAGCCCTCCTGGCGCATCGTCTGGGCGGACACGCGCGCCGAGATCGCGGAGATCCAGGACCCTCAGCGTCTGCGCGAGGTGGTGGCCGCCGTGCGTGCGGTGCTGGACGGCCAGGATCCGCCTGAGGAGAAGGTCCAGAGGGCATGGGCGCTCGCCAAGGCGGCTCGGGTGAACCCGCCGCCCGTCCCGACCGTCGGCTCGCTCGTGAGCGAGCGACCCGCGCACGCGACCCAGCTGCATCGGGCGCTGCTGGCGACCCCCGAGGTGGCGAGCGCGGTCGAGCGTGTCAGCGCCGTTTCAGCGTCGGAGCTGGGTCGTCGTGTCGCGCAGGTCACAGGACGTGCCGAGGCTGCGCTCGCGGAGGCCGAGCTGCCCTGGCTGCGAGAGCGGCGGCGCCATCAACCGGCGCGCAAACAGCGGCACAGCAGCGGCCGGAGCGAGCGTGCGGCGGTCCTGAAGGATGCCGTGGCCAAGGCCCCGCTCGATGCCATCGAGATCCTCCGCCACCCGGTGATCACGTTTGTGCCGGCGCCGTCGTTCCACTTCTGCATTCCGGCCAATCCCGTCCTCAAGGCGCTGCGGATGCGTGCGGCGCTCAACCTCTACAAGCTGCGCAACTGCCGCAACATCGCGGGCGTCGTCCGCGAGCTGCAACCCTACGCGGCACCAACCGATACTGTGACGGGTTTGCCGGTGATCGGCTCGGGTGGCCAGCTCGTACTGCCCGGGCTGTCGCGTCTGCCCCCCACGCCCTATCGCTTCTCGACGCTGGTCGAGCGAGCCAAGTCGCTGGTGAGCCACGCACAACAGGTGGAGTCCGCACTCCTGGCGTCGATCGAGAAGCGCGACGCCGAGTACTACAACGTGCTCAATGCGCGCAACAACGTTCGAGCGGCGAGGGCGGGTGTGCGCCTCCAGGACCTGCGGGTGCGCGAGGCCGAAGGTGGCGTTCGCCTCGCCGAGCTGCAGCAGGAGCGCGCCCAGCTCCAGGTCGACCACTACCAAGATCTGCTCGATCGCGGCGTGAGCGGCCTCGAGACTGCGGCCCTGGGACTTCTAGGATCCGCGGCGGCTCTGCAGCTCGCGTCGGCCATCACGAGCTTCGTTGCGGCGGCGCTGCCGGCCTCGGTGACGATCGGGTTCCCGCCTTCGACGTCATTCAGCCCCCAAGGCAGTGTGAGTGCGGTTGCCGGAGGCCTCAACTCCATCGCCGCGGCGCTGTCGACCACGGCGTCCATCTTCTCGACCCTGGCGAGCTACGAACGCCGGGCCGAGGAGTGGGACTTCCAGAAGAGCCTGGCGCAGCAGGACGTGAAGATCGGTGCCCAACAGGTTCGCATCGCGGAGGACCACGTTCGGGTCGTCGGCCAGGAGCGCGTGATCGCCGAGCTGCTGGCCGAGAGCTCGGAGACCGTCGTCGAGTTCTTGGCCAACAAGTTCACCAACGTCGATCTCTACGACTGGATGAGCAACGTCCTCGAGGGCGTCTACGGCTACTTCCTGCAGCAGGCGACGGCGACCGCACAGCTGGCCGCCAATCAGCTCGCCTTCGAACGACAGGAGGTGGCTCCTCCGGTGATCCAGGCCGACTACTGGGAGGTCGGAGACGAGGCTGGATTCGGCACCGACGGTGCGCGCGCGCCCGATCGGCGGGGCCTGACGGGTTCAACGCGGCTGCTGCAAGACATCGTGCAACTCGAGCAGTTCGCGTTCGACACCAACCAGCGCAAGCTGAATCTGACCAAGAGCATCTCGCTGGCCAGGCTGGCGCCCGCCGAGTTCCAGCGCTTCCGCGAGACCGGGGTCATGGTCTTCGCGACACCGATGGAGCTCTTCGATCGTGACTTCCCGGGCCACTACTTGCGTCTGCTCCGGAACGTCCGGACCTCCGTGATCGCCCTCATCCCGGCGGTCTCGGGCATCCGCGCGACGCTCACGGCGAGTCGCCTCTCGCGCGTCGTCATCGGGGGCGACATCTTCCAGACCACTCCTCTGGAGCGCGGGCCGGTGCAGGTCGCGCTGTCGGCACCGCGCGACGCCACCGGTGTCTTCGAGATGGATCAGCAGAGCGACGTCAAGCTGCCCTTCGAGGGCATCGGCGTCGACACCAGCTGGGAGCTCCGTCTGCCCAAGGCCAGCAACCTGTTCGACTACGACACCATCGCCGATGTGATCATCACACTGGAGTACACCGCGCTGAACAGCTTCGACTACCAGCAGCAGGTACTGCAACGCCTCAAGCCGACGCTGAGCTCCGATCGCCCGTTCAGCTTCAAGTACCACCTCGCGGATCAGTGGTTCGATCTGCACAACCCAGAGCGCACCGCGACGCCGATGGTCGTCCGCTTCACGACCAGGCGGGAGGACTTCCCGCCCAACCTCGAGCGCCTGAAGATCGAGCACCTCGTGCTGCACTTCTCGCGCGACACCGGGCCGGCCTTCGAGGTGCCAGTGCGCCATCTGCGCTTCTCCGAGGTCGGCTCCGGAGGCGCGATCGGTGGTGCCGCGACCAGCATTGACGGGACCATCAGTACCCGGCGCGGCAACGCGGGGAGCTGGACCGGGATCCTGGGCAAGGCTCCGCTTGGCACCTGGGAGCTGGCCCTGCAGGACGACCCTGACGTACGCCGGCTGTTCAAGGACGAGCGCATCAAGGACATCCTCCTCGTCGTCACCTACCGCGCGACCCTGCCGCCCTGGCCAGCCTGACCCGGAGCGCCATCCTCGCGGGGGTGCCCGAGCCGAAAACACGAAGGGCCAGCCCTGTGGCCGGCCCTTCGTCAGTCGCTATCGAACTGCGCTAGCGGCCGCACTCCACGGTGAGGCGGTCGGTGGGGTAGATGTAGCCGCCGAGGATGCACATCTCGTCCTTGGCCATGACGCCGAAGGAGACCGGGCTGCCGGTGGTGTTCATCCAGGTGCAGGAGAAGCTGAGTGAGTCGCCGGCGGCCAGCTGCAGCGGGGGCGTGTAGATCTGGTACTTGGGGTTGTCCCAGTCGGTGTTGTCGTAGATCTTCTCGTCCACGCCGCCGTGGACCTTGAAGCCCTCGAAGCGCATGCCGAGCTTGTGGGTGTGGCCGTTCAGGGTCATCACGGTCTGCGCCGCGGTGAAGGGCGCACAGTCCTTGCGCTGGGTGCGCATCTCGCCGGCGGGGATCGCGGCGAAGTCGGTCCAGTTGTAGAACAGGCTGCCGGCCTTGACGTTGCGCGCGACGTCGTTGTGCCACAGCTCGAGCTTCATGTTCACCGGCTGCGGGGTGCTGTTCAGGTTGATGTAGTGGTAGTTGAACAGCAGGCGCTGCTTGGCGCCGACCGGGTAGTAGACGTCGTCGGGGAACTGGAACTCGATGACCGGCTTCTGGGTGCCGATCAGGATCGGGACCGCCGAGCCGGGGATCGAGCAGCCGCCGCCCTTGAACTTCTGGCCGACGGTGGCCTGGGCCCACAGGCTGCCGGGGGTGATGAGCTGCACGATGGCGTGGTGCGAGACGCCCTCGTCGATGCTGAGCTTGATGTGGTGGACCTTGATGGCGTCGGCGTTGGGCAGCTCGACGACCTCGCACCACTCCTCCTCGGCGCCGGCCGGGATGGTGGCGGTGCTGGCGGACAGGGTGATCTTCTCGCCCTGCGGCACCACGACTTGACCACCGTCAGGTTGCGGCGTGACGCTGCCGTCGACGGTGACGTCGTCGTCACCTGTGCCTTCACCCGATCCACAGCCGACCAGCAGGGACGCGCTCGCGAAGCAGCTAACCAGGAGCAGGCTCTTCATGGGGACCTCCGACCGGCGCGAAGTTATCACGGTTGTCCGATTTTTCCGCCGCAGGCCGATTTCGTAGGCGACTTCACATTTCTTACAGATTGAAGGGGCCAGCGCACATCCGTAGTCTGGTGGGTCCATAGCGAGGAGCGTTCATGGCCCGTACGCCGTTGTTGCGGTCGATCCAGCGTCTTTTCCGCGAGCATCGTGAAGCCCGCCGGCAGCAGATCAGCCTGTCCGGGCTGCGCGAGAAGGCCGCCGCGCAGGGGCCGTCGCGCCGCCAGGTGCTGGCCGGTGCGGCCCTCGGCGCCGGGCTGCTGGCGCTGCCGAAACGCGCAAACGCTGCGGGTGGACAGCCCAGCATCGCCATCGTGGGCGGGGGGATCGCCGGCCTGGCGTGCGCGCTGAAGCTGGCTGATCGCCACAAGGCCGCGACCGTGTACGAGGCCTCAGGCCGCATCGGCGGGCGCATGTTCTCCAACACCTCTGGCTACTGGTCGCAGGGCCAGATCAGCGAGTGGGGCGGCGAGCTGATCGACACCGGCCACAAGACCGTGCGCGGCCTGGCGCAGCGCTTCGGGCTGCCGATCGACGATCTGCTGGCGGCGCAGCCGGCGGGATCGACCCCGACCTTCTATTTCAACGGCTGCCACTACAGCAAGGCCGACGCCGACGCCGACTTCGCGCCGGTGTTCGACGCCGTCACCGCCGACGAGGCCGCGGCGCCGTTCCCGACCACCTACGACGCCTTCACGCCGCAGGGCCAGGCGCTGTCGGCGATGACGGTGCATGACTGGATCGCGACCCGCGTGCCGGGCGGCCATGGCTCGGCGCTGGGCAAGCTGCTCGACGTCGCGTACGCCATCGAGTACGGCGCCGATACCACGCAGCAGGCCGCGCTGAACCTGGTCTACCTGCTGGCCTACCAGCCCGATCACCGCGAGTTTGCCGAGTTCGGCGAGTCCGACGAGCGCTTCCACATCCGCGGCGGCAACCAGCGCCTGCCCGAGGCCATCGCCGCCGAGCTCGGCCCGGCGGTCAAGACCGGCCATGCCCTGCGCAAGATCAAGCGCACCGCGGGCGGTCGCTACACCCTGACCTTCGATCGCGGCGGCGGCAGCGTCGATGTCACCGCGGACCACGTCGTGCTGTGCCTGCCCTTCGCGGTGCTGCGCGAGCTCGACTACGCGCAGGCCGGCTTCGACGCGCTCAAGCAGACCGCGATCCGCGAGCTCGGGCGCGGCCACAACGGCAAGCTGCAGCTGCAGTTCAACAGCCGGCTGTGGAACACCAATGGCCCGTGGGGGCTGTCGAACGGCTCCAGCTACAGCGAGACCGGCTACCAGTGCGGCTGGGACGTCACCCGCGCGCAGGCCGGCGCGCCCGGCATCATGAACCTGTACTCGGGTGGCTCGGTGACCGACGCCATGAAGCTGAACAGCGCGTTCGGGACCGCCAGCAACGCGCAGGTGGTGCAGGACGCGCAGCGCGGCTTGCAGCAGCTCGGCCCGGTGTACCCGGGGCTGACGTCGCGCTGGAACGGCAAGGCCACGCAGTCGATCTGGCACAAGGCGCCGCTGTTCAACGCGTCATACTCGTTCTACAAGCCGGGCCAGTACACCGAGTTCTGCGGCTACGAGAAGGTCGCGCAGGGCAACGTGCTGTTCGCCGGCGAGCACACCTCGGAGAGCTTCCAGGGCTTCATGGAGGGCGGCGCCAGCGAAGGTGAGCGCGCGGCCAAGGAGCTGCTGGCTCGGCTGTAGCCCGCGCTTCGCTGCGATTCCCTCATATATGATGGTCGGCTCCGATGCCTGCGGTCGACTTCGTCGGTACGCCTCGCTTCCGGGTGCTGTCGCGCCTGGGGCAGGGCGGCATGGGCGTGGTCTATCGCGCGCATGATGCGGAGCGCGGCGTCGACGTCGCGCTGAAGACGCTGCACAAGCTGGACGCCGGTGGGCTGTACCGACTCAAGCAGGAGTTCCGCTCGCTGGCGGACGTCAGCCACCCCAACCTGGTCGCGCTGCACGAGCTGGTGGTCGACGGTGACCAGGTCTTCTTCACCATGGATCTGGTCGAGGGCAGCGACCTCGTCGAGCACGTGCGCGCCGGCGCGAGGGCGGCGGCGGAGGCCAACCCCAAGGAGTGGAACTTCTCGACCGTGACGGCGGGGCAGGCGGCGCCCGAGCGGGTCGCGCCCGGGACGTGGCCGGAGCCGGGGGCGGCCCGGGTGCGCGGGGCGCAGCTCGACGAGGGGCGGCTGCGCGCGGTGCTGACGCAGCTGGTGGCCGGGGTGCGCGCGCTGCATGCGGCCGGCAAGCTGCACCGCGACATCAAGCCGTCGAACATGCTGGTGACCCCCGATGGTCGGGTGGTGCTGCTCGACTTCGGGCTGGTCAGCCAGCGCCGCCACGGCGTCAGCGGCGATCACGGCCTGATGGGGACGCCGGCGTACATGTCCCCGGAGCAGGCTCAGGCGGACGCCCAGCCGCTGGGGCCGGCCAGCGACTGGTACAGCGTGGGCGTGGTGCTGTTCGAGGCGCTGACCGGGGTGCTGCCGTTTCGCGGCGCGGTGTCCGAGGTGCTGGCGGCCAAGGTGCGCTAC
>JBGASF010000053.1:0-45924 GCA_044229835.1 Polyangia bacterium | reverse complement strand
CCCATGCCCATCCCCAAGGAGGGCCTGCCACCGCCGCCCGTCCCAGCCCGCTGGCGCCGCATCCTCGGCCCGGTCTACCGCGCCTGGATGAAGCTGGCCCACGTGCTGGCCTGGATCAACACGCGCATCCTGCTCGGCGTCATCTACTTCGTCTTCCTGATGCCCATCCGCGGCGTCATGCGCCTGTTCGGCCGCGACCCGCTGACCAGGCGCCCCGACCCCAAGCGCGCGACCTACTGGGTCGAGCGCAGCCCCGAGGAGCGCCAGCGGCCTCCCGAGGACTACCAGAACCAGTACTGATGCCGACCCGCATCATCGGTATCTCGGCCTTCTATCACGACAGCGCAGCCGCGCTGATCGTCGACGGCGAGATCGTGGCCGCGGCCCAGGAAGAGCGCTTCACGCGCAAGAAGCACGACGAGGCCTTCCCCAAGCACGCCCTGGCCTACTGCCTGCACGAGGGCGGCGTGGCCACCGCCAAGGACATCGACCACGTCGTCTTCTACGACAAGCCGCTGGTCAAGTTCGAGCGCATCCTCGAGACCTACCTCGGCACGGTGCCGACCTCGCCGGCGTCGTTCTTCTCGGCCATGCCGGTGTGGCTGACCAAGAAGCTGTGGATGAAGGACGCGGTGCGCGACGCCCTGCACGACCAGGAGCGCGCCATCCTGTTCTGCGAGCACCACGAGTCGCACGCCGCCAGCGCGTTCTACCCGTCGCCCTTCGAGGAAGCCGCCGTCCTCACCATCGACGGCGTCGGCGAGTGGACCACCACCTCGATGGGCGTCGGCCGCGGCGCCGACCTGACCATCGAGCGCGAGATCCGCTTCCCGCACTCGATCGGCCTGCTGTACTCCGCCTTCACCTACTACCTCGGCTTCAAGGTCAACTCGGGCGAGTACAAGGTCATGGGGCTGGCGCCCTACGGCCAGCCGCGCTTCTACGACACCATCATGAAGGAGCTGGTCGACCTGCGCGCCGACGGCTCGTTTCGCCTCAACCAGAAGTACTTCGCCTACGTGTCGCGCCTGCGCATGACCAACGGGCGCTTCCACGACCTGTTCGGCGGCCCGCCGCGCGCACCCGAGTCCAAGCTGGGTCAGCGCGAGATGGACCTGGCCGCCTCGGTGCAGAAGGCCACCGAGACCTGCATGCTGACGCTGGCGCGCGCCGCGCACGAGCGCACCGGCCTCGACAACCTGTGCCTGGCCGGCGGCGTGGCGCTGAACTGCGTCGGCAACGGCCACATCCTGCGCGAGACCCCGTTCAAGCGCATCTTCGTGCAGCCCGCCGCGGGCGACGCCGGTGGCGCCATCGGTGCGGCGCTGGCGGTGTGGCACAAGGTGCTGGGACAGCCCCGCGTCATCGCCCCCGGCGCGCGCGACGGCATGAAGGGCAGCTACCTCGGCCCCGCCTACGGCGAGCCCTTCATCCGCGAGGTGCTCGACGATCTCGGCCTGCCCTACGAGGTGCTGTCCGACAGCGCCATGGACGAGGCCTGCGCCGACCTCCTGGCCAGCGAGCAGGTGCTGGGCTGGTTCCAGGGCCGCATGGAGTTCGGGCCGCGCTCGCTGGGTGGTCGCAGCATCCTCGGCGATCCACGCTCGAGCAAGATGCAGTCGGTGATGAACCTCAAGATCAAGTACCGCGAGAGCTTCCGGCCCTTCGCACCCAGCGTGCTGGCCGAGCGAGCGGGCGACTACTTCGATCTCGATGTTGACAGCCCGTACATGCTTCTGGTGGCTCCTGTGCGTGAATCGCGTCGCATTCCGCTGACTACCGAGCAGCAGAAGCTGTTCGGCATCGATCTCCTCAACGTGCCGCGCTCCGACATCCCGGCGGTCACCCACGTCGACTACAGCGCGCGCGTGCAGACCGTGCACGCCGCCGACAGCCCGCGCTACCACGCGCTGCTCAGCGCCTTCGCGGCCAGGACCGGGTGCGCCGTGCTGGTCAACACCAGCTTCAACGTGCGCGGCGAGCCCATCGTGGAGAGTCCGCTCGACGCCGTGCGCTGCTTCATGCGCACCGAGATGGACGCCCTGGCCATGGGCCCGTGCCTGCTGCGCAAGAAGGACATGCCGCCGCGCGCCAGCATCGACCATCGCCTCGGCGGCCCCACCCACCTGGAGCTCGACTGATGGGACGCAAGGCCAGCAAATCGGCCAAGAAGAAGGGCGGCGGCCTGCTCACCGGCATGCGCACCGGGTTCCAGAAGAGCGCCCGCGCGGTCACCGGCCTCGACGGTGGCGCCGGCAAGCAGAGGTCGAAGCAGCAGCCCTGGTGGTCGACCGTGCTGACCTTGCTGCTCATCGCGGCGGTCATCGTATGGCTGCTGTATCGCCGTGGAGTCATCAAGTGACGAGCAACCGGAGGCACGACATGCACAAGCTGGTGATGCTGACGCTGGCCGGGCTGAGCCTGGGCACCCTGGGCTGCGCCGCGCTGGGCCCCCCGAAGAAGGTCGCGACCTCGGGCGACTACACGCTGACCGTGCGCGACAACGACAAGGATTCCAAGCCGTGCGCGCGCGGCTCCAGCCAGCACCCGGCCGAGGTCGGCATCGGGACCCTGGCCACCGGCCTGCGCAAGCTGGATCTGAAGTCGCTGGAGCCGACCACCGCCGACATCCACTTCGCCTTCCAGCAGCTGAAGACACGCCAGGCCGTGTGCATCGCGCAGGGCGGCACCATGATCGCGGGCCTCACCTTCAACAACGGCGCGCTGCAGCTGTGGCGCGTCACCAATGGCCGCCCGGTGCTGATCGACCAGGTCAGCGTCACCCCGGCCACGCCACCGACCCCGACCGCGACGCCGTCGCAGCCCGCCCCCACCGACCCCGCGCCGACGACCGCGCCCGGCGCCGACGACCTGGCCCCCTAGGAGCTCACCATGTCCGAGACCAAGACCTACGAAGGCTCGTGCCACTGCGGCAAGGTCCGCTACACCGTCGAGACCGACCTCGCCCGCGTCATCGAGTGCAACTGCTCCATCTGTCGTCGCACCGGCACCCTGCTGACCTTCGTGCCCGCGGCCCAGTTCAAGCTGCTGTCCGGCGGCGACGCGGTGCAGGACTACCAGTTCAACCGCCACATGATTCACCACTTCTTCTGCACCACCTGCGGCGTACGCAGCTACTGCGGCGCCGCCCTGCCCGACGGCAAGGACATGCGCGCCATCAACGTGCGCTGCCTGCACGGCGTCGACGTCAAGGCGCTGACCATCACGCAGTACGACGGCGCCGCGCTGTGACCTCTCAAAACATCGCGTAGATGAAGGGCGCCAGCACCGATCCCTGGGTCAGCACCAGGAAGGTCCCGAACGCCACCAGCACCAGGATGATCGGCGCCAGCCACAGCTTCTTGCGCTTGCGCATGAAGCGCCACAGCTCCTTGAAGGCGGAGCCCTTCTGGCGCAGTTTGCGTCCGATCGCCACGTCCGGGTTGTAGTCGCAAAGCCCCCCGTCCGCAAGGCTCAGTGCGCGTGGACCGCCTGCACCACCACGGGCGCCACGTCGGCGACGCCGCCCACGATGAACTGCACCGCGATGGCCGCCAGGATGAGGCCCATGACGCGGGTCAGGATGTTCATCCCGGTGTGCTTCAGCGTCTTCTCGGCCAGCGACGCCCCGCGCAGCACCAGGTAGGTCGCCACGCTGGTCAGCACGATGGCGCCGAAAACCGGCACCGCATACAGCTTCGAGCGCGCCTGGCTGACCAGCACCATCACGGTCGCGATGGCCCCCGGCCCCGCCAGCATCGGGATGGCCAGCGGGATGATGGCGACGTCGTCGCGCTCGACGCCCTCGGCCTGCTCGCCCGGGGTCAGGCGCACGCGCGACTGCCGCGCCCGCATCATGTCGATGGCCATCAGGAACAGCAGCACGCCGCCCGCGATCTTGAAGGCGCCCAGGGTGATGCCGAACAGCTTGAAGATCAGCGTCCCCGCGGCGGCGAACACCGTCAGCGTGACGAAGGTCGCCACCGAGGCCCGGCGCGCGGTCAGGCGCCGCTTCTCGGGCGAGTCCCCGCGCGTGATGGCCAGAAACAGCGGCACCGCCGCGAACGGATCGACGACGAAGAAGATGGCGGACAGCGTGACCAGGCTGTACGTCGCGATGTCGCTCAGCGCATACATCTACTTGGCAGGGCGAAGTCCTAGCATCAAATCGCCCAGCTCGGTGACGTGGCTTGCGAAGGTGGCCGCCCCCGCCACCATCATCACCATCACCGGCCGCCCGCGCCGGGGCTGCACCAGCATCACGCCCAGCTTGACCGCCAGCTTGCCCAGGGCGGCGTCGCCGCTGCGCGCCAGCGTCTTCATGCCCGCGACCTTGCCGGTGCGCGGCTTCCTGGCGTCCCAGACGATCTTCTCGAAGTGCTTGCCGAGGTCGCGCTCGACGCGACGCAGCCCGCGCTCCAGCGTGCTCTCGGTGATGACGATCAGCTGCACCGTGATCTCGGCCCGCGGCGCCGACAGCACGCGCAGCTTGCCGTCCTCGCTGCTGGTCCAGCCTGCCGGCACCGTCGCCACCACGCCGCCGACCACGACCTCCTCGGCCCGCGCCCGCCCGCCCCGGCCAGCGACCGCCACGCCGGCCAGCGCCAGCAGCGCCAGCGCGCCCAGCCGCGCGAAGGGCCTCCTCATCGGCATTCGCGAAAGGTTACCATCCGCCCCATGGCCAAGCTCATCTTCTGGGACGTCGATACCCAGTACGACTTCATGTACTCCGACGGCAAGCTCTACGTCACCGACGCCGAGCTGGTGCTGCCCAACCTGGCCCGCCTGACCCGCCACGCGCGCAAGGCCGGCATCCCCCAGGTGGCCTCCATCGACTACCACGCGCTGACCGACGCCGAGCTGTCCAGCTCCCCCGACTTCGACAGCACCTTCCCGCCACACTGCCTGGCCAGCGAACCCGGCCACGAGAAGGTCGACGCCACCCGCGCCGTGAACCCGCTGTACGTCGACAGCGCGCCCGACCCCGCCACCATCGACCGCGTGCGCGGCCACAAGGGCGAGGTCGTCATCCGCAAACAGCGCTTCGACGTCTTCACCAACCCCAACACCGAGGCCGTGCTGACCGCCCTGGCTCCGACCGACGTCGCCGTGTATGGCGTGGCCCAGGACGTGTGCGACCGCTTCGCCATCGAGGGGCTGCTGGCCCGGGGCTACCGCGTCCACGTGGTGCGCGACGCCATGAAGCCGATTCGCCCCGAAAAGGGCGAACAATTGCTGGCCGATTGGTTCGCCCGCGGCGCCGACGTGGTCACCACCGAGGATGTCCTGGCCAATCGCCTGCACCTCGCGCGCTGACCGCTCGATCTGCTATCGTGCGCGCATGTCGCTCGTGTTTCGTGAGATCCATGCCGCCCCCGAAGAGACCAACCTCAACCAGGAGTGGTTCGTCCTGGAGAACACCGGCACCGCGCCGTTCAACTCGGCGGGCTGCGCGGTGATGGTCAACAAGAAGTCCAACGGGCCCAAGAAGTACCCGCGCCCGCTGGGCAACCTCGACCCCGGCTTCGTGCTCAAGCCGGGCCAGAAGATCCGCGTCGTCACCGGCAGCCCGGGCAAGAAGGCCCAGGGCACCCCGCCGGCCGAGTCGGACGAGCTCAAGAACTACCACCTGTTCCTGGCCGGCTCGCTGCTGCTGGGCCCGGGCTGCGAGATCCGCCTGGCCCTGCGCCAGCACGAGGTCGCGCGCGGCGTCTTCGATCCGGCCGCCAAGACCGGCGTCCAGGGCTGACCGTCATGACGGACGGCCGCGCCCCCGAGACCATCGTCAGCCGCTTCTTCGCCAACGCCGATCGGCTGGGTTCGCGCCCGTCGCACCACTTCAAGCGCGACGGCCGCTGGGTCCCAGTGGGCTGGCGCTCCGCCGCCGCCATCGTGCGCAGCGTCGCCGCAGGCCTCATCGACTGCGGCCACAAGCCGGGCGACGCCGTCGCCATCCTCAGCGCGACCCGGCGCGAGTGGCTGTACTCCGACCTCGGCAACCTGGCCGCGGGCGGCATCTCGGTCGGCGTCTACCCGTCCATGACGCCCGACCAGACCCACTACGTCATCGCCCACGCCGACTGTCGCTTCGCCGTGGTCGAGGACCAAAAGCAGCTGACCAAGCTGCGCGCGGGCATCACGGCCGGCCGCTTCCCCAAGCTGACGATGACCTTCGTCATCGACACCACCGGCACCACGCTGGACCCCGCGCGCGAGCTGCCCTTCCGCGAGCTGGTGCGTCGCGGCCAGCGCGCCCGCAACGACGCCGACGCCCGCCGCGCCGCCCTCACGCTCGAGCAGGCCGCGATCTTCGTCTACACCTCCGGCACCACCGGGCCGCCCAAGGGCGCCATGATCACGCACGGCAACGTGGTCTCGGCCATGACCTCGATGCAGGCCATGCGCCTGGAGCCCAGCGACGTCGGCTTCTCGTTCCTGCCGCTGGCGCACGTGCTGCAGCGCGCGGTCGACTACTACGCCATCTGGAACGGCTGCAGCGGCTACTACGGCGAGGGCATCGACAAGATCGCCGACAACCTGGCCGAGACCAGCCCCACCGTGGTCGCCGCGGTGCCGCGCATCTTCGAGAAGGTGCACGCGCGCATCCACGCCCAGGTGGCGTCGTCTTCGGCCGCCCGCCAGCGCATCTTCAAGTGGGCCATCGGCGTCGGCTCGCAGATCTCGCGCCTGCGCCAGGCCGGCCGCCCGGTGCCGCCCGCGCTGGAGCTGCGCCACCGCCTGGCGCGCCGCCTGGTGTTCGACAAGCTGCGCCAGCGCCTGGGCGGCAAGATCCGCCTCTTCGTCACCGGCGGCGCCCCCATCGCCAAGGACATCCTCGAGTTCTTCGACTCCGCCGACATCACCATCCTCGAGGGCTGGGGCATGACCGAGACCTTCGCCGCCGGCACCAGCAACCTGCCCGGCGCCAGCCGCTTCGGCAGCATCGGTCGCCCGCTGCCCGGCATCCAGCTGCGCCTCGACACCGACGGCGAGATCCTCATCAAGGGCGGCAACCTGTTCGCCGGCTACTTCAAGGACGAGGCCGCCACCCGCGAGGTCTGGACCCCCGACGGCTACTTCCGCACCGGCGACATCGGCAAGGTCGACGCCGACGGCTTCTACGCCATCGTGGACCGCAAGAAGGACATCCTCATCACGGCCGCGGGCAAGAACATCGCGCCGCAGAACATCGAGAACCTGGTCAAGGCCGACCCGCGCATCTCGCAGGTCGTGGTGCTGGGCGACCGCAAGCCCTACCTGGTGGCGCTGGTCACGCTGGCCGACGAGGCGCTGCAGTGGGCCCGCGGCGAAGGCATCGCCGCCACCACCATCGCCGAGCTGTCGGCGCACCCGCGCGCCGAGGAGCTGGTCGCCGGCATCATCGAGCGCACCAACCGCCAGCTCGCCAGCTACGAGTCGATCAAGAAGTTCCGCATCGTCGCCCATGACTTCACCCAGGAGAGCGGCGAGCTGACCCCCAGCCTCAAGGTCAAGCGCAACGTCGTGCAGGGCCGCCACAGCGCCCTGGTCGAGGCCATGTACGCCGAGCCCGGGCCTCGGAAATCTGAGGCTTCCGCCTCGCACTAGCCCGAAAAAGCCGCGCCCAGGGCGCAGCCCTCCCAAGCATTCCCGCGATCTCCGCCTGCAGACGCCCTGGCGCGCCGCCTGCACTAGGGCCGCGCATGCGTACAACGGCCAAAGCATTCCTCTCCTTCGTCGGGCTCGCCCTCACCGCCCTCGGGTGTAACGAGTCAGAGCTCGGTGGACCCTGCAAGACCGCGAACCAGTGCGGCGAGGGCAACTACTGCGTCGCGTCACGCTGCCAGGAGCTCGGCACCGGGCAGCTCTACTTCGCCACCGACCCGATGGCCGGCGAGTGCCGCACCGTCGCCGTCGGCGGCGTCGACGACCCGGCCGCGCGCGGCTGGAACGCCTGCGCCAACCCCTGCGACGGCCTGGGCCAGACCACCTGCGGCGCCGACCCGCGCTGCCAGACCATCATGCAGCAGCAGCAGTTCTTCGGGAACTGCGGCTGTCCTCCCAACGCCGACTGTGACTGCGCAGAGGTCGACGCCCGCTTCGCTGGCCCGCCCGACGTCCCGGTCAACCCGGGCACCGCGGTGCAGCCCTTCCTGGGCTGCCGCCCCGTCGAAGATCGCCGCCCCTGCGCCATGCTGCCCGCCGACGAGTGCGGCTCGCACCCCGAGTGCGAGGCGACCTACACCGGCTGCGGCTGCTCGCAGAGCACGTTCCCGCGCGTCGACGGCAACGGCGACCTGATGCCGCTCGAGGAGTGCGGCACCTGTGATCCCAAGGCGGGTGGCCAGTTCGCCTCGTGCGAGCCGCGCTCTTGCTACGACCTCGGCGGTGTGGCCTGCGGGTCGCGCTCCGACTGCGCCTGGGACGGCGCCGCGTGCTCGCCGACCACCATCGCGCCGTGCGGCTCGCTGGGCGAGGGCGCCTGCCTCGATCGCCGCGACTGCCGCGCCGTGGGCGAGGCCTGCTACTGCCCGCCCGGCGTGACCTGCGTGTGCGGCGGCGGCGCCTTCCTGCGCTGCGAGTCGGACGCCCCGGTCGGCCCCGGCGCCTGCCTGTCGGACAGCGACTGCGCCGGCGGCTTCACCTGCAACGCCGCCGAGCTGTGCCTGCCCCCGCCGGGCTGCGACCCCGCGACGCAGAACTGCCCCGCGGTGTGCTCGGGCCGCTGCGTGCCGCAGTCGGGCTGCGCCAGCCTCGACGAGAAGAGCTGCAACACCAACTCCAAGTGCGCGCCCAAGTACACCGAGGACTGCGTGCAGAACGTCTACGGCTGCGGCGGCCCCGGCCTGCTGACCAACCTCAGCCCGCCGCGTGACCAGAGCGGCGTCGCCTTCATCGGCAACTGCGGCTGCACCCCGACCTACGCCGGCTGCGTGGACCTCGGCGGCGACGACATCGTGGCCGAGCGCAGCCTGGTGGTGCGCGAGCCGCTGGTGCTCGACGACAGCGCCTACTCGTTCGAGAACATGATGACCCGCCTGGCCGGCCGTGACCCCGCCGACATGGTGGGCGCCATCTTCGCCAGCTTCGCGGCGCCGACCACCATCAACGGTCGCGTCGCGGCCCCGCGCCAGGGCGTGGTCGACTGGCTGTCGCGCCAGGCCCGCCGCCCCGACGGCAAGCTCGACGTGGCCAAGCTCAAGTTCCGCCCCATGGCCATCACCAACCGCATCGACCTGGTCTCGGCGTCGAGCTGCGGCGAGGCGCGCATCGTTTACGCCACCGACGGCGGCGTGCTCGACACCAGCCACCGCATGACCCTCATCATGGAGTTCGGCATGCCCAACGACGGCGCCGGCTGCCGCACCGTGGCGCAGCGCTGGGCCTCGCTGTCGCAGATCGCCGTGCGTGACCCCGGTTACGCCACCCGCCTGCGCGCCCTGACCGACGACATGTTCACCGCCAGCCGCCTCAACCAGCTGCGCACCAACGAGCTGCTCACCGGCAACTTCGGCGCCAGCGACTGGCAGCTGCGCGAGTTCAAGCTGGTGGCCGGCACCCTGGTGCCGCAGCCGTGCAAGAACTCGCCGGACCTGTCGCTGCAGACCGACCCGAGCTTCCTGACCTGGGTGCGCGAGAACCAGATCAACCTGGCCCTGGGCGGCGCCCCGGTGCCGCTCGAGTACCTGGCCCCGGTCAGCACCACCGACGGCAACCGCTTCCACCTGCCGTCCGACCTGGCCGCGGTCGAGAAGAAGCTGAACGCCAACACCTGCAACGGTTGCCACGCCACCGAGACCGCGACCCCGTTCGTGCACCTGTTCGAGCGCCGCTTCCCGAACACGCGCGCCGCGATGTCGAAGTTCATGCGCAGCGACCTCAAGGCCCGTGGCGAGGTCCTGAAGACCCTGCTCGGCGACAGCGCCAAGGCCGCCGTGCTGCGCACCCGCGAGCGCCCGGCCCGCGCGCACTGACGCACGCCGCTCCATCCTCGTAGCTTTCCGGCGGGCGCCGCCCCCCAGTTCCTCCCCGGCGCCCGCCGGTTCCATTTTCGGCCTCCGTGCCCACGGCCCAGCAAATGCACTGGGCCGTCCCCATGCTGAATCGCACCAGCGCCGTCGCCCTCCTCCTCGCCACCTGCGCCATCGCCGCACCCGGCTGCAACGAGTTCGAGCCCGGTCCAGCGCGCAACCAGCACGCCTGCGGGACCATGTATTTCGCTCGTGATCCCGCGACCCACGAGTGCAGACCCATCCAGTCCTGCGGCCCCGACGTCACCGCCTCGGCGGCCTGGGAGGAGTGCGGCAACCCCTGCGAGGGCATGACCGAGTCCGCCTGCAGCGCCGACGAGCGCTGTCAGCGGGTGTTCGACGTCCGTCAGGATCTTGCCGCGCCCTGTTCGGGCTTCGACTGCCCCCGCACCGTCAGCACCTACATGGGCTGCCATGCCGTCCCCACTGTGCGCACCTGCAGCGAGCTGCCCAGCTTCGAGTGCAGCCAGCGCCCCGATTGCCAGCTGGCCTCGACCGCGTGCTCGTGCGAGACCAGCCTGCTCTCGACCAGCAGCGAGATCACCTGCAACGTCGTCAACTGCACCGCCCCTGGCACTGCCGCACCGTGCCAGCCGCGCTCGTGCATGGCCCTGGACGGCAACGCCTGCCTGCATCGCAGCGATTGCCTGTGGGACGGCGCGCATTGCCGCCCCGGTGGCGACCTGCCCTGCGGCGCCCTGGCCGAGAGCCAGTGTCTGGCCCGCCGCGACTGCCGCGCCATCGGCGCGTCAGCCTACTGCCCGCCCGACACCCCCGACTGCAAGCCCGCCGGCTTCTTCAGCCGCTGCGAGGACGACCGCCCGCCCGAGGGCGCCTGCCACAGCGACAGCGACTGCTCGCCCAGCACCACCTGCAGCATCCCCACCAGCTGCCTCGGCGCCGATGGCGCCCCGCCGAGCTGCCTCGGCCAGTGCACCCCCATCCCCGGCTGCGCGTCCCTCGACGAGGCCGCCTGCGCCAACCAGCCCAGCTGCGCCCCCAAGTACATCGAGGTCTGCGCCGTCCCGCCCGGCACGCCCCCCGGCCCGCCGCCACCGCCCGGCTCGCCCTACAACCCCAGCGGCGGCTCGACCCCGATGGGCTTCGCTGACGCCGGCGTCGGCCCCGGCCCGACCACGCGCGTGTGCCCCACCGTCGAGGCCTTCGCCGGCTGCATCGACCTGCGCGGCAACGAGATCATCCCCGATCGCAGCCTGCTCATCCTCGAGCCCAGCGTGCTCGACGCCCCCGAGCTGACCTTCCCGGCCATGATGACGCGCCTCGCCGGCGGCGACCCGTCCGCGATGGTGACCGACCTCCTGAACAGCTACACCACGTCCACCCTGATCAACGACCGCGTCGCCAACGCGCGGCAGGGCATGCGCGATCTGCTGGCCGCCGCCCGCACCAGCAGCGGTCTGGTCGACGCCAGCCAGCTCGGCTTCCGCCCGGTGGCCATCTCGAACCGCCTCGACCTGGTGTCCGACGGCAACTGTGGCGAGGCCCGCCTGGTGTTCGCCAACGACCGCGGCGCCTTCGACCCGAGCCAGCGCATGACCATCATCTTCGAGTTCGGCGTCCCGCTGGACGGCGCCGGCTGCCGCATCTGGGCCGCGCGCTGGGCCGCGCTGTCCCAGCTGTCCACCCGCGACCCCGCCTTCCGCCGCGCCGTGCTGACCATGACCGCGCAGCTGTTCGACCCCGCACACCTGAACCAGCTGCGCTCCAACGAGCTGTTCGGGCGCGACCCCAGCATCGCCGACTGGGAGCTGCGCGAGTTCCACCTGGTCGATGGCCGCCTGGTGCCGCAGCCCTGCACCAACTCGCCCGACCCCGCCGCCACCCGCGACGCCGGCTTCATCGACTGGCTGCGCTTCAACCAGTCCGCGGTCAGCTTCGGCCGCGCCAGCGTGCCCAAGCAGTTCCTGGCCGCCACCAGCATCACCGTGGCCGCCAACCGCCTGACCCTGCCCGGCGACCTCGCCGCGCTCGAGAAGCCGCTCAACCTGACCACCTGCAACGGCTGCCACCGCAGCGAGACCGGGGTCGACTTCGTTCACGTCACCGAGCGTCGCTTCGCCAAGCGGCGCGCCACCATCTCGAGCTTCCTGCGCGCCGACCTGCAGCTCCGTGGCGAGGTCCTGCGCACCCTGCTGGGTGACAGCGCCAACGCCACCGTGCTGCGCACCCGGCCCAGGCCCGCGCACCACTAGCAGGTCGCGAAGGACGCGCCGCAGGCGTGTCTCTCCACGACCCTGCTACCCGGATCCGTCCTTGCCCGTCGTCATGGCACGACCCCGGCCCTGCATGGTATGAGCGCCGCGCCCGTGTCCACGCCACGCTCTGCTCATCTCGCGCTCTTTGGCGTGCAGGTCTGCTTCGCCAGCTGGGCCATCAGCGGCAAGCTCGCGCTGGCGCACCTCGGCGTGCACAGCATCCTGGCCTTCCGGGTCGCTGGCGGCAGCCTGGGCTTCCTGGCCATCGCCATCGGGGCGCACAAGATCGCGCGCTGGCGCGGCGACCCCGAGTGGCGCTGGCCGACCTGGCGCGAGTGGGTGCTGATCGCGCTGTATGCCGGCCTCGGCATGATCACCAACCAGCTCTTCTTCCTCCATGGCCTGCGCCTGACCACGGCGACCAACGCCACCGTGCTCGGCACCACCATCCCGGTGTTCACCGCGGCCATCGCCATCATGCTGGGACGCGAGCGCGCCACCGCTGCGCGCCTCATCGGTCTGGCCATCGCGCTCGCCGGGGTGCTCATCATCGCCCGCGTGGACAGGTTCGACCTGAGCGACGGTCACGTCCGCGGCAACCTCTTCATCATCGCGAATTCGCTGTCGTACTCCCTCTTCCTGGTGTTCGTACGCGACGTGCGCGAGCGCTTCCCACCGACCCAGCTGGTGGCCCTGCTGTTCATCGTGGCCGGGCTGGTGCTGGTGCCGCTGGGCGCTGGCAGCTTCATCGCGGTGGCGCCATCGCTGACCTCGCGCACCTGGCTGATGCTGGTCTTCATCGTGCTGGTGCCGACGCTGGGTGCGTACTCGCTGAACCAGTATGCGTTGCGCCACGCCGAGTCGAGCCTGGTCGCGCTGTACGTCTATGTGCAGCCGGTGCTGGTGGCGCTGATGGCCGCGTGGCTGCTCGACGAGCGCCCGACCTGGCGCACCGGTGTGGCCGCCGCGCTGGTGTTCACCGGAGTCGGTGTGGCGACCCGGCCGCAGCGTGGCGAGACCACCTCGCCGCGCTGACCACGCTCAGGAAGTTGCCCAATGTCAGAGGGGCCCTGTAGAGATCAGAATCGCTCCCCGAGGACCATTTCGAGGCGCTTCTGGAGGCCCTTTCGCTACCCGAAAAGCACCCACGGTCAAGCCGTTTTTGGGCTGCTTTTCGGACCCTGACGATAGACGTAATACCAAGTATCGAAAGGGATTTCACGAAAGCTCCAGTAGCCACTTTCCTTTCCTCGGGTCGCGCGTCAAAACAACACACGTTCGGGTTCGGAGACTGGCCATGGCGCTCGTACACTGGGACGTTCAGAAGTCACGCTTTTCGTGCGGTGCTGCTTGCCTGCGCAACGCGTTGCAGGTTCTGGGCCGCAGCGTCACCGAGCACGAGGTGCGTCGTCGTGCACGCACCACGCCGCACGGTGGCACCAGCGAGCACGACATGATCCGCGCCATCCACTCCTATGGCTATCGCGCCCGGGTCGGGCGCTGGGCCAACCGGCTCGAGGACCGGGCCGCCGCCTGGAAGTGGCTGTGTGACGAGCTCGACGCCGGCCACCCCGTCATCCTCAACGTCGACGACCTGTCGCACTGGGTGCTCGCGGTCGGCCGCATGGGCAACAAGGTGGCCATCTCGGATCCGCAGCGCTCGCGCGGGATCGTCCCCGGTCGCGTGGTCAAGCTGTACGGCCGTCGCACCTTCCTGAAGCGCTGGTGGTGTTCCGCCCCCGCGCGCTGGACCGCCCACGGCGTGGAGTCGGAGTACTACGGCATCGCGCTGCGCCCGCGCACCCGCGCCGCCAAGCTGCGCGCCGCCATCGCGCCGCGCGTGACCGGCGACGTGCTGCGTCGCATCCTGGGCTCCGATTCGGTGTACATCGCCGATGTCGCGAAGGATCTGCGCACCCTGTTCCCGGCCCGCTCGGGTCGCGAGCACGAACCTGCGGGCGATTTCCTCGAGCGTCACCAGGAGACCCTGCTGGCCGCGATTCGCTACTGGGCCAAGGCCTCGGACGGGCGCCGGCTGCGCGCCGAGTTCTCGACCTATGTCGCGGTCGCGCGCGCCATGCCCAACCTGGCGGCACCGCGCAACGCTCGTCGGGTCATCGCGAACCTGACCGCGATGTTCGCGATGAACGGCGTCTTCCCTCCCAGCCGTCGCTGACCCCTCGAGGCGCAAGCCTCGGGGAGTCAATCAATCCGTGCCCGCGCCGGGACCGTTGACGAAGCGGACCTCGCGACCCTCGCACTCGTCGTCGTCGAGCGGCTGCCACAGATCGCTGGCCAGCTCGAAGAAGTGTGGTGGCACCACCATCGAGAAGGTGGCGCCTTGGTCGCGATTGCGCCGCTCGACGCGCTCGCGGCGCACCTCGCGCGGGGCCTCGAGCACGTAGACGGTGAGCGTGTGGCCGGCGGCGTCGACGCGCTCGAACAGGCGCGCCCGATCGTCACGCCGGATCAGGCCGATCTCGAGGATGACGTCGGTGCCGGCGTCGATCAGGCTGCCGGCAACGCGCCAGATCTGGTCGACGCAGCGCGCGGCGCGCTCGACATACCACTCCATGACACCGCTCTCGGGGCGATCCGGGCTGAAGAGACGCGTCATCCAGTCATCCAGCGTCAGGCGCACCGCGCGACGCTCGGCGGCGAGCTGCTGGGCAAAGGTCGACTTGCCGGCGCCGACCGGCCCGACGATCAGGTGAAGCTGGGCCATGCACTGCCCTTTCCCAATCATTCCGAGTTTCTACATGTCGTGTCAGGGTCAGCTGCTATGCCTCGTGCATGGGCACGACACATCCTCGGCAGCCGAATCCAGCTCCCTCGGCAACCCATGTCCGCAAGCCAGCGCGGCCGCGCGACCCGGCCCAGCAGCTGGAGCTCTTGCGTACCCCCACCCAACCCCGTGCAGCCCCGCGCAACCGGCCGACCACCAGCCGCGTGCCCCGGTCCGAGGTGCGGCTGCACATCGCGAAGCTGATCGCGATGCTCGGTGATCGAGACCGTTGAGGTCTCAGACCTCCATGATCTCCTTTTCCTTCTTGCCGACCAGGTCGTCCGCGACCTTGGTGCCCTTGTCGATGGCGTCCTGCACCGACTTGAGGCCCTTCTTCTCGTCGTCCTCGGACACCTTGCCCTTGCCCTTGAGCTCCTTGAGCTGCTCGTTGGCCTCGCGGCGGGCGTTGCGGATGGCGACCTTGGCGTCCTCGCCCTCCTTCTTGACCATCTTGGCCAGCTCCTTGCGCCGGTCCTGGGTCAAGGCGGGGATGGGCAGGCGGATCATCTCGCCGTCGTTGTTCGGATTGAGGCCGAGGTTGGCGGTCTTGATCGCCTTCTCGATGGCGACCAGCAGCGACTTCTCCCACGGCTTGATGGTGATGAGCTTGGGGTCGGCGACCTGACACGACGCCACCTGGTTCAGCGGCGTCATGGTGCCGTAGTAGTCCACCTTCACGCCGTCCAGCAGCGACAGGTTGGCGCGACCGGTGCGGATCTTGGCGAGCTCGCGCTTGAGCGACTCGGTCGCCTTGTCCATCTTGCCCTGCAGCTCCTTCAACACGTCGCTGACCATGAGGTTCCTCGCTGTTGTGAAGGGGGAAGAATCAGTGCGCGGTCGCGCTCGACCCGTCGGGCAGCTCGGCCGTGACGGTGGTACCGACATCCTCGCCCAGGATGACGCGCTTGATGTTGCCATGGCGGGTCAGGTCGAAGACCACGATCGGCAGCCGGTTGTCCTTGCACATGGCCAGCGCGGTCGAGTCCATGACCTTGAGGTCGCGCTGCAGGCAGTCGAGGTAGGTGATGCGGCTGAAGCGCTTGGCGTCGCTGTGCTTGCGCGGATCCTTGTCGTAGATCCCGTCGACCTTGGTCGCCTTCAGCATGACCTCGGCGTTGATCTCCATCGCGCGCAGCGAGGCCGCCGTGTCGGTCGTGAAGTAGGGGTTGCCGGTGCCCGCGCCGAAGATGACGACGCGCCCCTTCTCGAGGTGGCGCACCGCGCGACGGCGGATGTACGGCTCGGCCAGCTCCTGCATGTGGATCGCCGACAGCACGCGCGTCATCACGCCGGCCTGCTCCAGCGCGTCCTGCAGCGCCAGCGAGTTCATCACCGTGGCCAGCATGCCCATGTAGTCGGCGCTGGCGCGGTCCATGCCCTTGGAGCTCTCGGACACGCCGCGGAAGATGTTGCCGCCGCCGACCACCAGCGCCGTCTCGACGCCGAGGTTGACGACCTCCTTGATCTCGCCCGCGATGCCCGCCAGCACGCCCGGGTTGATGCCGAACTTGTCGTCCCCCATCAGCGCTTCGCCCGACAGCTTGAGGAGGATGCGCTTGAACACCGGTCGCGGCGTGGTGGACACGGGAACCCTCCCCCTCGAGTGAACGAAGCCTGACGAAGCCTACGCCTACACCAACACCTAAAGAAGACCGCTGCGGTGAAGCAGACCCCGCGCCGCCACTCGACTCATCTGGCGGCGCGGAGGCTCGGTGCGACTACAGGCCCGCCTGCTGGCGAACCTCGGCGGCGAAGTCGTCCTTCTTCTTCTCGAGGCCCTCGCCCAGCTCGAAGCGGACGAAGCGGCGGATCTTGCAGTTCTCGCCGATCTTGGCCACCAGCTCGTTGAGCAGGGTGCTGATGTCCTTCTTGTCGTCCTTCACGAACATCTGGTCGAGAAGGCAGATCTCCTTCTTCCACTTGGCGATCTGGCCATCGACGATCTTGCCCAGCATGGCCTCGGGCTTGCCCGACTGGCGCGCGGTGTCCATGCGCACGGTCTTCTCGCGCTCGATCTCGGCGGCCGGGACCTCGTCACCGGTGACGTAGCGCGGGTTCATCGCGGCGATCTGCATCGCGACGTCGCGACAGAAGCCCTGGAAGTCCTCGCCGCGCGCGACGAAGTCGGTCTCGCAGTTGACCTCGAGCAGGACGCCGATGCGGCCCGACCCGTGGATGTACGAGATGACCGCGCCCTCGGAGGCGATGCGGCCGGCCTTCTTGGCCGCCGACGCCAGCCCCTTCTTGCGCAGGTAGTCGACCGCCTTGTCGAAGTCCCCCGCCGTCTCCGACAGGGCCTTCTTGCAGTCCATCATGCCCGCGCCGGTACGCTCGCGCAGGTCCTTCACCATCGTGGCGCTGATCTCAGCCATGGTTCGTCAATCCTCTTCCGTGCCGCATCAGGGGCAGTGCAGAGACCGGGCAGCCGCCGCTCGCGGCCGCCCGATCTCGATAGGTGGAGCTGCTAGTTGGTGCTGCGGTCTTCGGGGGTCGCGCTGGCCTCGGGGGCCGCCTCGGCCGCGGCGCCCGCACGACGGCGGGCCGCGATCTCGACCTTGGGACCCTCGCCGCCCGAGTGCACGCGGATGACCTCTTCCTTCTCACCCACGTCGTGCTGATCGCGGCCGCGCACGGCGCGCTCGCGACCCAGCTTGGCGCCCGCGATGCAGGCGTCGGCGATCTTCGACGAGAACAGCTTGATGGCGCGGATGGCGTCGTCGTTGCCCGGGACCACGAAGTCGATCTGATCGGGGTCGCAGTTGGTGTCGGTGACGCCGATGACCGGGATCTCCAGCTTGCGCGCCTCGGCCACCGCGATGTGCTCCTTGGCGGGGTCGATCACGAAGATGGCGCCCGGGGTGTTCTGCATCGCCTTGATGCCGCCCAGCGACTTCTCCAGCTTGCCGCGCTCGCGATCCAGCTGCAGCGCTTCCTTCTTGGTCAGGCGCTCCAGGGTGCCGTCCTCGGCCATCTTCTCGATCGAGCGCAGCCGCTCCAGCGAGCCCTTGACGGTGCGGAAGTTGGTCAGCGTGCCGCCCAGCCAGCGGTTGGTGACGAAGTGCTGGCCGCAGCGCCGCGCCTCCTCCTGGATGACGTCCTGGGCCTGCTTCTTGGTGCCGATGAAGAGGACGCCCTCGCCCCGGGCGACCGCGTTCACGACGTGCTCGTAGGCGCGGCGGAACAGCTTCACCGTGTGCTGCAGGTCGATGATGTGAATGCCGTTACGCGCGCCGAAGATGAAGGGGCGCATCTTCGGGTTCCAGCGCTTGGTCTGGTGGCCGAAGTGCACACCGGCCTCGAGCAGCTGGCGCATCGAGATGGGGTTGTCGTCGTTGCTCTGCGTGTCCTGCGTGTCCGTGCTTTCCATGTGTTCTCTTCTCCGTTGGGCCTCCGCCACCTTCATCGGGCTTCCGGATCGCGATTGCGAACGGCCGGGGCCCTCGAGTGGCGTGTGAATTTGAAACCGGGTGCTGATAACATGTGGCCGGGCGCCTTGCAAGGCTTGGGAGCGACTGAAACGCTGGACATCGCAAGGGCCTAGCGGTAACAATTGAGCGAGCTACGGAGGATCGACCGATGGCAGGTGCGCGGCTTTATGTGGGTAACCTTCCTTTCGACACGGACGAGGCGACGCTGCGTTCGGCGTTCGAGGCCGGAGGCCGGAAGGTGACCGAGGTGAAGGTGATTACGGACCGGATGACCGGTCAGCCGCGAGGCTTCGCCTTCGTGGAGATGGCCAGCTCGCAGGACGCCCAGGCAGCGATCTCGGAGCTCGACGGTCGCGACTTCGGCGGCCGCACGCTCCGCGTCAGCGAGGCGCGTGAGCGTGAGGGTGGCGGCGGTGGCGGCGGTGGCGGCGGCGGCGGCCGTGGCGGCGGTGGCCGCGGCGGCGGCGGCGGTCGCGGCGGCTACGGTGGTGGTGGTGGCGGCGGTGGCTACGGCGGCGGTGGCCGCGGTGGCGATCGCGGCGGTTACGACCGCTGATCCACCTGGTCGCGGCAACGCGACCGGTCTGGAACAGTTCGAGATCACGAGACACTGGCCCTGATCGGGTCTGGTGGGTTCGAGATCTATCGACCCGGCTCGCGCCGACATCTCGGTGACGGCGCGAGACCTGGGCGAACCAGAGGTAGAGGCGGCAAACGGGCTGCGAGGAGTCCTTGACTTGCTCGTGCCTGGAGTCGAAACTCGACTCGACTGACTACCCAGTCAGCGACTCGGCCGTGGAGGCTCTGGATGAACATCGAGTACCTGTTCAAGCCCGAGATCGAGCAGAAGTTCCCCCGCCTGGAGCGGCTCTTCGAGCAGTCCAAGGAGGACTTCTGGAACGAGTCCACCGTGGTGGACTGGTCACAGCCCATCGACATGGCCCCCGAGAAGCGGCGCGCCCTGGCCCGGGTGCTGTCCATCATCTACTACGGCGAGCGGGCCGCGCTGGAGGTGTCGGCGCAGCTCATCAGCATGGTCGATGACGAGGAGTGCAAGTTCGCGCTGGCCGCCCAGGTCATCGAGGAGGCCAAGCACGTCTCGGTGTTCCGCCGTGTGCTGACCAAGCTGGACCAGATTCACCCGGTGGATCCCTGGTCGAAGCGGCTGCTCGGCGACCTGGTCCTGGTCAAGGACACGGTGGCCAAGCTGATCGGGATGCAGCTCATCGTCGAGAACGTGGCCAACCACCTGTTCGTCGAGATCGGGCGCGCCTGCGAGGAGGCCCCGCTGCTCAGCGAGGTCCTGAAGTACGTCGCGCGCGACGAGAAGAAGCACACCGGGATCGCGGCCATCTACCTGCCCAAGGTCCTCGAGCGCACCAGCACCCTGCGGCTGGAGTTCATCAAGCTGCGCCAGGTGTACTGGTCGTTCTGCCTGGATCGGACGATCTACAACCATCGCTTCGACGCCGACGCCCTGGGCATCGACCTGTTCGACGCCATGATCAAGGGCATCAAGGCGCAGGAGCGCCTGGTCGAGTCCATGGGCACGCGGCGCGGGATCTGGAAGAACCGCTTCCTGGAGAGCCTGTCGCTGCGCATGTACCGCAAGCACAACGAAGAGCGCGCCGCCCAGCACGGGCAGAAGGGCAAGGCATGGACGCGAGCAGCGTGAAGAACCTGGTCGAGAACCTGATCCCGTTCGTGAAGAAGGCCGGTGTGGTGTCCCGGTCGCTGGAGCCCGGCCAGGTCACGCTCGCGCTGCCGCACGACGCCAGCAACCTGAATCCGATGGGGATCGTGCACGCCGGCGCAAGCTTCACGCTGGCCGAGACCACCGCCGCCGCGCTGTGCGTGATGACCTTCGACGTGTCCAAGATGACCTTCATCGGCAAGCGCGTCGATATCGCGTTCCGCCGCCCCGGCAAGGGCGAGCTGCTCGGCAAGGCCACCCTGGCCCCGGCCGACGTCGAGGCCGCCACCGCCAAGGCGCTGGAGGTCGGCAAGCACGACGTGCCCATCACGGTCGAGGTCACCGACAGCGCCGGCGAGCCGGTCGCCACCGCCACGGTGACCATGGCGCTGCGCAAGCTGGGGTGAGGTGGTAGCTTCTCCGGCGTGAGCGAGCGGCCGGAGTATGACTCCGATCTGAAGGGCGACGTCGCCGAGACCCGGCGCAGGTCGCGCAAGAAGATCGCGATCTTTTTCGCGGCGCACCTCATCGTGCTGCTGATCGTGTATGCCGCGCCGATCTGGTGGGTGGCGCGGCGCACCGATGCCGGCGTGGCCTGCGCGCGACGCGCCACCACGACGCCGCCGTTCGCCATCGCACGCTGCATCTCGGCGCGGGGTGACCTGTGGAAGGTGCGCTTCCTGCCCTGGATGCGCGGCCGGGTGCAGCGCGGCGAGCAGCGCATCGTGCTGGCCATGGCCAAGGGCTATGCCGAGCTGGTGCCACACAAGGCGCTGACCGATACCCTGGCGCGCGCCGCCACCGACACCTATCTGAGCGCGATCGCCCTCGGGGTCGACTACACCACGCCGGCGACCTGGGTCGGGCTGCTCGGCGATGACGCCATGGCCGCGGTGCGCAACCACGGCACCCCGGCCGACTGGGACCCGGTGATGCGCGCCGAGCTGCGCCTGGCCCGCCCCGAGGCCGCGGTCGCCACCGCGCGCCGCATGGGGGTGCAGAAGGACGCCACCCTGGAGGAGCGCCGCCAGGTCGCGCTGTGTCTGGGTGGCGGCGACGAGGCCGCCGCGGCGTGCACGCCGAAGACCCCGCGCGCGCTGTCGACCACGGCCCAGCTGCCGCAGGTCATCGAGGAGATCTGGGATGGCCGCTTCCCGGCCTATTCGCCCGAGCCACGCGGCGGCGATCCCAGCTTCGACAGCGAGCTGGCGCGCGCGCTGGGCGCCCTGCAGGTGGGGCGCTTCCAGCAGGCGCGGCTGGCGCTGGCGGCGACCCGCGTGGGCTCGCCCGAGCGGCCCGAGCCGGTGGCGCTGCTGTCGCTGCTCGACATGGTGCGCGGGGGCACCCCGGTGTCGGGCGAGGTCGAGCCGGTGCCTGGCGACCCGACCGAGCTGGCCGCCGAGGCCGCGCGCATGGGGCAGCTCGGGCTGCGCAGCGCGTGGGAGATCACCGACGGGCTGCTGGCGCGCGGCATCAAGCTGGGCGACGTCGAGGCGGTGGTGTTCGTGGCCTTCGCGGGGCCGCGCACGCTGCGCGAGCACATCGGCGTCTTCGTGCTGCTGGAGCGGCTGGCCACGCGCGCCGGCGACGGCGAGCGCGCCGAGCTGTGGGCCCGGCGCCGCGACAGCATGGCCAAGCTGTATGACACCCGCAGCGCGGCGCGCCTCGACACCACGGCGTTCTGAATTGTGACGCCGCCTGCGGCTGGCACGGGTATGTTCTGGCCCGCATGAAGCTGCCGCCGCTCCCGAAGACCCCGCGTTTGAGCGGGCTGGCGCTGGCCGCGGTGGCCCGCGCCGCACGGACACCGCTGCTGGCCAACGTGCTGGTCGCGCGCATGACCGCGAGCATGGGCCTGGACGCGCTGCGCGCGCTGCGGCCGGCAGCGCAGGCGCCCGCGCTGCGCTTCCGCGCCGGCGCCCGCCCACGCGGTCGCGGCCCTGGCCACGGGTCCGACGAGACATGACGGTCGCGACCCCGCCCCCGGGAACGCCCGCGCAACCCTACCGGCCGCTGACGGCCACCGAGCTGGCGCGTCGCTATCGCGCCGGCGAGGACGGCCCGGTCGCCGCGGTCGAGCGCACGCTGGCCGCGGCCCGCGCGCAGCAGGCCCTGGAGCCGCCGCTGGGGGCCTTGCTGGACACCCTCGACGCCGGTGCCCGCGCGGCTGCGGCCGACAGCGCGGCCCGCCTGGCCGACGGGCGCGCGCGCTCGCTGCTGGAGGGCATCCCCGTCGCGGTCAAGGACGTGTTCGACGTCGCCGGCCACCCCACCTCGAACGGCACCCGCCTGCCTGCTGCGCCCGCGCGCAGCGACGCCGCCGCCATCGAGCGGCTGCGCGCCGCCGGCGCCATCGTCGTCGCCAAGGCCAACCTGCACGAGCTCGGCGCCGGCGCGACCGGGATCAACCCATCGCGCGGGACCGCGCGCAATCCGCACGATCCGTCGCGCATGTGCGGCGGCTCGTCGAGCGGCTCGGCGTGCGCGGTGGCCGCCGAGCTGGTGCCGCTGGCGCTGGGCACCGACGCCGGAGGGTCGATCCGCACCCCGGCCTCGCTGTGCGGGGTGGTCGGCCTCAAGCCGACCTTCGGGCGCATCGCGCGCACCGGCTGGCGCGTGCTGTGCCACAGCCTCGACACCGTGGGCACGCTGGCGCACGACTGCGCCGACACCGCGCTGCTGCTGGCAGCGCTGGCCCCGGGACCCGACCCGCGCGACGACGACACCTGGGACGGCCCGCCGCTGCCGGCCTCCGAGGCCACCGCGGCCGCCGCGCAGCGCCCCATCGACGACCTGCGCATCGGGATCGACCGCAAGCTGCTCGCGGGCCCGCTGGTCGAACCCGCCGTCGCCGCCGCCATCGAGCGCGCGGTGGCGCGGCTGGCCCAGCTCGGCGCCGCCGTGCGCGAGGTCGAGCTGCCCGATCCAGACGTGGTGCGCCTCATCGGCCTGGTCATCCTGGGCGCCGAGGGCGGCTCCGCCTTCCATCATCATTTCGGCGCCGAGGCCATCCCGGCCCTGGGCGCCGACCTGCAGCTCCTGATGGCGGCGTCGCGCCACATGCTGGCGGGCGACTACCTGCACGCGCTCCGGCTGCGCGCCGACATCCGGGCCGCCTACCTCGAGCTGCTGCGCCCGCCCGGCCCCGACGCCGACTGCGACGTCCTGGTCATGCCGGCCGCGGGCTGCCTGGCGCCCACCATCCAGCCCGGCGACCTCGCCCACGGCGTGGTCGACGACGCCGTCACGCGCCTGCTGGTGTCGCACACCTTCGCCAGCAACCTCACCGGGCTGCCGGCGCTGGCGCTGCCCTGCGGCTACGCCGACGCGCTGCCCATCGGTATGCAGCTCGTGGGCAGGCCGTGGGAGGAGCTCACGCTGCTGCGCGTGGGCGCGGCGCTGGAGCGGGCCGGCGCGTCTCCTCGCCGCCGCCCAGCTCGAATCGCCTAGTTTCCCGGATTCAGTTCGCTACGGAGCGCCGTGGCCGATCCAGGCCTTCTTCTTGCCCCGGGCGCCACCTGCGCTGCGGGCCTTGGCGCCAGCGCTGCCCGCGGGGGCGGCGGTGACGGTCTTGCTGGCAGCGGCCGCGATGGCCAGTGCCTTGATGAGATCGCGCCTCGACAGGGGGCCTGCGAACTGTGAACTCGTCTGCGCCGTAGCCTTCTTCGCCATGAGTCTTGGGAATCTACTCGATCCGGGGCCGATTTTCCAGGCTACTTCTCGGGATATCCGTCGGCGAGCTGCTCCAGGGTGAGGTCGGCGGCCTCCTGCGAGCTGATGAAGTCGCTCTCGTCCACGAAGGAGTCTCCACCGACGTCATCGAAATCGCTCAGCAGTGTGTTGGTCTGGCCCTTGGCCGCGTCCTGGTGGCCGATGCCGCCGTCGGCCGACACGGTGCCTGGATTCTTGAGCTTCTCGTTCATCCACTTGATGAAGGTGATGGGGTGATAGTGATAAACCTCACCATCCTTGGGCAGTCCGGCGTGCTTGGCGACCACGTTGGTCCACCACAAGGTGGGCTGGATCTGGTTCATGATCAGATCCTCGCGCGAGGCCGAATCGGGCACCACCGACTTGAGTGACTCGTCCCAGTCGGGCAGCTCGGTCCACTCGCTGACGGCGAACAGCGCGCGGTTGCGCATGTCCTGGGCGTCGCTGCTCTCGTTGAAGAAGCGCAGCAGCTCCTCGCGCGAGACCTTGCCGTCCTTGTTGCCGTCCATCAGCTTCTCGAGCTCGTCGTACTTGAGCAGGCGGCGCCCCACGGTGCCGTCGATGATCTCGCCCCAGAAGCCGTCACCCAGCTTCTCGCCGACGTTCTCCTTGGAGAAGATGGCGAAGTGCAGCTGGGCCCCGCGCAGGTCCTCGGGGCCGGCCTCGCCGACGTAGCCCAGCAGGGTGCCCTCGCCCACCGGCTCGTCATACAGGGTCACGCGCAGATCGCCGGTGCCGTCCTCGTCGACCGGCTTGCCCGCCGCCCACTGCGGCAGCTGCAGCTTGACCTTGGGATCGCCGAGCCGCGCCAGGTGCATGTACAGCGAGAAGAAGCGCGCCAGCGCCGGCCCGACCGAGAACTCGTGCTTGACCAGCACGAAGTTGACGCTGCCGATGCTGGGCGACTCGGGCCCGTTGCGCACCGCGACCACGCGCCCCGGGAACGGGCACAGGACCGGCGTCAGCTTGTCGACGTGCAGGTGGATCCCGGTGTGCCACAGGTACGAGTCGCCCCAGCGTCCGACCGGGAAGAAGCCGGAGTCACCGCGCTCGTTGTTCTCGTAGTACTTGAGCGCCTGGGCCTCGATCTTGGCCTCGTCGATCGACGGGTCGGGCATCTCCTTGAGGCCGAGCGGGAAGACCTTCCGGCCGCCGCCGCCCGACTTGGTGTCGCGGAAGAAGGCCGCGAAGTCCCACGGCCCCGGGTCCCACTTGTTGCTGGTCTCGTGGTAGTGGCCGAGCCAGCCCGAGTACGACTGCAGCGACCACGGATCCATGGTGCGCCACGACTGCACCCCGGGAGCGATCTGCGGATATGTCGGCGGCAGGTTGGGCAGCGCGCGGCGCAGCGCCTGGTCGAGCGCGTGCATGGCGCCGTACTGCTCCTTGGTGTAGCCGAACGAGCGGATGGTCGAGTTGTTGACCTTGACCGAGATGATGTCGCGCTTGTACCTGGCCCACTTGCCGCCGCGGCCCTTCTCGTAATAGTCCTCGCCAGTGACGCCGGCGCGGATGTCACCGCGGTTGTTCATCTCGATGCCGATCGAGGTCTCGTTGAGCGACTTGCACTGGAAGCCGGCCACCGCCAGGTCCAGGGTCTGGAAGATGAGGCCGTCGTTCTGCAGGATGAAGTGCACCGACAGCCCGCGCTCGTTGTGCAGGACGTGGTAGGTCATCTCGGCGTCGATGCAGCCGTCGTGATGGATGCAGAACTGGCGCACCGTGGCCTGCGCCGCGCGCAGCGCCTCCTTGCCCCAGCCGCCCTTGTACTCGCCGTTGGGGGCGGGCGGATTGCCCAGCGACCCCATGGTGCGACGGCGGCGGAAGCGGAAGTCGTGCGGCCCGATCTCGGGCTTGAGGTTGTAGGGCACGATGTTGGGGCCGAACGGCGGCTGGGCGCGACACTCGGCCACCGGCGTGTACATGCCACCCGGCTGCGGATTGGGCGCGCCGTTGCAGAACAGCAGGTGCGAGTTGTAGCCACCCGGCTCGAACCAGGCCAGAGTGGGCCACTCGATGGGGAAGGCGTAGCCGGCGACGTAGATGTTGCTGCCCATGTGATGACCGCCTCTACTGGACGAGGTACCTGAACTCGACCTGGCCGATCTGGATCATGTTGCCATGAACCAGCGCGTGCGCACGGATCCTGACGCCATTCACGAAGGTGCCGTTGGTGGAGTTGAGATCGGTGATGGTGTAGTTGCCCGCGGTGTCGTGGGTGAACTGCGCGTGGTGGCCGGACGCGAAGCTGTCCTGCACCAGGAAGTGCACGCCCGGGGTCTTGCCCACCGTGAAGCCGTGCATCAGGGGCAGGCGCTGGCCCTTGTAGGGGCCTGACATCACGAGCAACGACGGGGCGGCACCGGTCGGCGCGACGTGCTGCGGCTGCTGGTGCTGGTAGGGCACCGCCGGCGCGGCGGCCTGCGGCCTGCCGCCGTGCTGGCCGGCCTGCTGCGCGGCAGCGGCGGCGGCCTGCATGGCGGCGGCCTGCTGTGCGATCAGGTTGGGATCGTAGCTGGCCAGCTTGGGCGCCTTGTGGCCGGGCTGCGGCTTGCCGCTGCCGACCTGGGCGGCGATCAGCGCGGCCTTGGCGGCGGCCTCGGCGGCGGCGGCGGCGTTGGCGTTGGCGGCGCCGGGCACGCCGGGCAGCACCGGGGCGGACATGCCCATGCCGGTGTAGCCGGGGACGCCGGGGCCGGGCGCGTGGGCGCCGGGGACGCCGGGGGCACCGCCCACGCCAGGCGGGGGCTGGCTGGCTGCCAGCTGCTCGGCCAGCTCCTGGTTCTGGCGCTCCAGGCGCGCGGCGTACCACTTGAGGACGAAGAAGGCGATGACCAGGACGATCAGGCCCAGGCCGACCCACAGGATCCAGCCCAGGCGCTTGAACAGCGACTGCTTGGGGGCCACGCAGTGGTCGGTGTCGCAGCGCCAGCCCGGCGCGCACAGCTCCTCCTTGCACGCGGTGAAGGGCGCCGTGTACTCGTCCTTGCTGGTCAGGTTGTTCATGACCAGCTTGAGCTTGCTGGCGCCGCCCTCGATGATCTTCTCGGGCACGATGAACGACACCGCGGGCTGGCCGACGATCTCGTCCTTCAGGGTCTCGAACTGCGACTTGACCGCGTCCTTGATCTTGGCCCAGCGGAAGGTGCCGTGCGACACCTTGGAGATCTCGCCCAGGTTGAGCAGCGGCGCCTTCTCCTCCAGCGGTGCGTACGCGATGCTGTGGATGACGACGCCCTGCTCGTGGGCGCGCTTTCCCAGCTTGCGAAACTTGTCGCGCTCGCTGTCCTCGGCGAAGCCGTCGGACACCACGATGATCATCTTGCGCAGGCGGCGCTCCGGCGAGGTCGCCTCCTTGCCCTCCATCAGATCGAGGGCGGCCTTGAGCGCGCTCTGCAGGCGCGGCTGCGGGGCCATGGTCTCGTCGGCGGTCAGCTTGCTGAGCTTGCCGCCGGCCAGCCGCGGCTCGAGGAAGTCGTTGGCCTTCTTCATGCTCTCGCCGAAGGGGATGACGGCGACGCGGGCGCGCTCGCCCAGGGCCTTGAGCAGATCCTTGCCGCCGTCGGCGACCAGACTGAGGACGTCGTCGAAGGGCGAGGTGACCTGGACGCAGAACACGACCATGGCCTCGTCGACCTCGTCCTTCCAGGTCACGATCTTCTCGACAGGCTCGCCGCGCGTCTCGCCGTCGACGATGAGGCTCCAGCTGGTGGTGTCGTCGGGCCGGATCAGGGTGCCCTCGACCTCGACCGGCGACACCAGCAGGGTCAGCCGCAGCTTCTTGTGCGGCATCGGTTCGGCTTCGACCTTCTGGATGCGCAGCCGCGGGCTGGTGGCGTGCGCGGTTCGCGAGCCGAGCAGCAGCGCCAGCGCCAGGACCGAGACCAGCCGGACCAGCTGGACGTGACGCGCAGAGGGTCGCATCGGAATGCCCAACCTAGCAGCCTCAAACAGGATTGTTAAGATCCTGTAGGTGAGCTGCACAAACGTTTTCTCCGCGAATGTGCTTGACACCCCCTTCATGTAGGTGCAACTTACGCGTCGTCGTAGCTGTGTCAGCAGAGACTTCTCTGGTAGTAGGGTTCGAATTCCTCGTCCCTCTTCGTTAGGCCGCTCTAACCTGATCAGAAGCCAGTTTGGCCCACCCTCTACGACAGCCAGAAGGGTGGGCTTTCGCAAAGGATCGACAGCATGGAAACGGGAACGGTGAAGTGGTTCAACGACGCGAAGGGTTTTGGTTTTGTCACCCGTGAGAACGGGCCTGACGTGTTCGTGCACCACACGGCGATCATCGCCGAGGGCTTTCGCACGCTGAAGGAGGGGGAGAAGGTTCGCTTTGACGTGGTCCAGGGCCCCAAGGGTCTGCAGGCCGCGAACGTCCAGCGCCTCGGCTAAGTCTCACCCTATCTAAATTCGAAGGCTGAAGGGGCCCGGGTCGCGAGACTCGGGCCCTTTGCTTTTCGGAGTGGGCGTCGTAGAACGGCGGCCATGGCAATCGCGATGAAGCGGCTTCGCAGCTACCTGGCAGGGGCGTGGGCGGACGGCGGCGACGGCGCCAAGGCGGTGCTGGTCAATCCAGCCACCGAGGAGCCCGTGGCCGAGGCGTCGACCGCGGGGCTGGATCTGGCGGGGGCGCTGGCGCACGCGCGCAGCGTGGGTGGGCCGGCGCTGCGCGAGCTGACCTTCGCCCAGCGCGGCGAGCTGCTGCGCGGCGTGGCCAAGGCCATCCATGCGCACCGGGACGAGCTCATCGGCCTGGCGCTGATCAACGCCGGCAACACGCGCGGCGACGCCAAGTTCGACATCGACGGCGCCGCCGGCACGCTGGGCGCCTATGCGGATCTGGCGGCCACGCTGGGGGACAAGCGCGTGCTGCTCGACGGTGAGGGCGTGCAGCTCGGGCGCTCGGCGCGGTTTTTCGGCCAGCACGTGCTGGTCCCGCGCGAGGGCGTGGCGGTGCACGTCAACGCATTCAACTTCCCGGCCTGGGGACTGGCGGAGAAGGCGGCCTGCGCCTGGCTGGCGGGCATGCCGGTGGTCAGCAAGCCGGCGACCGCGACGGCGTGGGTCGCGCACCGCATCACCGAGATCATCATCGAGGAGAAGCTGCTGCCGGCGGGCGCGCTGGCGCTGGTGTGCGGCGCGCCGGGTGACCTGCTCGAGCACCTCGGCGGCCAGGACGTGCTGGCCTTCACCGGGTCGGGCGACACCGGGGCGCGGCTGCGCGCGCTGAAGAACGTGGTCACCGACTCGGTGCGCGTGAACGTCGAGGCCGACAGCCTGAACTCGGCCGTGCTGGGGCCCGATGTCGAGGTCGGGTCGGCGACCTGGGAGCTGTTCGTCAGCGACGTCGCGCGCGACATCACGCAGAAGGCCGGGCAGAAGTGCACCGCGATCCGTCGCGTGCTGGTGCCCGAGGCCGCCATGGAGGCGGTGCGCGAGGCGCTGATCGAGCGCCTCGGCGGCGTGCGCGTCGGCGATCCCGCCGATGAAGGGGTCACCATGGGGCCTTTGGCGACGGCGCAGCAGCTGCGCGACGTGCGCGCGGGGCTGGCGCGGCTCCAGGCCGAGTCCGATGTGGTCCACGGCGGCGGCGCGGTGCCCGGCAAGGGCTACTTCGTGCCGCCCACACTGCTGGCGGCGCGCGGCGCGGGAGACGTGGTGCACGCGCACGAGGTGTTCGGGCCGGTGGCGACGCTGCTGCAGTATGACGGCGCGGCCGAGGCGGCGGCCCTGGTGCGCCGCGGCGGTGGCGGGCTGGTGTCGTCGGTGTACTCGGACGATCGGGCCTTCCTGGGCGCGGCGGTGTTCGGGATCGCGGCGCACCATGGCCGGGTCTTCGTGGGTTCGGGCAAGCTGGCGGGCCACTCGCTGGGGCCGGGCACGGTGCTGCCGCAGCTGCAGCATGGCGGACCGGGGCGCGCCGGCGGCGGCGCCGAGCTGGGCGGTCTCGACGGACTGGGCCTGTACCAGCAGCGGGTCGCGCTGCAGGGCGACCGCCCGCTGATCGAGGCGCTCACGCGCTGAAGTAGCCGAAATCCCGCCTGATCATCCAATCACACAAGATTCCGAAAGCACTGGATCTTTAAGATCGCTCTGGTATCTTTCGCCGACTTTTCGGGCTAACCAGCGGTATTTGGAAGGACGCAAATGGGCCAGTTTTCCATCGATAAGGTTCGCAACATCGGCATCTCCGCGCACATCGACTCCGGCAAGACGACGCTGACCGAGCGCGTCCTCTACTACACCGGCAAGATCCACAAGATCGAGGAGGTGCGCGGCAAGAGCGGCGTCGGCGCCAAGATGGACTCGATGGATCTCGAGCGCGAGAAGGGCATCACCATCCAGTCGGCCGCGACCTACTGCGTCTGGGGTGACTACAACATCAACATCATCGACACCCCCGGCCACGTCGACTTCACCATCGAGGTCGAGCGTGCGCTGCGCGTGCTCGACGGCGCCATCCTGGTGCTGTGCGGCGTCTCCGGCGTGCAGAGCCAGTCGATGACCGTCGACCGCCAGATGCGCCGTTACAAGGTGCCGCGGCTGGCCTTCATCAACAAGCTGGACCGCGCGGGGGCCAACCCGTTCCGCGTCGCCCAGCAGCTGCGCGAGAAGCTGGCGCACAACTCCGTCATGATGCAGATCCCGATCGGCGCCGAGGACCGCTTCGAGGGCGTGGTCGATCTGCTCAAGATGAAGGCGTTCTACTTCGACGGCGACAACGGCGAGGACGTCCGCGAGGAAGAGATCCCGGCCGAGATGGTCGACGAGGCCAAGACCTGGCGCAACACGCTGGTCGAGTCGATGTCGGATCACGACGACACCATCGCCGAGAAGTTCCTGGCCGGTGAGGAAGTCAGCGAGGCGATGCTCAAGCCGGTCATCCGGCGCGTCACCATCGAGCTGAAGATGACCCCCGTGTTCATGGGCTCGGCCTACAAGAACAAGGGCGTGCAGAAGCTGCTCGACGGCGTGGTCGACTACCTGCCGAACCCGACGCAGGTCGTCAACGAGGCGCTCGATCAGGCCAACGGCGAGAAGAAGATCATCCTCGAGTCAGCCCCCGACAAGCCGTTCGTCGGCCTGGCCTTCAAGCTGGAGGATGGCCGCTACGGGCAGCTGACGTACATGCGGATCTACCAGGGCACGGTCAAGAAGGGCGACTTCATCGTCAACATGTCGGCTGGCCAGAAGAAGGTCAAGGTGCCGCGCCTGGTGCGCATGCACTCCGACGAGATGAACGACATCACCGAGGCCTCGGCGGGCGACATCGTCGCGCTGTTCGGCGTCGACTGCGCGTCGGGCGACACCTTCACCGACGGCAACGTCAACTACACCATGACCTCGATGTTCGTGCCGGCGGCCGTCATCGACCTCGCGGTGTGGCCGAAGGAGAAGGCCGGTGAGGCCAACTTCTCGAAGGCGCTCAACCGCTTCTCGAAGGAGGACCCCACGTTCCGCGTCAAGCGTGACGAGGAGTCGGCGCAGACCATCATCTCGGGCATGGGCGAGCTGCACCTCGACATCTACGTCGAGCGCATCAAGCGCGAGTACGGCTGCGAGGTCGTGACCGGCAAGCCGCAGGTCGCGTTCCGCGAGACCATCGGCAAGAAGGCGGAGTTCGCCTACACCCACAAGAAGCAGACCGGTGGTCGTGGCCAGTTCGCCCGCGTCATGGGCTACCTGGAGCCGCTGCCCGCCGACGCCGTCGAGCAGTTCGAGTTCGTCGACGACGTCACCGGCGGCGCCATCCCGCGCGAGTTCATCCCGGCGTGCGAGAAGGGCTTCAAGGAGGCCATCCAGGAGGGCTCGCTGATCGGGTTCCCGGTGGTCGGCGTCCGCGTCGTCATCAACGACGGCTCGTCGCACGCGGTCGACTCCAGCGAGCAGGCGTTCAAGACGGCCTCGCTGATGGCGTTCCGCGAGGGCTTCGAGAAGGCCAAGCCGACCGTGCTCGAGCCCATCATGAAGGTCGAAGTGACCGCGCCCGAGGAGTTCCAGGGCTCGGTCATGGGCCAGCTCAACCAGCGCCGCGGCATGATCATCGCCAGCGAGAACGCCGAGGGCTACCTGACCGCACAGGCCGAGGTGCCGCTGAACGAGATGTTCGGCTACTCGACCGACCTGCGCTCGGCGACCCAGGGCAAGGGCGAGTTCACCATGGAGTTCATGAAGTACGCGCCGCTGCCCAAGAACGAGCAGGAGCTGCTCATCGCCGAGTACAAGGAAAAGCGGGCGAAGGGCAACAAGTAGTGATCGAGGCAGGGACCGAGGCGGAGTCGCCGGCGCAGCCTGGCAGCGGCGACCCGCTCGACGTGCTGGTGCGCGACCTGCGCGCGGCCAAGACGCGGCTGTCGCTGCGTTCGGACGCCGCGCGCGAGGTCGAGCTGCGCACGCGCGGCTGGGATCCGACCTCGCCGTTCAATGCGCGGCGCGGGCAGTGCCTGCGTGACGAGGCGCGCAACGCCTTCCTGTGCGAGCTCGAGGCCGTGCACGAGCTGCTCGCCGGCCACCTGATCGCGATCGACGACGCCATCGAGGTCGGCGCCGAGCGGCGCAGCGTGCTGCTGGCGCTACGCCGGGAGCTGCGCACGTTGCAGCAGACCTTCGCGCAGACCTCGCCGCTGCTGATGGCCGTGGTGCAGCAGCTCGGCGCCGCGCTGTAGCCGCTTCCACTCCGCCCGTCCCTTCCCTGTAGAATCCCCCTCCCATGTTCCGTACCGAGCTGCGGGCGCTGTTGCGGCTGTCAGGGCCGCTGATCGCGTCCTATGCCGGCCAGCAGTGCATGAGCCTGGTCGACACCGTGCTGGTGGGGCGGCTGGGCAAGGCGTCGCTGGGCGGCGTCGGTGTCGGCAACGGCATCTTCTCGGCCATGCTGGTGACGGGGATCGGCCTGGTGCTGGGGCTGGATCCGCTGATCTCGCAGGCGCTGGGCGCGGGCGAGGCCCGGCGGGCGCGGGTGCTGCTGTGGCAGGGGCTGCGCGTGGCGGTGCTCGCGGGCCTGGTGATGACGGCGCTGGTGTGCGTGGCGCCGCTGGTGCTGGCGCCGGCGGGGGTGGCGCCGGAGACGGCGTCGGAGGCCCGGCGCTACCTGTTCGCGCGCGCGCCAGGGCTGCTGCCGTTCCTGCTGTTCTCGGCGTCGCGGGCCTATCTGCAGGCCAGCGGCGTGACCTGGCCCATCGTGGTCGCCACCATCGTCGCCAACATCACCAACCTGGCGGTGGGCTGGGCGCTGCTGGCGCCGCTGGGCGTGGTCGGCCCGGCCATCGCGACCAGCGTGTCGACCCTGCTGATGCTGGTCATCGCGGCGCTGGCCATCCGGCGCATGCAGGTGCCGGCGGCCGACACCGTCGCGGCCCCGGGCGAGGCGCTGGATCTGGCCCCGGTGCGCGCCTACCGGCCCGATCTGGCGCGCGCGGTGTTCTGGCTGGGGGGACCGATCGCGCTGCAGCTGCTGGCCGAGGTCGGGGTGTTCGCCATCGCGGGCGTGCTGGCGGGGCGGCTGGGCGAGGACGCGGCGGCGGCGCACCAGGTCGCCATCGTCCTGGCCAGCACCACCTTCACGGTGACGCTGGGCATCGGCGCGGCGACCGCGGTGCGCGTCGGCAAGGCGGTCGGCGCCGAGGCGGGACCGGCGGCGGTCCGGCGCGCCGGCATGGCTGGCCTGGTGGCGTGCTGGAGCTTCATGGTGCTGGCGGCGCTGGCCTTCTTCGTCATCCCCGGGGTGCTGTCGGGGTGGCTGACCGATGACGTGGTGGCGGCGCGCGCGGCGGTGCCGCTGGTGCTGATCGCGGCGCTGTTCCAGCTCTCGGATGGCACCCAGTGTGTGGCCGCGGGGGCGCTGCGCGGGGCCGGCGACACCTCGGCGTCGCTGGCGGCCAACGTCATCGGCCACTACGGCATCGGGCTGCCGCTGAGCCTCATCCTCGCGTTTCGACTGGGCTGGGGGGCGCCGGGGCTGTGGTGGGGGCTGTCGGCCGGGCTGACCAGCGTCGGCATCGGCCTGGTCTGGCGGTTTTTGCTGATTTCTCGCGGTACCATCAGGCGCGCGCTGTAGGGCGCGCATCACATCGGAATGCGCACGGTCATCTTCCTGCTGGTGGTGCTCGGGCTGCTCGGCGGCATGCACTACTACGTGTGGCGACGGCTGATCCACGATCCGGGCTGGCCCGAGCCGTGGTCGTCGATCGCGCTGGGCGCGCTGCTGGCGCTCAGCCTGATGCTGCCGATGATCCGCATCTTCGGGCGCGGCCTGACCGGGGGCATGGTCAGCGCGCTGACCTACGTCGCCTTCGTGTGGATGGGCGTCCTCATCCTGCTGGTGCTGACACTGACCTTCATGGACGTCGGCAAGCTGCTGGCACGGCTGTACACCGCGGTGTCGGGGCGCGCGCTGCTGCCGACCGATCCGGAGCGCCGCCAGGTCATGGCGCGCGCGCTGGCGGCGGTGGCGGGTGCCACCGGTGTGGGCGCGGGGGCGTTCGCGCTGGTGGCGGCGCGGCGGGTCGCGCTGGTCGATCACCACGTCAAGCTGGCGCGGCTGCCGGTGGCGCTGGACGGCATGACCATCGTGCAGATCACCGACGTGCACGTGTCGAGCATCATCGGGCGCGACTTCGTCGAGCACCTGGTCGAGCGCATCAACGCGCTGCAGCCCGACGTGGTCGCCATCACCGGCGACCTGGTCGATGGCTCGGTGGAGGCGCTGCGCGAGGCGGTGGCGCCGCTGGCGCAGATCGAGTCACGCTGGGGCACCTACTTCGTGACCGGCAACCACGAGTTCTACTCCGGCGTCGCCGAGTGGCGCGTGCACCTCGAGACGCTGGGCGTGCAGGTGCTGTCGAACCGGCGCGTCGAGATCGGCCATGGCGAACACCTCATCGATCTGGCCGGGGTCGAGGATCCCACCAGCGGTCAGACCGCCGGCGCGGTCAAGCAGGCGCTGCACGGGCGCGACCCCGCCCGCGAGTGCGTCCTGCTGGCGCACCAGCCGCGCTCGATCCACGAGGCCGCGCGTCAGGGCGTCGGCCTGCAGATCAGCGGGCACACCCACGGCGGGCAGATCTGGCCGTGGCGCTACTTCGTGTACCTGCAGCAGCCCTATGTGGACGGCCACCACTGGCATGGCGACAGCCAGATCTACGTCAGCCGGGGCACCGGCAGCTGGGGGCCGCCGATGCGCCTGGGCGCGCCACCCGAGATGACGCGCTTCACGCTGCGCCGCGGCTGAGGCGGCCAAGCGCGGCGCGACGGCGTGGCCGATGACGCGACGGCGCGTCAGTTCGCGAAGGGGTCGAAGGTGCCGTCGCCCTTCTCGGTGCTGCCGCCGGTCTTGCCGCCCTTGCCGCCGCGGCGCCGGCGCTTGTCGCGCGCGGTCTTGTCCTCGGGCGCCGCGGTCGGGTCGGTGGCGGCCACCAGAGGCTCCAGCGTGAGGCTGACCGTGCCGTCGTGATCAGTGGCGGCGGCGGCCTCCTGATCCTGGTGGCCGGCGAGGCGGAACTTGAGCAGCAGCTCGCCCTTGGTGGCGGCGACCGATAGCTTGAACGGGGTCTTGCCGACGCGGACGCCGTCCGAGACGCGGAAGACGTCGGCGCCCGGTGGGGTCGACTCGATGGCCAGCTCGATGGTCGCGGCCACAGGGACCGGCAGCGACGACGGGCCTGGCGCGGCGGGCGACACGCTCGGCGCGGCCGCCGCGGCGCCTGGCGAGCGGCCCGGGTCACCGGCAGCGCCCGCCACCGGGGCCCCGGTCCCGCTTGGCTTCTTGCTCGAGCCACCGAGCAGGAAGAACAGCCCGGCACCGACCGCGACCACCCCCAGCGCGGCGCCCGCGATCAGGCCGCCCTTGCCGCGCTTCGGCGGCGTGGCCACCGGCGACACCGACTGGCCCATCGAGGTGCCCAGCGTGGTCGACACCCCGCCGCCGGTGGTCGCCATCGGCGCCACGCCGCTGCTGGCCAGCGCGCCCACCGCGGCCGGCAGCCCGCGCGACGATGGCGTGGTCGCGGCGAAGCCCTCGGCGCTGGCGTGGCGTCGCGCTGCGCCCGGGCTGGTGTCCCGACCAGGTGCCGACCCCATGCCCATGGCGACGCCAGTGCCCGCGCCAGTGCCCGCGGCCACCGAGCTGCGCTGCGCGACCATGCTCTGGCGGAACGACGGGCCCGCCGACGACGGCGCCAGGCTGGTGAACAGCGCGGCGCGCGCCGCCTTGATGCGCAGGAGCTCCTCGGACACCTCGGCCAGCGACTGCGGGCGGCCCTCGGGCGTCTTGGCCAGACAGCGCAGGATCAGCGCGTCCAGCTCGGGCGGCAGCGCCGGCTCGTACTGCGACGGCGGCTCGGGCTTGGTCGCGATGTGGCCGACGATGACGTCGCCCGGGCCGGCGCCCAGGAACGGCGGCCGCCCGCACGACAGCTCGTACAGCATGCAGCCCACGGCATAGATGTCGGAGCGCCAGTCGACCTCGCCGGCGCCGCGGCACTGCTCGGGCGACATGTACAGCGGCGTGCCCATCATGCTGCCGGTGCGCGTCTTGACCGAGCCGGCGTCGTCACCCGCCAGCTTGGCGATGCCGAAATCCAGCACCTTCACGCGGGTGCCGCCCTTGACGTCGTCGGGCACCAGGAAGACGTTCTCGGGCTTGAGATCGCGGTGCACGATCCCCTTGGCGTGGGCGGCACCGATGGCGGCGCACAGCTGCACCATGATGTCGGTCATCGGCGCGAAGCCGAGGCGACCGTCGCGCTCCAGCATGGCGACCAGCGGCTCGCCGTCGAGCAGCTCCATCACGATGAAGGCGCTGCCGTCGCTGTGGTGGCCGAAATCGAAGATGTCGATGAGGCCCGAGTGCTTGATGCGAGCGGTGGCGCGCGCCTCGTTGAAGAAGCGGTCGACGGTGTCCTTGTTGGCCGACGCCTCGGGCTTGAGCATCTTGATGGCCGCGCGGCGACCGATCACGTTGTGCTCGGCCTGGTAGACCACACCCATGCCGCCCTCGCCGAGCTTGTGCAGGATGCGGTAGCTCCCGACCATCTCGCCGATCATCGTCTTTGCAGGTTAGCACGCACGCTGGAGCGGCGCTGGTGCGCCACGCTACGCACGGGGCATGACGACGCGGAAGCGGGTGCCGCGGCCGAGCTCGCTGGCCACCTCGATGCTGCCGTGAGCGCGCGCCACCAGATCCCTGACGATGGCCAGGCCGAGGCCGGTGCCCCTGGATTTCGTGGTGAAATAGGCGTCGAAGATCTGCCCGCGCACAGCCTCCGACATGCCGACGCCGTCGTCCTCGACCTCGATGGCGACTTCGCTGGGGGTCGCCGAGGTGCGCAGGGCGATGCGCCCACGCAGGGGGATGGCGTCGCGCGCGTTGACACACAGGTTGAGCAGCACCTGCTCCAGCTCGACCTCGCGCAGCGGCACACAGGCGTCGCCGCCCACCACGTCGACGGCCAGCACGGCGCGGTCGCGCACCAGCATCTCCAGCGGTCGGCTGAGCGCCTCGATGACCGGGCCGATGGCGACGGTCTCGTCGCTCTCGCGGCTGCTGCGCGGCCGCCCGAACTGGGTCAGCTCGCCGAGCAGGCGCACCCCCATGTCGGTGCAGGCCTGGATGGTGCGCGCGGCCTCGACCTGGCCGGCACGGTCCAGCTTGACGGTCGCGGCGACCACACCGTTCAGCACGTTGCCGAAGTCATGCGCCACCGCCATCACCACGGTGCGCAGCTGCTCCAGGCGGCGCAGCTCGGTCAGCAGCATGGCCTGCGCGCGCAGCTGCTCCTCCAGGCGCAGGCGCTCGGCCTGCTCGCAGGCGGCGGCCATGACCTCGGCGACCGCGCTGGCGAACTCGACCTCGGCCTGGGTCCAGGCCCGCGCCGGGCCGACATGCTCGTGGCAGATGACGCCGTAGACCTGGCCGCCGCGAAACACCGGGGCGTCCAGCATGGCGCCGATGCCCAGCGGCTCCAGGTAGCTGGGCGCGAGCTCGCAGGTGTCGGGGTGCGTGCGCGCGTCGTCGGCCACGATGGCGCGGCGCTCGGTGAGGGCGCGACAGTAGGTGGGAAACGCCCGCGTGGGCAGGATGTCGCCCGAGGTCGACATGCGCGTCGAGCGCGTGAACAGCTGCTTGCACAGCAGCTGCTCGCCGCCGGGCTGGAAGATCCAGACCCCGACCCGCTCCACCGACAGCGCGTCGGCACAGATGGTCGCGGCCTGCGCGGCGACCCGCTCCAGCGCGTCGGCCGACTCCAGCGTGACCCGCGCCAGGCGCAGGCGCGCGTCCTCGAACCCCACCCGCAGGCCAGGCCGCGGCTCCGTCGTCCCCATGCCCATCGTCCATCCCCTGCCGGCGTTCGCCGCCCTCTGATGCTACACCCGCGCCTAAGGCTTGATCGAGATGGCCTCGCCCGGCAGCAAGAAGCCATAACGCCGCATGATCTCGCGGCCCGCGGGGGACGCCACGAAGGCCGCGAAGGCCAGGGCGTCCTTGCCGCGCTTGCCGCGCTTGCACACCACCATGGCCTGGTCGAGCGGCTCGTGCAGCGCGCCATCGATGGCCAGCGAGCTGCCGTCCTTCTTGTTGATGGTCAAGGACAGCGACACCAGCGCGACGTCGACGTCGCCGGTCTCGGCATAGCGCAGCGCCGCGCGCACGTTCTCGCCCGGGATCAGGCGCGACTCCACCGCGGCGAAGATGCCGACGCTGGTCAGCGCCTGCTTGGCGGCCTTGCCGTAGGGCGCGTGCTCGGGGTTGGCGATGGCGATGCGCTTGAAGCGCGGGTCGGCCAGGTCGGCCAGCGTGGTCGGCGGCGCCGGTCCACCCGGTGGCGTCCACGCCACCAGGCGGCCACGCGCGTAGGCGCTCTTGGTGGCGGCGTCACAGGCGCCGGCGGCGACGACCTGGTCGACATACCCGGTGTTGCCCGACGCGAACAGGTCGAAGGGCGCCCCCTCGGCGACCTGCTTGGCCAGCAGGCCCGACGAGCCGAAGGTGAACGACGGCGTCGCCCCGCCCTGGGCCTTGAAGGCGACGGCGACCTCCTGGAAGGCCAGCTGCAGGTCGGCGGCGGCGGCGACGCGGAACGCCTTCTTCTTGTGGCATCCGCCCGCCGCCAGCAAGCACAGCGCCGCGGCCGCAACGACCCGGGCGCGCATCAGGTCGTGGCGACGCGCTGATCCAGCGGGATGTAGTGGTTCAGCGTGGGCCCGGTGTAGATCTGGCGCGGCCGGCCGATCTTGGTGGCCGGGTTGGTGATCATCTCCTTCCAGTGCGCGATCCAGCCCGGCAGGCGTCCCAGCGCGAACATGACGGTGAACATGTTGGTCGGGATGCCGATGGCCCGGTAGATGAGGCCGCTGTAGAAGTCGACGTTCGGGTACAGCTTGCGCTCGACGAAGTACGGGTCCTTGAGCGCCGCGTCCTCCAGCTTGAGCGCGATCTCGAGCAGCTTGTCGTTGACGCCCAGGCGCGACACCGCGCTGTCGCAGGCCTTCTTGATCAGCTTGGCGCGCGGGTCGTAGTTCTTGTACACGCGGTGGCCGAAGCCCATCAGGCGGGCGCCCGACTTCTTGTCCTTGACCTGATCGATGAACTTGGCGACGTCGCCGCCGTCGCGCTCGATGCTCTCCAGCATCTCCATGACCTCCTGGTTGGCGCCGCCGTGCAGCGGGCCCCACAGGGCGCAGATCCCCGCCGCCGTGCTGGCGAACAGGTTGGTCTGCGCGCTGCCCACCAGGCGCACCGTCGAGGTCGAGCAGTTCTGCTCGTGATCGGCGTGCAGGATGAGCAGCAGGTTCAGGATGCGGACGATCTCGGGGTCGATGTCGTACGGCTCGGCCGGGACCGAGAACATCATGTTGAGGAAGTTGGCGCAGTACGACATCGAGTTCTGCGGGTACACGAAGGGCTGCCCGATCGACTTCTTGTACGAGAACGCCGCGATGGTGCGCAGCTTGGCGAGCAGCCGCGTGATGGTGATGTCCATCTGGTCGGTGTTCCGGATGTCGAGCGCGTCGGGATAGAACGACGACAGCGACAGCACCATGGCCGACAGGATGGCCATCGGGTGCGCGGTGATGGGATAGCCGTCGAAGAAGCGCTTCATGTCCTCGTGGATCAGCGAGTGGCGCGACAGCAGATTGCGGAAGCGTCCCAGCTGATCCTTGGTCGGCAGCCCGCCATAGATGAGGAGGTAGGCCGTCTCGACGAAGGTCGACTTCTCACCGAGCTCCTCGATGGGGATGCCGCGGTAGCGCAGGATCCCCTTGTCGCCATCGATGAACGTGATGGCGCTGGTGGTCGAGGCGGTGTTGACGAAGGCGGGGTCGAGGGTGACGTACCCGGTCTTGCCTCGCAGCTGACCGATGTCGACCGCGACTTCGCTTTCGGTGCCCACCACGATGGGCAGGTCGATGGAACCATTGGGGAGTTGGAGCTTCGCGCTGTCGGCCACGGGGCCCTCCAATCGAGGCCTCACTATAGCGCAGTCGCATAGCTGGATCCCATCCGATAGATCGGGCCGTGGGGGCAGTGCGTCCATTCGGGCCATGGCGAAACGCGGCATCTCGATCACCCTGGCCCTCACCGCATTCACCCTGCAGGCCTGTGGCGCTCGAGATCGCGGCCCCGACGCCCCCCGCGGCGGCCCCGGGGCGGACATCGACGTGCGCACCCTGGCGCAGCCGACCAAGCTGGTCCCCACCGACGCCCAGAAGCGCCTGACCGCGACGGCCGACGCGTACTTTCGCAGCCGTCCACAGGTCCTGACATATGTACAGGTTGACAAGCCCCTGTACCAGCCCGGCGAGACCATCTGGTACCGCGCCCACGTCCAGCAGGCCGCCACGCTGACCGGCGCCCAGGGTGGCATCAGCTTCCACCTGGTCAGCCCCAAGGGTGACGTCGTGCTGCAGAAGCGCGTCCAGATCACCGGCGGCGTGGCCAGCAACGACTTCGTGGTCCCGGCCGAGGCCAGCGGCGGCGAATACATCATGCGCGCCATCCCCGACGACGGCAGCCCACAGGCCGAGCGCGCCGTCATCATCGCGACTTACCAGGCCCCGCGCCTGAAGAAGAAGCTGGAGTTCCAGAAGAAGGCCTACGGCCCCGGCGACAGCGCGACCGCCATCGTCAAGGTCGAGCGCGCCACCGGCGAGCCGTTCTCGGGCAAGGCGCTGACCGGGCTGGTCACGGTTGACGACGTCGAGGTCGCGCGGATAGCGGTCAGCACCGACGCCGCCGGCGGCGCCATCGTGCGCTTCAAGCTGCCGGCCGACATCTCGCGCGGCGACGGCCTGCTGACCATCCTGGCCGACGACGGAGGCGTCACCGAGTCGGTGCAGAAGCGGGTGCCCATCGTGCTCGACAAGCTGGCGCTGACCATGTTCCCCGAGGGTGGCGACCTGGTGGTCGGCCTGCCCTCGCGCGTGTACTTCGAGGCCCAGAACAGCATCGGCAAGCCGGCCGACGTGCGCGGCGTGGTCAAGGACGACCGCGGTCGCGTCATCACCAAGCTGGCGTCGATCCGCGACGGCATGGGTCGCTTCGCGCTGACCCCCGAGCGCGGCCGCCGCTACCACATCGAGATCGAGTCGCCCCCGCGCATCCAGACCAAGTACGACCTGCCCGCGGCCCAGGCCAAGGGCTGCACCCTGCGCGCCGCCGACGACCCCGCCCAGCTGACCGGGCCGATGCGGGTCGCGGTGTCGTGCAGCTCGGCGCGCACCATCGTGGCCTCGGCCATGCTGCGCGAGCGCCAGCTGGCCACGCTGTCGGCCCACGTGGTCGCCGGCACGCCGACCCTGTTCGCGCTGCCCATCGATCAGGGCGCCGGCGCCGGCATCCAGGGCGCGGTGCGCGTGACGCTGTTCGACACCCAGCTGAACCCGCTCGCCGAGCGCCTGATCTACCGCGGGCGCGGCGCCAACCTGAAGGTGAAGATCACGGCCGACAAGAAGACCTACGGTCCCCGTGACGAGGTCGCGCTGACGGTCGAGACCCGCGATCTCGCCGGCGAGCCGGTGACCGCGTCGCTCGGCCTGTCGGTGGTCGACGACACCGTGCTGTCGTTCGCCGACGACAAGGAGCCCACCCTGCTGGCGCAGCTGTACCTGCGCGCCGCGCTGCCGGTCGGCCAGGACAAGCTGGATGACGCCAACTTCTACTTCTCCGACGCCCCCGAGGCGCCGTCGGCGCTGGACGCCGTGCTGGGCACGCGCGGCTGGCGCCGCTTCGAGTGGCAGCAGGTGCTGAACCCGCCGCAGCCGACCGTGGTCACCGCCACCGGCGTCGGTGGCATGGCCTGGCCCCAGGGCGCAGTGCCCGCCGAGGTCGTGGTCGACATGGCCGCCGCCGAGCCGATGGGCGGCGCGCGCAACGCCCCCGGTGCTGCGCCGATGCCGGCGCCGCCCATGGTGGCGCAGCGTGAGGGCCAGAAGGAGGCGCCCGCCAAGAAGCCGATGAACGCGCGCATCGTGGTCGACGCCAAGGACATCGACGGCGAGCGCGACTGGAACGCCGCTGGCGCCGACAAGGGTGACCTCGCGCGCCGCGGCCCCATGGACGAGGACATGGAGAACATCAACGGCCGCGCCAACCAGTGGGGCTGGGCCGCGGTGCGCCAGTTCCCGGTGCCGAAGTACGCCCCCGGCTACGAGGGCCCGCGCAACGACTTCCGCGAGACCATCTACTGGAACCCGACCGTGACCACCGACGCGCACGGCAAGGCGACGGTGAAGTTCTTCATGAGCGACGCCGTGACCTCGTTCCGCGTCAGCGCCGAGGGCGCCTCGCTGGGCGGCCTGCCCGGGCGCGGCGACGCCGTCATCCAGTCCAAGCTGCCGCTGTCGCTGGAGGCCCGCCTGCCGCTGGAGGCCTCGATCGGTGACACCCTGCGCCTGCCGGTGACCTTCTCCAACGAGACCTCGCGCAGCCTGAAGGCGCAGTTCTCGGCGACCATCGGCGCCGCCTTCCAGATCATGGAGCAACCCGCCGCCGACCTCACGCTGTCGCCCGGCGAGCGCCGCTCGGCCTTCGTGACGCTGAAGGCGCTGCGCGCGCCCAAGGCGGCCGACGATCCCGCCACCGCCATCTCGCTGCGCGTCACCACCGCCGGCCTGTCGGACCAGGTCGAGCGCCAGATCCGCGTGGTCGCGCGCGGCTACCCCGAGACCGCCTCGTTCGCCGGCACCCTGACCGCGGCCGCCAGCGCGCACCACGCCATCGACCTCGCCAGCGCGCTGCCCGGCACCGTCAACGCCGTCGTCACCCTGTATCCGTCGCCGCTGTCGACCATGATCCAGGGCGGCGAGGCCATGCTGCAGGAGCCCTACGGCTGCTTCGAGCAGGCCTCCAGCACCAACTACCCCAACGTCATGGTGACGCAGTACATGATCGCCCATGACGTCGCCGACGCCGCGCTGCTGGAGAAGACCCAGGGGCTGCTCGATCGCGGCTACAAGAAGATCGCCGGCTACGAGTCGCCCAAGCAGGGCTTCGAGTGGTTCGGCGGCGACCCCGGCCACGAGGCGCTGACCGCGTACGGCGTGCTCGAGTTCGCGGACATGTCGAAGGTCTACCCCAACCTCGATCGCTCCATGGTCGAGCGCACCACCAAGTGGCTGCTCGGCCGTCGCGACGGCAAGGGCGGCTTCAAGCGCGACTCCAAGGCGCTCGACTCGTTCGGCGCCGCCAGCCCCGAGGTCACCAACGCGTACATCGCCTATGCGCTGTCGGAGGCCGGTGGCCACGACCTCGCCCCCGAGATCGCCGCGCTACGCCCGGTCGCGACCGGCGGCAAGGATCCCTACGTGGTCGCGCTGGCCACGCTGACGCTGCTCAACACCAAGGCCGCCGGCGCCGCCGACGGCGCGCGCCACCTGATGTCGCTGGCGGGCACGACCGGCAACTATCCCGGCGCCGATCACTCGATCACGCGCTCGGGCGGCCTCAGCCTCGAGGTCGAGACCACCGCCTTCGCGACCATGGCCTTGATGAAGGCCGCCGACACCGGCGTGCTGACCCGCGGTGACGTCGAGGCCCCGGTGCGCGCCGCCATCGACTGGCTCAACAAGAGCCGCTCGGGCCTGGGCGGCTTCGGCGCCACCCAGGGCACCGTGCTCGCCATCAAGGCCATGAACCAGTACGAAGAGTTCGCGCGCCGCACCGACGCCGCCGGCACCATCGAGCTGCGCATCAACGGCAAGGTCGCCGGTCGCCAGGAGTTCGCCGCCGGCCACCAGGGCGCCATCGTGTTCGATGACGTCGCCGCCGCGCTGCGCCCGGGCAAGAACGACATCCAGGTCACCCTGGTCGGCAGCGCCCAGCTGCCCTACAGCATCGCGGTCGAGTACCGCACCGCGCTGCCGCACTCCAGCCCCGACTCGGTGGTCGACATCTCCACCAAGCTGGCCAAGCCGAGCACCAAGCTGGGCCAGACCGTGCGCCTGACCACCAACGTCGCCAACCGCACCGACCAGGGTCAGCCCATGACGCTGGCGCGCGTCGGCCTGCCCGGCGGCCTGACCTTCCAGACCTGGCAGCTCAAGGAGCTGCGCGACAAGGGCCTGATCGACTTCTACGAGACGCGCCCGCGCGAGGTCATCCTGTACTTCCGCGACCTCGCCCCCAAGGCCAAGAAGACGATCAACCTGGACCTCATGCCCACCGTGCCCGGTCGCTTCGAGGGCCCCGCGTCGTCGGCGTACCTCTACTACACCAACGAGGCCAAGACCTGGATCGCGCCGCTGATGATCGAGGTCACTGAATGATCGCAGCCGCGTGATAGCCTCCCGCACAGGAGGAATGCATGCGGATTGCGGCGATCTTCATCCTGGTGGCAACGCTGGCAGCGGGCTGTGGCGATGACGGAGTCGACATCAGCGGCATGTACATGGCCACGATGGAGAGTTCGGATCCGAACGGCTGCGGGCCCGGCACCGAGCCGACGCCGCGCACCATGTTCTTCCAGATCAAGGAGGACACCTTCTTCGGCGCCAAGTTCTACTCCCTGTCGAAGTGCACCTCGCAGATGGTCAACAGCTGCACCGGCGGCGGGCTGTTCGCGGGCGCGCCGCTGTCGGAGTCGATCAGCGACGGCTGGAAGGGCAAGATCAGCGTGTCGAGCGGCGACTCCACCAGCTGCTCGCTGCAGTACGGCGAGGCCACCGCGACGCTGATCAACGGCACCCTGCGCTACGAGAGCAAGAAGTTCGGCGTCAGCGCGATGTCGGGCATCTCCGACTGCAGCACCGACGAGGCCGAGAAGCGCGGCAAGACCATGCCGTGTGACGGCTACGGCCTCATCGTCGGCAGCAAGGTGCCCGCGCTGTAGCCGTCGCGCCGACTCCGCGGAGGAAGGTCGGTCCAGGGCCTACGTATCTCGGGGCCAGACGATTCCCCCGAGGAGATCACCAAATGAACGTGAAGTCGCTCGCCCTGGCCGTCGCCCTGGTCGCCACCGCCACCGCCGCCACTGGCTGCAAGAAGAAGAAGGCCAAGGAGTCCACTGGCCCAGCCGCCTCCGCCGTGCCCGGCGAGACCCAGCCGGTCGCCGCGTCGCCCGCCCTGCCCGTGGTGGTGCCGCCCGCGATGGACAAGCTGCAGGCCTCGGCCGCGGGCTGGGAGGGCGAGTACAACGCCAACCTCCAGAGCTGGACCTTCGAGAAGTACACCCCGGGCAAGGACGACATGAACGAGCCCAACCGGATGTATGTCGACGCCCTGGGCGAGGACAAGCCGGCTGACGCCGACGGCTACGCCAGCAAGCTGACCGAGGCGAACTTCGAGGATTTCGGCTTCAAGTGGAGCGAGATCAGCGCCAAGACCCCGGTCGCTGACGGCTTCGTCATCACCGGCATCGTGGTCGCCACCGACGACCCCGCCGCCAAGCCCGAGCCGGCCTTCCTGATGGTGCGCACGATCGGCGCCTCCAAGATCAAGTGCAAGAGCGGCACGCTGACGTCGGACGCGTTGCGCGCCGAGGCCATCGAGCTCTGCAAGAGTGCGAAGTTTTAGCACCGCAAAGCAGCCGAAACGACCAAGGCCCCCTTCGCAGGGGGCCTCGGCATTTTCGGGACTGGTTAC
>JBGASF010000052.1:0-46085 GCA_044229835.1 Polyangia bacterium | reverse complement strand
TTCGAGGAGTCCCAACGCAGCGATCGTTGTCGAGGCGCGTTGGATCATTGATGTGATCTCGCGATCGGTGCACTAGCAGCCCGGCACCAGCAGCGCGGTCAGGGCTGCGGGCTGGGCGACACCGTGGGCGCGCATCCAGGCGCTGGCGCCCTCGACGAGCTCGGGCTGGGCCGTCAGGGCGCCGCGTGCGCGGTCGGCGGCGCGCGCGTGCAGCGCCATGTCGACGGCGTCCAGGCGACGCGCCGCCGTGGCCAGCGTCGTCGCCGCGAGCGCGGGGTCGCCCTTGCGCGCGGCCAGGCCGGCGCGCACCAGCGCGGCCAGCGCCGGGGCGTGGCCGGCGTCGAGCCCGTCCAGGGTGGCGGCGTCGTGCGCCGCGGCGGCCAGCTCGCCAGCGGCCAGGCAGGCGCGCGCGCGCAGGTGCAGCGCCTCGCAGGCGACGACCTGGACGCGCATGAGGAGCGAGGCCTGGAGCGCCGGCCAGCGCGCGCGGATCAGCGCCAGCGCGGCGGCGCCGTCGCCGCTGTAGAGGTCGGCGTGGGCGCGCGACAGCAGGCCCCAGTAGTGCTGCAGGTGGAAGCCCCGTCGCGTCCAGCGGCGCTCGCCCTCGAGGGCGTGGCGGCGCGCGCTGTCGATGTCGTCCGCCGCCAGCCAGGCCAGGTTGCTGAGCGCGGTGCTGATCGAGGTCGCGACATAGACGTCGCCGCGCTCGCTGGCGTCGGCCAGCTGCAGGCGGGCACGACGGCCCAGCTCGTCGAGCTCGCCGAGGTAGCTCAGCGTGATGAGGGCGTAGAGGCGCGCGGTGTGGCGCTCCCAGCCGCCCGCGCGGGCGCGCTCCAGCGCGGCGTCGGCGGCGTCGAACGCGGTCAGCGCCTCGCGCCAGCGGCCGGTCAGGAAGGCCACCATGCCGGTGGCCCCGGCGTGGGTGCCGGCCTGCAGGGGATCGCCGTCCGGAGCGCACACCGTGCGGGCCAGCGCCAGCAGCGCCTCGGCGCGCGGGCGTGCGCTGGGTCCGGCGGCGGCGACGAAGGCGGCCTGCGCCGCCAGCGAGCGGCCGAGGCGGGTGGGCTCGCCGGCGCGCAGCGCGTACGACAGCGCGCGCCCGTGCAGCTCGGCTGCGCGCACGGTGTCGACGGTGCCCAGCGCGGTGGCCACCGCCCAGCAGGTGTCGATGCGGCGCAGGTCGCGAGGCGTCGGCGCCGGCGCCGGTGCCGGTGCCGGTGCCGGTGCAGGTGCCGGTGCAGGTGCAGGTGCAGGTGAGGGTGTCGGTGCCGGCGTGGCGGGTGGCGCGACCCGCAGGCGCGCCAGGCGCACGGCGAGCTCGAGGCGGCGCAGCCCCAGCGCCAGCAGGGCCCGGCGTGGTCCGCGCGCCAGCCGGACGCCCATCGCGCGCATCGCGCCGTCGAGCCCGCCCAGACCCTCGTCCAGGCGCCCGCTGCGCACCAGCTGCTCGGCGCCCAGCCTGCGGTAGTCGGCGGCGACGTCGCCGGTGGACGCGGCGGCGGCCGCGTCGTAGGCGGCGGCCGCTTCGACGCCGCGCCCGGCGGCGGCCAGGGCCTCGGCGCGCTGCGCGTGGGTGGCGGCGGCGCGCTCGGGTGACAGCGGCGCCAGCGTGCCGGCCAGCGCGAGCAGGCGCGCGGCGTGCTCGAAGGCGAGCGCCGTCATGGCGCGCTCGGCCGCGAGCAGCGCGTGGCCCTGCGCGCGCACCGGCTCACCGGCGCGGCGCCAGTGCTCCAGCAAGTGCTCGGGGTGGGCATCGCCGGTCGCCTCCAGCGCCCCGGCCAGGCAGCGATGCCAGGCCGTGATCTCGCCGGCGCCGAGGGCGCCCAGCACCGCCTCGCGCACGCGGTCATGCACCGCGTCGACCTGGCGTCCGCGCACCTCGACCCAGCGCTCGGCGCGCAGGCGGCTGAGCGCCAGCTCGCCGGCGCCGTCCCCCAGCGCCTGGTCGAGCAAGGCCTGATCGAGCGGCCGTCCGGCCACCGCGACCGCCCCCAGGAGGCGGCGCGGGCCCTCGGGCAGCCCCTGGTAGCGCGCCTGCAGCGCCTGCTCGAGCGAGGCCGCTGGCGCGCCCTGGCGGGTCAGCTCGGCGATGAAGAGCGGATTTCCGGCCGCCTCGGCGACGATGCGCGCCGTGACCTCGCTGGCCGCGTCGGGCGCCAGCTGCTGAGCCAGCGCGTGCGCCTGCGCCGGCAGCAGCGGCGCCAGGGCGAGCGCGCGCCATGGCAGTGTCGCCCAGGCCGCCGGGATGCCGGGGCGGTGGCTGGCCAGCAGGAGCAGCGGCAGCGCGGGCCGCGCCATCAGCTCGGCGAGCAGCGCGGCGCTGTCGCCATCGCCCCAGTGCAGATCATCGATCCACAAGACCAGGGGGCGTCCCCCCGCCACCGCGAGCAGGAGCTGGCCCAGCGCGTGCGCGGCGCGCCGGCGGGCGCCGTGCGGATCCGAGGTCGGCCCGCCAGCCGTGCGTGCCGGGCCCAGCACGGGAAACATGCGCGCGAGCTCGGGCGGGACCAGCTCGGTGCGTCGCTCGGCCGGAAGTCTGGCCACATGAGGGGCCAGCTCGTCGATCAGCGCGTCGAGCGCCTTGTGCGGCACCGACTCGCGATCGTAGCAGCGACCCTCGAGCACCAGCGCGTCGGTCGCGATGCCGGCGAGGAAGTGCCGCAGCAGCGTGGTCTTGCCGATGCCCGACAGGCCGTGCACCGAGACCGCGCGCGCGTGGCCGGCGCGCACCTCGGCGAACGCCTCGGCGAGGGCGGCCAGCTCGGCCGCGCGGCCGACGAACACGGGCCGCGCGGGGTCGGGCCTGCTGGTGTCGGGCAGCTCCAGCGCGGCGGCCAGCTCGCGGGCGCCGGCGCGCCGGGCCGGGTCGGGCGCCAGCAGCGCCGCGCACAGCTGCACCAGGGCGGCTGGTCCGGCCAGCGTGGCGGCGGTCCCGTCGGGCCGTCGCCCGGCCAGCACCTCGTGCAGCATGACGCCGACCGCGTAGTAGTCGGAGGCCGGGCTGGCTGCGCTGCCCGTGCGCAGCTCGGGGGCCATGTACGCCGGCGTGCCCGCCGCCGGCTGCACCCGCGCCACGCTCGCGGCCAGGCCGAAGTCGAGGATGACCAGCCGCCCGTCGGGCTCGACCATCACGTTGGAGGGCTTGATGTCTCGGTGCACCAGCCCCGCCTCGTGCAGCACGCGCAGGCCGGCCGCCAGCCCCCTCAGCGCCGCGCCCAGCCGCTCGCGGTCGGCGCCGACGTGGCGCACGAAGTCGGTGCCGGTCAGGAGCTCCATGGTGATGAACCAGGTGTCGCCCTGCGAGCCCAGCTCGTGGAGCTGGATCAGGTTGCGATGGCCGAGGTCGGCGACCGCACGGAACTCCTGCTTGAACTGCATCAGGGCGTGCGGCTCCAGCCGGGGCAAGCGCTTGAGCGCCACCGCGGGTCCGCCGCCGACCGGCTCGGCGCGGTAGACCTCGCCCATGCCGCCGCGGCCGATGCAGGCGCCCAGCAGGTAGCGCCCCAGGCGCGTGCCCGGCGCCAGCGCCACGGGCGTCTGCCTGGCCATGGAGGCGATCAGCCGCCGGCACGCCGGACAGCCGTCCAGGTGGGCCTCCACCCGCGCGGGGTCGCCGCCGGCCAGGAACGCCGCGATGGTCTCGTCGTCAGGGCAACTGGACATGTCAGGGCTGCCGCCGCCCGGCCCGGCGCACTGCGCGAACCAGCTGCGCGAGGGGACCCACTGCAGGGCGATGTTACAATATGCGCCCGTGGCCCCCCAACCGCTGCTGTCCGCGCTCCGGCGCGCAGCGCCCGGTCGCGTCGAGGAGCTGGCCCCCGACGAGCTCGAGTGCGCGCTCGCGGCGCTGTGGCGCGAGGCCGCGGCGGCGTGGCCCAGGGTCGTGGTCGAAGGCGAGCGCTTCGTGGAGCACCTCGCGGTGCGCGCGCCCGGGGGCGGCTTTCCGGCGGCGCTGGCGGCGCTGCACAGCCGCGACCTGTACCTGGCCTGCGCGCTCGAGGACGGCGACGACGCCGCCGCCGCGGTCTTCCGGACCCGCATCGTCGACGACCTCGACGAGCGCATCGTGCCCGCCGCGCAGGGCCGCCTCGACGAGGTGCGCCAGCGCGTGTGCGAGCGGCTGCTGGTGGCTGATGGCGCGCCGCCGCGCATCGCGTCGTACCGCGGGCACGGTGCGCTGCACGCCTGGGTGCGCGTGACCGCGGCGCGCATCGCCCTCGATCTGGTGCGCGCCGAGCCCGAGCGCTCGCTCGGCGAGGCGGCGCTGGCGGCGGCCGGGCCGGCGGGTCCCGATCCCGAGCTGGCCCACGTGCGGGCGACCACGCGCGCGGCGCTGGCCTCCGCCATCGAGCGCGCCGCCGCCCAGCTCTCGGTGCGCGAGCGCACGCTGCTGCGCCTGAGCTTGCTCGACGAGCTGACCATCGACGATCTGGCGGCGCTGTACCGCGTGCACCGGGCCACCGCCGCGCGCTGGCTGAGCGCGGCGCGTGACGGCCTGGGCCACAGCGCGCGCCGCGAGCTGGCCGCAGCCACCGGTCTTGCTGCCGACGAGCTGACCTCGGCGCTGCGCCTGCTCGAGACCCAGATCGACCTGAGCTGGTCGCGCTTCCTCATGTAGTTACAAATGGTTGCGCGCCATGCTGATTTCGTGCGACCGCGGGCGGCGGGGCCCGTCTTGGCTGCGAACGACGCGATGGTCGCGTCCCAGCACCCGGCACCAGGAGCCCGCCATGATCGGTTCGAGAGTCCTCGTCTTCACCTTCGCGCTCGCCACCACCCTGCTCGCAGCCGCCTGCGCGTCGGAGCCCGAGGACGAAGGGCTGCCGGCGCTGGTCGGCGCCCCCGCCGAGGAGCCCGGCTTCGCGGCGGCCAGCGCCGACCCCGGCAAGGCCGACTGGTTCGGCACCTCGCCCGAGACCTGGCGCCGCTTCTGGTACTGGAAGTACTACGCGGAGGTCAGCGCGCCGCTGGAGGTCGTCCCCAGCAGCCCCGCGTTCACCGGCACGCGCACCGTGCTGCTGATCCCGGGCACCACGATCGGCCCCGAGTTCTTCGTGCCGATGGCGAACCGGCTGCGCCGTGACGGCTTCGACCCCGTGATCTGGGCGCCCACCGACCTGTTCACCGACAGCCTCGAGGTCGGCGCGCAGCGCATCTCGGCCCAGGTCCAGCGCGTGCTGGCCTCGCGCGGCATCAGCAAGCTGCACCTGGTGGCCCAGTGTGACGCCGGCGTCGCCGCGCGCTACTACGCCCAGCTGCTGGGCGGCAACCGCTCCATCGACCAGCTGGTCACCTTCGTGTCTGCGCACCATGGCTCGTCGGCCGCGCCGATCGCGGGCTGGTGGACGGGCTGGCCGGCGCTCGCCGACATCAAGCCGGGCAGCCCCTTCATGAACCGCCTGAACGCGGCGCCGCTGCCGGCCGGCCTGCGCTTCACGTCGATCTACAGCTGCCGTGACGAGTACATGTGGCCGCAGACCACCTCGCGCGTGGACGGCGCCGTCAACGTCGAGTTCTGCAACCACCCCATCGGCCACTTCGCGCCGTTCTGGGATCGCCCGGTGTACGAGCGCATCCTGGTGACGCTGCGTGGGCAGGGCGCCAGCGCGCCCACCTACTACTGAGGCCGCGGCTACTTGGCCAGGTTCTTGGCGCGGTACTCGTCGCGGTACTTCAGCACCAGCTCGAGCTCGGCCTTGGTGTAGAGCTTGCCGGTCAGCTCCTTCCAGACCTCCTTCGCCGCCTTGTCGAAGCCCGCGATCATGTCGGCTGGCGCCTCGGTGATGACGACGCCGTTGCGCTCCATCTGCTTCTTCGCGCTCCCGTTGTCCATGCGGATCTGCTTGCGCAGCGTTGTCGACGTGGTCAGGGCGACCTTGGCGATGAGCGCCTGGTCAGCGGCCGAGACCTTCTCGAGCGCGGTGACCTTGATGACCGTCCCGCCGATCGCGTAGTTGATGGGCAGCGACGACATGTACTTCACCTTGGAGCTCCACTGCAGGGCGACCGCGGTCAGCGGCGAGCCGTAGGCGGTGTTGATCCGGCCGGTGGTCAGGTTCGGCTCGACCTCGGGCACGCCGAGCGGCACGCCCGACACGCCGAGCTTCTTGTACAGCGCGCGGACCAAGCTGTCGTCGCTGCCCAGCCAGGCCTTCAGGCTCTTCAGGGCAGCCAGCGACTTGATCTCGCTCTTCGACACGAAGTAGCTCCAGCCGACCTCGCCGCGATCCTGCAGCTTGTAGCCCTTGGCCTCGAACTTCTTCTGGAACGAGGGCCACATCTTGTCGGCGACATGGTCGAACTCCTCGACGGTCGCGAACAGCCTGGGCAGCTCGAGCACGAGGATGCTGGTATCGATCATCGCCAGGCCGGCCGAGCTCAGCGCCGCGCCGTCGAGCTGGCCGAGGCCGAGCTTCCTCACCATGTCGCGGTCGTCGCCGTGCGCGCCGCCCGCGTCGTACTTCACGGTGACGCGCCGCTCGGTCTTGCTCTGGAGCTCGGCCGAGGCCTTGGCCAGGATCTTCACCGACGAGGTGCCGTCGGGCGCCATCGTCGCCATGCGCAGCTCGACGCCGTCGGCGACCGCGGTCCCGGCACTGGCCGCCGAGGCCAGGAGCCCCAGGGCGGCAATTCGAAGCAGACTGGTCATTCGCATCAGAAGCACTCCTTCTCCATTCGCAGGTGACGGCACGCGGGGGCGTGGAATTCAGACACTACTCGAGCCGGAAGCTGGCGGACTCCCCACGCATCAGCGGGGCCGAGGTGAAGCCGCCGGCGATGGCGGCGCGGATGGCCTCGGCGACGCGCGAGAACGGGACGTCGTCGTCGGCCGTGATCTCGAGCTCGGCGCGCGCCGACACCTTGCTGCGCAGCTCGCCGACCACGCGCGCGAGCTCGCTCGCCGGGGCGTCGGCGGGCATCAGCATGTTGCTGGCCATGTAGCGGAGCCCGCCGTCCGAGCGCAGCAGCAGCGCCGCGCGCTGGGGGCCGTCGGGGCCGATGGGGAGCGAGCCGGGCAGGACCACCCAGCTGCCGCCGTCTTGCACGGCGAAGTGAACGTTGCGGTGGCCGCTGACCACCGCGGCGATGCGCGCGTCCATCGCCGCGCTCGCGGGCAGCGTGGCAGGGACGCGCTGGATGAGCTGCTTGCCGTCGGCGTCGGGCATCACCGGCCCGTCGGCGGTGAGCTCGACCACGCGGGCGTCGGCGTTGACCGTCACGCGCAGCGGGGCCTCCTTGCCGAGCGTCAGCGCGCAGCGCACGCCACCTGTGCCCGGGACCTTGGTGGTCTGCGCGACCTGCTCGGCGCAGCGCTCGAGGCCCTCGTCGCCGCTGCCGTAGGCGACCGCCGAGGTCACCGTGCCGGCGCCGTCGCGCTCGAGCTCCAGCCACATCGACGCGATCAGCGCGGGATCGCGCCCCAGCGCCGTGGCGTAGCAGCCCTCGAAGCCCGCGCGCGCGGTCGCCAGCGCGGCGGCGGCCTCGGGCTCCGACGGAGGGCCCAGCGTGTAGCGCGGGCCGCGCGTGGAATCGTCCTTCTTCCCCATCTTGCCTTCCTCGAGCGCGGGCGCGGCCGACGCCGAGGGTGACGTCGCGGGCGGCTCGGTGGCGGCGCCGGCCCGGTACTCGATCCCGACGTCGATGTTGTTGATGCTGGCGCCCTTCGGTTTGGGGAACTGGATGTTGCTGATCACGTCCCTGACACAGTCAGCGACCTCGGGGTCGACGCCGGATGCCCTGGCGCCCTTGACCGCGCCGGTCCCCAGGATCGCGAACTGGGTCTCCACGGTGCCGGCCAGCGTGGGCTTCACCAGCAGCTGCTTCTCGTAGCAGTACGAGAGCTGTGGCAGCTTCTGGCGCAGGTAGCGCCGCACGATGTTGACGTCGAGGTCGACGGCGCCCTGGGGTGTGCCGATCTTGGCCGTGGGCAGGTTCGACGGGCGCCCCCGGCCGGTGCCGGGGGCCGTCGTGTAGTTGCCGCTGCCATCTCCAGGCGCGCCCCAGCCGTCGCCGGTGCCTCCGATGGTCTCGAACCCGGTGCCGCCCATGCTCTCGCAGGCGCCCGTCGTGACCTCGGCCTTGACCGCCGCGACCGATGGCGACGCCGTCGGTGCAGCTCCCGGCTCGGGCTTCTTCTTGCAGCCGGTCCCCGCCAGAGCAATGGCAAGCAGCGCGATCGCACGCGGCATCTCTCACCCCCCCGACCACTGTACACCGGGACGGGGGGCGGCTCAGCCGGCCCGCTCGAGGAGGCTCGACCAGCGCGCCTTGGCGTCGGCGTATTGCGCGTCGGGGAGCGTGAAGGTCCCGACGATGAAGTTGACGTAGGCGCCCTCCTTGGTGGCATGCACGGTGGCGGTCACCAGGGCGTCGCCGAGCTGCTCGACGGTGGCGACCAGCAGGTGTCCCGGCTCGAGGGCGAGGACCTGGCCGGCGATGGCGTCGCCGCCTGCGGTGGTGGCGGTGTAGCGCGCACCGGCCTGCAGCGCGGCGGCGTCCACGCCGAGCAGCGCGCACAGGCCGCTCCAGGTCTCGGCGACGGAGCGCGGCGACGACCAGTAGCGCAGGATGGTGCGGCGCGGCTTGCCGGCGTGGTGCTCGAGATAGAACTTGAGCGCGTGCAGGAACATCTCCCAGCCGACCTTGGTGCCCTCGTCCATGCTGTCCCAGTCCGGGCCGGCCGGCAGCCCGGATTGCACCAGCTTGAGCAGCGTGCGCCCGCCGCGGGTCTCGATCTGGAAGTCGACCACGATGGCCTTCCAGCCGGTCGCGGTCTCGTGGCCCGGCTTGCCCACGGTCAGGCGGCGCCCGGGCTCCCAGGTCAGGTTCTGGTTGCCGACCTCCTGGCCTTCGCCCCACGAGACCCAGTGCTCGCCGCCGGCGCGCGGCTCGACGCGCGCCTCCTCGGCGTACCAGCGCGACATCTCGTCGCCGTTGCTGATGGCCTTCCACACGGCCTCGGGCGAGGCGTCGATCTCGATCTCGTGCGTCTGCGGCGGGCGGGGCGAGGTGTCCTTGCTCATGAGTCTTTCCTTTCGCTTCGGGCCTGCAATGTCGGGTTCAGGGTGATGGTCAGTCGGTGGGCGCGGCTGCGCGGGTCGTCGGGTGCGGCGTGGCGGGCGACCAGCTGCGCCACCGCCGCGGTCAGCCCTTCGACGAAGGCGCGGTAGTCGTCGGGGGTGGGGAAGCGGATCTCGCCCTGCAGCGTGGTCGTGACCAGGCGCTTGCCCGCGGCGTCGGCGCGCGCGCGCAGCTCGGCGACCTCCGAGGCCACCGATGACGCCGCGGCGATGAGGTGGGCGCTGGCGAAGCCGTGGCCCTCCTGGTCGCGGCGCACGCCGGGCGGGGCCGTCGCGTCGGCGCGCGGGAACGACACCTGCGAGGTCAGGCGCATGATGCGCTCGGTGCAGCCGCGGCGCTGGCGCGTCTCGCCGAGCTCGATGAAGCCGGCGCGCTCCAGCTCGCGCAGGTGGTAGTTGACCTGCTGGCGAGGCAGGCCCAGACGGCGCGCCAGCCCGCTGGCCGACTCCGGCGCCTCCAGCCCCTTGAGGAGCGTCAGGCGGAAGGGCGACAGCGCCGCCGCGGTGTGGCGGACGGGACGCTGACTGCGTTGCTGGGCGCTGCGGGCCATGTCTCAGGCCGCTTCATCTCATTGGACAAAAGATTTGTCAATAGGTCGTGGCGCCGGCCTGGGTCGGGCGGTCGCGCACCAGCGGCAGCTGCAGCGCGGCCAGCGCGAGCCGATCGGCCAGCCACGCGCACGGCAGCGCCGCCAGGATGTCCCACAGCGAGTGGCCGCGCGTCGCCAGCAGCGCATAGGCCATCACGCCGGTGAACAGCCACAGACCTGCGCGCAGCGGCCGGGGCCAGCTGCGCGTGGCCAGCAGCAGCAGCACCAGCTCGGCGATGTGGCCCGAGAAGACCAGGTCGTTGCTGGCGCTGATGTGGAACGGGATGGCCAGCGCACCGAGCTGCACCGTGGGCACGCTGCACAGCGGCATGGTGCCGGGCGCCAGGTCGGCGCGGCACGCCGGGATGAGCAGGATGGTCAGCGAGCGCATCAGCGCCATGATGGTGAGCGCGATGCCCCAGCGGATGGCGGGCCGGTGGTCGCCGAAGCCGCGGGCGTGGATGATGACACCGCCCAGGCCGACACCCAGGGTGACCACGGCCCAGCCGTTCCCGGTCAGCGCCAGCCAGCGCCGATCGTGCGGGATGAGCGCCAGCAGCGGGTCGCGCAGCGGCGCCAGGCACGGCCGCATGTCCGCCCAGATGTGCACCCAGGAGAACATCAGGTAGTAGACCACCAGGAAGCACGCGATGGTCGCGAGCCACAGCCGCGCCGGGAGGCGGCGTGGCAGCGTGTCCCGCGAGCTCGGCCCTGGCCCCATCTGTCCCGATGCTACGAGCCGCGTGCTCCACAGGGGCTGCCGCCGGCGCGGTTTGCCGGGCTTCGCCCGCCGTCAAGATCCTGACATCGCCCCGAGTGAAACATGTTTCACTCGGGGCATGACCGACGTCGAGAAGCGGGAGTTGCTCCGGCTGGCCAGCGCCCTGCGCGGGCTGGTGGGGTCCGCGGTGGCCCTGAGCGCACCGCTGCCCGAGCTGGTCGCGATGGCGGACGCCGCGGAGGCGCTGGGCGCGCGTGCGGCGGGCTTCGCCGGCGAGCGCCCGTTCCCGCGCTATGGCGCGCCGGAGGGCGGCGACCTCGACGCCATCTTGCCGTGGAGCCCGATCAGCGGACGCTACAACCCGCTGGCCGCGCCGGTGTCGATGAGCATGGAGGACGGCAAGGCGATCGGTAGCGCAGAGTTCGGGCTGGCCTACGAAGGTCCGCCCGGCGGTGTGCACGGCGGCGTGGTCGCCGCGGTCTGGGATCAGGTCCTCGCGTACGCCTGCATGGTGCATGGCATGCCCGGCCCGACCGCGACCTTCACCACGCACTTCCGCGCCATCACGCCGCTGCACCAGCCGCTGCGCTTCGAGGCCTGGGTCGAGCGCAGCGAGGGACGTCGCGTCTACGCCCGCGGTCGCTGCCGCGCCGGCGACAGGCTGGTGAGCGAGGCCGACGGCATCTTCATCCACAAGTCGTTTGGGCACATCGCGGAGCAGTGAGCCGATACGCTCGCGATGGTGCTGTGGCGCCGGAGCGTGTCACTGACGCGGGGGGGAGGGGGGCGACTCCGGTGTTTTCGCGGCCTGGGCCGGGCCGAGGCGGGGCGAGTAGGTCAGGAAGCGCTCGCGCTGGTCGTCGGCGAGGAGGTCGATGGCGGGGCGGCGGTGCAGCGTGGTGGCCACGATCAGCAGCGAGCGCTCGACCTTCTCGATGGGGTTCACGTTGCCCTGGATGACGGTGTCGACCAGGGTGCGATCGAAGCAGTGGGTGGCGGCCAGGACCACGTGCAGGCTGGCCTGATCGACGGGCAGCGCGCCCGACTTGGTCAGGGCGTCGAGCAGATCGAAGGCGCGGTTCTTCTCGGCCTTCTGCTCGGCGGCGCGCAGCGTGGTCTGGGTCGGGGCGGTGAGCAGCCCCTTCTGCGAGCTGCGGGTCCAGACCTCGCCGGGGTTGATGATGGTCGGGCGCAGCGCGCCGTCGTCGTCGAGCGCCTCGAACTTCCTGTCGAGCTCGGCCGGGAGCTTGGTGTAGTCGTCGCTGGCGCCGGGCGGGCCGGCGCCGTCGGACGGGGGCGCGCCGCTGGCCGGGCTGCTGGTCGGCGTGACCGGGGCCGTGGTCGTGACCGTGATGGGCGCGGGCACGGGCGCCGGTGCGGGGGCGGCGACCGGCATCGGCGCGGACTGCGGCGGAGGGGCCATGCCCTTCTGCATCATCGGCGGTCCGCCACCGAAGCCCCCGCTGGGTGCGGACGGCGCCGACATGCGTGGGACCGGCATCGGCGGCGGCCCGCCGGGGGCGGACCCGGTGTAAAACGGTGGCGGCGCCGACGGCGGCGGCATCGAGCGGTTCATCTCGGCCAGCCGCATGGCCTCGCGCTGCTGCTCCTCCTCGAGCTGGCGCTGCTTGGAGAGCTGGATCATCTCCTGCATCCGGCCGACGTACTCCTTGACGCGGGCCAGCTTGCTGTCGCCGGGCGCGTCGGCGGGGCCGTCGTACGACAGCAGGTCGCTGGGGATCTGGTACTCGATGAACAGCCCGAGCAGCTCCTGGGTCAGCTTGATCTCCTTGGTCAGGCTGTCGGGATCGAGCTTGAGCAGCTTCTCGAGCTGCGGCTTGATCTGCACCACGCAGACGCCGAACAGCGTGCTCTCGAGCTGCATGCTGCGGAAGGCCTTGGCGAAGCGCTGCTGCTCGGGCGACAGCGACTCGATGGCGTCGCGGAACTCCTTGGGCGTCGGGATGGCCTCCAGCATGAGCGGGATCTTGAGCAGATCCTTGTTCTGCACGATGACGCCGAAGCGCGGCTCGAAGACGTCGGCGGAGGCGATGCGGCCGACCAGCAGCACGAAGCTGGAGAACTGCCGCGCCCGCGCCACCAGCGACAGCGCCAGCCCCGAGGTGCCCGAGAACTGGTGCGGGATGTAGGCGTGCAGGTAGCGGTCGCCCAGGAACGACACCCGCGTCGAGGCGTCGAGCGCGAAGCTCATCGGGCGCGCCGCCGGCGTCCACGCCATCAGGGTCGGCACCGGGTCGGCCATCGCGCTGCCGGCCTGGGCCTCGATGCTGAGCACGCCCTCGGGGTCGTGCTCGGGCCGGCGCACGGCGTGCGAGAAGGGCTGCGGGCGGAAGGCCTCGCGGAACAGCTTGCGGCTGTGGAACTCCATGTAGCGGGTGAAGTCGACCGGGGTCAGCTCCTTGCCGATGGCGGCGATGAGCTGCTTGCGCAGCATCTCCTCGATGAACGTCACGCCGTCGGCGTGGTGCTGGCAGACCCGGGCGGCGTGCATCAGGGTCACCACCAGGCTGGCCTCGACGACGGTGATGATGGCCAGATCGCGCGGGAAGACCTTGCCGAGCTGGGCGCACTTGGCGGCCAGGCTGCGCTGCTGCTCGGCGAGGAAGTGGTTGAGGTAGGCCACCGGGAGGACGCCGCCGTCGCTGGCTGCGGCGTGCTCCTCGAACAGCGGCACGGTGGGCACGAAGATCTCCTCGTCGCTGAGCGCCGACAGGTCGAGCCCGTGGTTGACCTGGACCGGGAACAGCTCCTCGCCGAAGTAGCCGGCGACGCGGACGCACCAGTTCGAGACGGCGTCGAAGAGCTGCAGCGCGCGCTCGATGTCCTGGTTGCGCCGCGGGGTGTGACAGTCGGCGCTGGTGCGATCGATCGAGAAGCCCACCCGCCCGTCGGCGCCGACCTGGCGCAGCAGCCAGGCGATGTCGACGTCGATGGCCGGCCTGACCACCGAGCGCGGGCGCGGCGTGGTCTTGGCGCTGGTCATGAGCTCGTAGAGGCCGGAGCGGCTGAGCAGCACCACGGCCTGCTCGTCGGAGGCGCCCTGGAAGGCGACCAGCTCCCACTTGAAGCTGAAGCTCCAGAAGTGTTCGACCACGGTGGTCACGATCTTGTCGGTGATGGTGGTCTTGCGCGCGCCCGAGGCCACCTCGGTGACGTGCTGGTGCGCCGACTCGACCTTGCGGGTCTCCTCGCGCAGGTAGGTGCACTCCTCGCTGGCGCGCAGCCGCAGGGTCACGGTGCGGGTGGTCGCCCAGTCGCGCAGGCGCGGCAGGTCGTCGGCGGCGAGGCCGAGGTTGTGCAGGCCCTGCAGCAGCGCCGCCGCCGAGGCCCGGGTCAGGAACTCGGCCAGGCGGTACTTGTCGTCATACGCGTGCGGCACCTCGGTCGGCACCTGCGGACTGTTGCGCGCGGTGTCGAGCAGCATGCGCACGCGCTGCAGCGCGGCGTCGACCTTGGCGAGAAACTCGGCCTCGTTGTAGGAGTCCATGGGGCCGCGAGTATCGCATGGCCGAGCGCCCGGCAGCAGTCGGGGCCTGGCTGTATCCTGCGGTGATGAGGAGCTGGAGGCCGGCGGTCGTGGTCGCTGTGCTGGCGGTGCTGGGGTGCTCGTCGAAGGGGAGGCGGCAGCGGCCGCTGTGCAATCCGCCGCTGTGTCGGGCCTCGTGCGACGCCGAGGTGGTGTACGGCAGCTGCGACCCCATGAGCTGTCCGCCGGGGACGGCGATGCTGGCGTGCCTGCCGGCGGTGTCGCTGATCGCGTGCGCGTGTGACGGGCGGCGGCTCGAGATCGATGGCGACGGCCTGGTGACCCTGATGGCGCGGCGCGATGGCGATGCCGCGGCCACCACGAGCAGGCAGCTCGAGCGTGCGGTGTTCCAGTCGCTGGCGGTGGACGCGTCGATCGTGGCCGGGCAGGCGCACCCGCCGGTGGCGTCGGGCCCGCGCTGCCAGCTCGCCGTGGTCAACGCGGGCCAGCGTGTCGAGTGGGAGGTGCCCTGGCCCGACGTCCACGGCGCCGAGCAGCGGCTCTTCGTGCAGCAGCTGGTCGCGATGCTCCCGCCGGAGTAGTGCGTCAGCTCAGCGCAGGATCTGGGAGTTGATGATCTGGGCTGGCTCCTTGGCGATGACGTAGAAGCCGAACAGGTTGGGGGTCTCGAAGGTGCCACGGGGGTTTCCGCGGGTGATGGAGTCGCGGATGGTGATGGAGCCGGTGCGGTTGTTGCTGACGAAGAAGACGGCGCTGCCGCCTTCGTTGGCCTTGTTGTTCTCGATCAGGCTGCTCGAGACGTCGAGGACGATCTCGTTGCCGTCGTTGTAGATGGCGCCGCCGTTGCCGCCCTGGCCGCTGTTGGCGCCGTGGCCGACGGCGGTGTTCTCGGACAGCAGGGTGTTCAAGATGTTCCACGACACGCCGATGCTGCTGAGGGCGCCGCCGTTGGCGCACGAGTTGCCCAGGCCGGGCTTGCCGCCGAAGGTGCTGTCGACGATCCAGGCCGGGCGGGCGGGGCCGGCGCCGGGCGCGACCAGATAGTCGAGCTTGCGGATGGCGCCGCCGCCGACGTCGGAGCCGAGCTCGTCGCAGACGTTGTTGAAGAAGCGCGCGTGGACCACCTTGAGGCTGCCGCCCTGGGCATAGATCGCCCCGCCGCCACCGCCGTTGTTGCCGCCGTCGGCGATCCCCTTGGCGTTGCCGTCGACGAAGGTGATGTTCTGGACCACCAGCTGCACGCCGGGGTTGGTGTTGCAGTCGCCCGGCCCGGGCGGGTAGACCTGCGCGCGGTCGCAGGTGCTCATGTAGAGGATGCGGACCTTGCCGCCGCCGCTCAGCGTGACCTTGTTGCCGCCGTCGATGACCAGCTTGCTGCCCTTGTCGTTGAAGACCTTGGCGGTCGAGTCGAGGACGATGGTCGTCGCGGCCGGGCCGCAGTCGAAGGTGATGATGCCGCCCTTGGCCACCGCGGCCACGAAGGCGGCGCCGGTGCAGCTTGCGGGGGTGCCGGTGCCGACCACGGTGGTGGGCGTCGACACGTCCTCGGCGCGCGCCGCCGCGGGGATGACGGCGTGGCCGTCGGGGTAGCCGGCGGGCGGACCGTCGTCGGGGTTGGTGGGTGGCGTGGTCTCGCTGCCGCCGCACCCGGCCAGGGACGCCAGGGCGAGCAGCGTGGTGAGAGACCTGCAGGGTAGACCCATGCTGTGATGGTAGCGCACTGCCCGGTCGCCTTGACAGCAGGCTGGCTGGCCCTGAGCATCACGGGATGTCGAGGCGTGGATCGCGGGTGTTCGCGGTGGCGGTGGCGGCGCTGGGGCTGGCGCTGGCGGGCTGCAAGAAGTCGAAGCGGCCGAGCGGGGGCGGGGCTGGTGGAGCAGGGCGGGGCGGCGGCGGGGCCGATGCGGTGCCATTGCCCGCGCTGCCCGGTGACACCACCGCGGTGCTCGGCTTCGTGCGTGCAGGGGCGGCGCCGACCGGGCCGGAGATCCGCGCCGCCGTGCAGGCGATGATCGGCGAGGACATGTCCGACCCCGAGATCGGCGTGTTCTTCGACGCCTGTGTGGTGCCGGTGAGCGCGGCCACGCGGCGCACGACGCTGGTGTTCCTCGATCGCATCGATGACGAGCGCGTCGTGGTGGTGGCCGAGGGCACTGGCCTGCGCGGCGCCTTCGAGGGCTGTCTGGGCAAGCTGGCCGCCCTGAAGACGAACCCGCCCGACGCGCCACGGCAGGACGGGCGTCTGACCATCTACAAGTCCAGCAGCGACGAGCTGGTGGCGCTGTGGAGCGGGGTCGATCGCGTCGTGCTGGGCATCACGCGCGCGGACGTCGAGCACGTCGCCGACGCCGCGGGCAAGCAGCCGCTGGCCGACGCGGCGCTGGCCAAGGAGCTCGCCGCCATCGACACCGGGGCGCCGATCTGGTTCGTGGCCGGCGCCAAGGCCAGCCCGCCGATGGCCAACATGGCGTCGGTCCACGCCGCGGTGAAGGGGACGCGCGCCGATCTGCTGGTGGTGTTCGACGCCGAAGGTGTGGCGCAGGAGGCCGCGGAGGAGATGAGTCACGAGCTGGGCGCGGCCCTGAAGGTGGTCGCCCAGGGGCGCGAGCTGCGCATCGAGGGCGAGGTCGGCGCCCTGCTCCCGCTGATGGGGCCGCGTCGCAAGGACGCGCCGCCGCCGGCGCGGCCGCCGCTCGAGGACAAGCATGTGCGCGCGGTGCTGGCGTCCGGGCCGATGATGCTGGCGCTGTTCCTGGTCGCCGATGGTGGCGGGTCGACGAAGACCGCGGCGCCGATGCCGCCGGTGGGGGCGGCCCCAGCGGTGGCCTCACCGGCCCCGCCGAGCATGCCGGCGCCGCCCGCGCCGCCCGCGCCACCCGCGCCGCCGTCGCCGTCCGGTCCCTAGCGCTTCCTCAGCGCCCTCTGGCGCAGGCGCAGGCGCAGCCTCTGGCGCAGGCGCAGGCGCAGCCGCAGGCGCAGCGCCGCGTGTCTCAGTGCTGGCCCGTGCACACCAGGCACGGCGGTGACGCGCAGGTGGTGGTCTTCGGCGCGTACTCGCAGACCCCGAGGACGTTCTTGTCGAGGCGACACTGCTCGCCCGCCTTGACGCAGGTCTCCTTCGGGCCGCCCTTGGAAGGCGAGCAGCCCGCCAGGGTCAGCAGCGTGAGGGCGATGAAGACGAGGCCGCGCATCGGGTGGTGACTCGAGGTGTATCATCTCGCCGTGGCGATGACGAAGCGTTCCGGAGCCAAGCCCGCGAGTGGGTCTGCATCCCAGCTGATCGACCAGCGCATCGCCGAGCTCGGCGACTGGCGCGGCAAGACCCTGGCCAGGATGCGCAAGCTCATCCAGGCGGCGGATCCGGAGGTCGTCGAGGAGTGGAAGTGGATGGGCACCCCGGTGTGGTCGCACGACGGCATCATCTGCACCGGCGAGTCCTACAAGCAGGTCGTCAAGCTGACCTTCGCCAAGGGCGCGTCGCTGAAGGATCCGGCCCGCCTGTTCAATTCCAGCCTCGAGGGCAACACCCGGCGCGCGATCGACATCCGCGAGGGCGACGAGGTCGATGAGGCCGCCTTCAAGGCGCTGATCCGCCAGGCCGTCGCCTTCAACGGCGCGGGTACCAGGTCCAAGGCCGTGAAGAAGAAGACGTCGAAGCGCTGAGCCTAGCGCTTGCGCAGGATGATGGTCTCGGCGCTCTGGCAGGGCAGGGTGCGGCCCTCGAGGTGCAGGTCGTGGTCGAGGTCGCATGACTTGACGGCGCGGGCGCCCATGCGGTGCTCCATGCGGATCTCGACGGTCCTGGCGTCAACGGAGCGCAGGCGTGTGCTCGAGTAGCTGAAGGCACAGCTGGCCTTGTCGCCGGTCGGGCCGCCGACCGCGTCGGAGCCCCAGACGTCGCCGTCGCCATCGCCGACCGGGCCGAGGCCCAGCGAGAGCTCGAAGCTGATGAAGCCGGTGCACTTGTTGTCATACAGGCCGGCGCAGCCGCTGGCGCGCACGGCGGTCTGGCCCGCGAAGGGCACGTCAGCCAGCCGCATATAGTCGGGGAAAGGGTTCATCAACTGATCACGTGCGTCGCCGGTGCTCGAGCTGTCGACCTGCAGTCCGGGGCTGTCGCACGAGGTCGCGTTGCGGGTATGCGAGACCACGTCGTAGTAGCCGGCGAGGCCGGACTCGTCGCTGCCGCAGCCTTGCAGCGCGAGCGCGCCGAGCAGGACGAGGCCAGCGATGAAACCCTTCGAGAGGCGCACAGGCAGGTGGGCGGTCAGCATCTTCGTCGAGCTCCTTGTCGGTCCGCGTCGTCGGACCCGGCTCGACGGCAGTGCAACGGCGAGACCAGCTGACGCGGCGCGCAACCCGCGGAGGCGTGGCAAGACTGTGAAGATCCGCGCGCCCGGCGCGTTCACGCTGTGAACGGGGGGTCGCGGAAAGAGCTGGCAAACCCGTGCGCTGAGGCGGATTCGGGCGGGAAAAACGTGCTGGCAGGACCGGCGCAGGGCCGCGCCCGGCTACGGGCAGGTCGTGGTGGCCATCATCATCTGGGTCAGCGCCGTGGTGTCCTTCTTGGCGTTGACCAGCGGCAGCGTCGCGGTCAGCTTGCCGCCGCTGACGGTGACCGTGACGTTGCCGGCCTGGGCGAACCAGTTCTCCTCCACGGTCGTGCTCGGGTGATGGATGATGCGCACCACGACCTCGCCGGCGGGGACATTGGCCGCGCCGACGAGGTTGGTCACCGCGCGCACGGGGTAGGTCCCGGCCGCCGGGGGGCCGCCGCCGCCGTGGAAGTAGAAGGCGGAGGTCGACGCCAGCGGACAGGCTCCCATGGCGAGCAGCTGGTAGCCGCCGACCGCGCCGCCGTCGCTACACAGGGTCATGGTCGCGCTGCACTGGGCGTTGGGCTGCAGCTGCCAGCTCGCTGAGCCTCCGCTCGCGGTCGATGCATCCGGCGTGCGCGCCGCGTCCACGGTCACCGCCGAGTCGGCGACCGACCCCGAGTCGACCGTCGTGCCATCGTCGTCATCACCGCCACAGCTACTCGCCAGCGCCGCCGCCAGCAGCACCACTGCAAATCGCTTCATATCGACACCCCCTTGCGCCGCATTTTAGCCCAGGGCGACACCACGGGGCTGCGCCGCGCTAGAATCGCCTCGTGGCTGATGACGCGGTGGCGGTTGCGCGCGAGGCCTATGCGCGGCGGGCGTGGGGCGACGCCTTCGAGGCCTATTCGCGCGCGAGCGCGCAGGCCGCGCTGGCGGCGGACGACGTCGAGCGGCTGGCGCTGGCGGCGGGGCTGACCGGGCACGAGGACGCCTGCATCGAGAGCTTCGAGCGCCTGCACCAGCTGCGGCTCGACGCCGGCGAGACGCTGGCGGCGGCGCGGGCGGCGTTCTGGGCGGCGATGCGGCTGTCATCGCTGGGGGAGATGGCGCGCGGCAGCGGCTGGGTCGCGCGCGCGCAGCGGCTGGTCGAGCGCGATGGGCGCGACTGTGTCGAGTGCGGCTACCTGCGCCTGCCGCTGGTGTATCGCGCCACCGCGAGCGGAGACTTCGCGGCGGCGCGGGCCGCGGCGGCGGAGGCGGCGGAGATCGGGGTGCGCCACGGCGATCGCGACCTCGCCGCGCTGGGGCGCAGCTTCGAGGGGCGCGCGCTGATCCGGCAGGGGCGCCTGGCCGAGGGGCTGCAGGTGCTCGACGAGGCGATGGTGTCGGTGGCCAGCGCGGAGCTGTCGCCGCTGGTGACCGGCATCATCTACTGCGCGGTCATCGCGGCGTGTCAGCAGAGCTATGCGCTGGATCGTGCGCGCGAGTGGACGCAGGCGCTGAGCGGCTGGTGCGAAGGCCAGCCGCAGCTGGTGACGTTCGCGGGCGCCTGCATGATCCACCGCTCGGAGATCCTGCAGCTGGGCGGCGAGTGGCCCGCGGCGCTGGAGGAGGTGCGGCAGGCGTCGAGCCGGCTGGCGCACTCGCGCGACGCACGCGCCGGGGACGCCCTGTACCAGGAGGGCGAGCTCGAGCGCCTGCGTGGCGAGCTGGAGGCGGCCGAGCAGAGCTATGCGCGCGCCAGCGAGCGCGGGCGCGATCCGCAGCCGGGCCTGGCGCTGCTCCGGCTGGCGCAGGGGCGCGTGGACAGCGCGGCGGCGGCGATGCGGCGCGCGCTGTCGACCACGGATGCCCTGCAGCGCGCGCGGTTTCTGCCGGCGTTCGTGGAGATCATGCTGGCGGCCGGGGAGCTCGAGGAGGCGCGGCGGGCGGCGGACGAGCTGGGTGGCATCGCCGACCGCCTCGGCATGGAGGTCCTGGCGGCGATGGCCGACCACGCCAGGGGGGCGGTGGCCCTGGCGGACGGCGACGCCCGGGCCGCGCTGCAGCCGCTGCGGCGAGCCCAGGACTGCTGGCAGCGCGTGGGGGCGCCGTACCTGTGTGCGCGGGTGCGGGTGGTGATGGCGCGGGCGTTTCAGGCGCTCGGTGACGCCGACGGGACCGCGCTCGAGGTCGAGGCGGCCAGGAAGGTGTTCGTGTCGCTGGGCGCCGCGCCCGACCTGGCGGCGGTCGAGGCGCTCGCCACGCCGGCAGCAGCTGCAGCGTCCGCGGCGGCGCCCGCGCCCGCGCAGGCCGCACCCGGCAAGGGCGCACACGGCCTCAGCCCGCGCGAGCTCGAGGTGCTGCTGCTGGTGGCCGCGGGCAAGACCAACAAGGTCATCGCGCGTGAGCTGTTCGTCAGCGAGAAGACCGTCGACCGCCACGTCAGCAACATCTTCGCCAAGTTGAACGTGCCGTCGCGCGCGGCGGCGACCGCCTGGGCCTACCAGCACCGCCTGCTTGGGTAGAACTACCCATGCCAAGATCCCCGTGAAATTGGGTAGTCCTCCCGAAGTCGCGGCGCGCCGAAGTCCGTAGGGTCTCTTCTCGCGACACCTTCGTCGCGCAAGGAGGGTACCCAGATGAAGCACCTCGTCCAGATCCAGGTCACCCCGCAGGCCGGCGCCACGCTCGAGGCCCGCCCCGGCGGTCCCGGCGCCGTCATCGGGCGCATCGTCGATCGCTTCAAGCCCGAGGCGGTCTACCTCAGCCCCGCGCACCGCACCATCTACCTGGTGTGCGACCTCGACACCACCGGCATCGCCGAGCTGATGCTGGTGAGCAGCCGGTTCGCGGGGCAGCACCCGGTGTTCACCCCGGTCATCGAGGGCAAGGAGTTCGCCGCCCTGATCGCCACCGCGCTGCCGGCGTCGCGCCAGCTGTTCGAGGGCTGAGCCGTCGTGCACTTCAACCAGGAGGAGGTGGTGACATGAAGAGCTCCAGCCAGCTGGTCCAGGGTGTCGGGGGGCTGATCGAGGAGGGCGAGGCGCTGCACCGGCTCGCCGGCGCTGGCGCGTCGGCCCGGCCGGCGGCGCGCGCCCGCCCGGCCCGGGTGTTTCACACCGGGATGGCGGTCGCGTTCCTGCTGACGGCCTTTGCGGGCTTCGCGCCGACCTATTTTCTCAGGGGCCTGTCGCAGCGGCCGGCGCTCAGCCCGATGCTGCACCTGCACGGCCTGGTGTTCACCGGCTGGCTGGTGCTGCTCATCATCCAGAGCGCGCTGGTGGCGGGGCGGCGCGTCGCGGTGCACCGCATGCTCGGCATCGCGGGGGCGCTGCTCGCGCTGGTCATGCTGCCGCTCGGGGTCATCGCGTCGCTGGAGGGGGCGCGGCGCGGCATCAGCCGGCCGGGGGCGCAGCCGCTGGTGTTCCTGATCTTTCCGCTCGGGCAGCTGGTGATGTTCGCCGGCTTCATCACCGCGGCCATGGTGCTGCGGCGCAAGCCCGAGAGCCATCGCCGGCTCATCCTGGTGGCCACCGCGACCCTGATGACCCCGGCGCTGAGCCGCCTGCCCTTCGTCCCTCATCCGATGGTGTCGCTGGGGCTGAGCGCGCTGTTCGTGGTCGCGGGCATGCTGCACGACTGGAAGACCCGCGGCCGGGTGCACCGGATCTACCTGCTGGGCGCCGCCGTCATCGTGCTGTCGGGCCCGCTGCGCGTGGCCGTGGGCCACAGCGCGGCGTGGCAGTCGCTGGCGCGCTGGCTGATCAGCTGACGGTCGGGCCGCCCGCGACGGTCAGCCCACCGGGTGGTCGGGCGGCGGCTCGCCGGTGCCGTCCTCGAGCTCGGCGGAGGCCACGATGTCGAGCTTCCAGACGCCGTTCTCGCGCACCAGGACGCCGCGCGAGGCCTTCCCGGTGGCGTCCTTGGTGTGGACGATCACCTTGTCGGGGCTCTGCTGCTCGACGTGGTCGATCATCGTGCCCGCGACCTTGTCGTGGGTCTCCGCGAGCTGCTTCTTCATGAACTGGCGACGCAGCTCGTCGGTCGACAGGGCGGCCAGCTGGTCGGCGCTGAGCCCGAGCATCTCGGCGATGCCCTCCATGGTGCGCATCTTCTCCAGCTGCGCGAGCTGCTGGTCCTGGGTGCCCTTGGTCATCATGGCCCACACGCCCTCGACGTCGCCGGCGAGCGAGGCCTTCTTGTAGGCCTCGAAGAAGGCCGTCGGCGTGGCGCCGCCGCCCGGCGTGGTGCCACCCTTGCCCTTGCTGCCGCCACAGCTGACCAGCGCCAGCACGCCCACCACCGCCAGCATCGTCGTCGCGTTGCGTCTCATCGGCATCCCCCTGGCGGCTACTTTACGTCATCACGGGCGGCGCCGGTGCCGGTGCGCGCAGAGGCCGCGCTCGACAGCAGCTCCATGACCTGGCCCATGGCGACGGGCAGGAAGCCGGCGCCGGGCTTGCCGTCCGACTGGTACAGGTGCAGGCGGGCGTTCTCCAGCCCCTTGGCCAGCGCGACGGCGACCTGGGGCAGCGCCTGCTGGATGAAGAGGCGCTCCAGGCTGGCGCGGCCGGCGCCGCTCTCGGCGGCCAGGCGGGCGCGCAGGGCGGCGGCCTCCTCGTCGTGGGTGAACTGCGCGGCCTCGGCGGCGAGCTGCGCGGCCAGGCGGGTGGTCTCGCCGGCGATGCGCGACTGCTCCTCGGCCTGGCGCGCCTTGAAGAGGGCGATCTCGCGGGCCTGCTCGACGCGGCGGGTGTCGAGCTTGAACTGCTCGTCGCTGCGGCGCTGCTCGTGGGCCAGGCGGGCCAGCTCGAGATCGCCGGCGCGCTGCGCCTTCTCCAGGGCCAGATCCTGGCGATCCTTCTCCAGGCTGCGCTCGTGGGCCAGGCGGCTCTCCTCGATGGCGCGCTCGGCCTGCTGCTGGGCCAGCTTGGCCTCGCGGTCCTTCTCGGCCTTGAAGGTGGCCTGCATGGCGCGGAACACGCCGTCGTCCTGGATGAAGACGTCCTGCACGTCGACGGTGACCACCTCGACGCCCCAGGTCGCGGTGGCGATGGCGCTGATCTCGGTGCGCAGCGCGCCGGCGATCTCCTCCTTGCGGCGCTGGATGCACTCCGACAGCGTCATGTTGGCGACCAGCCACTTGACCGTGGAGCGGCAGATGTCCGCGATCATGCGCGCCAGCTTGGCCTCGGCGTTGGCGCGGTCGGCGAAGTTGATCAGCGGGTAGATCACCAGCGGGGTGGCGATGCGGTAGACCACCATGCCGCGCAGCTTGACGTCGACGTGGTCGCGCGTGATCTGGTTGGCCTGGAACACGACCTCCTTGAGCGTGGTCGGGATCAGCACGTAGGAGTCGGACGGCCACTTGAAGAAGCGGCCGCCCTGGCCGCACAGGCGCTGGGCCAGCCGGCCGCGCCGGTACACCACCAGGAACTCGCTGGGGCGCGCGCTGACCCAGCCCCAGCGCTTGCCCGGCTCGCTGGGGGTGTTCGAGGTCAGCTCGGTGCCATCGAGGGTCAGGGGCTCGCTCGCCATCAGCTCCTTGGTCATGTCGTCCTCCTGCTCTGAAGGTGAGGACGGCGCGGCGGGCGCAGTGTGAAGTGGTTCACACTTGGAGATGAATTTCGCGCGCGAGGGCGGCGACGTCGCGGATGACGATGCGCCCGCGACCCACCGCGACCACACCTGCGGCGCTCCAGGCGCTCAGCTGCTTGTTGACGCTCTCGCGCGAATAGCCAATCAGATCGCCGAGCTCGCGCTGCGGCAGGTGCAGGTCGATGAGCAGGCCGTCGGGCCCGGGGGCGCCGAAGCGCTGGCCCAGCGCGATCAGCTTGCGCGCCAGGCGGTCGGCCAGGCTGGAGGCGTGGCTCTCCTGCACCGACTGGTTGAACTGGCGGATCTTGCGCGCCAGCTCGGTGAGCAGGGCCAGCGAGGCGGCGGGGTGGCGGGCCAGGAAGGCCAGGAAGTTGCGCCGCTCGATGGCCATCAGGCGCGAGGTCACCACCGCGCTGACGGTGGCCGAGCGGTGCACGCCGTCGATCAGCGCCAGCTCGCCGATGACCTTGCCGGGTTCCAGGTAGTCCACCACCAGGGTGTGGCCGGCCAGGGTCGGCATCGACACCTTGAGGCGGCCGCTGACCAGGACGAAGGCGCTGGTGGGCGGATCGCCCTCGCGGAACAGCAGCTCGCGCGCGCGCAGGGTGCGCGTGCCGGTGGTCAGGGCGTCGAGCTCGGCGTCGGACAGCGAGGCGAAGATGGCGACGCGGCGCAGCAGCTGGCGGCGGACCTCTCGGGTGGGCAGCTGCCGCGACATGGCCTCATGCTACCGCGAGGGCGGGGCACGATCGTACAATGGGGCCGGTGATCAGGTGAGCGACGACGGGCGGATCGCGCTGCTCAGGCTGGTGAGCGAGACCAACGGGCCCGGGCACCTCCGCCCCGGGCAGGTGGTGGCCGAGCAGTTCACCGTGGTGCGCTTCATCGCGCGCGGCGGCATGGGCCTCATCTACGAGGCGCGCGGGCCCGGCGGCGAGCGCGTCGCCATCAAGACGGTGTCGCAGGCGGTCGACGACCCCGAGGCGCGGGCGCGCTTCGAGCGCGAGGCCGAGGCCATGAGCCGGCTGACCCACGCCGGCATCGTGGGCGTGCACGCCTTCGGGCGGCTGGAGGACGGCGCCTACTTCATGGTCATGGAGTACCTGGAGGGCGTGCCGCTGACGCAGATCATCGCGCGCGGACCGGTGGCGCCGGCGCAGGTGGCCGCCATGCTGCGCCAGGTGCTGTTCGCGCTGGGCTATGCCCACGCCATGGGTGTCATCCACCGCGATCTCAAGCCCGACAACCTGATGGTCGGCGCCGATGGCCAGGCGCGCATGATCGATTTCGGCATCGCCAAGCTGATCGACGACGTGGCGCGCGGCAAGCTGACGCGGCCGGGCATGGTGTTCGGGACGCCGTTCTACATGTCGCCCGAGCAGGCCACCGGGCGGCCGGTCGACGGCCGGGTCGACCAGTATTCGGCCGGCGTCATCCTGTTCCAGGCCCTGACCGGGCGGGTGCCCTTCATGGCCGACGACATCGCGTCGATGCTGCGCATGCACGCGCTGGAGCCGCCGCCCGCGCTGGCGGCGGTGACCGGGTGGGCCTTCGCGCCGGCGCTGGAGGCGGTGGTGGCGCGCGCGCTGGCCAAGCGGGCCGACGACCGCTTCCCCGACATGCGCGCGATGGCGCTGGCGCTGGACGCGGCGACGCACGTGGCGTGAGGCGGCGGCGCTTGGTCTATCCGTTCATGTTCTGAGCGCGGGCCATCATACCGCCGCGGCGGCAGGGGTGGCCTGCGCGATCAGCCGCTCGGTCTCGGTCCACAGCCGCTCGGCGAGGGCGTCGTCGAGGGCCGCCGCGCTGGGCCGCCTGGGTCGGGCGTCGACGAAGTAGCCGCCCGAGGTGGTGCCGGCCTCCGGGGCGGTCGCGAGGTACAGCGAGGTGCGCGCGCCCTTGGCGGGTGACTTCAGGAACCAGCGCGCCAGCAGGCGGATCAGCGCGGGGTAGTCGCGGGCCAGCTCGGTCGCGATGACGCCTGGGTGCAGCCCGTTGACCACGACCTTGCTGCCCTGGAGGCGCCTGGACAGCGCGCGCACGAACAGCATGTTGGCGAGCTTGGAGCGCGGATAGGCGCCGCTCCAGCGCCTGGCCATGGTGAGGTCGGCGAAGTCGAGCTTGCCGCTGCTGTGCAGGGCCGACGACACCACCACGATGCGCGACGGCGCCGACGCCCTGAGCAGCGGCAGCAGGAGGTCGGTGAGCAGGAAGTGCCCGACGTGGTTGACGCCGAAGTCCATCTCGAACCCGTCGACGGTCAGCTCGCGCTTGCGCGTCATGACGCCGGCGTTCTCGATCAGGACGTCGAGGCGCGAGAACTTCGCGGTGAAGGCCGCGGCGAAGGCGCGCACCGAGGCCAGCGACGCCAGATCGAGCTGCAGCACGTGCAGCGTGCGCGAGCCGGTGCTGGCGGCCACCTCGTCGAGCGCGCGCTGGCCCCGGGCCACGTCGCGACACGCGATGACCACGGTCGCGCCCAGCTTGGCCAGCCCCTCGACGGTGGCCTTGCCGATGCCGGTGTTGCCGCCCGTGACGATGCAGACCTTGTCCTTCACGATGCCCTCCTTCGGCGGCCCGGCCGCGGGGTGACTCGAGGCTGTAGCACGGGCGCGACGAGGTGTCGTCGTGCGTCGCGGCGAAGCGGCGTCGCGAGCGGGGCAAGTCGTGGAGACCGCTCGGGCGAGGGCTGGCTCCCGGGTTGCAAAGCAGGGCCGCACAACCTCGAACGACGGAGAATGACGATGACGAAGACTGTGGGGGCACTGAGCAAGCTGGTCGCGCTGGCGGCCATGGGCGCGGCACTGATGGGGTGCGGCAAGAAGAGCAAGGGCGGCGGCGCAGGTGGTGGCGGGCGCGACCCGATGAAGCTGTGCAAGGCGCTCGAGGCCAAGGGCTTCGCCAGCGGCTGCGCCGAGTCGACCTCGCCGCTGGATCCCGCGCTGGCGGGCGCCACCAAGCTGGTCAGCTTCACGGCCAGCCACGAGCCTGGCGGCACCGGCCAGTATGCGATCTTTCCCGACGAGAACGCGGCCAAGGCCGCCTTCTTCTCGCTGCGCGAGTCGCGCGGCAACCTGGTCGGCGACTACCCGACCAAGATCGTCATCTACTGGGAGATGTCGGGTGACAACGCGCGCGCCGATGACGGCATGCAAGGAGCCATCCGCGGCGCGCTGTGACCGGGCCGCACGTTGCCGGACGGCTCAGAAGCAGCGGGTCAGGCCGCTGGCGCGCACGTAGTCCTGGCAGGCGATGAGCTTGGGCGGATTGGCGGCGTCGCCCATCTTGCCGAAGGCCCACAGCGACCACGCGTCGGCGCCGACCAGGTTGACGCCCGAGACCATGGCCAGGATGGGCGTGGTCCCGGTGGCGCGCACCGCGATGGTGACGCCCGAGGCCGGCGCCAGGAAGGGCACGAAGTTGGCGCCGCTGCCCGCGGCCATCTTGGTGAAGCCGCTGGCGGCGGCGCCCTCGCCGACGCTCTCCTTCCAGGACACGAAGGCGCCGCCCACGATGGCGCCGACGTCGGCGTTGGTCACGCCGGCGATGTAGGGCGTGAAGTGCATCGAGCCCGGGTTGGTGTTGGCCTGGTGCATGTCGGTGGTGCGCGCGTCGAAGGTTGGACCCGCGGGCAGGCTGTGCACCGCCAGCGTCGAGTGCACGCCGGGACCGACGCCGAAGGCCGCGGCGCTGTCGTTGCCGTTCCAGCCCGGCATCGGGGTCATGCAGCTCGCGCCGGCGGCGATCACGCGCAGCTTGCCGCGATTCGGTGCGGTGAACGTGGGCATCTGGATGTACTGCGAGACCTGGCCGTAGGCGACGCCCGCGGCGCGCCCGGCCTGGGTCGCCAGCACCGGTCCGACCCAGACGTTGGGATCGGTCTCGTAGCAGACGTCGAACGCGCCTGTGCCAGGCGCCATGTGCGCATAGCGCACCCAGATCCCGGCCGGCGCGTCGAAGGCCTCACCGTTGAAGGTGCCCCCCGAGCCGCCCCCGTCACTGCCGCTGTCTCCACCGCCACCGCCGCAGGCGCCGGTGAGGCACAACGCGAACACCGAAAATACCCCGAGCTTCATCATGGTTTCCCCCCCGCGAAAATCGTAAACGCGGTCCGGGGAGCCCCGCAAGTCGGGCGGTCAGCCCCCGGCGAGGCGGAAGGTGAAGGGGTAGACGACGTTGATCTTCTGGTTGGCGGCGTTGGCGGCGATGGGGAAGCGCCAGGCCTTGATGGTGTCGGCCACGCAGGTCGACAGCGCGGGGCTGACGCCGCTGGCCGCGACCTTGAGCGGGACGCCGGTGCCGGCGTCGAGCACCATGGTGACGTTGACGGTGCCGGTCGCGGTGGGCTCGGCCAGCAGGGTGCGGCGATAGCAGGCCTTGATCTGGGCCAGGTTGAAGCGGATGGGACGGCGGATGATGGCCTTGTCGAGATCGCCGGAGACCCTGGGCGAGCCGATGCTGACGCCCCTGGTCTTGGTCTTGACCACGACCGGGTGCAGGCTGGCGCGGGTCTCGGCGCGCAGGTCGAGCAGGTTGTCGACATAGTCCATCAGCGCGCGCTCGTCCTTGTGCGGGCCCAGCGAGAAGTACAGCGTGTAGAGGAAGCTGGCGGCGTCGCCGAGCTCCTCGTTGCGGGTCTTGGCGAACATGTTGTGCGCCAGCAGGGCCATCTCGCGCACGGTGGCGATGAGCTCGTCGCGGTCGTCCTTGGGGAACCCGGCGCCGGCGGCGCGCATGCTGTCCACGGCGGCGTCGAGGTAGCGCGCGGCGGGGATGAAGCCGAGGCTGCCGAGGGCGAGGCGGAAGGCGCGCGTGTAGGCCTCGGCGGCGGCGACCGGCTGGGCGTTGGTGGCGATGGCCTGGTACACCGCGGTGGCCTCGGTGCTGCGGCCGAGGTCGGCGTAGCTCTGGCCCAGGCGCAGCATGGTCTGGGTGACGTCCTCCTTGGCGCGATCCGCGAGCAGGCTGAGCGCGGCCATCGCGGTGTCGGGGTTGTCGTCCGAGTAGGCCGCGAACAGGAGGTAGTCGCGGATGATGAGCGACAGGCGCACGCCGGAGTCGTTGGCGGCGCGCAGGAGCTGCGTGGTCGCGGCGCGCGGGCTGCCGGTCCTGAACAGCTGCCAGGCCTCGAAGTAGGGGAAGCCGCGGGCGGCCTCGTCCATCTTGCCGGCCAGGAAGGCGTAGTAGGCGGCGCGGAACTTGTAGACCGGCTTGTCGGACAGCTCGGCCAGCTGCGCGGTGACGGCGGCGGCGCGGTCGCGCTGGCCGAGGTCGTGCTCGACCAGGGCGAGCTGCGCCAGCACCGGCTCGCTGCCGGCCTTGGCCAGGTCGCGCAGGATGGTGACGGCGTCGAGCCTGGGGTTGCCGCCGGCGTCGGAGCTGTACAGCAGCCCGGCGAGGGCGAGGCCCAGCTTCTCGCGCTCGGCCGGGGTGGTGGCCTTGTTGTAGCGCTCGCGCAGCTCGGGCAGCTTCCAGGCCGGGTCGGGCTTCTTCCAGGTCGGCGCCGGGATGAGGGCGGCGGAGGGCAGATCGTCGTCGGCGTCGACCTCGAGTTCATCGCCGCTGAAGTCGTAGGACTTCGACGATGGGCCGCCGCCGGTGTCGAGGTTGACCCGGGTGCGGCGTGTCTTGACCTGGATGCAGCAGCCGTGGATGTCGCGCAGCTCGCCCGGCTTGCACTGCTTGGGGCAGGCCTGGGCGGCGACGTCCTGCGGCAGCAGCGCGGCGGTGAGCAGCCCGAGCAGGGCCAGAGGCCTCGTCATCACTTGTCTCCTCGCGCGCAACGGAACCCGATGGTGGCCAGCTCCTCGGCGGTGGCGGCGACGCACGGGCCGGTGGCGCACAGGGCGGCGCGGTGCGCGGCGCCCTCGACCGGCAGCGCCTGCTTCTTGCCCAGCTTGGCGGCCAGGGGCAGGCCGCGCACGGCGCGAAAGCTGGTGCGCCCGTCCTTGACCCAGCTCTCGTCGCTGCCCGGCCAGTCCTCGCGCCACAGGTCGGTGGTCCATTCGCGGGCGTTGCCGGCCAGATCGTGGATGCCCTCGGGGGTGCGGTCCTGTTCGCTGGTCATGACCAGGTGGGGCCGCGCGCCGAGCCCGGCGAAGATGTGGGTGCGCTGCAGATCGACCGCGTCGCTGCCCCACGGGTAGGGCCTGCGTGCGGCACCGCGGGCGGCGAACTCCCACTGCTCCTCGGTGGGCAGGTTGGCGCCCAGGGAGGCGCAGTACTCGGTCGCGACCTGCCAGGGCGCCATGGTCACCGGCATGCGGTCGTCGGCGCCGGCCGGTCGCTCGAGCTCGGCGCGGGGGTGCTCGAGCAGCCAGGGTTCGAACTCGCCCCAGGTGACCTCGTGCTGCTGCAGCCGGTAGGGCTGGGTGGGGGAGGTGACGCCGCGCCCCGGGCGCAGCCCGGAGACGGTGTCGGGCGCCTGATCGCTGGCGATGCCGAGGGCGACCGGCGTCGCCGGTGGCGTGATGGGGATCCAGGGGTTGGTCTCCGGCGGCGTCGGCGAGGCGACCGGCATCGGGGTGGCGGGCGCCAGCGCGACGGCGGCATCGGCGGCGACGACGGGCTTCGCGGCGGGGGTGCGCGGGGTGCTGCGGCGGGCGAGCAGGATGGCGGTGGTGGCGCCGACGGCGACCACCGCGGCGCCGGCGAGCAGCAGGGTGATGCGGCGCGGGGGGCGCTCGGTGCGGCCCGCGACCTGGCCGGCGGAGCCGCCCATGGTCGTGGTCGGTGCCGGCGCGGGGGCGGCCGCCGGTGCCGGTGCGGGCGTGGCTGCGGGGGTGGCCCCTGGGGCGGTCGGGGCGGTCGGGGCGGTCGGGGCGGTCGGGGTCGGGGTCGGGGCCGGCGTCGGCGTCGCCGTGGCCCCCGCGGGGAGCGTGCTGTCGAGCGCGACCGCCGGCGCCTCGCCCACCGTCTGCGACCTCGCCATCGCGTCCAGCGAGGTCGCGACCTGCTTCATCGACTGCGGGCGCTCGGTGGGCTGCTTGCCGAGCGTGTGGTGGATCAGCTTCTCCAGCGGCGGCGGCACGCTGGGGTTGAGCGAGCGCACCTGCGGCGGCGCCACGAACTGGTGCGCGCCGAGGATCTCGCCGAGGCCGGTGCCGGTGAACGGGGGCCGGCTGGTCGCCATCTCGAACAGCACGCAGCCCAGGGCATAGATGTCGGCGCGGTGATCGACCTCGCCCGAGCCGCGGCACTGCTCCGGGGACATGTAGTAGGGCGTGCCCATGACCGCGCCGCTGCGGGTCTTGACCGAGACCGGATCGCTGGCGCTGTCGGCCAGCTTGGCGATGCCGAAGTCGAGCACCTTGACGCGCAGCCCGCCGGCGACCGCCGAGTCGGGACACAGGAAGATGTTGTCGGGCTTGAGATCGCGATGAACGATGCCGGCCCCGTGCGCCGCGCCCAGGATGTCGGCCAGCTGGCGCCCGATGGCGACCTGCTCCTCGGTCGTGGCGCGCCAGCCCGCGCGCAGCCGCCCGGCCAGGCTGTCGCCGTCGAGCAGCTCCATCACGAAGTAGGCGCTGCCGTCGGCGTGGGTCCCGAAGTCGAAGATCTGCACGATGCCCGGGTGACGGATGCGCGTCGCCGCCTTGGCCTCGTTGAAGAAGCGCTTCACCGCGTCCTCGTCACGCGACAGCGCGGGTAGCAGCACCTTGATGGCGACCCGGTTGTCGAGCACCTCGTGGCGCGCCTCGAAGACCTCGCCCATACCGCCGGCGCCGATGCGCCGCGTCACCAAGTAGCTCCCCAGCCGCTCCCCCAGCATCGCTGGCAACGTTACCACCGCCGTCGCGCGGGCGGCTACCTCGGGTGGCGGGGCGACTCCTCAGGCGACCTTGGCGCGAACCGGAGCGACCAGCGCGCGGCCGAGGATGAGGTCGGCGGCCTTCTCGGCGATCATCACGGTGGGCGCGTGGGTGTGGCCGCGGATGATGGTCGGCATCACCGAGGCGTCGACCACGCGCAGGCCGGTCAGGCCGCGCACGCGCAGCTGGGGATCGACGACCGCCAGCTCGTCGGTGCCCATGCGGCAGGTCCCGACCGGGTGGTACAGCGTCTCGGTCTGGGTGCGGATGGCGTCGTGGATGGTGAGCTGCGGGCCCGGCTGCAGCTCGGCGCCGACATAGCGCGCCAGCGCCGGGGCCTGGAAGACGCGGCGCGCCAGCTCGACCCCGAGCGCCATGGTGCGCACATCCTCGCCGCCGGCGTCGCTCAGGTAGTCGGGCAGGATGCGCGGGCGCTGCAGCGGATCGGGCGAGCGTAGCCGCACCGAGCCGCGACTGCGCGGCTGCAGCAGGACGACCCCGATGGTGAGGGCGTGGTTGCGCTGCGGCGTCAGGCCGTGGCCCACGAAGGGCACCGGCGCGAACACCAGCTCGAGATCGGGCGCCGCCAGCTGGGGCCGGCTGCGCACGAAGGCGCAGGCCTCGCCGAGGTTGGAGGTCAGCATGCCCTTCTTGAACAGGAGGTAGCGCAGCAGGTTGCCGACCGACTCGGCGGCCACCAGCGAGACCGGCTCGGGGCAGGCCGCGATCACCGGCAGCGCCAGGTGATCCTGCAGGTTCTGGCCGACGCCGGGGGCGTCGTGCACGACCTCGATGCCGTGGCTGCGCAGCTCCTGGCCGGGCCCGATCCCCGACAGCTGCAGCAGCTGCGGCGAGTTCACGCTGCCGCCCGAGATGATGAGCTCCTGGCAGGTGACGCGCTCGAGCTTGCCCTCGCGCAGGTACTCGAGGCCGCTGGCGCGGCGACCCTCGAACAGGATGCGGGTGGCGTGCACGCCGGTGAGGACGGTGAGGTTCTTGCGACGGGCCGCCGGGTGCAGGTAGGCGTCCGCGCTGCTCCAGCGGCGACCGCGGCGCTGGGTCACGCGGGTGTAGGCGGCGCCGTCCTGGCTCGGGCCGTTGACGTCATCGAGGCGCGGGATGCCGGCCTGGACCGCGGCGTCGAGGAAGGCGGCGGTGGTCGGGTTGGGATCGCGCAGCTCCTCGATGCGCAGCGGCCCGCTGGCGCCGTGCAGGCCGGCGGTCGGCCGCGAGTAGCCCTCGGCGCGCTGGAAGTAGGGCAGCACGTCGGCGAAGCTCCAGCCCGGGTTGCCGAGGTCCTCCCACAGGTTGTAGTCGGCGGCGTTGCCGCGGACATACATCTGGGCGTTCATCGACGAGCAGCCGCCCAGGGTCTTGCCGCGCGGCCAGTACAGCTCGCGGCCCGACAGCGCGGCCTGCGGTCCGGTGCTGTAGTCCCAGTCGTAGGCGGTCTTGAACAGCTTGGTGAAGGCCGCGGGCATGCGGATCTGCATGCTGCGGTCGGGGCCGCCTGCCTCCAGCAGGAGCACCCGGCAAGTGGGGTCTTCAGAGAGGCGCGCCGCCAGCACACAGCCGGCCGAGCCCGCGCCCACGATCACGAAGTCATGTCTGGGGTTCATACCTGGGAGGCGTGAACTCCGACGTCACATCGTGACTTCACGAGCGCCAGCTGACGCGGGCCGCGGGGTCGGGCGCGTAGCTGCAGAAAACACCAGTGCGAACGCTGTGTTCCAGGTGCTGCGCCAGCGCAGGGTCGGCCTCGGCGATGCGCCGGATGGCGGCCTTGATGGCCTTGGTGACGCGGACCCGGGCGCGTTCGACCTCGGAGGCGGCGCGGCGGTCACGGCCGCCCAGGCCGACCGACTGCGCCAGCTGCTCGGCCAGGGCGTCGAGCTCCTCGCGCGCGCGGGTGGCGCGGGCGCCGTCGTTGCCAGCCTCGGCCTCGGCCAGGTCGTCCTCGAGCTGCTCGAGGCGGGCGCGGAACTCGGCCTTGGCGCGGCCGTCGAGCAGCGGCGCGCCCGGGCTGGCGCCGGCGCCGGAGTCGGGGTCGGCGCCCGAAAGCTCGAGCACGTGCAGCTCGCGCGCGTGCTCGGCCAGCAGGCGCGCGAGGTAGCCCATGCCGACCGACTCCTTGAGGCGGGAGGTCGGGCCGCGGAAGCGCACGGTCCAGTACTCGCCCTCGCGCTTGAACAGCGCCTCGGGCGCGGGCGCCGTGGCGACGCGTGGCTGCGGGCCCAGCCGGGGCAGCCGGAGGCCCAGCGTGGTCGCCGCGACCTGGGCGCGTTCGGCCTCGACGCGCGCGCCGGCGCTGTCGCCGCGCGCCTCCAGCACGCGGGCATACTGCTGCCGGCTGTGGGCCAGGAAGGCCGGGGCGCCGATGCGCCGGTTGGTCTCGATGGCGCGCTCGAGGTGCGCCGCGGCGTCGTCCCAGCGTTGCAGGGTGGCCGCCAGCAGGCCGAGGTAGTGCGCGACGGCGCCCAGGCCGCAGATGCCGATGCGGGTCATGCGCACGCAGTAGGCCGCGTACGGCAGCAGCAGCGGGTACAGGAGCTCCGCCGCGCGCCGATCCTCCAGCGCCGACGCGGTCAGCGCCAGCAGCGTCAGGTTGGCCACGAAGGTGAAGTCGCGCGGCAGGTCGTGCAGCCCGCCGGCGGTGAGGCGCTCCAGCTCCTCGCGGGCCTCCTGGTCACGCCCGGCCTCGGTGAGCGCGAAGGCCAGGCCGCTGCGGAAGACCACCAGCGCGGGCCACTGCTCGGCCGACTGGCGCATCACGGGCTCGGTCTCGGCGAAGCGGCCCTGGGTGAAGCGGATGGTGGCCATCACCGCGGGGTAGAACACCGCGACGCCCTGGTGCTGGGCGCGGCGGCCGAGCACGAGGCCGTCCTGGGCCAGCTTCTCGGCGCTCTCGAAGCGGCACGCGAAGGCGGCCTGGGTCGCGCGCAGCAGGGGCACGTGCCACAGATAGTGCGGCTGGCGCAGGCGCGCGGTCAGGGCGTCGTAGGCCTCGATCTCGGCCTGCAGCGCGGTGATGTCACCCAGCTCGAGCAGGTTGCCCAGGCGCAGCGCGCGCCCTTGCAGCGACAGCTCGGCGTCGCCGACGCGCTCGGCCAGCGCGATGACCTCGGTGGCGATGGCCAGGCGCTCCTCGACGTTGGCGCCGCCCCAGATGGCGACGTGGCGATCGTAGAGCACCGCGGCCAGCGTGGCCGGATCGCCGATGCGTCGCGCCATCGCGGCGGCGCTCTCGCTGAGCTCGCTGCGGCGCGCGGTCGCGGGGGTGAACAGCAGCGCCTTGGCCAGGCGCGCCAGCACGCGCGCGCGCAGCGGATGATCGCGGTCCGGCAGCGCCGCCAGGGCCTGCTCGAGCAGGCGGAGCTCGGTGTGATCGACGATGCCCGCGGTGAACTCGATGGCGAACTCCAGCGCGGCGGCGGCCACCAGCGCGGGGTCATGGCTCAGCTGCGCGGCGCGCTCCAGGGCGGCGTGCGCGGCCTCGGCGCGACCGGCGGCGCGACAGGCGCGGCCCAGCGCGAAGGACAGCTCGGCGCGGGCGGCGGCGCTGGCCTCGGACGCCGGCAGCAGGGCGAGGGCGCGCTCGAAGTGGGTCGCGGCCTCGTCGTAGGCCAGCACGGCGAGGGCCCGCTGCCCGGCCTCGCGGCCGTAAGCGACCGCCTTGTCGACCCCGCCCAGCAGCGCCGCCTGGGTGAAGTGGTGCGCCAGCTCGGCGGGCTCGGCCGCCAGCGCCTCCAGCGCCTGGCCGACGCCGAGGTGCAGCTCCATGCGCTGCTCGGGGCGCAGATCGCGATACAGGACCTCGCGCACCACCGCATGCGGGAAGCGCAGCTGGCCGGGCCGCGCCGGATCCTCCTCGAGCAGGCGCGCGGCCAGCGCCTCCGCGAACGGGCGCGCCTCGACCACGCCGGCGAGGACGTCGAGGCGCACCTGGTGGCCGACCACCGCTGCCGCCTGCAGCAGCGCGTGGCAGGCCGGGGACAGGCGGGCGACGCGGCGCCGGATGGCCTCACCGACGCTGTCGGGCAGGGTGGCGGCCTCGCCCAGGCGCAGCATCTCGCGCACGAAGAAGGGGTTGCCCCCGGTGGTGCGGTGGAGCTCGCTGGCGGCGCCCGGCGCGGGCTCGGCGCTGGTCACCAGCCGCACCAGCTGCGCGACCTCGGCGGGCTCCAGGCCGGTCAGCCGGATCACGCCGGTGCGCGCCGCCAGCAGCCGGTGCAGGGCGTGGCCCGCGGGCACCTCGACGTCGCGATAGGTGCCGACCACCGCGATGCGCGCCGCGCGCAGCTCGGGGATGAGGAAGCCGAGCAGCAGCAGCGTCGAGGTGTCGGCCCAGTGCAGATCGTCGAGCACCAGCAGCAGCGGCTGCGTGGTCGCCGCCGCCTCGAGGAAGCTCGACACGGCGTCGAACAGGCGGAAGCGCGTCTGCTCGTCGAGCTGCGCCTCGGCTGGCGCCGCCTCGCCCAGCTCGGGCACCAGGCGGCCGAGGATGGCGGCCGGCGCCGGCGTGCCGGGGGTGCGGCGCGCCAGCTGGCGCAGGAGCTGGATCCAGGGCCACAGCGCCGGGGCGCCGTCGCCCTCCCAGCACGAGCCCCACACCGCGTGCACCTCGGGGCAGCGCGCCACCAGCTCGGTGATCAGGCTGGTCTTGCCGATGCCAGGCTCGCCAGCGACCAGGACCAGGCCGCCGTGGCCGGCCGCGGCCTCGGCGACCACGCGGCGCAGGTCGGCGAGGCTGGTCTCGCGCCCGACGAAGGCTGCACTCGCGAACGGCTCCGCCATCTCCCTCCCCGGAGCGCAGCATACCGTGAGGAGGGGCGCCTTGTGGCGTCTGGCCTACGGCGTCTCGAGCGTGATGGCGCCCAGGGTGCCGTCGCGGAACTCCTTCAGCAGCAGCGATGCGGCGCGCTCGAGGTCGGGGCCGCCGCCGCGCATGACCAGGGCGCGCCGGGTCGCGATGGCGGCGATGAGGCCGGGGCCGTCCAGCGCCGGGGTCGCGGCAGGGCCCGCGGGCAGCGCGCCATAGCGTGCCTCCAGCAGCCCCGGGTAGTCGGCGAGCAGGAGGCGCGCCAGGTCGAAGGCGACGCTGGCGTCGTCATAGGCGTTGCGCCCGATGCTGTGGGTGGCGGCCAGCTTGAGGGCGATGTCCTGGGCCACGCCCTTCCACATCATGCCAGGGGTGTCGACCAGCGACATGGTGGGCCCGAGCTCGTAGCGCGTCACGTGCTTGGTGATGGCGGGTTCGTCGCCGACGTCGGCCAGGCGGCGCCCGAGCAGGGTGTTCATCAGGGTCGATTTGCCGACGTTGGGGATGCCGAGGATCATCATGCGCAGCGGCTTGATGCGCGTGGTGCGGGTCGGCGCCAGCGCCAGGGCCTCGCTGGGGATCTTGGCCACGTCGCCGCGCTTCCTGGCCGACAGCGCGATGGCGCGCACGCCGGGCTGCGCGTTGTAGTGCGCAAGCCAGGCCTGGGTGCGCGCGGGATCGGCGACGTCGGCCTTGTTGAGCAGCTTGAGCGCGGGGCGCTGGTTGTGGCGGCGCAGGGCCTCGAACTCGGGGTTGCAGCTCGAGCGCGGCACGCGGGCGTCGAGGACCTCGATGACGACGTCGATCGACCGCAGGGCCTCGGCGGCCTCCTTGCGGGCGGTGACCATGTGACCGGGGTACCAGTTGATGGCCATGACGGAGGCAGCCGTAGCACGACTCGGCGCGGGCTTCACCTGCGGGTTGCGTGCACGGCGCGCGGCGGGGCGTACCAGGGATCGGCGCGCGAGGGGTCGCGACCGAGGATCTCGGGGCCGTGCGGGATGGCGCTGACCGCGTAGGCGGCGCCCAGGGCGTCGGCCACGGTGGCCTCGAAGTCGGCGTGGCCGAAGTAGGCCCTGTCGTTGCAAAGGATGACGGCGTGGGCGGGGGCGGCCAGGGTGACGAACTCGAGCAGCTCGGGCCACAGCTTGCGCAGGATGCGGTCGTCGCCGCGGCCGACGCCGAACGCGGGCGGGTCGATGACGACGAGGTCGAAGTGCTCGGCGGCGGCGCGCTCGTGGCGGCCGGCGCCGAGCTCCGACTCGGCCAGCGCCAGCTCGAGGTTGTCGCTGACGTCCTGCGCCGCGCAGTCGGGGTGCGCGGCGCGCTCGATGGCCTGGCGCAGGCAGCGCTCGCTCTCGGCGTGGTGGCCCCACTCGCGCTGGCACAGGGCGCGCACCAGCAGCGCACGCGCCACCAGCACCGGGTTGTCGTTGCGGGTGGCGCGCTCGATGACGCCGTCCGCCAGGTCGCTGGCCTCGGCCACGCGCCCCATCTCGAGCAGGCCGAGCGCGACGTGGCCGCGGATGGACTCGTGCAGGAAGTCGACCTGGGCCAGCGGGGGCAGCCGCTGCGCCGCGGCGAACACCGCCAGCACGTCGTCGCTGCGCCCCTTGAGCACGCCGCGGAAGGCCTGCACCTGCATCAGCCAGGCCTCCAGCACCACGGTCGGGCTGGCCGCCACCGCGGCCTCCAGGCGCTGCGTCCACTCGCTGGCGCCGACGTGGCCGCGCGCCAGATCGCACCACACCCGCACCGCCAGCATGCCCGCGATGCCGCGCTCGCGATCGTGCGCCGCGATGGGCGCGCTGCGATCCGACTCGAAGATGCGCACCGCGCGCTCGCTGCACGCGATGGCCTGATCGAAGCGGCCCATGAAGAACAGCGGGGTGCCGCGCCCGATCTCGACCGCGGCCTGGGGCAGCTTGTCCTTGGCGTAGACGAAGGGCTCCAGCGCCTCGGCCGCCGCCAGCCCGCGCCGGAAGCGGCCGGTGTACGAGTAGCAGGTCGACAGATAGCTGGAGGCCGCGAAGGCGTCGAACAGCGACTGCAGCGCGGTCTTGAAGGGCCGGCGGCGCAGCCTGAGCGCGTTGCCCAGGCCCGTCACCAGCAGCGCCAGCACCATGGCCAGGCGCGCGCCCAGCACCTTGCGCAGGGCCGGGATGGCCCACAGGATCCCGCTCGACAGGTGCAGCGCGATGGCGCGCTCCAGGTACGGGATGGCGGCGCCGTGCTCGGTGGTGAAGCCGATCCGCCCCAGGCGGTCGCACAGGGTGCGCTCCAGCGCGCGACGCTGGCGCGCGGGCGCGGCGTCGAGCAGCTGCTCGGCGCGCCGGTAGGCCTGGCCGGCGTCGTGGAAGGCCAGCGCCTCGTAGCGACCGTCACCGGCGGCGACCCACAGCCCGAGGGCGCGGCGGCGCTCGCCGGCCCCCGACCAGTGCACCGCCAGCTCGGCGGCGTCGCGGGTGCGATCGCTGCCGCGCGCCTCCAGCACCTCGGCGACGCGGCGGTGCAGCGCGCTGCGCTCGGCGGGCGCCAGCGCGGCGGCCAGCACCTCGCGCACGCGCGGGTGGTGCACGCGGACCTGGCCGTCCTCGATGTCGACGAACTCGCCGCGGCGCAGCTCGAGCAGGGCGTCGAGGAAGTCGTCCTCGGGCGCCCCCAGGATGGCGGCCAGCGACTCGATGTCGGCCTCGCGCCCGAGCAGCGCCAGCGCGGTGGCCATGCGGCGCGCCAGCGCGCTGGCGCCGGCGACACGCGACAGCAGCGCGTCGCCCAGCGACTTCGGGGCGTCGGCGACGTCGAGGCGGCCGGGCAGCACCGCGCCGGTGCGCGTCCGCGTCACCACCCCGCGCGCCACCATGGAGCGCAGGATCTCGAGGATGAAGTAGACGTTGCCGCCGCTCACGCGCTCGATGTCGGCCAGCAGGGCGGCGTCGGGGGTGCACGGCCCCAGCGTGGTGACCATGAGCTCGCGCACCTGCTCGGCGCCCAGCGGCAGAAGCTCCAGCTTGCTCGAGCGCGGCAGCTCGAACAGGCGCCGCAGCGCGGGCGACACCGCCTCGCCCTCGCGCACGGTGCCGACCACGGCGAGCCGGGCGCGCGGCGCCGCCGCCAGCAGCGCGCCCAGCGCCTCCAGGCTGGCGCTGTCGGCGATGTGGATGTCGTCGACCGCGAGCACCAGCGGGTGGTGCGCGGCCAGGCTGGACACGAAGCGGGCCAGGCCGGCGTGCATGGCCTGGCGCTCGGCCACCGGATCGCCGCGGCTGGCCTCGCCGCGGGCGCGCGCGGGGTGCAGCGCGCCCAGCGCGTCGGCGCCGCCGGCCTCGGCCAGCGCGGCCTCGGCGCCCGGCTGCACGAGCAGCTTGCTGATGAGGGCGCGCACGGTCTCGTAGGGCTGGCGCCCGAACTCGCGCGGGGCCACGGTGGCGACCTGGGTGCCGGTGACCCGGACCTCGAGCAGCGCCTCCTCGAAGATGCGGGTCTTGCCCGCGCCGGCGGGGGCCACGATGAAGAGGCCGCGGGCGTGGCCCTCGGTGGCGGCGCCGAGATCGGCGCGCAGGCGGCCGAGCTCGGCCTTGCGCCCGGCCAGCGCGGGCGTGTGCAGCTCGCGCCCGAGCTCGAAGCCGGTGTCGAGCCCGGCGCTGAGGCCGGCCAGGCGGGCGCTGACCTCCTGACAGCTGCGCGGGCGCGCGCTGGGCTCGGGCGCCAGCAGATCCTCGACCAGGCGCGCGAACGGCGCCGGCACGTCGGGGCGCACCTGGTCGAGCGGCGGCAGGCCGGCAAGCTTGGCCTCCAGCAGCTCGGCGGCGACGCCGCCCGCGAAGGGATAGGCCCCGGTGGTCAGCTCGTAGGCCAGCACGCCGAGGGCGTACAGATCGACGCGCGGATCGGCCGCCGCGCCATAGTGCGACTCCGGGGCCAGGTAGCGCACGGTGCCCGCGATGGTGCCGGCGCCGCCGCCGGTCAGCTCGGCGGTGCCGAAGTCGAGCAGCTTGACGTCGGGCGCGCCATCGGGCTGCGTGCGCAGGAGGACGTTGGCCGGCTTGATGTCGCGGTGCACATAGCCGCGCGCGTGCATGAAGCCGAGGGCGTCGGCGATCCCGGCCACCACGCGGTAGATGGTCGGCAGCGGCAGATCGACCGCGCCGGCGAGGTCGCGGCCCTCGAGCAGCTCCATCACGAAGAAGGGCGCGCCCGAGGGCAGAAAGCCATAGTCGCGCACCTCGACCATGCGCGGGTGGCGCAGCTGCATCATGGCGCGGAACTCGTGCTTGGTGCGCAGCGCGCGCTGCTCGGCGAACACGCGCTGGTGCAGGAGCTTGAGCGCCACCGGGCGCGCCTCGACGGTGTCGGTGGCGCGATACACCGCGCCCATGCCGCCGCGGCCCAGCGCGGCCTCGACCTGGTAGCGGCCCCCGACACGCGCACCGGGCGCGAGGTCGGCCTCCCCGTCACTGGTCACACCCGGCCCCACCGGGATGAGGATATCACTGCGGCAGTTTGGCGTGGTGACGGCTGTCTGCTTGCCTCCGCGCCGCAGCCGGGTGAAAGTCGGCGCGCAGCACTCCATGGCCCTGGCCATGGCCAGGGCAAGGCCGAGGCGAGGTCGAGGCGAGGTGTGATGGCGCACGAGGAGTTCGACGCCGTGGTGGTCGGGTCGGGGTTCGGGGGCGCGGTCAGCTGCTATCGGCTGGCCCAGGCGGGCTGGAGGGTGTGTCTGCTCGAGCGCGGCCGGCGCTGGCCGCCGGGGTCGTTCGCGCGCACGCCGGCGGCCTTCGGCAAGAACTTCTGGGATCCATCGGAGCGCCAGTTCGGCCTGTTCGACATCTGGTCGTTCAAGCGCCTCGACGCCGTGATCTCGAGCGGCCTCGGCGGCGGCTCGCTGATCTATGCCAACGTGCTCATCCGCAAGGACGAGAAGTGGTTCGTGCGCGAGCCCCCGGCCAAGCACGGCGGCCACCGCGAGTACTGGCCGGTGCAGCGCGCCGACCTCGAGCGCCACTATGACGAGGTCGAGCAGGTGCTGCGCCCGGTCAAGTATCCGCTCGAGCACCCGCACTTCGAGCACATCGTGAAGACGCGGGCGCTGCTGCGCGGCGGGCGCGCGGTCGGCCTCGAGGCCGAGCTCTTGCCCCTGGCGGTGACCTTCGGCAACGATCCGCAGCGGCCCGTCCCGGGCGAGCAGATCCACGACGGCGGCAACCTGCATGGCCTGCCGCGCTCGACCTGCCGGCTGTGTGGCGAGTGCTTCCTGGGCTGCAATTTCGGCAGCAAGAACACGCTGGACATGAACTACCTCAGCATGGCGGAGCGCCTGGGCGCCGAGCTGCGCGACCTCAGCGAGGTCACCACGCTGCGCCGCGCCGACAGCGGCGGCGGCTTCGAGCTCGAGTATGTGCGCCACCAGCCCGACGAGGAGCGCCCGCGCGGCTACCGGCCCGAGCCGCGCACGCTGCGCTGCAGGAAGCTGGTCATGGCCGCGGGCACCGTGGGCTCGAGCTACCTCCTGCTCAAGCACCGCGACGCCCTGGGGCTGACCTCGCCGATGCTGGGCGAGAAGGTCGGCGGCAACGGCGACGCCCTGATGTTCGCCACCGGCTGTCGCGACGAGCAGGGCCGCGCCTTCGACGTGCGCGCCGACCTGGGCCCCACCATCACTGCGGCCATCCGGCGCGGCGACGCGCTCGACGGCGATGGCGCCAGCGGGCGCGGGGCCTACGTGGAGGAGGCCTCGGTGCCGCCGTTCCTGGCCTGGCTGGGCGAGTTCGCGCTGCCCTGGAAGGTGGTGCCCAACCTGGCGCGCTTCGCCTGGCTGGCCTGGCGCTCGCGCCGCAAGGACGCCGACCTGAGCTACGAGGTCAGCAAGCTGCTGGGGGACGCGCGGCTGTCGAGCGGCCTTCTGCCGCTGCTGTGCATGGGGCGCGACGTCGCCGACGGGCGCTTCTCGCTGTCGGGCAAGTGGCTCGACTGCGACTGGTCGGCGGGGGCGTCGCAGGAGTTCTTCGACGGCGTGCGCGGGATCGCGGCGGCGGTGGCCGACAAGCTGGGCGGCACCCTGGTCGAGAACCCGGCCGGGCTGCTGGGCCGGTCGACCACCGTGCATCCGCTGGGCGGCTGCACCATGGGCGACGACGCCGGCAGCGGCGCGGTCGATCCCTGGGGGCGCGCCTTCGGGGCCGAGGATCTGGTGGTGGCCGACGGCTCGGTGATGCCGGGCGCGACCGGGCCGAACCCCAGCCTGACCATCGCGGCGCTGGCCAACCGCTTCGCCGAGCACCTGGTCGAGGGTGGCCGGCCCAGGTGATCGCGGGTCAGCTCGTCGCGGGCGACTCGCGCAGCCAGCGCACGATCAGGAAGGTGCACGGCGCGATCAGCACCACGCTGAAGACCAGGATGGTCCACATGAACTCGGAGCCCATCAGGTTGTGGCGACCGCCGGCGCGGTACGTGGTCACGGTGCCGACATAGGTCACGCGCTGCCAGCCCCAGACCGCGATCCCCACCGTGCTGGCCAGCGGCAGCCCCAGCGCCAGGGCGGCCCCGAGCCGCGACCCCCTGGCCAGCGCGCGCGCGGTCAGCCAGAAGCCCACGCTGGCGGCCAGCGGGATCAGCGGCAGGAAGCCGGCCACCAGCCAGGTCGGGATGTCGTGGTGATCCCAGGTGTACATGGTCTCCCACGCGGTGAAGCGCCACATGATGTAGAGCCACAGCGGCGCGAACACCATGGTCGCGGTGACCAGCACCGCGCCGCGGGCCGAGGCGATCCAGGCCGGCTCGGCGCTGCGCAGCCGCTTGCGCGCGATCAGGGCCATGGCCGAGCCGATGGCGAACGAACACTGCAGGTCGACTTGCATCATGGCCGGGGGGCCTCCGTGGGCGTCGTCTTGCGGGGCCTGACGGTGAAGCGCTCGACCAGGCGTGGCCGCAGCAGCTTGCCGTCGGGTTCGGGGCGGTCGACCGCGATGACGTGGCCGACCAGCTCGTCGGGGGTCAGCTTGAAGCGGATGAACTGCCGGTAGGCCTGCACGCGGGCGGCGCCGCCGGCCTCGTTGTTGTGGCCGTGACAGCTCAGGGTGACCGCGAAGTACCAGCCCGCGATCACGGGGCACAGCAGCGCGCCCACCAGGGCGGCGGCGGCGTGGCGCCAGATCTTGTCGGCGTGCGCCGTCGGCAGCACCACGAAGTCGGGCGCCAGCGCCAGCGTGAAGGCGATCAGGGCTGCGCCGAGCGCCAGCCACAGGACGACGAGGCCGGCCGCGCGGGCGCGGGTGCCACCGCCGCGGCGCGCCATCCAGCCCCAGCCCAGCAGCGCGAACAGCGCGACGATCACGGCGGCCCCGCCGACCAGGGCGCCCAGCCGCCACGCCGAGCGACTGCCCCACACCATCAGGGTCGGCAGCCCGAGCTGCAGGACCGCGTGCACGAGGCCGAGCAGGCCGAGGCCGAGGCCGACCGCGCCGCCGCGCCCGGCGCGCCCCAGCGTCAGCGCCAGCCAGATGATGCCGACCAGCGCGCCCAGGATCAGCGCCGCGGCGAAGACGTCGAACACCACCGAGGCGATGGGCGCGTTCATGCCCACGGCCCAGATGATGAGCGGCGTCAGCGCGCCCGCGAGCAGCACCAGCGCCCACTTGCCCAGGCGCTCCCACAGCGCGATGCGCCGGTAGCGCGAGCGTGCCAGCTGGTAGCCGAACCAGCGCAGCGCCAGCCGCAGCAGCAGCACCGAGGCGATGAGGCCGCCCAGGATGGTCAGGCTCTGCCACAGCGGCGACCACTCGATCCGCGTGATGGCGCGCGGTCCATTGTTGTCGGGTAGCAGCGACGGCCGCCCGGTCACGCGCAGCGCGCGCGCCAGCAGCGAGCGCGTGCTGGGGTGCACCGAGGTGGCGTACACCACCAGCGACAGCAGGGCGCTGCACAGCGCGACATAGCCGTTGAAGATCATCGCCGGCGGCGAGAACAGGGCGCGCGCGACGGCGGCGCGCGAGTCGGCGGGGCTCGGGTACAGCGCCTCGGGCTGCACGTCGCCCAGCATCGTCGTGGTGGGATGGTGGAAGGCGCCGCCCAGGCCGGACACCACCGAGGCGTACGGGCCGGGCTGCTCGGGGCTGTGGTAGCGCGCGTAGTGGTGGACGTCGCCGGAGATGTCGAGGCGACACTCGTCGTCGGCCAGGCTCGTGCTCGTGCTCGTGCTCGTGCTCGTGCTCGGCGCGCGCACGAAGGGCGTCGCCAGCCCGAGCGCCGCGAACATCCTGGTGCTCGCGGCCTCCGGCCCTGGCGCGCGCCCGAACACCGTGGTCGGCGACGGCGTCGCGACGATCAGCTTCTTCGGCCGTGGTCGCGTCGCGAAGTACGACTCCTGGCGGGCGTCGAGCTGCCAGTCCTCGGTGTCGAGGCCCCACATCTCCCAGCCCCAGGGCAGCCGGATGGCCACGTACGAGGCCTCCTGCACGCGCTCGAAGCCGGGCAGCCCGAGGTGGGGCGGCTTGCCGCCCGGCTTGTGGGGCTGGCCCTCGCCGCGCACCGGGCGCCTGAACTGCCGGTTGAAGCCGTGCAGCTGATCGTAATAGTCGTGGTTGCCCGGGATGCCGAGCACCGCGCGTGCCTCGGGCTGGAGCTCGTCGTGGGCCCACTTGAAGGGGCCCTGGAACTGCGAGGCCAGGGTGGCGTAGTCGGCGACGTGGTAGGCGGTGTCACCGCCGACGAACAGGAAGGCGCCGCGCGGCAGCTTGCCGGTGCCCTCGGCCACCCGCGTGGTCAGCGCCGGCCCGCCCTCGGGGCTGAACGCCAGATCGCTCAGGCACAGGTAGGCCATGCTGTAGGTCGCCATCTGGCCATCGCCGGTGTCGGCCAGATAGTCGAACCACAGCTCCTCGGCCCCGGCGGCCAGCGGCGCGGTCCAGTCCGCCGGCCGCATCCAGTCGCGCGGATCGAGCTTGCGTCGATACAGCGCGTGCAGCGCGATCCCCTTGAGCGCCGCCACCAGCTGCGGTCCCAGCAGCCAGGACACCGGCGGCTCGAAGCCGCGCGCCGAGGTGGGCCTTTCGGGGATGTAATACTTGTCGTCGCCCACCGCCCCTCGCGCCCGGATGCGCCGCGTTCAGGCTACCCGTGGCGGGGCGGTGGCGACAAGTTTTGCGGGTGCGGCGCTGCTAGCGGTTCCAGCCAATCTGCCGCACCTGCTGCCAGTACCCGGCGACATAGACCCAGCCCTGGCGACGGCCCTGCCACTGCCAGTGGCCCTCGACCCAGACATAGCGTGGGCGGGCCCGGCGATCGTCCCGACGCCCGTCCCGGCGGTCATCACGACGATCGTCACGGCGATCGTCACGACGATCGTCACGGCGATCGTCACGGCGATCGTCACGGCGGTCGTCGCGGCGATCATCGGGGCGGCGGTCGCGCTGCTCGAAGCCGGGGCGGTCGAACGGTGCGGGGTCCGCGGCGGCGAGCGCGCCGCTGGTGGTGAGCATTCCGAGGCTGACGAGCAGCAGCTTGAACTTGCGAGACATGATGAAGACCTCCTGTCTCGCTTCATTGCAGCCTGCATACCAGCCGTGGGGCGCCCGCCAAACCCCGCCGCCCCACCGCGGACAACACAGGATCAGGCCGGATTCGGTCTGGCTCCGCACCCCCACCAGCGGCCGCGGC
>JBGASF010000051.1:0-46990 GCA_044229835.1 Polyangia bacterium | reverse complement strand
GTGGAGCGTCCCGGTGAGGCGCCGCTCGATCGCCGCGTCCACCCCCCGCCCGAGGTCCAGGACCGAGACCGGCGTGCGCCACACCTAGCAGAAGATGCGCACCTCGCTGCCGGGGGCCGCGCCGCGCACGTAGTCGAGCGCGCCGCTCGTGCCATCGGCCGAGGGGGCGAGCACGAGCGCCGTGCGGAGGAGCAAGGCGTCAGCGCCGCTCGCAGCGACGGCGTGTTCGGCGGCGACCTGATCGTCGTCACCGACGCCGGCGAGGTGTGGCGCATCACCTCGGCCGGCGTGCCGACCCGGCTGGCCGCGCGCGGCACCCCGGTGTCGACCCCGGCCGCCAGTGCCGGCACCGGCAAGCCGGCGCCGTCGGACGCGCTGGCCGCCACCGTCGACGACCTGACGCCGGGGCGCCGGGCATGAAGCGCCCCGAGCTGCGCGTGATCGCGCGGCGCATCGCCATCGAAGGTGCGCTGGCAGCCGCCGGCTTCCTGCTCGCGCTGTCGTCCCTGCGCCAGGAGCTGATCGCGGGGCTGCTGCTGCTGCTGTATGGCGGCCGGCTGGTGGTCGCGGCGGATCGTGCGCAGCGGGTCTACTACCTCGGCTATGGCGCGGTGTGGATGCTGGCCGACATCGTGTTCGTGCGCACCGGGGTGTTCCGCTACGCCGAGGCGTCGTTCCTGGGGCCGCCGCTGTACATGCCGCTGGTGTTCGGCCAGCTGGCGGTGCTGGTCGGCGAGTCGGTCGGCTGGCTGACGCTGCGCCCGGAGCCCCGGCTGCCGGTCATGGTCGATCTCGGCCTGCTCGGCGCCGCCACCGGGGCGCTGATCCTGTGGCACGCGCGCCCGCCGGCGGGGCTGCTCATCGCCTTCACCGCGGCGCTGCTGCTGCGCGCCGCGCTGAATCGCTTCGACCGGCGCGCGCTGGCGGTGGCCCTGGTGTTCGGCGTCGGCGAGCCGGTGCTGGAGGCGCTGCTGATCCAGCGCGGGCTGTTCAGCTTCGCGCGGCCGGGGCCGCTGGGGCCGCCGGCCTGGTACTGGTCGTTCTTCGCCTTCGCCAGCTACAGCGTGACGCGGGCCTTCGTGGCCGGCACCGCGCGGCTGCGCCCGCCGCCCAGCGCGCGATAGACCACCGTGACACGGTCGGCCGGCTGGTAGGTGATGCTGCGCAGGCGCGGGCGCTTGTCGCTGCGCGCGGGCAGCGTGAAGTGGCCGCTGCGCAGCATGGTCGCCGCCACCACCTTGAGCTCGTACATCGCGAAGGCCATGCCGATGCAGCGCCGGGTGCCGCCGCCGAAGGGCAGCCAGGTGTAGGGGTCGACCTTCTTGCCGGCGGGCAGGAAGCGCTCGGGCAGGAAGCGCGCCGGCTCGGGCCAGCTTCCGGGATCGCGGTGAGCCAGGTAGATGCACGCGCTGACGCTGACCCGGGTGGGCAGCGGGCGGCCCGCGATGGTGACCGGGCGGCGGATCCAGCGCCCGACGTTGGAGATGATGGGCTGCAGGCGCAGCGACTCGCGCATGGCGGCGTCGAGGAAGGGCAGGGCGGCCAGCGCCTCGGCCGAGGCCGGCGCCGCCAGCGCCTCGGCCTGGGCGCGCTCCAGCGCGGCCGGGTTCTCGAGCAGGTGCGTCATCAGCCAGGACAGCGCCGCCGCGGTGGTGTCGTGGCCGGCCACCAGCTGGGTCACCAGCTCGTTGCGCAGGGCCTGGTCGTCGAGCGGCTGCCCGGCCTCGTCGCGCGCGCCCAGCAGCATGGCCAGCACGTCGGAGCCCTGCTCGCTCGCGGGGCGGGCGCGGCGGGCCGCCAGCTCGTCATGGATGAGGCCATCGACCTGGCGCCCGGCGCGCACCACGCGGCCCCAGGGTGACAGCGGGCCGAGATCGCGCTGCAGCCCGGGGATGAGCAGCAGCGGCGACGCCCCGCGCTGGATGAAGGCCATCAGGCGGGCGCGGAACAGCTCGACGCGCGCGGGGTCGCTGATGCCGAAGACCGACTCCAGGATGACGTCCTGGGTGATGCGCTGGAAGCTGGGCAGCAGCGCGAAGGGGCGACCCTCGGGCCACTCGGCGATGGCGCGCTCGGCGGCGCGGGCCATGGTCTCGCCATAGGCGTGCATGCGCTCGCCATGGAAGGCGGGCAGCATCAGGCGGCGGCGCGCCATGTGGGCGGCGCCGTCCAGCGTCAGCAGGGCGTCGTCGCCGAAGAAGGGGCGGAAGTAGGGCTTGCGCGCGGCCCCGGCGCACAGGGTGTCGCCATCTGCGGCGAAAATGTCGCGGATGGCCTCGGGGGTGCACGCGAACACAGCGGGCGGGAAGCCGGCCATGCGCAGCGTGAACAGGTCGCCGTGGCGGCGCCGGCAATCCTCGAGGAAGCCCAGCGAGTGCGTCAGCCACAGCGCGGTCTGGATGGCGCCCGGCAGGCGCGGACCCGCGGGGAGCGGTGGTGCGGTCGCCATGGCGCGCAGCATACGCGCAAACCTTGACCCCCGCGCGTGACCACCGCACGATGGCGAGCGTGGGAGCGACGTTCCACACCAGCTACAGGAATCTGGTGGTGGTCGGGGCCGGGCGGGAGTTCTGTCTGGTGTCCGGCGTGCACGAGCGCGGCTTTCCGTGGGGCGATCCGCACGCGGTCAGCGACGTGCTGCTCGCGGTGTTCGCCAGCGATGGCGCTGTGCGCCGCTTCGTGATGGCGGGCGACACCCTGGCCGGCCTGACCCACGACGTGGTGTCGGGGCGCTTCGAATATCGAGGCAAGCTGTGCGAGCTGCCCGCGGGCCACTGGCGCGTGGGCCAGAGCGAGCTTCTGGCCCTGCCCGCGGTCGACGCCGAGCTGGTGCTCGATCTCGAGGTGGTGCCCATGCACGCGGGCGCGCTGAAGCTGCCGCGCGCGCAGTGGGTGGAGGACATCAAGGCCGGCCTGGGCAAGCAGGGCAACAGCGCGCTGGGCGACGAGCACGCCCGGCTCGGCATGGCCATCGATCCTGGCGCGGTGCGCGTCAAGAGCGGCAAGCTGCTGGTGCGCGCGGCCGCCCCGGTCGAGCTCGACGCCGCCGGTGCGCGCGGCGAGAGCGAGCACGGCGACTATGTCGCGCTGAAGGCGCCCGCGATCGGCTACCACTACCTGTGCACCATCCACCCCGAGGCCGACGCCGCGCGCGACGGCGCCATCGAGGTGCTGACCGACGTCCTGGATCCGGGCGGCGGCGGGCTCGGCGAGGACACCGTGGCCGGCGTCGTCGGGAGCCTGCTGCGCAAGACCGCCGGGGTGGCGCAGAGCTGGAAGGACGGCGTCGCCAGCGCGCAGCCGCTGGCGGGGCAACTCGACAGCGCGGTGGTCGAGCCGGTGCTCAAGCTGGTCTGGGACGGCCTGGAGACGGGCTATTTCGAGCGCAAGATCGTGTGGGCGGAGCGCGCCGGGGTGCGCGCGCTGGCGCTGGAAGAGGCCATGTTCATGAAGTCCTCGTATGGCGCGGCGTCACGCACGCAGGCCATCGAGGCGGTCCACGTGGTCAAGAACCCCGACAAGCTGGCGGCGCTCGACGCCGTGCTGGCGGCCACCGGGTTCGACGCCGTGGTGCAGGGGCGCGCGCGCGAGCTCGGCGTCGACCTCGCGGCGCTGCGCGTGGTGATCAAGCCCAACTTCATGTTCATGTACTCGCTGAACGACCCCAGCACGTACACCGATCCCGAGCTGGTGCTGCACCTGGTTGACCGACTCCGCGCGCTGGGTTGTCGTGATGTCAAGATCATCGAAGCGCAGAGCGCCTACGGAAACTACTTCGAGGGCCGCGAGGTCAGGAACGTCGCGGAGTACATCGGCTACCAGCTCGACGACCCGCGCTACCAGGTGGTCGACCTCACCACCGAGATGGTGCCGTTCGACTACGGCCACCGGCTGGGCCATCACTTCGTGGGCCCGACCTGGCGCGACGCCCAGCTGCGCCTCTCGTTCGCCAAGAACAAGACCCACACCTGGGCCTACTACACGCTCAGCCTGAAGAACACCTACGGCTGCCTGCCCATGCAGAACAAGCTGCGCGAGTACCACCACGACCGCGAGATCTACTACCCGACCACGGATGCGCTGCGCCACTTCCCGCTGCACTTCTGCCTGATCGACGCCTCGCTGTCGGCCGACGGCCAGTTCGGCATCTTCGCCGACACCCACCCCAACAAGACCGAGACCATCATCGGCGGCCGCGACCCCATCGCGGTCGACTGGGTCGCCGCCAGCAAGATGGGCCTCAATCCGATGCTCAGCCGCTACATGCGCGAGGCCGTGGCCGCCTTCGGCCGCCCCGAGGTGGTCCACCTCGGCGACCGCACGCGCTACCCCGGCTGGCGCAACGTCGCCGTCGCCATGACCGAGTTCTGGGACCGCGCCGAGGAGCACTACGGCTTCTCGGATCTGCTGTTCCGCGTCCTCAACGAGATGGACGCCCGCTTCAAGCGCAAGAAGGAGCCCTGGCACGTGCGCCTGCTCAGGTGGCTGACGGGGTGGTTCAGGAAGCTGGTGTTCAAGCGCCCACGCGCGCTGGCGCCCCCCGGCGTGCCGCCGACGCGGAAGGCGCTGGGGCCCAGAAGCACGACGTAGGGCTACTTCTTCGCGGCCCGCGCCCGCCCGCGCCGGTAGATCACCGTCAGCGGCCCGAAGTCCAGCACCATCCAGGTCAGCAGCCACCACATCAGCGGGCGCCCGAACATGGTGTCCTTGGCGCCCCACTCGACCTTGAACCGCGGCCACTCGCGCGACACGAAGTCGGCGTAGCTGGTGACCGCGAAGCTGCGCCCCCACAGCACCACGAACAGCACGATCCAGATCACCAGCCACACCGCCACCAGCCGCGCCACCACCGAGCGCGCGCTGCCGCCGCCGCGCAGGTGCCTGGCCGCCAGCATGAAGCCGCCGATGAAGCACAGGAACAGCGCGATGGTATCGAGCAGCGCGTACCACGCCGCCCACATCGGGCGGGTCTCGATGTCCAGCAGGTACATGCTGTTCCACGCCGGCCAGGCGGCCAGGAAGAACACCGCCGACGGGACATACAGCAGCATCGAGTACAGCAGGCCGTCGCGGAACGCCTTCGAGTCGGCCGGCTTGCTGGCCGGCTGCGCCAGCTCCTCGCGGTCGCGCAGCGCGAAGACCCCACCCACCGTCACCTGCACCATCATGTCGAAGAGCAGCATCGCGGGCAGGATGTCACGCGTCCGCGGGCGCCGTCCACCTTGCACATGTCACCGCGGTGCGGCGCTTTTGATACCATGCCGCCATGAGACTGAGCTTCGCGCGCATGCTGCTCTGGGTATGCGGCGCCTTCATCGCGCTGTTCGCCGTCGAGTTCTTCCTCGAGTGGTGGCGCCTGGGCCGGCCCGGCGTGGAGGCGCTGAGCTGGAACGGCGTCAACAACGCCAAGCTGGTCGACGTGCTGAGCCCGATGGCGCGCGCCTACAACAACATCCTGGCCATGCTGATCGCCACCATCGGCCTCGCCATCCCGCTCACGGCGAACATGCACACGCCGAAGCTCATCGACATGTTCCTCCGCGATCGCCTCAACCAGGCCATGCTGCTCCTGATCGCGTTCGGGGCCGCCAACGTCCTCTTCGTGGCCTACATCATCGGGCCCAAGTTCGCCCCCATGTGGGCCTTCCGCTTCGCCATCGGCTTCGCGCTGCTGGGCTGGGCGCTGCTCATCCCGTACTTCTTCTACGTGGTGCGCTTCCTCGATCCCTCCAACATCCTGGCCCGGCTCAAGAGCGAGACCATGCGCATCCTCGACGACGTCGCCAGCGGCAAGAACCACCACGAGAAGGCCCAGCACGAGGTCCACGAGCGCCTGTTCCAGATCGGCACCGTGGTGCTGAAGTCGCTCGATCGCTCGGATCGCGGCGTCGCCCTCGAGGGCGTGTGGACGCTCAAGCAGCTCATCGACTACTACGGCCGCCTCAAGCCGCGCATGCCGGCGCCCTGGTTCGTCATCGACCGCGCCGACTTCGTCGGGCTGTCACCCGAGGCGCTCGAGCTGCTCAACGAGGAGCGCACCTGGTTCGAGATGAAGGCCATGACCCAGGTGCTGTTCGCCTACCAGGCCGCGCTGAGCAAGACCTCCGACGTGGTCTCCAGCGTGTCCGACGCCGTGCGCGTCATCGGCCTGGCGGCGCACAAGCGCGGTGACAGCCCGATGCTCGGGCTGTGCATCCGCGTCTTCAACAACTTCATGCGCGAGGGCATCAAGCGCAAGGACGTGCACAGCATGTACGACGTCCTCTACGAGTACCGCCTGCTGGCGCGCGATCTCGAGGACGTGCCCGACCGCCAGCGCGAGATCGCGCGCCACGTGCGCTTCTACGCCGCCTCGGCGCGCGCCGGCGGGGTGCCCTTCATCCAGCACCTGGCCGCCTTCGAGCTGGGCTTCATCGTGCGCCGCGCCTACGAGGAGGGCGGCGAGGCCGCGCGCGATCTGCTCGATCACGCCCTGGCCATCCCGCACCGCGAGGGCGACGCCCGCATCCCCATGGTGGTCAAGGCCAAGCTCAAGCTGGGCGGCTTCTTCGTGCAGCGCGGCCTCGCCGCCGAGGCCAAGGTGGTCGCCGACGACCTCGCCGACGTGCCCGCCAGCGAGCTGCGCGCCGCCGAGCAGGAGCTGCTGTCCGCCGAGCGCTCCTTCTTCGAGGTCACCGATCGCCAGGAGAACCTCGACTACCTGAAGCCCGAGCGCCGCGCCCCCACCCAGCGCTTCGTCGCCGACCTGTGCGCCCGCAAGGGCCCCGCCGCAGCCTGACGGCGGGGGCGTCGGCGCGCGCTGTCTGACAGCAGCGTCGGACCCTGGCCATCACCTGCTGCCCCAACCGGCCGAAACCAGGTCAGCCCCGCGCTGGCCGAAGTCTTGCTTTGCGAGGCGTCATGCGACTCTCCCTGCTGGTGCTTCCGCTGTCCCTGCTGGCCGCTTGTGCCAGCGATCCGACGCTGCCCGATCCTGCCAACCCTGGACCCGGTCCTGCCACGCCGTCGCCCGAGCCTCCCGGCCCGGGCAGCCCCGGCGGTCCCGGTCAGCCCAGCGTCCCGCCGGTACCCCGCGCCGGCTCCGCCACCATCAGCCTCGCCGCCAGCAGCGCGAAGGTGACCCTGACGCGCATGTCGCTGGATGGCCCGGCGAGCGAGCAATCCATCGACGTCAGCGCGAGCGCGCTGCGCCAGCTGACCGTCACCCAGGCCGCCGGCGAGACCCTGGCCATCACGGTGCAGGACGCCGCCGGCCAGGTCGAGCGCACCGGCATCATGGAGCTGGGCCTCCTGCGCTGGAGCGCGGCGCCGCGCACGCTGCTGGTGCCGCGCGATCACGCCACCATCCAGGCCGCCATCGACGCCGCCGACCCCGGCGACACCGTGCTGGTCGCGCCGGGCCGCTACAGCGAGCACCTGCGCATGAAGAGCGGCGTGCGGCTGGCCGGCGAGGACGCCGTGACGACGATCCTCGAGCCCGGCCCGACCCCGTGCCGGCAGGCGCGATGCCCGGCCCTGATCGACTTCTCCGAGGCCAGCGACGTGGTGATCGAGTCCTTCACCCTGCGCGGCAGCCGCACCCCGCTCGATGGCTGCGTCGATCCGGGCGATCCCTTCCTGTGCTCGGGCGACTGGTACACCCCGGCCATCTACGCCGACGGTCACCTGACCGGGCCGTGGAGCTTCCTCGTGCCGGAGACCGCGACCAGCGCGCTCATCACCGGCAACATCATCGAGGACAACGACGTCGGCCTGATGCTGTACTTCCACGCCCACGCGGTGGTGCGCTCCAACATCTTCCGGCGCAACGGCAGCGCCCTGGTCGCCAACCACTTCCAGGATCACTCGCTGGTCGCCAACAACGTGTTCTGGGAGAACCGCCGCATGGCGGTCGGCAACCAGGCCGCCTACCTCGACATCGTCAGCAACATCTTCGGCCGCACCACCTACGGCGCCAACATCGCGTTCGAGGCCATCCAGCGCGGGCGCATCCGCTGCAACATCTTCTTCGCGCCCGGCCCGCTGACCGCGACCGAGGACGACTATGTCGGCGATCCCGGCTTCATCGACGCCGAGCACGGCAATTTCGGCCTGCGCGCCGACTCGGCCGCCATCGCCGCAGGCTGCCTGAACGGCGAGGACATCGGCGCCGGCGGTGGCCCCATGGGCGAGGAGGCCCCCCTGTAGCCTCGCCGCGGACCGGCTGTCGCGTACCGTGCGATGCCATGCCATGCCATGCCATGCAAAGATGTCGGTATGCGCAAGCTCGGCCTGCCTTGTCTCTGGGTGCTGGTGGCGACCGCGACGGCCGCCGGGTGTGGTGATGACGATGACGGCGGCAGGATCGACGCCGCCGTGGTCACCGATGGCGGGGTGCTGCCGACACCCTGTCCAGCGACGCCGCCGCAGTCGGGCGGCGCCTGCCCGCGCGCCGGCCTGGTCTGCGAGTATGGTGATGACCCGCGCCAGGAGTGCCACACGGTGGCGACCTGCAACGGCACCTGGTCGATCGTGTCGCCGCGCTGCACCGCGCTGCCGCCGGTGACCTGCCCAGCCACGCGCGAGGCCGCCGCGGGCCAGGACTGCACGCCGATGGACGCCTACTGCAGCTATGGCGACAACCTCGACTGTCACTGCACCAACTGTCGCGAGTTCCCGGTCGCCGGCTGCGGCGGACCGCTGCGCTGGGCCTGTGACGCGCCCAACATGGATCCCCTGTGTCCGGCCGGGAAGCCGGCGCTGGGCGGCGGCTGCGGCCCCGACAACCAGCGCTGCGTCTACAGCTGCGGCCAGGACGGCGCGCGCGAGTGCAAGGCTGGCGTGTGGACCGAGGCCGAGGGCGGCCCGTGCCCGATCTCGAGCCGGCAGGCCAAGCGCGACATCCACTATGTCGACCCCGCCGAGGCCGCCGCGCTGGCGCGCGCGGTCGAGTCGACCCGGCTGGCGACCTGGGAGTACCTGGATCCCACCCTGGGTCGCGGCCGTCGCCTGGGCTTCATCATCGAGGACCAGGCCCCGGACAGCCCCGCGGTCGAGCCTGGCGGCGCCATGGTCAACCAGTACGGCTACATCAGCATGCTGGTCGCCGCGGTGCAGGCGCAGCGCCAGGAGATCGATCAGCTGCGCAAGGAGGTCGAGGCCCTGCGCCGCCAGCAGGCCCGCCGTCCGAGCCCGCGGCGCACTCGCTAGAACATCGCTACACTGCGCGCCATGGCAGCGCGCGTCTCCAGATCAGCCTCGCGGGTCACCCTCACGAAGACCACTCGTCCCGAGGACTTTCGCGACTTCTACTGGCTCAAGCAGGAGCTGCAAGACTTCTGTCGCGCCCAGGGGCTTGCGACCTCGGGCGGCAAGCGCGACATCGCCGCGCGCATCGAGCACTTCCTGCGCACCGGGCAGCGGCTGCACGCGACCACACGGCCGGCCGTGGAGACCGCGGCGGCTCGGCGTGTCAACGCCACCCCGGCCGCCGCGCTCGCGATGACCACGCGTGCACCGGCCGGCTTTCGCTGCACCCAGGAGGCGCGCCAGTTCTTCGAGCGCCACCTGGGCAAGCGCTTCCGCTTCACGGTGCCGCTGCAGGACTTCATCAAGGCCCACCCCGGCGTCAGCTTCCGCCAGATCGCCGAGGAGTGGCAGCGCCAGGACGCCCTCCGGCGCGCCGGCGCCTGGCGACCGGAGATCGCGCCGCAGTTCGAGTACAACCAGTTCACGCGTGACTACCACGCCGATCCCCGCAACCAGGGCAAGACCCACCGCGACTGTCTGGCGGCCTGGAACCGGGTCCGCGCCCGGCGCGGCGAGCACAAGTACCGGCCCCAGGACTGACCCAGGGCGCGCCCGCGCTGAGCGCCACCGGCAGGCTCAGGGTGCATCGCCGCGCCGGCGACGCGGCGTCACGGCCCTGGCGCCTTCAGCGCGCGCGGCAGCATGCTGTGGCACGAGACCTCCTCGGCCAGGCTGGCGTCTCCGACCGCGCGGGTGCGGATGGCGGCCAGCTCCAGCGCCTCGGCCGAGCCGGGCACCACGGGGCGCTCGGGGATGGCGCCGACCTCGGCGCCGTCCCGGTCATAGAAGACCGTCGGCGGGTGCGACACCTTGGTGATGTCGGGCCTGAGCTCCAGCACATGGACGTCACCGGACGGCGAGCGATAGACCTGGATGCTGGCGAAGTCGCCGCCGAACTGGCCCATGCAGATGGCCAGATACACGCCGGGCGCGGCCTCGCGGCGCGGCGGCGCCGAGGGCGGTGACGGCGGGGGCGATGGTGGTTCGGGTGGCCGCGACGCCGTCGGGCTGGGCGACGCCTGCGGCCGTGGCTTGCGCGTGCAGCCCGCCCCGGCGCCAGCGGTCAGGAGGGCGGCGGCGAGCCCGGCGAGGACGACGCGCGTGTGCATGCCGGCAGCTTAGCCGACGTGGCGCTTCACTTGTGGTGCCTGAAGTTCCACGGCACCTTGAGCAGCAGGCCGAGCTCGAACTGGGTGGTCTCCTCGGCGGCGCCCGGGAAGTGGGTGCCGCCGACGTACAGCGCGGCCAGCCCGAAGGTGATGATGGCGCGCAGGGTGTAGCCGTGCGGATCCTTGCGCGCGGGCTCGTAGGTGTAGCCGAGGTCGCCGCCGAGGAACATCTTGCCGAGCTCTGGACCGACGCTGACGCGCCGGGTGTTGTCGTCGGCGAAGTCGAACGAGCCGGAGGCGAAGCCGCCGTACCACCAGCCGCTACCCGCGAGGTGCACCACGCTGACCTCGGCGCCGACCACGCCACCGGCGCCGCGCCCGCTGCCATGGTGGGTCATGCCCAGCATCAGGCCGCTGTGCAGGAACCAGCCGCAGGGCGGCGCCAGCCAGCCGTTGCAGGCGTCGCCTTCGTCGCCGTGCTCGATGGCGTCCGCGTCGTCGTCGTCGTCGTCGTCGCGGTGGGCCAGCGCGGGACGGCCGCCCAGGCTCAGCATCGCCACCGCGACCCCCACCATCACCAGCCGGCTGCTTCGACCCATGCACCAGTCTTGCACCAGTTCCCGCGCCCAGCGCGGCAGATCGCGGCAGCCGGCCTGCTATCATGCGCCATGGCCCCGCGCGTCTCGCGCACTCGCAGCGATGACGACTGGCGCCGCCTGATCGACGCGGCCTTTGTCAGCGGTGATCTGGCTGGCGTGTGCAGGCGCGCCGGGGTGTCACCGGCCACGCTGCGCCGCCACCGCAAGCGCCTGGGTCAGCGCAGCTGGACCGACGCCGAGTGGGTGCTCGCCGCGCTGGCCGCCGCGCGCACCGGCACCGGGCTGACCCCGGCCCAGATCATCGAGTGGATCGACTGGCGCAACCACGTGCGCTTCGGCGCCGCCGAGGTCGGCGCGCTGCTGGCCGCGCACGCCAGCGCCGGCCGCGTCACCACCAGCGCCGGCACCTGGAAGCTCGCCCAGCCCTGGCCCTGAGCGCTACGGTGCGCCCAGCGGCACATCGCGCTCGATGGTCCCGCCACCCTCCTTCTGCAGCTGCTCGAAGACCTTGTCCTCGAACGCCTTGCCTGCGGCGCGCGCGCTGTCGGGGTCGTCGCTGGCCAGCAGCCCCTCGCGCAGCGCGGCCTTCAGCCCCGCGGCCGGCCCGCACGCCACGGTGGTGGTCTGATCCCCGGTCGGCAGCGTGAGGCAGCGCAGATCGCGCCCGCGCTCGGCGAGCAGGTGGTTGACCAGGCCCAGCACCGCGCCGACGTCGTACCAGTCGCCCAGGTTCTCGGCGCTGGCGCTGTAGCGCCAGCCATCCATCCAGGCCTGGAGGACATAGCTGCCGCCGTCATGGTCGCGCGGCGGCGTCTCGCCGAACACCACCCCGGCCAGCGCGTCGCCGGTCAGCGGCGCCAGGGTCGTCCTCAGCAGGGAGTCGTGCTGGTTGGGGAACATCCCGGTCTCGACGTCGAAGCTGGTGCTGCGCCCGGTCGCGCGCAGCCACTCGGCGGTGGTCTGCGGCGCCTCGTCGCTGGGGGGCGTGCGGCTGCCCAGCAGCCCCAGCTCGGCCAGCCGTGCGCGCAGGGCGCCCTCGGCGGGGAAGCGATCGAGCGCGTGCACCACCTCGGCCAGGCGGTCCTTCACGCGCGGGTCGCTGGCCAGCTTGCGCGCCGCCGCCACCGCGCGGGCGCGGTCCTTGCGGGCCAGGAAGGTCAGACACTCGGCGAGATCGTAGGAGTCGGTCTCGCCGCGGGCCAGACAGGCCTCGGCGTCGGCGACGCTGCGCTGTGGCTCGTCGGTGGCCGGCGCCGGCCGGGTGTGCGGCTCCTTGCAGCGGTGGTCGTCGGCGTGCGCGGCGCAGAACGGCCGGTTCACCGCGCGTGCACCGGCGTGGTCGGGGAACGCGCTCAGCTCGGCCGCCAGGTCGTCGCGCAGCGCGGCGTCACTGACCTGCGCGTGCAGCGCGAGCAGCTCGGCCGCGGCGCGCGGATCCAGCGTCCAGGCCAGCATGCGGATGGCGTCGCCGGCGCTGGGGTCGTTGGCCAGCACCAGGCTGTGCGTGGCCGCGAGCAGCCGCGCCGAGAACGGCACCGGGTCCTGGTCGCTGTTCATGATGCGTCTGACCAGCGCCACCGCAGGGACATCGTCGGCGGCCATCAGGGTGTCGATCTCGGCGCCCGGGCAGCGCGAGATCAGGTGATACAGGAGCTGCCGCTCGGCCGCCTTGGCCGCCGGCAGCGCCGCCACTGCCCAGGTGCACGCATCGCTGCAATAGCGCTCCATGTCCGCATATGCGCCCACCACGCGCGCGGTCTCGGCCGCGGACGTCCTGGCCAGCGCGCTGCCCAGCCGCTCGCGCGTGCCGGCGTCGCCCAGGCACAGGAGATCCTCGACCACCTGCGCAGCCGGGAAGCGGGGATCACCCTCGCGCATCGCGTCGAGCTCGTCGAGGGTGCTCGGCAGCGGCAGGTCCTGCCGTGGCGGCTCGGCGCGCAGCCGCCTGACCGCGGTGTGCGGAAACAGCGGATCCACCGCCGCCTCCGGCCCGGCATCGGCCACGGTGCGGCGCGACTCCACCTTGCCGGCTCGCTTCTTCTTGCACCCGCCCGCCGCCGCGCCGACCAGCCCGGCCGCGACCACCACCCACGTGACATGCTTGGCCCACATCGGCGCCATTCTACGCGGGACGCCGCGAATCATGCCGCCGCCATGCTATGCCTCGGCCCATGCGCACCCTGGAGACCCAGATCGAGATCGCGGCCCCACCCGAGCAGGTGTGGCGCCACCTGATGGACTTCGCCAGCTACCCGAGCTGGAACCCCTTCGTGCTGTCGATCAAGGGCAGCGCCAGCCTGGGCAGCAAGCTGCGCGTCAAGCTCAGCGCCGGCGGCAAGCGCTCGATCACGCTGCGCACCAAGGTCAGCCGTTACCAGGCCAGCCGCGAGTTCGCCTGGAAGGGCAGCCTGCCCGGCCTGTTCGCCGGCGAGCACCAGTTCCACCTGACCTCGATCGGCGACGACGCCGCCCCGCGCACCCGCCTGGTGCACCGCGAGGACTTCAGCGGCCTGCTGGTGCCCCTGCTCTGGAAGCGCTTCCTCGACCGCGACACCCGCGCCAACTTCGAGGCCATGAACCGCGCCCTGAAGTCCCGCGCCGAGGGCTGACCGGACCGGAGCCGGAACCGGACCCGCAACCGGAACCGGAACCGGAACCGGAAACGGAACCGGACACTCTGGCTGCGGCCCCTACGGGGCTGCAGCCAGAGTGAAATCGACCGTCCCGTTGGGCGCGCCCGTGGTGATGGTGACGGTCTTGGTCTGGGTCACGAAGCCGGCCTTCGACACCGTGATCTCCCAGGTGCCCAGCGGAATCGTCCCGAAGTTGTAGCTGCCGTCCGCGATCGTCGTGCGATCCGGGAACAGGCCGCGGTTCAGGCGCACCGTCGCGCCCGAGACGTTGGCGGCGCCCGGGCCGACCACGCGGCCCAGCACGGCGCCGTTGCCCGGGTCGGTGCCCAGGCGGACCTGGTAGTGCGCCGCCGCCTTGGTCAGGTAGCCGCGGGTGTCGATCGATACCACGTGGAAACCCCAGATCCCGGTGTCCAGCGCGCTGCGCAAGAGCTGCTTCTGCGCCACCGGCAGGAAGGTCCCGGTCGCCGTCGTGGGCACGGTGTCGCCGTAGCGATCCAGGATGTAGTAGACGCCGCGCACGTTGGCGTCGGCCACCGGCAGGGTCCAGGCGTAGAAGACGTCGCGGTTGGCCGACCAGGTGGTCTGGCTGGCGTGGCTCGACGAGGTGATGGTCGGCGCTGTGGTGTTGACGCGGATCCTGAACGGCGTCTCCACGGTGCCGACCGCCGAGGTGGCGTCGACGCTGGAGACGTGGAAGTAGTTCGCCCCGTTGACCAGGCGCGAGCGATCGATCGACGCCAGCTCGCTGGCCGCGAAGGTGCCGTTGGCCGGCGTCGGCACCGTGTTGGCCGAGGTGTTGGCCAGGAAGTAGTAGCCCTGGCGCGACGGGAAGGCGCGCGCCCAGGTCAGCGCCACCGCGGGGAAGTCGTCGTTGTAGATCAGCGACGGATCGGGGTGCGTGCTCGACGTGATCTGCAGCGGCGGCAGCAGTCCGTCGGTGCGCTGGCCGTTCACGGTGCCGGTGACGTTGCGCGTCGCGCCCAGCAGCTTGACGCGGCCGAGGCCGCCGGTGCCGCCCATGTACGAGCCGCCGCCGCCGAGCCCACCGGTCGCCGACACGCTGCCGCTGATGGTCAGGTCGGGCGCCGCGATCAAGATCCCACCGCCCGAGCCGCCGCCCGAGCTGCCCTGCGCGGTGTTGCCCGGCGCGCCGTTGGCCGTCACGGTGCCCGCGATCATGATGGTGTCGGCCAGCAGCCGGATGACGCCGCCGCCCTTGCCGCCCGGGGTGGAGTTGTAGCCCAGCCCGCCCTGGCCACCCTGCGCGACCACCGAGTCGAGCGCCGAGCCGAACGCCGGCCCCGGGCTGCTGCCGCTGGCGTACATCGGCGAACCACCCTGGGTGCCATAGCCGCCGCCATAGCCGCCATAGCCCGAGCCGCCCGGCGTGCCGGTGCCCGAACCCTCCGGCGTCATGCCCACTGGCGCGACCGCGATGGTGCCGCCCAGCTCGACCGTGATCGACGTGGCGCGGATGGTGAGGTCGCCGCTCGGTGAGCTCAGCGTGGCGCCCGAGCGCACGATCACCGGCCCGTTGACCACCACGACGCCGTTCATGTCGGTGTTGGCCGCGACGGTCAGGGTCGCCAGCGCGCACTGCGAGGTCGCGCCGTCACAGCCGCTGGCGCAGGTGTCGGTCACCGTCCAGGCGGTGCCCGCGCCGTTGCAGGTCTCGACGGTGGCGGCGTTGCAGCGCTTCGCCCCCGGGGTGCACGCGCCGGTGCACAGCCCCGCGGTGCAGCTGACCGCGCAGGTCGAGGTGGTCAGGTACGCCGTCCCGCTGGAGTTGCACACCTCGGTGGCCAGGCCGTTGCAGCGATATGCGCCCGGCGTGCACGTCACCATGGTCGAGCACATGCCGCCGCCGCACCCGAACGGGCACGACTGCACCTGGGTGAAGGTCCCGGTCATGCAGCGCTCGACCGCGGCGCCGCCGGCCGCGCAGCGCATGGTCCCGTCCACGCACGGCATGCACATGTTGCCGCTGCAGGTCTGGCCGCCCGGGCACAGCTGCGCCGGCGACCAGTCACGACAGCCCGAGGCCTGCACGTCGCAGCTCTGGACCTGATCACCGCCGACGCAGCGCTTGTCGCCGGCCGCGCAGGCGTTGCTGCAGGTGGCCTGGCACATGCCCATCGAGCACACGTTGCCGCCGGTGCACGGCACCGGATCCGACCAGTCGAGACAGCCGGTGGCCTTGCGCTCGCAGCTCTGCACGCCGACGCCGGTGCACTGCTTGGCGCCGGTCGCGCAGCGATCGCTGCACGCGGCCACGCAGCCGCCGCCGCTGCACACGTTGCCGGTGCCGCACGGGGTCACCGACGTCGACCAGTCGTTGCAGCCCGAGGCCGCCGCGATGCAGGTGCGCACGCCGCCGCTCGAGCAGTAGCTCGCGCCCAGCGTGCACTGCGAGCTGCAGGTGGCGACGCACAGGCCGCCCGAGCACACCGGGGTCGCGCCGCCGCAGGCCACCGGGGCCGACCAGTCGGTGCACATGCCCGACACCTCGCAGGTGCGCACGCCGGCGCCGTCACAGCTCTTGGCGCCCAGCGTACAGCCGGTGGGGCACAGCATGCTCATGCTGCCGTCGACGTCTCCACCGTCGCCGCTCAGCTGGCCGTCCACGGTGGGACCGCCGTCGGCCGTCATGCCGGAGTCGCCGCGCGAGCCGCCGGTTGCGGCCGGCCCGCAGGCGGCCACCACGAGGACCAGCGCCGAAGCCAGGAAAGTGCTGACGATACCGAAGCGAGGCGAGCGAAGCAGGGACCTCATACGACCTCCCGAGGACGGGCCCAAGGTGCCAAGACTGTGGGACGCGGGAAACTACGTCCCTTGGCACCCTTTCTTGCCAGTCGACCTGCTTTGCTACACCCGGGAGGGGGGTCGGATCAACGCCGCAATGGCCAACTAGCGCGCCGCGGGATCCTCGAAGCCCGAGACCACATAGCGGCTCGAGCCGGCGACGTCGCCGGTGACCGTCATGTAGACCTTGGCCGGGGCGGTCAGCTTGACCACGCAGCGCTCGTTGGAGTTGTAGAGGTAGCTCTTGCAGCGGTAGGTCGTGGTCAGCGTGGGCGCCGCGCCGACGCGCACGCGCAGGTCGGCGTCGCCGCCGGCCACCGCGACGTCGGGGGTCAGCGCGAACACATAGGTGCCCGCGGGCAGGGTGTCCGTGGTGTACGACTTGGTCTCGCGGTAGCCGACCGCGTCGCTGGCGCCGAAGCCGGCCCAGTCGATGCCCGGGTCGTAGCTGGCGTTGAAGACGTTGTCCTCCTCGCCGACCGCGACCACGACCTGGACCGGGTCCACCGCGCGGAAGATGCGCGCGTAGCTGTCGGGCGAGGCCGGGCTCATCAGGGCGCGGATGAGGCCCATCGAGTCGGGCGCCAGATCGTGGAAGTAGGCCGGCATGGCGTTGGCGACCACGTCCATGTAGCGCGTGCCCGCCACGTCGGTCGGGTTCAGCACCGCGCGCGTCTTGGCCAGCGTCTCGTCGAGGTAGGCGAAGGTGTCGCAGCCGTTGAAGAAGACGATCTGGTACTTGCCGGGGAAGAAGCGCCCCTTGGTGGCCAGGGCGCGGATGTTGGCGCCCAGGCCGGCGTGGCCGTTGTACATGATGAGGTCGGCGCCGGGCGACAGCTCGGCGTAGCGCTTGTCGAAGGCCGCGGGGGCCACGCGCACGCCGTCGACCAGCAGCGCGACCACGCCGAGGCGGTTGCCCATCTGCCCGCGCACGAACGAGGTCTCGGTCATGCCGGTGATCGACGAGGTGGCGACGGTGGCGTCGGGATAGGCGCTGCGCATCGCGGCCACGAAGGCGTTGTAGGCCGAGATCCCGGCGTCGCTCGGGCTGGTGGCGCCCTCTTCATACTTGCCGAAAACGGCCAGCACGGTGAGCGCGCCGTCCTCCCACACCTTGTGGAACTCGGGATACTTCGCGACCGCGTTCTGATCGCTGACGCGCACGGTGGCGGTGGTGCGCACGACGTCGGGGGCGGCCAGCTCGCAGGCGCCCGGGCGGTAGTGGTACCAGTAGTTGCCGGCGTTGACCGAGGAGTCCTCGCCGTCGTTGCACAGCTGGCCGTAGCGGGTGGTGAAGGCCGACTGTCCGGTGGTGTCGACGCGGCGGGGCAGGGTGAAGGCGTAGCTGGTGGGCAGATCCGTCTTGTGGCCCCAGGCCACCGGGAGCTTGGCGTGGTAGCGCACGCGGTACAGGCCGCCGCCCAGCGCCGCGGTGGTGATGTTGGTCAGCGTCGCGCGCTCGAGGCGGGCCACGCCGGGCTCGGCGTTGATGTGGCCCACGGTGTACATGAGCTGCGCCTTGATCTGCGTCTTCGGGCTGACGATCGACGTGGTCGATAGCTCGCCGTCGAACTCGAAGTCGAGCAGGGTGGCGACGTCGCTGGTGAAGGGCTGCTCGAGCTCGCCGACCTCGGTGTCGGCTTCGCCGGTGCCGCAGGCGGGCAGCAGCGGCGCGGTCATGAGCAGGCCGGTCAGGGGCAGCAGGGCAGAGGCGCGGATCGGGAGACGCATGGGCGCGGCTATCGCAACCTTGGTGCCATTTGCGAATGCCCATGGTTTCAGGCAGTTGTGTGCGCACTGGCGTCCGCAGGCCTGGCTACTCGTCCAGCCGGGTGGTCGGACCAATGGCCAGTCGCGTCAGCCCCCTCGGAGCGAAGCTTCGAGGAGCGCTGTTCCGTTCCGTCTCCAGGGGCTGTGACCACAAATTCAGCCGTTTTTCACGGTTTTTACACGCAAACTCGTTAGATCCCGCGGAATTTGCGCGCGTTTCGACTGCTCATGAGCACTCGGTTCAGAAAGTTCCTCGGTGGCGCGCTGCTCGCCCTGTCAATCTTCTCCTTCTCCTTCGCTCCGGCCGCGGGCGCGAAGGGCTTCACCGCGCCCCCTCCCGGGTGGGACGCGGCCAATCCCGACCCCGGCGGCGGCGCGCAGCCGGTCGACATCGAGCCGGTGCCGGCGCCGTCAGTCCCGGTCGCGCCCAACCCGACCACGCGCCCCGACGCCCCCGTGGTCGTCGCCGACCCCATCGACGCCATGTCGCCCGCCGCCGCCAAGAAAGAGCTGGCGCGCCGTCGCGCCATCGCCCTGGCCCGGCTGCGCGCCTATCGCCAGGCCCAGATCTACCCGCGCAACCGCGGCGTCGACGGCCTGGCCAACGTCTTCATCGACGAGCTCGGCCAGCTGTGCGCCATGGCCAAGCTGATCCAGCTCAGCGGCCGCCAGGACCTGGTCGATCAGATCCACCGCGAGAACAACCTCATCCGTCTGGGCACCGTGACCTCGGGCCCGATCCACGCCTGGATCCTGCGCTCCGGCCTGACCCTCGAGGAGGTCGCCCTGATCCAGCTGCCCGACTCGCGCTGGGAGCCGAACCCGGTCTGGATCCAGGAAGAGAACTTCCGCATCAACGCCCACCTCGACATGGTCTACACCCGCCTCAAGAAGGACGGCGCGCGCAGCCTGACCACCGCGGCCCGCCGCCTGCTGGCGACGCGCACCGCGAAGGCGTCCTAGCCGGAGATCCCGGACACACAGGCCACAGGCTACAGGCCACAGGGAACAGGCACTTTCGGAGCTGTCACCGACGTAGCCGGTCTACTTTGCCACCGATGTGCCCGGTCTGTACCCCCGACCGAGGTGACAGAGCCTCCGGCATTGCTCATCGCCTGTGGCCTGTGACCTGTGCCCTGTGGCCTGTTTGTCCGGGCGATTACCGGCCGCGCCCCAGCACCATGATCATCGGCGTCTTCACGATGATCCTGCTCTCCAGCTTGACCCACTCCCAGAAGTTCTCCAGCGTCGCCGCGTAGGCGAAGTCGAACAGCATCTTGGTGCGCATGTCGTCGGCGTCGGAGTCGTCGACGCCGTCGAGCTTGAAGGGATTGATGAGCTCGTCCTTGTGCGCGAACAGCGGGTTCGACGGGCCGATGCGGCCGGTGTAGTCGAGCTCGATCTGGGCCAGGCCGGTGATGCCGGGCTTCACCATGCGCGCGCGCTCGTGGAACATGGGCACCGCCAGGGCCAGGTGCTTGATCAGCTCGGGGCGCTCGGGGCGCGGGCCGACGATGCTCATCTGGCCCTTGAGGACGTTCAGGAACTGCGGGATCTCGTCGAGGCGGGTCTTCCTGAGGAACTTTCCGACCCGCGTGATGCGGGGGTCCCCGGCCCGGGCCAGGACCGCGCCGCTGACCTTCTCGGCGTCGGTGCGCATGGTCCTGAACTTGAACATCTCGAAGGTCGGGACCGTGGTGTGGTCGCCGTCGGGCCCCAGCATTCCTGCGCGCTTTTGCCGGTAAAAGATGGGTCCCGGTGAGTCGAGGCGAATGGCCGCCGCGATGACCGGGTACAGCGGCGCGGTCAGCGCCAGGCCCACTGCCCCCCCGATGAGATCGACCGCGCGCTTGACCAGCCGGACCTTGCCGTCCATGGCCAGATGTTCACGGCGTTGTGCGCGCTCGTCAAGGCTGCAATAATGCGCGACATGTCGGGGGTCGGCAGCGGGCGCATCCGGATCAGCGTGCCCGCACGCCTGGCCTACCGGGACGCCGTGGGCGCCCTGGTGCACAGCGTGTGCATCCAGCTCGAGCAGCAGCGCAAGGCGCGCTCGGGCACCGCCGACGAGGTGCTGTCGGCCTTCAACGAGGCCTTCAACAACCTGGTCAAGCATGGCTGGAAGGGCCGCGAGCCCGGCGGGGCCGACATCGAGGTGGAGCTTCTGCCTGGCAAAATCGTATTACGCCTGATGGATCGCGGCGCTGGCTTCGACCCGGACCACATCTCGGCCCCCGACCTGAGCGGGGTCGGCAGCGATGTCGCCGAGGGCGGCTACGGCCTCTTCATCATGCGCTCCTTCATGAGCGAGGTGCAGTATCAGCGCGGCGATGGCGACCAGGCCAACGTGCTGACGCTGGTGCGAAATCTGGATCAGGACCATGGCGATGTGCACTAGGACGGACGGCCCGAGGACAAGATGCTGACCTTCACCAAGGAAGTGCGCGGAAATGTGCTGGTGCTGTCCCTCAAGGGCAACCTCGACGCCATCACGGTGCCGGAGCTGAAGCCCGAGATCGACAACATCGTCAGCGAGCGCAAGACGGCGGTCGTGGTCGACCTGTCCGGGCTGACCCTGATCGACAGCTCGGGCGTGGGCGCCATCGTGTCGCTGTTCAAGCGCGTGCGCGCGCTGTCGGGGGACGTCAAGGTCGCCGGCGTGACCGCGCAGCCCAAGGAGATCTTCCGCCTGCTCAGGCTCGACCGCGCCTTCGACATCCACCCCACCATCGAGGAGGCCGTGGCCAAGTTCCCGCGCTAGCGCGCGCGGTGCAGCGAGGCCACCTCCCGAAATGGCAATCCTGGTCGCGACAGAAGGCCCCGAGGCCGGCGGCCGCTATCCGCTCGAGACCATCTGCATCATCGGTCGCTCGTCGCGCTGCGACGTGCGGGTGTCGGACCCCACGGTGTCGCGCCAGCACTGCCGCATCGTGCGCGAGGGCGAGCAGTTCATCATCGAGGACCTCGGCTCCGGCAACGGCACCTTCGTGAACGAGAACCTGGTGGTGCGCCACACCCTGCGCGCCCAGGACGAGATCCGCATCGCGCGCAGCAAGTTCAGGTTCGAGGAGAAGCAGCGCCGCGGCTTCTCCGAGCTCGGCCACATCGTCACCGTCGTCGATCAGGGGCCGATGGGCGGCGAGGTGCCGATCAAGGATCGCATCGACGCCGCGCAGAACCCGCTGCTGACGCGCGAGGTCCGCGCGACGCACACGCGCGACGCCCTGGTGCAGGCCTACGAGCGCCTGCGCACGGTGTACGCGGTGGCGGCCACCATCGGCACCATCCTCGATCAGGACGAGCTCCTGCGCGAGATCCTCGGCCACATGCTGAGCGTGTTCACGCAGGCCGATCGCGGCGTCATCATGTCGGTCGACAAGAAGACCGGCGAGCTGGTGCCGCGCACGGTGCGGCGCAAGCAGGGCGAGGCCGAGCCGGGCGAGATCCTGATCTCGCGGACCATCGTGAACGAGGTGCTCGAGAAGAAGCGCGCCGTCATCTTCGGCGGCGACGAGGAGACCTCGAGCATGCTGACCCAGGGCGGGTCGGCCAGCTACCGGCGCCGCACCCCGACCCGGCTGCGCGCGGCCAAGAAGCTGGATCCCGAGGTCGTCGGCGAGCCCAGCTTCGTGCCCACGCCGGAGCCGTCGTCGCCGCACTGGCGCTCGCACGTCACCGGGGCCTCGATGTACTCGATGATGTCGGCCCCGCTGCTGGTGCGCGGCGAGGTCCTGGGCGTCATCCACATCACCTCGGCCGACCTGGCGACGCCGTTCGAGCGCGCCGACCTCGACCTCCTGGTCGGCATCGCGACCCAGGCCGCCATCGCGCTGCAGAACGCCGAGATGCACGCCGAGCTGCTGGTGCGCGAGCGCCTCAAGCGCGACGTCGAGCTGGCCAAGGAGATCCAGCGCCGCTTCCTGCCGCACACGCCGCCGCCGATGCCGGGCTGGCAGTTCGCGGCCGAGTACGTGCCGGCGATGGCCATCGGTGGCGACTTCTACGACTTCATCCCGCTGGGGCCGACGCGGATCGGGATCTTGATCGGCGACGTCTCGGGCAAGGGCGTCAGCGCGGCGCTGCTGATGGCGCGCATCACCTCGGAGTTCCGCATCCTGGCCGCAACCGAGTCGGAGCCGCGCGTGATCATGGCCAAGGCCAACTCGTCGCTGGCCTCGGCCGGCTACGAGGGGCTGTTCGTGACCGCGTGCTACGTGGTGCTGGACACCCAGGCGCGCACCATGACGCTGTGCAACGCCGGCCACCTGCCGCCGCTGGTGCGGCGCGCGCGACCGGCCGGGCTGCCGCGTCCGGCGGCGCCGCACGTGGCGGCGGCGCGTCCGGCGCCGGTGATCGAGCGGCTCGACAACGCCTGCCTGGCGCTGGGCGTGCTCGACAACCCGAGCTTCGAGCAGGAGACCCACACCCTGGGCCTGGGTGACGTGGTCCTGATGATGACCGACGGCGTGGTCGAGGCCACCAACGCCGCGGGCGCGCAGCTCGGCTTCGAGCCGGTGCAGGCCGCGCTGGGCGAGGCCGCCGGGGGCGCCGAGGCGGCGCTCAGCAAGGTGGTCGAGGGCGTGCGCACCTTCGTGGGCGCGGCGCCGCAGTATGACGACCTGACCGCGGTGTGCTTCGGGCTGGACGGCGGCGTCAAGCGCAAGGACAACACGCAGCCGTTCTCGGTCCTGCCCGAGTGAGCTAGCGTGCCAGGCGGCCTGGGGACGTGGCTGTTCTGGCTGGGGCTGGGCTTCGTCGGCTTCACCTATGCCGGCTATCCGGTGCTGATCGCGCTGCTGGCGCGGCTGCGCGCGCGCGGGGCCATCCGCGGGCTGCCCGCCGAGCGTGCCGCCTGGCCCATGGTGAGCGTGGTGGTCGCGGGCCATGACGCCGCCGCGGCCTGGCCGGCCAAGCTGGCGACGCTGGCGGACCTGGACTGGCCCGCCGAGCGGCTGGAGCTGATCGCGGTCGACGACGGCTCCAGCGACGACTCGCGCGCGCTGCTGGCCGCCGCCGCCGAGGGCGAGGTCTGGCGCGGTCGCCTGCGCGTGGTCGCGCAGGAGCGGCGCAGCGGCAAGCCGAGCGCGCTCAACGCCGCGGTCGCCCTGGCCCGGGGCGAGGTGCTGCTGATGAACGACGTGCGCCAGCGCCTGGACCCGGGGGCGCTGCGCGCGCTGGTGGCGGCGCTGAAGGATCCCGCGGTCGGCGTGGTCGGCGGCGAGCTGCGCCTGGAGGGCGCGGGCGGGGCCGGGGCGTACTGGCTGTACGAGGCCTGGATCCGCAAGCACGAGGGGCGCTACGACTCGACGCTGGGCGTCTCGGGCGCGCTGTACGTGATGCGGCGCGAGCTGTGGCAGGACATCCCGGCCGACACCGTGCTCGACGACATGCTGATCCCGCTGCGCGTGCGCCAGGGCGGCAAGCGGATCCTGTTCGAACCCGACGCCCAGGCCTTCGATCGCACCGCCGACACCCGGCGCGAGTTCGGCCGCAAGGCGCGCACGCTGGCGGGCAACTACCAGCTGTTCGCGCGCGCGCCGCGCCTGCTGGTGCCGGGCCTGGGTCCGCTGTGGTGGCAGCTGTGGTGCCACAAGGTGTTTCGCCTGCTGGTGCCGTGGGCCTTGCTGACGGTGCTGGGCTGCAACATCTGGCTGGTGGCCAACGGCAGCGTGCTGTACCGCGCGCCGCTGGTGGCGCAGGGTGTCGCCTATGTGGGCGCGCTGGCCGGGGCGCTGCGCGAGCGCGGCGGGGGCAAGGGCGGCGGCGCCGGTGGCATCGGGGGCCTGCTGCTCGGCCTGTGCTGGACCTTCGTGTCGCTCAACGCGGCCGCGGTGGTCGGCCTGTGGCGCTGGCTGACCGGGGCGCAGCGCATCACCTGGTAGCGGTTTGACGGTGATCAACGGCGGCGCTAGCGTCGACGTCAGGCTGGGCTCAGGAGGGGGCGATGAAGATCAAGCACCGCTACGCACTCCTGGACCGCTTCGCCGAGGGCGGCATGGCCACCATCTACCGGGCCATCGATCAGACCACCCAGGACGTGGTGGCCATCAAGATCCTGCGCCCCGAGCATGCCGGAGATCCGGTCTACCTCGAGATGATGCAGGACGAAGGCCGCATCGGCGCGGCGCTGCACAGCCCGCACATCGTGCGCATGATCGACGCCGGCCAGGACGACGCCGGCCTGTTCTACCTGGTCTTCGAGTGGGTCGACGGCCTCAACCTGGGCGAGTGGACCCGGGCGCACACCCGGGCGCACCGGCACACCTCGTGGCTGCTGGTGTCGAGCATCATCGCCGACGCCCTGGCCGGCCTCACGGTGGCGCACCAGCACACCCAGGATGGCCAGCTCAGCCCCATCATCCACCGCGACATCTCGCCGGAGAACATCCTCTTGTCGGCGTCGGGTCGGGTCAAGCTGGCCGACTTCGGGGTGGCGCGGGCGCGCGGGCGCAAGGCGCGGTCGACCTCGCCCGGCATCGTGAAGGGCAAGCTGTCGTACTTCGCGCCCGAGATCATCGAGGGCCGGGTCTCCAGCACCCTGACCGACCTCTATGCCATGGGCGTGGTGCTGTGGGAGGCGCTGGCCGGCCACCGGTTGCACGAGGGCAGCCAGCAGAAGGTCCTCGGCGAGGTCTCGCGCGGCGAGGTGCGGCCGCTGGCCGGCGTGCGCACCGACGTGCCCGAGGAGATCGTCGCCGTGGTCGCGCGCGCGCTGCGCCCGCTGCCCGAGGAGCGCTACGCCTCGGCCCAGGACATGCGCCTCGCGCTGGTCGACGCCACGCGGGTGGCGCCGTTCGCGCACTCGGACGTCGAGGAGCTGGCCGCCAGCGTGCGCGCGGCCCGGGTCGACTTCCGCACCCACCTGGTGCCGTGAGCTGTCAGTGCGTCAGCGACGTGGGGTCGAGCAGCGCGGCGGCCACCGCGGCGCCCGCCCTGGCCATCAGGACGCCGTCGATGGCGCGATGGTCGACCATCATCATCACGGGCAGCACCTTGCGGCTGACGATGGCGCCGTCCTCGATGACCGCGGCGCGCTCGATGGGGGCGACGCCGAACACCGAGGCGAAGTGGCCCGCCTTGGCGGGCAGCGAGGCCGAGCCAGCGCGGAAGCGGGCGCCCGCGGGCAGGCTGAACACCGCGCCCACGTTGGTGACCGCGCTGGAGGCGCCCAGGCGACCCTCCAGCAGGCCGTAGGTCAGCGGGTGCTGCAGCAGGGTGCGCGTGACCTCGAGGCCGGCGTACATGACGCCGCGCGGGATGTGCCTGGCCCAGCGCCGCAGGGTGGCCGAGCCGCCGGCGCTGGCCGCGCCGCTGCGCTCGGCGCGCGCGCTGCTGCGGGTCTCGCGCGCGATCTCGAGCAGCGACTTCTTGTCGGCGTCGCGCAGGATGAGCACCCCGGTCTCGTCGTGGCCCGAGCTGTCGGCGGCGCCGAGGTGCACCGGCATCGCGATGTCGACGCGATCGAGCTGGTAGATCCGGCGCCCGAACACCTTGACGTTGAGCGGCGCGACCTGGCCCAGGCAGCGCGCCACCGCCTTGGTCATCAGGTGCTGCAGGCCGATGCGCTGCTGCTCACCATGCTCGCGCTTGAAGGCGTCGAGGAAGCCCAGCGCCGGCTCGACGTTGACGTCGAAGGTCAGCGAGACATAGGGGTCGTTCCGGGGCGCGTCGAAGAACCAGAGCAGGAAGCGGCGCGCGCTCGACTCGGAGATGCGCTTCATCACCCCCGATGATGGGCGGCTGGTGGGCGTCGGACCTGACGGCGGTCAAGGGCACCAGCCGGCGCCCTGCGAGCCGTCGGCGCCGCCGGCGCACAGATCCTCGGGGGCGTGGCCGTAGTGGGCGTCGATGAAGGCGCCGAGCGACGGCCGGTCGAGGCAGCTCGAGCGGTAGACGTGGCCCCACGCCACCGCGGCCAGCGGCACGTCGAGGGTCGGATCGGGCACCAGGATCATGCGGTTGCGTGCGCGCGTCCCGGTGCACAGCGGGTCGGCCGGGCGGTCGGCGATGAGGCCCGTCAGCGCGGCGACCAGGTCGGGGCAGGCGGCGTCACAGCGATAGGCGATGACCACCGCGCCGTGCTCGAGATCGTGCACCAGGTGGCCCCACGGCACCGGGGCGTCATAGCTCTTGAAGTCGGCCCAGATGGGGTAGTGATCGCCGTGGCTGGGCGGCCGGGTGTCGAAGCCGAGCGGGCTGCACAGCGCCACGTGGGCGGCGCCGCCCGCGGGCGCCTGCCCGACCGCGACCTCGCAGCTGGTGGCGGGCGGCAGCGGCGGCTGCACCGGGTGCGTGATCACGACGCTGTGCAGGCCGGCGTCGTCGGCCTGGTCGGCCGTGCCCGCGCCGCCACAGCCTGCGGCGAAAATGCCGAGGCACGCGATGGCGATGGCCATGGCCATGGCCATGGTGAGGGTGGCGCGCATGTGCTTGCCCCACGCTATCATCATCCTCATGCGTGGACGGTGGGCCCGGGTGGGGTTGGCGACGGCGGGGCTGCTCGCGCTGGCCGGCTGTGGCGACGACGAGGGGGCGAGGGACGCCATGGTCGACGCGGCGGCGCCCGATGCCCAGCTGTTGACGCTGCTGGCGCCCGCGAGCCTCGAGGTCACCGAGAACCAGGGCACCAGGTTCGACGTCAGCCTGGCCAGCGCGCCAACCGGCACCGTCAACGTCGACATCACGGCGACACCGCCTGGGGTCCTGGTCGTGGTCCAGCCCCGGTCGCTGAGCTTCTACGCCGGCAACTTCGCGACGCCCCAGCGTGTCCTGGTCAGAGGGGTCGACGACGCCGACATCGCGCCCCGGCAGGCGGTCGTGCACCTCAGCGGGCAGGGCGTCGCGAGCCACGACATCGCCGTCACCGTCGTCGATGACGATCACCCGGAGCTGCAGGTCACCCCGGCGCAGCTGTTTCTGCGCTTCCGGGACTTCAGCGGGGCGGCCCCGGTCGAGACGCTGTCGGTCCGTCTCTCGCAGCCACCTCTCGCGGAGGTCGTCGTCGACGTCCGCAGCGCCGATGCCACGGTTGCCACGGTCAGCCCGTCGACCCTGCGCTTCACACCCGCGGACCATGCGGACCCGCACCTCCTCACGGTGACGGGCCACCCCGAGGACGACGACCTCCAGTGGGAGGCGACCTCGCTCCTGCTGCAAGCACCTTGGGGCGTGACCAGCGTCGGGGTCACCCACGACGACCACAGCGAGCAGAGCCTGCTGCCGACGCCCGTGATGGTGCGGCTGACCGAGGGGGCCAGCGCCGCCTTCCAGGTGCGCCTGGAGAGCCGTCCGGCGTCGACCGTGACGATCGACTTCGCCAGCTCGGATGCGACCGCGCTCGGCGTCGACCCCACGAGCTATGCCTACACGAGCGCCTTCTACCCTGGCTCGGTTCCGATCACGGTGACCGCGCTGCAGGACGCCAACGCCATCAGCGAGACCGTGACCGTCACCGTGTCCAGCATGGGGCTGACGCCGCGGATGGTCACGGTCGTCATCACCGACGACGACTGAGCGGGCCGAAAATGCCACCGAGAGCGCCCATCGCTCAGCGCGGGGCCCTCTCGGTCGAGGCTCGGAAGTGGCGCGGGGATCAGCGGGTGCGGGCGGTCATGACGCGCTTGCGGCCCTTGGGGGCGCCCTTGCGCGTGCTGCGGTTGCGGCCGCGGTGCTTGATGCGGGTGCGGCTGCGACCCACGACGCGCTTGCCGATCAGCTTGCGGCGCTGCTTGGGGGTCAGCGACTTGCCGTGAGCGCGGCGCAGCTTGGCCTTGCGCTTCGCCTTCAGCTTCGCGGTCTTCTTGCGGTTTCGGACCTTGGAACCCTTGTTCGGCTTGGCCATGGTGCGCCCCTTATAGGGGAAGCGCGCCCGGGGTGCAAGCGCCTGCTGGCGGTGGGGCGGCGATCAGCGCTCAGCGGTCAGAGACCTGTGCCGGTCAGCCGCGGCAGGCTGCTGGCGCTGGCGGCGTCGGCGTCGCCGTCGTCGTCGCTGAGCGCGGGCTGGACCAGGAACTCCAGCTTGCGGTCGAAGGTGCCGGTGAACAGATCGGCCTTGCGCCGGGCGCCCCACAGCTCGAGCTCGCAGTCGCCGCTGGTGAACAGCGTGATCTCGACGGTGCGGCCGCGGTCGCGGCAGCGCACCGCCTTGATGACGCCGCGGTGGCTGCGGTCGAGGCCGTCGGCGATGCGCAGCAGGGCCGCCATGCGGGTGACCCGGCTCTTCTGCTTGTCGGACAGCCGGGCGAACTCCTCGTGCTCCTTCTTGGGGGTGGCCTTGCGGTGGTAGCGCGCCACGCAGGCGATGATGCGGATCTCGTCGGGGCTGAGGCCGCGCAGCTCGTCGTTGGTGATGAGGTAGTGCGCGTGCTTGTGGTGGTGCGAGCTGCCGATGAGCATGCCGACGTCGTGCAAGAGCGCGGAGAACTCCAGGATCTCGAGATCCTTCTCGTCGAGCTTGTGCAGCGCCTCGAGCTGGCGGAACAGCGAACGCACCAGGCCCGCGACGTGGAAGCAGTGCACCTCGGGCGAGCGACAGCGCCGCGCCAGCGACAGCACCGAGCGCCGGCGCAGATCGGGCACCTCCTCCTCGATGGTCAGGCCGGAGCGGTGCTTGGAGACATAGTCGGCGATGATGCCCTCGCGCAGCGCGCGATCGCACAGCAGCGCCTCGCCGCCGAAGACCTCCATCAGGGTGGCGACCAGGACCGCGCCGGGCACGATGGTGTCGGCGCGGCGCAGATCGAGGCCGCGCAGCTTCATGCGCTCGGCGGTGGGCAGCTTGCACACCAGGTCGGCGACCGCCTGGGCGTCGGCGCGCTTGAGGCGCTTGGGGCCGTCGCCGGGGCCGCCGCTGGTGCGGCCCTCGCTGAGGGCGGCGACCGAGTGCGCGGTGCCCGAGGTCAGGGCCACGAACGAGAAGCCCAGCGCGTGCACCTTGGCGGCCACCGGATCCAGGGTCTGGTGGATGTGCGCCACCAGCCGGGTGCGCTCGGCGGCCTCGATGGGATCGTGGGCCACGAAGGCCTCGGACAGGCGCAGCACGCCGAGCTTGAGGCTGCGCGTGTAGTAGCACTCGCGGGCGTCGGCGACGATGACCTCCATCGAGCCGCCGCCGATGTCGATGATGAGGCCGGGGCCGTTCTTGAAGTCGAGCGCGGCGCGCGCGCCCAGGTAGATGAGGCGCGCCTCCTCGTCACCGCGCACGACCTGGACCTCGATGCCGAGGTCGTCGCGCACCGCGCGCACGAAGTCGCCACCGTTGACCGCCTCGCGGATGGCGCTGGTGGCGACCGCGATGAAGGCGTCGCAGGCCAGGCGCTCGCCGATCTGCTTGAAGCTGCGCAGGGCGTCGAGCGCGCGCCGGAACACGTCCGGGGGGATCACGCCGCCGGTCAGGGTGCGCTCGCCGATGCGCACGATCTCCTTCTGGCGGTGGATGATCTCGAACGCGCCGTCGGCGCGGACGTCGGCCACGATGAGGTGAAACGAGTTCGATCCCAGGTCGAGGGCGCCGATGCGCATCGCCCGCATGGTACCGCAGCGCCGTGGCCGCGGGCGATTGTGACAAATCCGTGTGCGGTGACGGTTGCGATTGACGGCGGTGACGGTGGCGGTTTCAATCGACGGTCCCAAGGGGAGGGACGCGCATGGGGCACAAGAAGAACGGCAACAAGAAGATCGACTGGGACCGCATCCAGCTGCGCCGCCAGCGTCGCATCACCGGGGGCGTGGTCAGCCACGAGCACCCGGCCTGGGCACCCGACGGTCGCCACCTCGCGTTCTACGCCGGGGTCTACGGCGCCATCGACATCGTGGTCACCGATCGGCGCGGCCGCTTCGCCGCCGTGGTCGCCGACGGCCCCGGCAACAAGACCCAGGCCTGCTGGCACCCCGACGGCCATCGCATCGCCTACCGCTGGCAGCAGGGCAACGACAAGCCGTGGGAGATCTGGGAGGTCGAGGTCCTGGGCGGCCCCAGCACGGCCAAGAAGCTGCTCGGCGACGGCAAGCACAGCTTCAAGCACCCCAGCTACTCGCCCGACGGGCGCTTCGTGGCCTACTTCTCCGACGAGGGCTCGCCGGCGAACTTCCACCTGTTCCTGCTCGACGTGGTCACGCAGGCGCGGCGCCAGCTGACCTTCGACGCGCACCGCAACGACTGCCACCCGTCGTGGTCGGCCGACGGCCTGGAGCTGGCGTTCCACGCCTACGAGGGCTCCGAGAACGCCACCGAGAGCAACATCTACACGCTGCTGGTCGACAGCGGCCAGGTCGAGAAGGTGTCGCCCGGTGGCCACCTCGACAAGCACCCGTTCTTCATCGACGGCCGCTTCCTGGTCTTCCACCGCGAGGATCCCGAGGGTGATCGGGGCATCGTGCTGCACGATCGGGTGACCGGGCGCGAGAAGGTGCTGACCGACCTCGACGAGAACTGCAAGCACCCGCACCCGTTCGTGACCAGGCGGCGCAACGTGCGCCTGGCCTATGCCACCAAGGAGCGCGGCGACGAGCTCGAGGGCGAGGACAAGCGCTATGACATCGTGGTCGCGCGCCTCGACGGGCTGCGCGTGGCCAAGCAGAAGAAGCGCGCGCACTCGGAGGACGAGGTCGCGCGCGGCGACGCCGACGAGACGCTGCCGCCGACCGCGGAGGCGTAGCAGTCCACCCAGCCCCCTGCGGAGCCCGCGGCCCTACGGGGTCGCGGTCTCCGCGAAGCGATAGCCCACCCCTCGCACGGTCTCGATGTACACCGCAGCGGCGCCCAGCTTCTCGCGCAGGCGCTTGACGTGGGTGTCGACCGTGCGCGTGGTCAGCTCGGGCGAGTAGCCCCAGACGTCCTCCAGCAGCTGCTCGCGCGTCTGCACCCGGCCGCGCCGGGCCAGGAGGTGCGTGAGCAGGCGCAGCTCGAGCGCGGTCAGCGTGACCTCGGCGTCATCGACCCAGGCCCGGTGCGCGCCGCGATCGATGCGCAGGCGCCCGAACTCCTCGGGCGCGTCGTCGGCCGCCCTGGCCGCGCCGCCGGCGCGCGCGGGGTCGGCCTCGTTGCGGCGCAGCACGGCGCGCACGCGCAGCATCAGCTCGCGCACGCTGAAGGGCTTGGTCACATAGTCGTCGGCGCCGACCTCGAAGCCGACCACGCGGTCGATCTCCTCCGACTTCGCGGTCAGCATCAGGACCGGGATGGCGTGGGTGCGCGGCTCGGCGCGCATGCGCCGGCACACCTCGGTGCCGGGTAGATCGGGCAGCATCAGATCGAGGATGACCAGCTCGGGCGGCGGCGAGGCCTCCAGCGCGGTCAGCGCCTGGCGCCCGGTGCGCGCGGTGATGGGCTCGAAGCCGGCCGCCTTCAGGTTGAAGGCGAGCAGCTCGATGAGGTCCTCCTCGTCCTCGACGACGAGCACACGGCGGGGCGGGCTGCCGGACGACGACACGCAGTGCTCATAGCACGCGGCGGCGGCGCCGGGCCAGCGCCAGGCCGAGCGCGGCCAGCGTGAGCAGGGCGGCCATCACCCCGGCGCCCGCCGGGCCATGGTCGCGCCCGCCGGCCCGACAGCCACAGCCGCCATCGCCGCCATCGCCGCTGCCGCCATCGACCGCGCCGTCGGCGCCGCCGTCGCGCCCGGCGTCGCGCACGCTGGCGTCGCCGGGCCCGCCGAACGGCTGCACGGTGGCGCGGATGATGAAGTCGCCGGTGAGGCCGAAGCTGGTGGCGCGCCGCCAGCTTCGCGTGCTGGCGTCGCCGTCGCGCGGGCCGCCGATGAAGTTCCGGTCGGCGGCGATGGACATGTCGCCGTCGATGGCCAGACCCGGGAAGCCCGTGTGGGTGAACTCGACGCCGACCCGGAACGGGCCGTCCACGATGATCGACTCGCCGAGCAGGTCGATCTGCTGGCTGGCGTCGTTGGCCCCGGTGATCTCGTAGTCGCCCTCGTAGAGCTGCTGGCCCGGGACGTCGGTGCCGTCGCGGTCGTCCCAGATCCGCACGGTGACGAACTGCGTGGTGGTCGCGCCGCCGAACAGGAACGACACCCGCGACAGCAGCGCGCGCCCGGGCGGTGTCAGGCGCACCGCGCCGACCTCGCCCTCGGAGAAGCCACCCTGGAAGACCACCTGCTGGCCGTTGCCGAAGCCGTCGTTCTTGAGCTCCTGGGCGCTGGCCACCCGCGCCAGCAGGCCCAGAACCCCCATCACCAGTGCCAATCGCATTCGCGCAGTCTACACAAGGTCGCCGCGCCCACATCGGTTAACATGCGCCGCCAATGCCTCCCGCGAAACTGAGCAAGAACACCTTCTGTTCCTTCTGTGGCGCCCGCTTTCCCGACGGCGCCCCGTGGCCGCGCAACTGTGCCGCCTGTCAGAACACCAGCTACGTCAACCCGGTCCCGGTCGCCGTGCTGGTCGTCCCCATCGGCGACGGCGTGCTGACCGTGCGCCGCGGCATCGAGCCGCACATCGGCAAGCTGGCGCTGCCCGGCGGCTACATCAACCTGGGCGAGTCGTGGCAGCGCGCCGCCACCCGCGAGGTCGAGGAAGAGACCGGCCTGGTCGTCGACACCGCCGGGGTGCGTGACTTCCGCGTGCTCAGCGCGCCCGACGGCACCGTGCTGGTGTTCGGCACCGCCGGCGCGCTGCCCGCCAACGCCCTCGACGTCGCCGCCTTCGAACCCAGCCACGAGACCTCGGAGCTCGTCATCGTGCGCGCCGCCCAGGAGCTGGCCTTCCCGCTGCACACCCAGGTGCTGGCGGAGTGGTTCGCCCGCAAGCCGGGCTGAGCCCGCGCCCCGCGCCCCGCGCCCCGCGTCCGCCCCGCCGCGCGTCGCCTCGCGTCGCTACCTGATCTCGACCGTGCGCAGCAGCCACGAGGTGCCGCCGCGCTCGTCCCGGATGACGAACCACAGCTGCACCGGCCCGGGCTTCTTCGGGGTGGTCCACTCGGTGTCGGTCTCGGCGGGCTGGCTGCCGATCTGGACCCGCTTGGCGCCGCCAGTCTTCTCGCGGGTGAACTCGCCCGCGGTGGCGAAGAACGAGTAGCGCAGTGACTCGGTCAGGTCGCGCGTGGTGCCGGTGAAGGTGAAGACGCGATAGGCCTCGGCGGCGTCGTCGGCCGCCCTGGGATCGAGCTTCAGCTTCTTGCCCGGGGCGAACACCGCGCCGTCGCTCAGCTCGGCGCCGTCGACCTCGATGCGCGCCAGGGCAGGGTTTCGGTTGGCGGTCTTGCCCGCGGGGATGGGCAGCGAGTAGGTCACGCGCTTCTGCGCATACACGCGCAGCGGATCGGTCGGCTCGCCGATGGCGACCTCGATGGCGATGCTGACCTGGCCGTCGAAGCCCTTGAGCGGATCGGCCTCGCGCGCGCGCTGCAAGAGGCCGATGTCAGCGCGGAAGCTGGCGCGGATGGGCGCCCCGGGCAGGGCGCGACCCTCGCCCAGCGGCAGCGCCAGCACGTCGTCCTCGCAGCGCGTCGCGATCTGGTTCTGCTCGCCCTGGCCGGCGTTGAACACGGTCTTGATGGCGCACGCCTTCAGCGTCCACGGCCGCTCGGCCGGATTCGCCGGGTCGGCCCACAGCACCTCGAGGTCGACCGCGTCGATGACCGTGTTCAGATCCGGCACCACCACCTCGGCCGGCTCGGACCGCATGGCCAGCACGCGGGTGTCCTTCACGATCGACTCGGTCTCGAAGCCGGGATCGCAGCCAGCCGCCACGGCGGCGCCCAGCAGCACCAGCATGAGGGGTCTTCGGCGCATCAAAATTGCCCTCGCACGCCGAGCGTCGGCAGGATGGGCAGGCCGCGCACCGGGGCCTGCTCGCGCCAGCGATAGTCGAACTGCACCAGCTCGGCGTTCTCGTTGTTGGTCACGTTGCGCACGTCGAGGAAGGCCGACATGCGCCAGCGCTGGAAGGTCCAGGTCTTCTCCAGGCGCACGTCGATCGAGGTGTAGAACGGCAGGCGCTGGCTGAACATCTCGCCGCGCAGCGCCAGGTAGCGGTCCTCGTCCGATTGCAGGATCCCCCCCATCACCGGCGTGGTCGGCCGCCCCGAGGTGATCTGCATGCGCGCGCCCAGCTCCCAGCCGCTGTCGAAGCTGTAGCTGGCGACGCCGACCAGGTTGTGGGTCTGGTCGAAGAAGTAGGGCACGTAGTCGGCGTCCTGCGGCCGCTTGCGCTCGGTGTACGACAGCGTGTAGCTGAGCCAGCCGTAGAAGTGGCGCGTCATCTCGCGGCGCAGCAGCAGCTCGGCGCCGAAGGTGCGCCCCAGCCCCTGGTTGGTGAAGTACTCGCGCACGACCTCGCCGTTCTCGTAGCGCGTGCCGGTGGCGAAGGCGATCTGGTCGTAGCGCTGGATGAAGTAGCCCTGCAGGTCGACGGTGGTCAGCTTGCCGAGCTGGCGCAGCCAGCCCAGGCCGTACTGCGCGGTCCGTGACAGGCCGAGGTTGGGCTGCCCGAACTGGCGGTCGAGCACCTCGGGCGGCGGGTTCTGGTGGTACAGCCCGACGTGGCCCTTGAGCTTGTTGTTGGCCGTGAGCTGATACTCGGCGGTCACGCGGGGGTCGAACGACGCCCGCATCTGCCCGACATAGGTGTAGAGGTCGCTGCGCAGCCCGGGCGCCACGCGCAGCTTCTTGCTGACGTCCCAGGTCGCCTCGGCGTACAGGCCGGCGCCGTAGAAGTCGACCAGGCGGCTGAGCTGGGTCTCGGGCAGCTCGACCTCCTCATAGGTGCGGAAGTCGGCGGGCAGCGGCACGTTGGCGTCGTACGCGGTGAAGCGCGACGCCAGATCCAGCCCGAAACGCAGTCCGAGATCTTTACGTGCTGTCCACTCGACCTCCTCGCGCAGGTCCCACTCGTAGGCCGTCAGGTCGGCGCTGGCGGTGGGGCCGCCGGTGAACGACAAGAGATCGATGCCGATGCTGGGCGCCAGCGTCAGGCGCACCTTGGGCTCGAGCTGGTGCACCCAGCGCCCGGCGACGCGGTGAAAGCCGATGTGCGAGTTCAGATCGATGTCCGCCCCGCGCTTCTCGCCGGCCTCGTTCTGCACGATCTTGAGGAAGTCGTCCGACCCGAACACGCTGAAGGTGAGCAGATCGCGGCGCGACAGCTCGTAGTCGAACCGGGTCTGGTAGTCGTAGTAGACCGGCGCCACCGTCAGGGTGTCGGACGGCAGCGCGATGGCCAGCACCAGGTCGACGTAGGAGCGCCGCCCGCCGATGGCCAGGCGCCCCTTCTTGCCCACCGGGATGTCGAGGAACAGCGACGAGTCGATCAGGTTCAGGTTGACCGCGCCGTGGGTGCGCCGCCTGGCCGCGGGGGCGCGCAGGGTGACCTCGACGACGCCGCCCTGCAGGCGCCCGAAGCGCACCGGGAAGCTGGACGGGTAGAGGTCGAGGCGATCGATGATCTCGGCGTTGAACACCGAGGGGCCGCCGAGGAAGTGGTAGAGCAGCGGGATCTGCACGCCGTCCACGAAGACGCCGGAGTCGCGCGGGCCGGCGCCGCGCAGGATGAGCAGGCCGGCGCCGAAGGGGGCGCGCGCCACCCCGGGGAGCGACTCGATGACGCGCAGCGGATCGCCGAAGGTGCCGGGCACCGTGCGCAGGGTCTCGCGCTCGAGGGTGCGCCGCGCGACCACGGTCTCCTGGCGCCGCCCCTTGATGATGGTCTCGTAGGGGTTCACGCGCAGCGGCTTCAGGTAGAAGGTCACCGCGGCGATGTCGTCGTCGCGGACCTCGACCTCGATGGCGTCGTCCTGGTGCGCCGACGAGCGCGCGGTGAGGCGGTGCTGGCCCAGCGGGACGTCGGCGGCGAAGCGGCCGTCGGCGTCGGTGAAGAGGTCGACGCCGGTGCCGCCGACCGAGATGATGGCCGACTCGATGGGCTCGCGGGTGCCCTTCTCGATGACGCGACCTTCCAGGCGGCCGGTGGGCGCGGCGGGCGGGGTGTCGGGCGGGGTGTCGGGGGGGGTCGGGCGGCTCGGGCGGCAGCTCGGGGGGCGCCGGCACCGCGGGGGCGAAGCGCAGGGTGTAGCGGATGCGGATGGCGGCGGGCTTGCCGTCGACCTCGGCGGGTGAGAAGCGGTACTGGCGCACCGCGGCGATGGCGGCCTCGTCGAAGCCGTCGCCGACCGGGGTGGCGACCGCGACGTCGGTGACCGCGCCAGTGGCGTCGATGGTGACCACCAGGTCGACGGCGGCGCTCTTGCCGGCGGCCAGGGCATCGGGTGGGTAGACCGCGGGGACCTCGCTGATGACCGCGGGCGCCTTGGTGACCTGGGGGGCCTTGGGCACCGGCGCGGGCGACTCGTCGGGGCGGCGGACATCCTGGGCCTGTGCGGTGGCGGCCTGGGTCGCCAGCACGGCGAGGGCAACGGCGAGGGCCAGGGCCCGCGCCCGGGGCGCCAGGGCCGCCCGGGGCGCCAGGGCCGCCCGGGGCGCCAGGGCCGCCAGTGCCGTCAGGGGCGCCGGGGTCGCCGGGGTCGCGCGCCGAGGCCCGGTCGAGGTGGTTCGGGCGCTGACGGTCCGGACACGGGGCACGCCTGGGCTTCGACGCCGGGGCAGGGGAGATGGTTGCCTCTGATCTGGCCGACCCTGGCGTGGCGACACGGACTTTGGTTGCGTGTGGGGCGTGACAAACGTCTCTTGCAATGGACCTTTGCCAGACGATAATGGGTTCTCGGTTGTAGGGCCAGAGCCTACCAGGAGCGGGCGATGCATTCGGCTACTCGGATCCTCGCGCGGACGTCGCCCTTCTGGTTGCTGGCAGTGCTGGCTCCAGGTTGCGGCTCGCCCGGCAATGGGCAGGGGGACGATGACGACGACACCCCGGTGATCGACGCCGGTCCAGTGGTGGTGGACGACGGCGGCAATGTCGTCGCTGACGGCGGCCCGCAGCAGGCGCTGGCGCTGCAGAACATCGACCCGCCGCATGGCCCATATCGGGGCGGCACCGTGGTGCAGATCCGCGGCCGCAACTTCGTCGAGGGCATCAAGGTCTTCATCGGCGGCCGCCAGTGCGAGCCGCAGGACGTCGAGATCCTGGACGGTCGCCGCCTGCGCGCGCGCACCCCCCCGGGCGATGTCGGCCCCGCCGACGTCATCGTGCAGACCGACATCGAGAGCGCCATCCTGCCGCGCGCCTTCACCTATGACGCCTTCTACCTCGACCCCAGCTCGGGGGCACTGGCCGGCGGCACGCTGGTGCGCATGATCGGCAAGGGCACCTCGTGGACGCCGTCGAGCACGGTCAAGTTCGGCACCCGCGCCCTGCTCAACCCGAGCTTCATCAGCGCCGGCGAGATCCAGGGCCAGGCCCCGCCCGCCATCGCGGCCGGGTCGGTCGACGTCACCATCACCACCGGCGGCGTGGCCGACGTGGCCGAGGACGCCTTCACCTACTACGACTCGTCGGATCCCATCTTCGGCGGCCTCGGCGGCGGCAACCTCGGCGGCAGCATCAACGTCAGCGTGGTCGACGCCATGACCGGCAACGTGGTCCCCGGCGCCTCGGTCTTCGTGGGCAACCCGGCCACCACCAGCCACCGCGGCCTGACCAACGCCATGGGGCAGATCGTCTTCTCGGGCGCCGACATCGTGGGGCGCCAGACCGTGACCGCGGCCAAGGAGAAGTACGAGGCACAGTCGTTCGTGTCGTTCGACGCCAAGGACGTCACCATCTTCCTGGTCCCGCTGCCGCCGCCGCCGATGCCCGGCAACCTGCCGCCGGGCCGCTTCGCCGCCATCATCGACGGCGCGGTCACCTTCGGCGGGCCGACCGGCGTCGGCACCACGACCTGGGACCTGGTGCCCGAGCCGCGCACCCCGACCGAGAAGAAGGTCGCCCAGGTCTTCACCACCGCGCCCGACATCTTCTCGCGCAACCCGGCCCCGGGCAGCGGTGGCCGCGTGGTGTTCCAGCCCGGCGCCAACGCGCGCTCGTGGCCGTACCGCATCGTGGCGCGCCCGGGCGCGCTGGCGGTGGTCGCGGTCGCCGGCCTGGAGGACACCGTCAACGGCCAGGTCGTGTTCACCCCGTTCGCCATCGGCGTGCACCGCAACATCGTGGTCGGCCCGGGCGAGAACAAGACCGGCGTCGATGTCCTGGTGGATCTGCCGCTGGACGTCGCGCTGCAGGTCGACCTGCGTGACCCGCCGCCGCTGACCAACCTGGCCGGTCCGACCGACCTGCGCGTCGATGCCTATCTCGACCTGGGTGGCGAGGGCGTCATCATCATGCCGGGCTCCAGCGTCGAGCTCGAGGTCGGCAGCCACATCGCCACCATCGGGTCGCAGCCGCCCATCCTGCGCACGCTGAGCGACTCCAGCTACGTCATCGTGGCCAGCTGCGACACCTCGGCGGGGCCGCCCGAGTCGGTGCGCATCCTCAAGGGCATCACCGATCTGACCCGGCCCATCGTGGTCGAGGGCTGGCACGGCATCCCGCGCGCCATCGACCCGGTCGACGGCGGCACCGCGTCGGGCCCGCAGCTGCGCTGGCGACCGGACGGCGGCGACGCCATCGGCACCTTCAACTTCATGACGCTGGAGACCTTCGACTCGCCGTCGACGCCGCTGTGGCGCATCGTCACCCGCGGCGACGTCTTCCAGGGCGACATGCCCGACCTGCGCGCGCTCGAGGCCACGCTGCCCGAGGTGCCGCCGCCGCCCGCCGATCTGTTCTGGGTGGTGTACTCGATCACCGTGCCCGGCATCACCTTCGATCAGTTCACCTACAACAACCTGAACCAGCGCTACTGGAGCGCCCACGCCGTGAACTACTTCGTGGTCAAGGTCCCCTAGCTTCTGTCCTTCGGGCCTCTGGAAAGGTCCCCTCGTCTCATGCTCCTCAGCAAGCGTTCATTGGTGATGACCCTGTGGGCCGCGGCCTTCGCGGCCGGGGCTGGCTTTGCGGCCAGCATCCAGGGTTGCGGTGGTGGTGGCGGCGGCAGCCTGGTGTGCAACGACCCGGTGGCGCAAGGCTGTGTGTGCACGCCCGGGCAGTCGGGCTGCGTGGGCAACACCTATTCGATCTGCAACGACGACGGCAAGGGCTACACCGCGCAGACCCAGTGCGGCACCGGCGCCAACCCGTCGAAGGTGTGCGTGGTCGATCGCGGCTGCCTGCCGTGCTTCCCCAACCTGACCCGGTGTCGCGGCTTCGACGTCACGCGCTGCGCGGCGGACGGCTTCGGCGAGGCCGTGGTCGAGACCTGCTCGGCGTCCCTGGGCGAGACCTGCCTGGACGGCGAGTGCAAGAACGCCTGCGAGGTCGCGGCGCAGAACAAGAGCTACCAGGGCTGCGAGTACTTCGCGGTCGATCTCGACAACGCCGGGCTGTCGGACACGCTGAACGCCGCCGGGCAGCAGTTCTCGGTGGTGGTGTCGAACCCGAGCCCGCTGCCCGCCGACGTGGTGGTGGAGCAGAACGACGCCATGCCGGGCGCCATCCCGCAGCCCACCGTGGTCAAGACCGTGCGCCTGGAGCCGGGCGATCTGCGCGTCATCGATCTGCCGCAGCGCGAGATCGACGGCTCGACGCCGGGGCTGGTCGATGACGGGCCGGGCACCTTCCTGTCGTCGGCGGCGTACCGCATCCGGTCGTCGGCGCCCATCGTGGCCTACCAGTTCAACCCGCTGGAGAACGTCAACGTGTTCTCCAACGACGCCTCGCTGCTGATCCCGACCGCGGCGCTGGACAAGACCTACATGGTGATGGGCTGGCCGCAGACCATCGCCGACACCGACGTGCCCGAGACCGACTTCGAGGAGAACCTGCGCGCGACCCTGACCATCGTGGGCGTGCGCGAGGGCATCACCACGGTGTCGATCCGCGCCAAGACCGCGACCATCGCGGGACGGACGATGGCCGGCGAGCCCATCCCGGTGCGCCTGCGCGGCGAGACCTGGGAGGCCAAGCTGGGGCCGTTCGACGTGCTGAACCTGGAGACCGGCGACTTCAACGCCGACTTCACCGGGTCGACCATCACGGCGGATCAGCCGGTGGCGGTGTTCTCGGGCAGCGAGGCCTCCGACGTGCCCGACTTCCAGACCCTGTCGTCGCGGCAGTGCTGCGCCGACCACATGGAGGAGCAGCTGTTCCCGCTGACCACCGCGGGCAAGCGCTTCGTCGCGGTCAAGAGCGCCGAGCGCACCCAGGCCGTCAAGCGCGCCGGCGCCGACGTCGCCGTGGTGCGCGAGAAGGAGTGGTTCCGCGTGCTGGGCACCGAGGAGTTCACCACCGTGAACACGTCCCTGCCGGCGCCCAACGACCGCTTCACGGTGACCGCGGGCAACTACCGCACCCTCGAGGTCGACCGTGACTTCGTCATCAGCGCGACCGCGCCGGTCATCGTGGCGCAGTTCAACGGCAGCCAGGCCACCACCGGCATCCCCAACAGCCTGCCCGGCGGCGATCCGTCGTTCACGCTGCTGCCCCCGGTCGAGCAGTACCGCACCGACTACAACTTCCTGGTGCCCAACAAGTACGCCTTCGACTTCCTGCTCATCGCGGCCCCGGTCGACACCGCCATCACCTACGACGGCGGCCCGCTGCCCCCCGAGTGCAGCAAGGAGAGCGCAGGCACCGTCACCGTGGACGGCAAGGAGGTCGAGTTCGAGGCCACCCGCTGCCCGCTGTCGGCGCCCATGATCCTGACCGGCCCCAGCGCCCCGCCCGCGCCCAAGAACGTCCTCCCCGGCGCCCAGGACGACGGCGCCCACACCCTGAGCGGCGACAAGCCCTTCGGCCTCATCGTCTACGGCTTCGACAGCTTCGTCAGCTACGGCTACCCCGGCGGCGCCGACCTCAGGGCAATCAACGTCAAGTAGCCCGCAGGGCGACTCGACGTCGTCCGGCTCCGGTCCTCATCCGTCCGGCCAGCAGCGCCCGACGTAGCCACACTTCAGCGCCTCGCACTTCGGTCGCTCGACCCCCGCGAAGCGGTCGCGCGCACGCGCGTCCGCCAGCGCCCCGCCCAGGGTGGCCAGCTCGACGCGGAAGTCCTCCAGGTTGGCCTCGCTCGGCGCGCTCAGCGCCGGTGTCGGATCGCCGTCGCCCAGCCAGCACAGCCCGACGCGCACGCGCGCCCTGCCCAGCAGCTGCTGCGCCGCCAGCGCATAGGCCAGCAGCTGGAAGCCATGGTCGCGCCCGCTCCGGCTGCGCGAGTGCTTGTAGTCCAGCACCACCGCCTCGCTGTCATCGACCAGCACGTCGATCTGCCCCTTGAGCAGGACCCGCGGCGTCTCGCCCACCACCAGCGCGAACGGCTCCTCGCGCCGCACCGCCGCCGGCCGCGCCAGCAGGAGCTTGCGCGCCCCCGGGCTGCTCAGCCAGCGCAGCACGTCGGCGCGCACACGCTCGAGCTCCTCCGCGCTGGCGCGCTCGGCCCCGGCCAGCTCCAGCGCCGCATCCACCGCCGCCGCGGGAGCCCGCCCCGCCAGCTCGAGATCGCACAGCTCCAGCACCCGGTGCGCCAGCGCGCCGCGCCCGCGCGCCCCCAGGCCCTCCGGCGGCCAGCCTGCCCGGGCCACGCCGCCGTGGCCGCCGCGCGCCACATCCGGATCGGCCTCACCCCAGCCCGCGACCTCCTCGCCGCTGAGTTCGTCGCCATCGGCGCCGGCGTCATCCGGGCGCGGATGCTCCTCCAGCCCGAGCTCGTGGCGGTACTGGTAGCGCCGCGCACAGCGCTGAAAGTCCGCCAGCGCGGTCACCGAGGTCACCAGCGTCGCCGGCCGGGGTCGCGGCGCCAGCGCGCGGGTCACCGCCGCGCGCGCCTCCGCCACATCGGCCAGATCGCGCCCCAGCAGCGCGTTGTCACCCGCCAGGGGCGCGCCGGTCGCCAGCTCGGGCAGCTGCTCCGCCGCGCTGGCCTCGCGCGCCGGTAGCCCGGGCGGCAGCTCGGCCTCGTTGACGACCTTGACCAGGTCCCGGTCGGGGCCCTTCATCAGGTCGTCGACCAGCATGCGCCAGCAGTGCGTCTTGTGCTTGCGCTTGGCCCCCGACAGCACCAGCAGCTCGCGCGCCCGCGTGGTCGCGACATAGAACAGCCGCAACGACTGCGCGGCCTCGCGGCGCTGCAGCCGCTTGCTCACCGCCGTCCACGCCGCCGAGTCCCAGCCCAGGCGGGTGCGCAGCGCCAGGCCGAGGTCACGGTCATAGGCCACGTCATTGCCGAAGCTGGGTGACTGCGCCGCACAGTCGGCCACGAACACCACACCGAACTCCAGCCCCTTGGACTGGTGCACCGTCATGACCCGCACCACGTCGTCGCCCTCGGCCAGCACCTGCGCCGCCGGCGCCACCGCCTGGGCCTCGACATCGGCGCCGAGCTCGCGCACGAAGCGGCGCGCTCCCGTCGCGCCCGGCCCGGCCGCGTCCGCCAGGTCGAGCAGCCGCGCCAGGTTGGCCAGCCGCTGCTCGCCGTGGAAGCCCGCCGCCAGCACGGCCTCCAGATCGAGCGCCGCGATCAGCGCGCGCAGCGCCCCGCCCGGCCCCAGCCGGTCCAGCGCCCCCACCAACTCGTCATGCACCGCGACCCAGCGTCCGAGGCGCCGCGCCTCGGCGGCTGGCAGCGCCGGCGTGCCGGTCAGCGCGGCCTGGCGCGCCGCCTCCAGCCTGAGCGGCCGGCCTGCCGCCAGCTGCACCAGCGAGACGTCCGACAGCGCCACCAGGGGCGACCTCAGCAGCGTGAGCAGCGCCATGGTGTCATCGGGATCCACCAGCACCGCCAGCGCGGCCGACAGGTCGCGCACCTCCTGGGCCTCGAAGAAGCCCCGGCCCTTGACCACGTAGTAGGGGATCTGCAGCCGGCGCAGCTCGGCCAGGTAGACGTCGAGGTGGCTGAAGCGCGCCAGCAGCACCGCGATGTCGCCGTAGCGCGCCGGCCGCTCCGGCCCGCCGCCGCGCGGCTCGATCATCGCCCCGCCCGGCGCCAGCACAGGCGCCGGCGCCGCGCCCCGGGTCGGGGCCGGCGCGGGCGCGGGCGCCACCAGCGCCGCGATCCGCCGCGCCACCGCGCGCGCCTCGCACTTGCGCCGCTGCGGCGAGGTCACGTCGTCCTCGCCCAGGGTGGGCTCGAGCAGCTCGACCGCCGCCGCGCTGCCCGCCGCGCGGGACGCCGTCAGCTCGTCGTCGGGCCCGTAGCGCACATCGAAGTCGTGCTCGGCGCGCTGCATCGCGGGCTGGAACAGCGCGCGCACGAAGGCCAGCACGCCCGGCCGCGAGCGCCAGTTCTCGCGCAGCACCACGCGCTGCCCGCCGCCCGCGACGACGGCGTTCTCAGCCGTCGTGAAGACCCCGACGTCGGCGCCGCGGAAGTCGTAGATCGACTGCTTGCGGTCGCCGACCAGGAAGCGCCGCGCCCCGGCGCTGGTCAGGGCGTCGATCAGCGCGCCCTGGATCCGGCTGGAGTCCTGGTACTCGTCGACCAGCACGGCATCGAAGCTCTGCGCCAGCGCCTCGCGCCCGGGGCCCTGCGCCAGCCGTGACAGCCCGTTCATCAGGTCGGCGAAGTCGAGCACCCCGCGCGTCGCCTTGGCCGCCTGGTAGCTCTGGCGCACCTCGCCGACGAGCTGCGCCAGCGCCGCCGCCTGCGGCCCCGAGGCCACGTCACCCCAGGCGGCGTGCAGCTGCTCGTTGGCGTTGCGCACCGCCGACCAGCCGTCGCGTGCGTTGAACCCCGCCGCCTTGAGGTCGAGATAGGCCGTCGCCAGCTCGGACGCCGCCCGCGCCAGCCCGTCGCTGCTGTCGCTCGCCGGGGACGCCGCGGTGTCGCGCACCACGTGCAGGCCGAGGTCCATGCTGCGCTCGAACCGGGTCAACCCCGCCAGCCCGCGCTGTGCCGCCTCGCGTCGCTCGCGATCCGCGGGCTTGAGCGAGCGCGCGGTCTCCGCCAGCATGGTGGTGACCGCGGCGCGCACCTCTGCCAGCGCGGCCTGCAGCGCCGCGCGCGCGGTGCCGCTGTCGACCGCCAGCGCCGGCCGCTCCAGATCCTGCTCCGCCAGCTGGCCGACCAGGTGCTGCAGCGAGGCCAGGAAGCCGCCACCGCGCGCGCGTTCCAGCTCCAGCTCGCCGATGAGGTGGGTCAGCTCGCTGCGCTCCAGCGCCCGGGGCAGGGCGGCCTCGATGACCTCGCCGATCAGGCTGGCGGCGGCGCGCTCGTCGATGAGCTGGAACGCGGGATCGACGCCGAGGTCGGCCGCGGCGGCGCGCACCATGGTCGCGGCGAAGGCGTGGAAGGTCGAGATCGGCGCCGCCCCCAGCTCGTGCAGGCGCTGCTCCCACTCCAGCGCCGACAGCGGTGGCACACCCGCCTCGCGGTAGGCCGCCAGCAGCTCCCGATCGGTGCCGGCCATGGCCTCGGCGATGCGCGCGCCGAGCCGGGTGCGCATCTCGCCCGCCGCCTTGTCGGTGAAGGTCAGCGCGCAGATCCGCGCCGGCGTCACCCGCCCGAGCTGGGTCACCCCCGCGAGCAGCCGGAGGTACAGGTCGGTCAGCGCGTGCGTCTTGCCGGTTCCGGCGCCCGCCGCCACCACCAGGTCGCTGGCGAAGGTCGCGATGATCTGGCCGGGGGTCACGTGTCGTCCTCCGGCTTGCTCAGGTGGACGACACGACAGGCGCGCTCCAGCGGACAGAACTGGCAGTCCACCGGGCTGACCGGGAACTCGCCGTTGCGCAGCGCATGCACGTGCTGCCACAGCTTGTCACCCAGGCTGACCACGCCGCGCTCGCGCGCCGCCGCCCGCGCGGCCTCGTCCAGCGCCAGCTCGTCGGCCAGCCGGGTGGTCGCGAAGTCGCGCAGCGTCGGCGTCGCGACGGCGTCCTTGATCGACACCAGCCGCCCGTTCCAGCTCAGGCCGCGCTCGCGCAGCGCCTGCTCGGCCACCACCGCATACAGCGGCAGCTGGAAGCTGGTCTCCAGGCGGGTGCCCTCCTGCAGCACCTTGCGGGCGCTGGTCTGGGTGCTCGACTTGTAGTCGATCACCATGCCCTCGGCGCCGACGTCGACCCGATCGATCTTGCCCTGGAAGAAGGCCTCCTCGGCGCCCTCGCTGATGCGCAGCGCGGGCCAGGTCGCGCCGGGGCCGAAGCCGACCTCCAGCGCCACCGGCTGGCCCCCGAACGGCCTGCGGGTGTCGGCGCACAGCACCCGCGTGGCATCCTCACGCGCGCGTGCGCGGCGCACGTCCCACAGGGCAGGGTGGCCGACGAAGCCGTCGTCCTCGGCGCGCTGGAAGGCCTCCGCGCAGGCCTCGTCGAGCGCCTGCGCCAGCGCCTCCGGCAGCGGCGCCTCGTCCTGCAGCGGGGTCGGCCACGGCCACGGCAGCCCGCGCTCGAGTAGGCGCCGCAGGGTGCCCTCGAGACAGTCGTGCGCCAGCGACCCGCGCCGCCGGGAATCCAGATCCTCGCCCGGGGCCTCGTCGTCGCGCACGCCGAGCACCCGCTCCGCGAACAGCCTGAACGGGCAGCGGGCGTGGGTCTCCAGCGCGCTGACCGAGAGCGGTCGCTCGGCGCTGCCGCCCAGCCGCGCCACCACCTCGGGCAGCGGCCCGACCACGCCCTCCCAGGGCCCCGGCGGGCGCCGGCCCTCGAAGAAGGCCAGCCGTCCGCGCTCGATGGTGGCGATCTCCGCCAGCCGCTGCAGGCGCGGCCCCAGCATGGCCTGGGTGGCCCGGTACAGCGCAGCGGCGCGCGCCAGCGGCGGTCGCGGCTCCCTGCGCAGGACCCCCGCCGGCTCGGCCAGGAGATCGAGCGCCACCCGCGACAGCAGCTCACCGGGAGAGGCCACGTCGAGCAGCGTCGGCACCAGCCGCCGCGCCACCTCGCGCCGGCGCGCGCCAGCGCGCAGCAGATCCGTGATCAGCGTCGACCGGGTCGCCTCGGCCTCGCCGTCATCGGCCAGCGCATAGATCACGTGCGCGCGCTCGCCGGCGGCGGCCAGCACGCGGTAGAAGGCCAGGGTGTCCTCGGCGCGGCGCTCCTCGTCGGGGCCGAGATCCCGGTGCAGTCGCAGCCGGTGCGCTGGTCCGAGTGCGCCGTCCAGCGCGACCCGATCGGCCAGCCCGTACAGCGGATGCGGCCGCGCCCGCGCCGGCAGCCGGCCATCTTCCACCCCGAGCACGATGACCACACGCGCCGGCCGCCCCACCGCCGAGCCGAGCCGGGCCAGCGTGATCCGCCCACCGCGCGCGCCGGTGCGCCCCGCCGGCCGTCGATCGACGAGATCGACCAGCAGGATGGCGAACGCCCGCCGTCCGATCTCGACCTCGGGCGCCATCATCGGCGCCAGCCGACGCACATCGGCCAGCGCCTCCGAGAGGGCATCCCAGGCCTGCTGATCGCGCGCCAGCGCACGCTCGGTGGCGATCATCAGGTCGGCCAGCTGGGGATCGTCGCGCCGCGCCGGCCCACGCCGCGCCCCGTCCGCCAGCCCCAGCTGCTGACAGGCGCGCCCGAGCGCGATGGCATGCGCCGCCGGCGTCGCCCGCGCCGGCAACGACTCCAGCACCGAGGCCACCCAGGCCAGATGCTGCGCCGCCGCCGTGACCCGCTGCAGCCGACGGGCGCCGCCCTCCGCGCCGTCGCCGCCGCTCGCGGAGGCTCCCCCAGCGGCCTCCGCGCCACCCGCACTCGCACTCGCACTCGCACCCGTGCCCGTGCCCGCACCCGTGCCCGTGCCCGTGCCCGCACCCGTGCCCGTGCCCGTGCCCGTGCCCGCACCCGTGCCCGTGCCCGTGCCCGTGCCCGTGCCCGTGCCCGTGCCCGTGCCCGTGCCCGTGCCCGTGCCCGTGCCCGT
>JBGASF010000050.1:0-48335 GCA_044229835.1 Polyangia bacterium | reverse complement strand
GGAGTCGGAGTCGCGGCTCTGGTGATGGTGATGATGGTGGGCGGGGTGGCAAGGGCCTCGGATGCGCCCAAGCTGGTGGTGCAGACCGACGCCGACAGCAAGGCGGCGGTGCACAGCGCGGCGACCGCGGCGGGGTTCGTGCCGGTGGCGGGTGACCTGGGCAGCGGCGAGGTCGGGCCGGTGGCGACCGCCAACCTGACCGCGGGCAGCACCCACGCGCTGGCGCTGAGCTGCAAGGTCAGCGCGGGTGGCCGCGTGCGCTCGACCCGGCTGCATGGCGCCGAGGCCAGCTGCACCGGGGTGGTCTACGGGCAGAGCGGCTCGCGCCTCGAGGACGACAAGCTGACCCGCGCCGCGGTGGCCGCCAGCCCCGAGGCCGCGCTGGCCCGCGCCCGCAGCGAGACCGCGACCGCGCTGGCGACCCGCCTGCTCGCCGCGGCCCGCCCGGCGGCCCGGCCCAGCAGCCCGCGCGCGCCCGACCCCGGGGGCCTCACCGTGATCGTCGCGCGCATGTCGAGCTTCCGCGATCTGGTGGCCTTCGCGACCGCCCTCGCCGAGGCCTCGGGCGACAAGGGCAAGCCGGTGGCGCCCGAGCTGCGCCGCATCAGCGCCGCCGACGTGCGCTACCTGGCGCGCACCAGCAAGACCCCGCGCGCGGTGGGCAGTGCGCTCGAGGCCAGCGCCATCGCCGGCCTCGAGGTCACCGTCACCGCCGCCAGCGAGCGCGAGCTGACCGTCGTGCTCAGCACGGAGACGCCATGAAGACGAGTCCGGGCCGGCTGGCCCGCGCCGCCATGACCGGCACATTCGCCGGCACCCTGGCCGCCGCCCTGGCCGCCACCCTGGCCGTGGGCGCCGCCGGCTGCAAGCCGCAGTACTCCTACGTCGACATCCCGGCGCGCGCGCCCGAGGGCCTCATCCGCATCGAGGCCAACGTCGCCAGCGCGCGGATCTATGTCGACGACTTCCTGGCCGGCACGGTGGCCCAGGTGCAGCGGCGCGGCGTGCCGGTGCAGCCCGGGGTGCGCCGCATCGAGCTGCGCCAGGACGGCTACCACTCGCACTACCAGATCGTCACCGTGGTCAAGGGCAGCCCCGTCGTCGTGCGCGCCCAGCTGTTGCCGGTGCTGGAGTGAAGGGGATCCTGCGCCGCGAGCGCCGCACCCACCTGCTGTTCCACGCCCTGTTCTGGGCCCTGGCGGTGGTCGCCTTCTACTTCGTGCTGGATCGCCTGTCGGCGGTGCTGTTCCCGCTCGGCATGGCGCTGCTGCTGGCCTATCTGCTGAATCCCATCGTCACCAAGCTGCACAAGCGCGGCATCCCGCGCGCGCTGTCGATCCTGCTCCTGCTCAGCCTCCTGGTGCTGCTGGTCTGGCTGGCGGTGCTGCTCATCATCCCGCTGGTGGCCAACGACCTGGCGCACTTCTCCGAGACGGTCCCCAGGGCGCTGACCAAGCTGGCCAACGACGTGGTGCCCTGGCTCGACAAGAAGTTCGGCATCAAGGTGCCGCACACCTTCTCCGAGATGCTCAAGCAGACCGGCATGGACGCCGGCCAGCTGGCGACCAAGCTGTCGGGCGCGCTGTTGCCGGTGCTGGGCGCCACCGTGGGCAGCGTGCCCGCGATCCTGCACCTGCTCATGAACTTCATCATGATCCCGGTCTTCACCTTCTACTTCCTGGTCGACTTCCCGCACCTGTCGGGCGGCGCCATCCGCCTGGTGCCGCCGCGCCACCGCGCCGCCGCGACCGAGACCATGCGCGAGATCGGCACCGTGGTCAGCTCGTGGGTGCGCGGCCAGCTGGTGGTCGTCAGCATCCTGGCCGTGCTGTACGCCGTCGCGATGTCGATCTGCGGCATCCCGCTGGCCATCCCGGTCGGCATCATCGCGGGCCTGCTCACCTTCATCCCCTACGTGGGCACCGCCATCGGCGCCGGCCTCGCGCTGCTGATGGTGCTGCTCGACTTCTCGACCGGCGCGCTGCTCGGCGTCACCCTGTCGTTCGTCGGGCTGCACCTCCTGGAGTCGCTGGTGCTGACCCCGGTGATCGTCGGCAAGAAGGTCGGCCTCGGCGAGGCCGGCGCCCTCATCGCCATCCTGGTCGGCGGCGAGCTGCTGGGCTTCGTGGGCATCCTCATCGCGGTGCCCGGCGCGGCCGCCGTGATGGTGGTGGTGCGCCGCCTGACCGCGGTGTACCAGCGCTCCGACTTCTACACCCGCGGTGGCGATCCCGATCTGGCCCAGGCGGGCGCGCTGGCTGCGGCGCTCGCGGTGGCCTCGGGGCCATCACCCAGCCTGGAGGAGACCCCCGAGGCGCTGCTCGGCGTCGCCGAGCGTCCGCCCGAGGAGCTGGCCGCCGAGATCGCCGCCGCCGACGCTGCCGCCGCATCATCCGACCCGGAGTCGAAGCCATGAGCACCGCCGCCCTCAGCCCGCCCAGCGCCGATGTGACCACCCGCGACGACGGCCGGGTCCGCATCGTGACCATGTACCGGCCGAGCTCCAAGAACGGCCTGACCCTGGACATGACCACCGAGATCGCCGACGCCATCGACGCCGCGGCCAAGGACGACGCCGTGCGAGCGGTGGTGCTGTGGGGCGAGGGCGGCGCGTTCTGCTCCGGCCTCGACCTCAAGGCCGCCGTCGCGGTGGGCGCCGGGCAGAGCGCGCCCGAGCAGATCCGCGAGCGCATGAAGCAGCACTTCCACCGCATGATCCGCAGCGTGCGTGCGTGCGAGAAGCCCGTCATCGCCCTGGTCGACGGCCCCGCCGCCGGCTTCGGCTGTGACCTGGCCTTCGCGTGCGACCTGCGCGTGGTGTCGCAGCGCGCGCGCTTCGGCGAGATCTTCGTCAAGCGTGGCCTCATCCCCGACGGCGGCGGCAGCTTCACCTTGCCGCGCCTGGTCGGGCTGGGGCGCGCCCTCGAGCTCATGATGACCGGCGACATCATCGACTCCGCCGAGGCGCACCGCCTGGGCATCGCCAACAAGGTGGTGCCCGACGCCGACATCCTCACGGCCGGCCTGGCCTTCGCGCACAAGATCGCCGCCGGCCCGCCGCTGGTCCTGCGCCTGGTCAAGCAGCTGGTCTACGGCGCCCAGGACGCCAGCTTCGATCAGGCCCTCGACGCCGAGGTCGAAGGGCAGATCAAGTGCCTGAACTCGGCCGACTTCATCGAAGGCATGACCGCCTTCTTCGCCAAGCGCCCGCCCGAGTTCAGCGGGAAATAGCCCGGAGCGAAGTCCGCGAGGTCAGATGACTTCGCAGAATTCGATGCGCCGCGGGACCTTGTAGGGCGCCAGGTTGCGCGCGCAGTGGTCGATGATCTCCTCGGCCTCGACCGAGCCGCGCGCCACCACCCGCGCCACCACCATGGGGCCGGTCAGCGGGTCGGTGATGACCATGGCCTGCGCCGCCTTGACCTTGGGGAAGCTCTCCAGGCAGCCCTCGACCTCGCCCAGGGCGACGCGCTTGCCGTCGACCTTGACCAGATCGTCCTCGCGCCCGAGCAGCTGCAGCCGCCCCGCCTTGTCGAGCCGCCCGATGTCCCCGGTGCGCAGGAAGCCGTCGGCGTCACGACCTCCGATCGGCACCTGCGCCGCCTTGGCGCTGGGCTTCACGCTGGGCGCCGCGAACGGGCTGATGGCCGCCTGCGAGACCGACTTGCCGCGCACCCAGATGACGCCTTCGTCGACCGAGGCCGCGGCCGCTGCCTCGGCCTTGTCGGCCTTGGCTGACTTCTTCTTGCCCGCGGGCGCCTCGGCCTTGGCGGGCTCCGCCGCCGGCGCGGCGTGGCTGACCACCGCGGTCAGGCGCACCTCGATGGTGTCCGACAGCTTGCCCACGGTGTCGGGCGCCTGGCCCTTGCGGTCGAGCGCCACGAAGCCGGTCTCGCTGGTGTGGTAGCAGCTCATCAGGCGCACGCCGTACTTGTCGTGGAAGGCCTGCGCGGTGGCCTCGCCCAGCTTGGCGCCGGCGGCCAGGAAGCGCGCGTTCTTGGTCTTGAGCGGCCGCGCGGTCGGGATCTTGGCCAGGTCGGCGTACAGCTGCGGCGTGCCCGGCACGACGTCGACGCCGTGGTCGCGCAGGATCTTGGCGATGCGCTTGGGCGCGATCTCGTCCTCCAGGAAGAGGACGGCGCCGGTGTTCATGGCCGACAGCAGGCCGAGGTCGAAGCCGTAGGCGTGGAACAGCGGCACCGCGGCCAGGATCTTGGCCTCGCCGTCGAGCTCCAGCGCGGCGGCGACCTTGTCGGCCTCCGCCTTCAGGTTGTCGCTGGTGCGGATGACCCCCTTGGGATCGCCGGCGCTGTCGGACGTGAACAGGACGATCTCGGTGCCCTCGACGATCTTGGGCGTGTCGCGCTTGTACACGCTGCAGGTCAGCAGGGTGCCCTGCAGGCGGCGGCGGCTCTCGGCGATGTCACGCTTGGCCAGCGGGGCGGGAGAGATCGCGCGGGCATCGGGGGCCTGCGCCTCGGGGCCGCCGCGCGGGCGCGTGATCAGGGCGCGCAGCGGCGCGGCCTCCAGCATGAGGTCGAGCTCGCGCGTGGCGGTGGTCGGATCGATGGGCACGATGACCGCGCCGACGCGCGACAGGGCCAGCGCCAGGATGACGAAGTCCGGCACGTTGCCCAGCATCAGCCCGACCCAGGCGCCGTCGCCGAGGCCCATGGCGCGGAACTCCTGGGCGCGTCGCTCGACGCGGTGCAGGAGACCCCGCCAGCTCAGGTAGGTGTCGCGATAGACCAGGGCCTTGGCGTTGCCTCGCTTGTCCGCGGCGTCGTTGAGCCATCGGGAAAGCAGGAAGCTCGAGGCCTTGTTTTTGGTCGAGGTAGCCACTGGCGCGCGGCGATAGTAGCGCGTGGCCGGCGAAAAAGGGAAGCCTGTTCACACCCTTGGGAAAGCATGTTATGAGCCCGCCTGATGGGCGACAGGACACCACGCAGGTCTCGGAAGATGGCGGCGCAGACGGCGCTCCCCGGTACGGGGCTGGCCGCTGGCGGCGAGGTCGTGACGGGGGCCTCCGAGGGCGAGGCGACGGCGCCGGCGCCGGTGCCCGGGGCGGTGCCGGTCGCCGGGGACAGCGTGGCCGAGGCGTCAGCGCCAGAGGCGGCCGCGCCAGTGGCCGAGGCGGAGGTCGCGGTCGAAGCGCAGTCAGGGCTCGGCCTCGGCGTCGGCGTGCTGGGCAACGGCAGTGCCAACGGCAACGGGCATGGCCCCATCGAGGTGGTGGCCGCGCCGATGCCCGCGGCAGCGGCGGCCGCCCCCGTGGCCGCGCCGCCGCCCACACCGGCGCCGACGGCGGCCGGCGCCAGCAGCAGCCCCACCGTGCAGTCGCTCGACGCCGAGCTGCGCGACCTGCGCAAGGAGATCAGCGACTCGCGCGCCCTCATCATCAAGACCCACAACCTGATTGGCCAGGTCGGGGTCGACGTCAAGCAGGTGTCGCGGCGCCAGGATCGCTACGAGCGCGGGCTGTCCCTGAACTCGTTCGTGGCCTACGTGCTGTTCACGCTGCTGCTCGGCGGCGCCTTCTTCCTGCTCTACCGGTCACGCGCCGAGCGCCTGGTGGTCGAGCGCGACGCCGCGCTGCAGTCCCGCGCCACCGAGCGCGCCGAGCGCGACCAGCTGGCCGCCGCCGCCGAGGCGCGCACCCGCGCCGAGGATCGTGCCCGCCGCTTCCACGAGCTCATCGCCGCGGGCGCCTCCAAGCGCAGCGAGGTCATCGCGCAGTATCCCGAGGTCGCCCGCGAGGCGCTGTCGCCGGTCGAGGCCGCGGTGTTCCGCGACGCCGTCGCCAAGGCGCGCACCGAGATCGCCGGCGCCGGCTACGCCGCCGGGGTCGAGGCCATCCAGGCCCAGCAGTGGAAGCGCGCCGCGCAGGAGTTCAAGCGCGCCATGCCGTACGAGCCCGAGGGGCCGCGCGCGGTGCAGATGCGCTACTACTACGGCCTGGCGCTGCACAAGCAGGGCGACTTCCAGGAGGCCGCGCACCAGCTGGAGGCGGCGCTCGAGGGCGGCGTCGACCGCAACGTGGGCGGCGACGTCGAGTTCTACCTGGCCAACGCGCTCGACATGCTGCGCCAGCTCGATCGCGCCAAGGCGCTGTACGAGCGCTACCTGGCGACCCACGCGCAGGGGGCGCTGGCCATCGTGGCGCGGCGGCGACTGGATGCGATCAAGGCGACGAATGCGGCGGCGGCGAAGCCGGGAGTCCCGAGCGGACCGTGACGTGGGCGGCGGCGGTTCGGCGCGCTAGTACGCGCCGCCGCCCCCGCTGCCGAAGCGGCCGAGGTAGCCGACGGTGAAGGCGTAGGTGGTGCCGGCCTTGTCGAGGCCGGCGTCCTCGGGCGTGATGCCCGACTCGGAGTCGGTCAGCGCGGGCCCGAAGATGTCGATCGCGACCGGCGTGATGACGATGGCGTGGCGCGGGGCGAAGTCGATCTTCAGCGACGCCTCCAGGTGGGCGGCCAGGCTGAAGAAGCTGTCCGAGCCGTCGGTGGTGTTGTTGGCGTCATCGAAGCCGATGAAGGCGAACGCCATGCCGCCCATCACGCTGACCGCCATCTTCTTGCCGATCTTGAAGTCCTTGAAGACGCCGCCACCCACCAGCGGGGTCTGCAGGTCGGCGCCGCCGAAGCGCTGCTTGGCGGGGAAGACCGACGCGCTGACGAAGCCGGTCACGCCGAGCTGCAGCCTGGGCATGATGTAGTAGTCGACGTGGGCCTTGATGTTGACGCCGGTCTGCGAGTGCGTCTCGAGCTCGATCAGCACGTCCTTCGACAGGCTGAGGTTGCGCGCGACCCCGAGGTGGATCCCCCACGCCAGGCGGTAGTTCGGCGTCGGCTCGGGGCCCCAGCCGCCACCGTTGGGCGGATAACCGGGGCCGGGACCGGGGCCAGGTCCGGGGCCGGGGCCAGGTCCGGGGCCAGGTCCGGGACCGGGACCAGGGCCGGTGAAGGGGCTCGGGCTCGGGGACGGCGTCGGGCTGGGGCTGGGACCGGGATTCAGGGTCGCCTGCAGCAGCGCGATCTTCTGATCGATCTTGATCGCGAGCGTGCCCGGGTTGTTGTTCTTGGCGTTGACGCAGGCGTCGAGCGCGGCCTGCAGCATGTTCTGCTTCTCCAGCGCCGCGCACAGGTTGAAGTGGTACTTCGCCAGCCCCTCGATGGCGATGGCGGCCTCGAACTCCTTCTGCGCGCCCGCATAGTTGCCGGCGGAGTAGAGCTCACGACCCTTGTTGTTGGCCGCCTCGGCCTGGGGGTTTTCTGCCCTGGCAACCGAAGTGGCGAGCAAGCTGACACAAGCTAGAGCGACCCATCGTTCCATCCGCATGTAGCTCCCCTCTCTGGAGACGGCACGAATATGCGCTTTCGACGCTAAGCGCGGGAAAACAATACAAGGAATCTCAGGAAAGCTGAAGCGGGGAACGTCGCGGGTCTGCCACTACGGAGTGTGATCGACGTCGCGAGCGGCCAGCTCGGGGCCGCCGATGGAGCCGGGCAGGGTATCAGCGAGGGCGCGGGCGATGAGGCCCTTGGCCACGGTGTGGGCCTTGACGCGCCACACCGGCTGGTTGCCGACCAGCACCGCGATGGCGATGCGCGGGTTGTCCGCCGGCGCGAAGCCGACGAACCAGTTGTAGTTGATGGTCTGCTGGGTGCCGTCGGGCAGGGTGCGCACGTCCGACAGCGACCCGGTCTTGCCCGCGACCGGGTAGCCGAGCAGCGCGGTCTGCGCCGGGCCCGGGGCGGTGAACGACGCCCGCGCGGTGCCGAAGGTGGTGGTGCCGACCATCATGCGACCGACCTCGCGCGCGGTGGTCTCGGCGAGCACGCGGCGCGGCGCGGCGCCCACCGGCAGCTCGACGACGTCGGCGCCGTCAGGCCCCTGACCGGGGCGCACCACGCGCTCGACCAGGCGCGGCGCCATGCGCACGCCGCCGTTGGCGAAGGTCTCGGCCAGCAGCGCGCCGTGCAGCACGCTGAGCTCGGTGCGCCAGAAGCCGGCCGCGACGCGCGCGAAGGGCAGGCCCGGCTCGCTCGGGATGCGCGCCGCCGACGGCGTCACCGGCAGCGCGAACGGCAGCGGCTGGTTCCAGCCCAGCTTCTCGGCCAGCTCGGCCAGCGCCGCGGGCTCGAGGTTGCGCGCCGCCAGCTTGCCCATGATGGCGTTCTGCGACTTGCCGATGCCGAACGCCAGCGAGTTGCAGTCGCGATCGCGGCGCGCGTCGTCGCGCAGGTGCTCCTCGGCGATGCCGCTGCCGCCGCCGTGGTAGCACACCTTGGTGTCGGCGCTGACGCCGGCGTCGAGCAGCGCGGCGCCGGTGACCAGCTTGAACACCGACGCCGCCGGGGCCCACGCCCGCGTGGTCAGGTCGGTGTCGCTGAGCGCGGGCTCGAGCTGGCTCTCGCCGACCAGCGCCAGCACACGGCCATCGGTCGACATCACGACCGCGGCGGCGTAGGGGATCTGGTAGTCGCGCATGGTCTTGCGCGCGGCCGACTGCAGGGTGGGATCCAGGGTCAGCTCGGCGCGGCGGCCGTCCCCGAGGTCGACCTCGTAGCGCCCGCTGGGGCCGACCTCGGCGCGCGCCAGGTCGAGCAGGGGCGCCAGCTCCGACTCCGCGCCCAGGGTGTGCCGCGGCAGGTCAACTGCGCCGGTCGACTTGGCGCTGCGGCTCGTACTGGTCCCCATGGACGCTGCCAGCATGTGGTCGGCCTGGGTCTCGCGCCGGGGCTGGGTCAGCCCGATCACGGCTGCGGCACCAGGAACCGCCAGGGCCATCCACCGCTTCCATCTGCTGGCTTTTGCTCGCATGTCGGCCCCGTACTTGTGTGTGGTGTGTCATGGTCACACATGTAGGTGGAGGGGGCAAAAAAACGCTGCGATTCCGAGCATGCGGGGGTTAGCATTGTCCGCGCCGAGAGCCCATACGTGAGTGACGACGCCGAAGAGCGGGTCCGCAGCAAGACAGTCATCACGGTCATCAGCCGCATTGCCGAGCGGCCGGTGGGCAAGGAGGCTTGCCTGGTGGTCATCTACGGCATGGAGCTGGGCAAGAAGTTCAACCTCGAGGGCCAGACCATCATCCTCGGGCGCTCGGCCAAGTCCGACATCCAGATCGATCAGGAGTCGGTGTCGCGCAACCACGCCAAGATCATGAACACCGGGCAGAGCATCATCCTGCGCGACCTCGGCTCGACCAACGGCACCTACGTCAACGACGAGCTCATCGACGAGTACGTGCTGCGCGACGGCGACTTCATCAAGATCGGTCGCACCATCTTCAAGTTCCTGACCGGCAGCAACATCGAGAACGCCTACCACGAGGAGATCTACCGGCTGACCACGGTGGACGGCCTGACCCAGGTGTTCAACAAGCGCTACTTCATGGAGGCGCTGGAGCGCGAGATGAGCCGCGCCGCGCGCTACCGGCGCGAGCTGTCGCTCATCATGTTCGACATCGACCACTTCAAGAAGATCAACGACTCGCTGGGCCACCTGGCTGGCGACCTGGTCTTGAAGCAGCTGGCGGCCACGGTGCGCGCCAAGATCCGGCGCGAGGACATCCTGGCGCGCTACGGCGGCGAGGAGTTCGCCATCCTGCTGCCCGAGATCGAGCACCAGAACGCGCAGCAGTTCGCGGAGAAGATCCGCAAGCTGGTCGAGAAGCAGGCCTTCAAGTTCGAGCAGTCGAAGATCGCGGTCACGGTCTCGGTCGGCGTGTCGAGCGCCAGCGCCGAGATCCAGAACGGCAGCGATCTGGTCAAGGCGGCGGACGAGCGCCTGTATCAGGCCAAAGAGGGCGGACGTAACCGCGTCGTCGGGTAGCGGGCGCGTCGCCGCGGGCTTCGCGCCCGGGCCTGGCGAGGTCGAGCTCAGTCGCCGTCGTCGGTATTCCAGTCGAAGCGGTGGCGCGCCACCGGGACGCCGCCCTCGATGTGCTCGCCGATGATGGCGCGGGCGGCGGCCGGGGTCAGGCCGGCGTACCAGACGCCCTCGGGGTAGACCACGCAGGTCGGGCCGTCGAAGCAGGGGCCCAGGCAGCCGGCCTGGGTCAGGCCGACGCGACCGTCGAGGCCACGCTGCGCGAGCTCGTGCTCGAAGGCGGCCAGGACCTCGCGACCGCCGCGCGCCGCGCAGGACGGGCGGCCGGCCAGCGGGCGCTCGTTGACGCACACGAACAGGTGGTGCTGGTACTTGCTCACCGGGTCGAATATACCCCCGCCATGGATCTGTTTCTGCTGCGGCATGCCCAGGCGGTCGAGGCCGACGTGTGGGACGGCAGCGAGCGCACCCGGCCGCTCGACGCCCACGGGCAGGCGCAGGCCGCCGCGCTGGGGGCGCACCTTCGGCGCATCGGCTTCAGCGTCGATGCCATCCTGTCGAGTCCGCTGACGCGCGCGCTGGAGACCGCGGGTGCGGTGGCCAGCGCGCTCGGTCTCACCGTCGAGCAGTCCGACCTGGTCGGCCCCGGCTTCGGGCCGCGCCGGCTGGGTGATCTGCTGGCGCAGCGCAGCGAGGACCGCCTGCTCCTGTGCGGCCACAACCCCGATCTCGAGCGCGTCACCCTGCAGCTCTCGGGCGGCGCGCGCATGGGCTTCGGCAAGGGCATGCTGGTGCGCTTCAAGCTGCGCCGCGGTGAGCTCGGCGACGCCGAGCTCAAGTGGGTGCTGCCGCCGTCGGCCTACCTGCCAGCGTAGCTGGCAGGTAGGCCGTCCGTTCCGTGCCTCGGTTCCCGTCCGCGTCTTTTGCACTTTCTCGCGTTTCAGCTTACCTAATGACCATGCGTGTCCGCGTCCATGTGCTGGTCCTGGGGGCTCTCATTCTGGCCGCGTCGTGCGGCGGCGATCCCAAGCCCAAGGGCGGCACCAAGCCCGTGGTCACCAGCAAGACCAAGAAGCCCAAGAAGACGGCCAAGCTGGGCCAGGCCTGCGTCTCCAAGACGGTGTTCGACCGCGGCAACTGCGGCGAGGGCATGTTCTGCAGCGGGCAGGCCGGCGGTGCGTGCGCCTCGGCGTGTCCCTGCAAGGCCGGCAGCATGTGCGTGGAGACCAGCAAGTTCGGCGAGCTGTGCGTGCCGTCGTGCAAGTCGGACGCGGACTGCCGCGGCGCCGAGGGCTACATCTGCGATCCCGCCCGCCAGGTCTGCGTCGAGCCCGGCTTCGTGCCGCCCGCGGCGCCCGAGTGCGCCGGCCTGCCGGTGCCGCGCAAGGCCTTCGGCAAGCCGCAGCAGATCACCAGCGCGGAGGGCCTCGGCGCCTACACCGTGCAGCCCACCGCGCGCCTCAACGGCGCCGGCGATCTGACCGTGGTCTATGCCGCCGGCATGGAGGGCGGCAAGCCCAACGCGCTCGGTGCGCTGGCCATCGGCGGCAAGGGCGGCGTGTTCGATCTGGGCGAGCTGCGCGGCAAGCAGCCCAACCAGGGCGAGCCGCGCCTGGTCGTGGATCGCACCGGGCGCCTGGTGCTGGTGTGGCTGGGCTACAACGCCGGGCGCGAGCCGTGGAACAAGCTCGGCATGTCGCTGGCGGTCAGCCCCGATGGCAAGCAGTGGGGCAAGCCGGTGCCAGCCATCGATCTGTCCACCGAATGTCCCGATGACCTGGCCGGCTGCATCGCCAACCCGGTGGTCGCGCTGGGCCCCGACAAGCTGGAGCCGCTCAAGGACGCGCTGTACATCGGCTACTGGAACAAGACCGCGGGCGGGCTGCGCGTGGCCAAGTCGCTCGACGGCGGCGCCAGCTTCGCGGCGCCGGTCGGCGCCGGCGTGGGCATGGACGGCGATCTGCAGATCACGGCCAGCGGCGGCCTGCACCTGGCGTATGTCGCGGCGCCGGCCAAGGCCAACCCGTTCGGTGACGCCGCGACCTCGGTCGAGTATGTGAAGTCGACCGACGGTGGCGCGACCTTCACCCAGCCGGTGCAGGTGTCGGGCACCGGCGAGGAGGTGCCGCTGCACTTCGGGCGCCCCAAGGTCATCCCCGATCTGGAGCGCCGCCTGCTCTACGTCGTCTATGTCGCGGGCCCGCCCACCGGGGCCTGGAACCTGATGCTGGCGACCTCGAAGGACGGCGGCGAGACCTGGTCGCGCATCAAGATCAACGACGACATGAACTGCGCCAACCACATGCTGCCTGCGGTCGCGCTGGAGCCCGCCAGCGGCCGGCTGCACGTCATCTGGACCGAGAACCGCGGCAACGTCGGCGGCGTGTCCTACGCGCGCTGCGACAAGGGCGGCGCCAAGTGCAGCAAGAACGAGGGCGTCAGCGATCTGCCGTTCGCGGCCTACAGCCTGGTGCGCTTCTCGCCCAAATGGCTGGGCGATCAGAACGCGCTGGTCTTCGACGAGAAGGCCGAGCTCCTGCACGCGGTGTGGGCGCAGACGGTGGAGGAGGGCGGCAAGCCGCACGCGCGCCTGTTCCACGCGACCGCGAAGACCAAATAGGCCGCGAAGCGGCGACTTGTCTGGCCGGCTCCGACGTCAGCGAGCCATCGGGCGCGTGCTGCCCAGGACCTCGAGCAAGATCGGCGGCACGCCCATCAGGCGCGCGGTCTCGATGGCGTGGTCCGCGGTCACCTCGTCGCCGCTGACGATGGCCAGCTGGGCGCGGGTCAGCCACAGGAAGGGGTGGCGCGGGTCAACCGCTTCAGCTGCGGCCAGCGCCTCCTGCGCCTCGTCCAGATCCAGGCCGAGCGAGACGTTCAGGAAGGCGACCGAGGCCCACAGCTCGGCGTCGCCTCCGACCAGCGTCGCCCCCGCACGCGCCAGCTGCAGCGCGGCCTGAGGCTCGCCCTCCTGCATGAGGAGCAGTACCAGCGTGCGGAAGGGCTGGCCATCGATGACGCCCTCCTCGGCGGCCCGCATGACGACGTCGGCCGCCGCCTGGGCGCGCCCCATCGCCACCAGCAACCCGAGCAGCTCCTCCCACGCCGCCATCGAGCCCGGCGCGTTGCCCACCCTGGCGTAGGCCGCAGCCACCGCCAGCTCGGCGGCCGCGCTGGCGTCCGGCGCCTCGCGCGGATCGCCATGCGTCACCAGGGTGGCCAGCACGACGGGATCACTCCAGCCCGCCACCAGCAGCGCGCGGGCCAGGCGCACCGCCTCGCCATGCGCGCGCTCGGCCAGCGCGATGCTGAGCCCGGCGCGCTGGCCGTGCTGACCCTCGAGGCGGATCGCCCTGGCCTCTGCGAGCTTTCCGGCGCGGACCAGCTCGCGAACCTCTTCCAGCGCGGCGTCGGCGCCGGACTCAGCCAATCTGGACCTCGAACTGGGCGTTCGCGACCTCCTTCTCGAGGATGATCTTCGCGATCTCCTCCGGGCTCGCGGTGGCCTGGCCGTTGCGCATGTACGAGGAGTAGAAGTCCTCCAGCACCTTCGACTTGTGCGACGACGCGTAGTAGTGCTGCTTCTCGTTGCGGCCGATGACCGCGCCGGTCTCGCCCTCGTCGAACTGACCGATGATGTTGATGTTGAGGTTCGAGAAGGGCTGCTTCTTGACCTCCTGGGCGAACTCCTTGCTCTTGATGCCGGTCAGCTTGGCCTTCTTGACCTGGATGCTGCCGCCGACCCGCTTGAGGTCGAGGCGCAGCGCACCGTCGAGCTCCTGCACGCCGCCGCCGCCCCAGCTCTTGATGATGGGCTCCTGCGTGTAGCCGCCATCGCCCTCCTTGTGGCGCTTGTAGCCCGTGATCTCGGAGTAGTGCTCGAGGTTCTCCGCGCCAGTGCTCACGATCTTCGACAGGTCGGTCTCGACCTTGCTCGAGGCGTCGCGACGGTCGCCGGGATCCTTGCTGCCACCGCCGTTCTGAGCCAGAAGGTTGCAGTAGGCGTTGAAGGTCGCGCTGTACTGCTCGCTGTAGTAGGTATCGGCGGCGACGGCGTCCATGATGCCCTGCTTGGCGACCATGGCGTAGCGGAAGCCCGACCCAGGTTCCTTCTGCTCCAGCGCCTGGGCGCGGTTCTTCACGATGTTGTGCATGCGCTTGCTGTGCTGGCCCTCGGCCAGGCTGAGCGCCTTCAGCTCGGACTCCTCGAAGGCCTCGCCGATGCCCTTGACCATGTGGCCACCGCCACCCTTGGCGGTGTCGGGCGCCTTGTCCTTGGCGTCCTTCTCCTTGTCCTTGTCCTTGTCGCCGAGCCCGAGCTTGCCGGTGACCGGCTCGACCAGCATCTTGGCGCCGTCCTTGGCGTGGTCGGTCACGAAGTCGGTGGCAGCCTTCTGGATCTCGGGGTTGCCGACCACCTTGTTGATGAGCGCCTTGCCAATGAACTCGCCGACCAGCGACCCGATCTTGCCTGCGAAGGCGCCCAGCGCGGCCTCGGCCGCGGCCTTGACCAGGGTCTTCCACCACGCCGGCTTGGGCGGCGGATCGGTCACCTCGGCCGCGCCCTTGACGGCGCTGACGGCGCGCTGGCGCGACTCGTAGGCCCTGAACATCGCGTCCTTGACCTGGTCGACGGCGTCGCCGACGTTCTCGGGCTGAAACCCCGGGTCGATCTTCTCACCCTGGTCGAGCTTCTCGGTGACGTCGACCTCGAAGCGCGCCTTGAGCGGCGAGTAGTGCTCCAGCGCCTCCAGCATCAGGTGGCCGGACTTCTTGCCGGGCCCGCTCGGGGTCAGCACGGTCTCGAACACGCCGTTGCCGATGCGCTTGGCGGGCTTCTTCACGGTGAACGGGCCTTCGGCGACGAAGGCGACCTGGTCGAGCTTGGGATCGATGTCGGCGTACTTGACCGCGACCAGCAGGTCCTCGCCGGCCAGCATCTTGTCGAGGACCGGGCGCTTGCCCCAGTCCTTCGAGTACGAGTTCAGCTCGACGCTCTCGACCTTGGGGTGCGGGATGTTGAGCTTGAGGTTGGGCGCGTCGGCCTTGCTGGTCAGACCCATGGTCCCGGTCTTCCACAGCCTGGTCGTGATGTTGCGCTCGCCGATGGCGCGAGCGTGGAACGTCGAGGTCACCGAGGTGCCCTTCTTCTTGTCGACGCTGTCGAACTCGGGCGTGCTGGTCTTGCGACCTGCGATGCTCTGCTCCCACTCGAAGCTGGTGCCCTTGGGGGCCTTGTTGTAGTTGCCCAGCGAGTACTTGGTCTTGTAGGTGCCGCCCAGGAGGACGGTGGCCTCTTCCTCGTCGGGCGAGGCGACCACGATGGGCTCGAAGGTGTCCGGGGTGGGCTTCTTCTTGTTCTTGGTCGGATCGCCGGGCTCCCAGTCGGGCAGCTCTTCCTTCTTCTTCTTGCGATCGAGGGCGATCTGCTTGCCACCTGCCGGTGTGACGGCTGCGGCGCGGCCCGCGGCGGCGGCGTCAGAAGCGCTCTCGGCCTCCAGCTCGGCGGTCGAATCGGCCTTCGCGATGTCGAGGCCGCCCGCGCCACCGTGACCAGCGCCGCCGCCACCAGCACCCTGCTGGATGGTGTGCGTGGCCTCGTGGGCCAGCAGCTTCTGACCCGCGGGCGTATCGGCCTTGGGGGCCCCGGGGCCCATGTGGATGTTCTGTCCGACCGTGAAGGCGTTGGCGCCCAGCGCCTCGGCCGCCTCATTGGACTTGGTGCCGTCGTGCACGCGCGCCGCCGAGAGGTCCTTGCCCAGCGAGGCCTCGAGCTGCTGGCGTACGTCGCGCGGCAGCGGCTGGCCGTTGTTCTCACCCTCGGCCAGCTCGACCGCCTTGCCAGCCTCCTGGGCGATCTCCTCGGTCTCCTCTTCTTCCTCGTCCTCGGCGGCCTCGCGGAAGACCTTGAACTGCGCCCCTGACATGCGCTCGGCGGGTGCCGGGTTGGCGTCCTGCTCGGCGGCCCGCGGCGCGGGGCCAGCGGGCTCGGCCTCGACGGGGGCCTTCTCCATTTCATCGCGCATGTCGTGGCTCATGGTTGTCTCCGTGACCTGTTACGTGCACCAAGAGTTCGGACTTCCTTTGTTTTCCCCGAACTTCGCGTTCACTTGTTGCCCAGGACTCGGCCCATGGCGCGGTACTCGGCCTTGCCCGCGCGTTGGAGGTAAGCCATGGAAATCTCGCTGTTTTCTGCGGCGGCCAGGAAGGCGGCGGCGATGGCCGCATTGCGAATGTTGGCCCCGGTCATGTCCGGAAAGGCGTGGGACAGGGCGTTGAAGTCGATGGTTCCACTCAGGGGGGCCCGCGGCGGCAGCATGCGCTGCCACAGGATGGCGCGCTCGCCGTCGTCGGGTGGCCAGAACACGATGTGACAGGCCAGGCGCCGGCGCAGGGCGGGGTCGATGCTGGTGTCCATGTTGGTGGTCAGGACGGTGATGCCGCCGAAGTTCTCGATGCGCTGCAGCAGGTAGTTGACCTCGAGGTTGGCGTAGCGGTCGACCGCGGCCTTGACCTCGGTGCGCTTGGCGAACAGCGAGTCGGCCTCGTCGAACAGCAGCAAGGCGTGGCCAGCGTCGGCGGCGTCGAAGATCTTGGACAGCTGCTTCTCGGTCTCGCCGACCCACTTGGAGACCACCTTGGAGAGATCGATCTGATACAGCTCGAGGTCGAGCTCGCGCGCGATGAGCTCGGCGACCATGGTCTTGCCGGTGCCGGGGGGGCCGCTGAACAGGGCGGCGACGCCGATGCCGCGCGGCAGCTTGCTACCGAAGCCCCACTCCTCGAGCACCTTGTGCGCGTGCTTGACGCGCGCGACCACGCCGCGAACCTGGTCGGTGGTGTCGGGCGACAGCACCAGATCCTCCCACTTCTGCTTGATCTCGATGCGCTGCGCGAGGTGGCCCAGCCGTTCGGCGATGTTGTTGCGCACGCCTTCGACCAGGTCGTGCTGGGTGACCGGGCTCGGGCCGCGCGACTCGGCCAGCACGCGCGCGGTCTCGACCGCGCGACCGATGGCGCCGGCGCCCAGGGGATAGCGCAGCGCCACGTTGTCGAGGCCGGGCAACGCGGTGCCCAGGGCGCGCTGCCACAGCGCCTGTCGCGTGGTGGTGTTCGGGATCGGCCAGCGCACCCGCAAGATCCGCCGGCGCACGCCGAGATCGAGGCCGACCGTGGACGTCGTGAGCACGGTGGGCAGCTCCACGCTGTCGAGCGCACGGGCCAGCGCGCGCAGCCGCGTGGGCTCGCCTTCGACCGGCGCCAGCTCGTCGACGTCGCTGATCAGCGCCAGCGCGCCACGCAGCACACACTCGCGTCGCTGCGCGCCCAGAGCAGCCTCGAGGGCGGCCAGGTTGGGCGCGACGCGGTGCACATCGAGGTCGACCACCGCGAGCCCTGCGGCCGCGCCGGCATGGGCCACGGCGCAGCGGCGACCGGCCTCACGCGGTCCCTCCAGGATGACCAGCAGCGCTTGGTCGTCGGCCAGCGCCTGCGCGATGCGGCCCACCGCGAGCTGCTGCGCAGCGTCGAACAGCGGGTCGGCCAGGGCGGCGATGGGCCCACCCACGGCGGCCAGGCCCGCGTCGATGTCGTCGTCACCAGCCAGGAAGGAGACCACCCGATGCGGCGCGGTGAAGGTGCTGGCGATCCCCGGGGCGTCGTCGTTCCAGCGCAGGATGTCGTAGCGCAGCAGCGGATGCGCTGGGCCGAGGCCGACCCACAGCCCGCGCGTGATGTCGGGCGGCAGCCGCGCCATGGCGGCGAACAGCGCCAGCGAGGTGCCGCGGCGCGCGTCGTTGCCGCTGAGCAGCTGCGCGTGCGGGAGCGTCTGCGGGTCACAGGTGACCGCGACGACGGTCCACAGCAGATCGAGCTCGATCGGGCCGAGGCCGAGCGAGCGCACCAGGCGCTGCTCGCGGCCGGACTGCATGGCGCCGAGTCGATCGGCGATGGCCGACAGCTCGGCGCGCAGGGCCGAGCGCACGTTGTCGCGCGGACTCGGCTGCGTCTCCTCGACCGCCAGCATCGCGCGCAGCCGAGCTTGCTCCAGGCGGAACGCAAAGAAGGTCTGAGGAGCCTCGGCGGCCGGCCTCGACTCTGCGGAAGGTGCCCCCGGCATCGCAGCCAGCTTACCACGCGCCTCGAGCCACACTTTGCGCCACACCTCGAACTCACCTCACGCCAGCGCCGAGCGCCGGGGTCAGGTCGACGACACCACCACGCGCGCGACCTGGCGGCCGAAGAAGCTGGCATAGCGCTGGGCGGCGCGATCGATCCGGCGGCGCTGCGTGGCAGCCAGCGCGCCGAAGCTCGACACCGCGAAGCTGACGCCGGCCTTGCCGAGCGTGCGTGTCCAGGTCCCGACCACCTGGCCGTCCAGCATGACCGTCGGCTTGAGCAGCTCGAGGCCTGCGTGCGCCGCGTGGGCCGGGCGGACCAGCGCCGCACGATCCTTGTAGCCCACGGTGTACTCGTCCCATGGCGGGAGCAGCCAGGCGCCCCTGGCCGGTGGCGCCGGGCCGCTGCCCAGCAGGGCGGCGTCGCCCCGATCCTGATCTCCGACCAGCGCCATCGCCCGGCGCGCCTCGGTCAGGTTCAGCCCCGACCACCACGCGAAGTCCGCCGCCGTGGCCGGCGCGTGGCTCTGGACGTAGCGCCGCGCCACCTCGGCCAGCGCGGCGTCGCCGGTCCAGGCGTGCCCGCCGGGGACCCAGTCGTCGAGCAGCGCGAACCCCGTCTGCTTGCCCACCGGCGTCGCCTGACAGATGACGCCCCGCATGGCCAGCCAGCCCAGCACATGGATCCCGCGCTGGCCGGCTGGATCGACGCCGCCCGAGGCCAGCACCTGCATCGCCGCGGGCCGCGCCAGCACGGCGCCGCCGCCGAGCGCGCGCCTGACCACCCTCTCGGCCTTGCTGAAGGTGGCCGCGTCCAGCCCGAGCTCGCGGTAGCGGCTGGCAGCGCGGGTCAGCACGCGCGGCGCCAGCAGGCCGAGCAGCCAGCGCAGGTCCTCGGCGGCCACGAAGTGCAGGGTGCCGCGCATCGGCCAGCTCCTGACGATGCGCCGCGCCGCGATGGCGGCGTCGACGTCGGCCACCGTCGGCGCCGCCCCGCCAGCAGCGCCGCCGCCGCGTACCCGCAGCCCGATGGCCCACTTGCCACCCGGAAGGTCCTGCGCCTGCACCGCGCCGAACCAGCGCACCAGCGCGGCGACGTCGTCGAACACCTGCCGCGTCAGCTGCTGCCGCCGCAGCCTCTCGGCCAGCACGCCCACGCCTCGCTCTCGCCCTCGTCTGCCCTGGGCCCTGGGGCGCTACCGCTTGCCGCCGTCGAGCACGGTCAGGCGCTGGCGGGCGCGCTGCTTGTGCAGCGGGGCCAGCCCCAGCTTCAGGATCTGCGACTCCGGGCAGCGCCCCAGCCCCTGCTCGAAGGTGGCCACCGCGTCGTCCTCGCGGCCCAGCGCGCTCTGCAGCGCGGCCTTCTCGTAGTACAGGTCCTCGAGCAGCCAGTCGTCGCTGCCATTGGGGCCGAGGTTGCGAAACGCACGATCGATCGAGCGCAGCGCCTCGGGCAGGCGCTCCATGTCGGCCAGCACCGAAGCCCTGAAGTAGTGCGCCTCGGCGCGCCGGGGCGCCCGCCGCAGCGCCATCTCGGCCGCCGCCAGCGCCGCGGGATCATCCTCCAGCGCCGACATGATCTGACACTTGAGCAGCCAGGCGTCGGGGTTGCCCGGGCGCAGCCGGATGGCCGCGTTGACGGCGTCGGAGGCCTCCCACAGATCGCCGCCCGCCTCGTGGCCGCCCAGCAGCTCACGCGCCAGCGTCATGCAATCGTCGAAGTCCCGCGCGCGCGCCGGGGGCCTCATCCGAACAGCACCGACTTACGGCGCACCAGCACCTCGTCGATCATCTCCTGGATCTTGCCGCGCACGTTCTCACTGAGGCGGTTGACCAGGATGCGATCGTCGGCCGCGGCGCGCCCGAACTCGGCGTGATAGCGCAGCGGCTTGCCAATGCGCAGGGTCCACTTGGTGGGCAGCGGGACCAGGCCCAGCGGCCCCAGCAGCGGGAAGGTCGGGGTGATCGGCACGTAGGGGATGCCCAGCGACCGCGTCAGCCAGGTCAGCTTGGTCAGCATGGGGTGGATCTCCTCGGCCCCCACGATGGCGCACGGGATGATGGGCGCGTCGGTGCGCAGCGCCAGCTTGACGAAGCCGCCGCGGCCGAAGCGCTGCAGCCGGTAGCGCTCGCGGTACAGCTTGCCGATGCCCTTGATGCCCTCGGGGAAGACCGCCACGCACTCGCCCTGCTGCAGCAGGCGCTCGGCGTTCTCCTGGCACGCGCGCACGCCGCCGATGCGGCTCATGAAGGTGCCGAGGTAGGGGAAGTGGAAGACGAAGTCCTCGACCAGCGGGCGCACCGAGCGGTGCTGGGCGTGGTCGCGCTTGACCGCGTGCATCAGCATGGCGCCGTCGTAGGGCAGGCTGCCGGAGTGGTTGGCCACCAGCAGGGCGCGGCCGTCGGCGGGGATGTTCTCCAGCCCCTGCACGCTGACGCGGAAGTACCTGGTGTAGAGGAACTCCAGCAGGGTGTCGATCTTGCCGGCGAACACCGGATCGCGCCCGAACTCGTCGACCGCCTCGCTGCGGCCCTGCATGGCGAACTCGCGCCAGCGCTTCCACAGGAACTCCAGCGGCAGCTTGCGGCGCTCCTCGATGGGATCGGCGGCCGACAGCTGGGCGCGCAGGCGGCGCTCCAGCTCGCGCAGCTCGTCGTCCTCGGACCGGCGGCCCAGGCTCCACATCTGGGCGCGCTTGTCCATCGAGGCGGCGTAGGGCTCGTAGTCGCCCGGGGGCGGCGCGGCCTCGGCGCCGTAGGCGTCGTAGTCGTCCTGATCGACGTCGCCGTCTCCGTCGACATCGCCGAGCACGCCGGCGGCGCCGCTGGCGGGCGGCACCTCGGCGTCGGCGGCCGGGCGCGGCGCCTGCTCGTCGTCCATCACATCCGCCACGGAGGGCGCGTCTGCATCGGGCCGCTCGCCGGAGCTCATCGCATCCTCCCGGTCGCGCTGGCCAGGTCGCCGGTGCCGTCGATCCCGGTCCCCAGCATGCCCAGGAAGTCGGCCAGGGTGCGCTTGATGTCATAGCGCGGGCTGAAGCCCAGCACCTGGCGCGCCTTGGAGCCGTCGGCCACGCACATGTAGCGCAGGAAATCGAGGAAGCTCGGCGGCGAGTCGAACACCTGCGTCGCCCACAACAGGCGCGACAGCGGCTTGGCCACGAAGCTGGGCAGCGGCAGCGGCACCTTGCCCAGCATGGCCAGCACGGTGGAGTAGGGCAGCACGCCGTCGCCCACGATGTTGAACTCGCCGCTGACGTCGTGCTCGGCGTCGATGGCCAGCTTGAAGGCGTCGATGGCGTCGCTCTCGTGCAGGCACTGCATCAGCGGGTCGTAGCCCATCAGGGTCGGCGCCACCGGGCGGTGCAGGAAGTGGGTGACCCAGTTGTCGATGGTCGGGCCCACGGTGGGCGCCAGGCGCAGCACGGTGGCCGCGGTCTGGGGATGCTCGACGCGGAAGCGGCGCACCTGGCGCTCGGCCGCGACCTTGTCGGACACGAAGCGGCTCTCGCGGTGGCCCTTGAGCTCGTGCTGCTCGCTGAGGAAGTTCGGGTTCAGCGGGTGCGGGCCGTAGACCATGGTGGTCGACAGCATGACCAGGCGCGGCAGTCGCACCTCGGCGGTGGCGTTGAGGACGTGCATGGTGCCGATGTCCTCGAGCTCGTGCGCGAAGGTCGCGTTGTGCGTCGGCTTGCCCAGGAAGGCGCAGTGCACCAGGGTGTCGGCGCGCTCCTCACGCAGCACCGCGGCCAGGTCACCGTCGGCCGCGGGCAGCGTGAGGTCGATCTTGAAGAACGCCGTCTTGTCGAGCGGGAAGCTGGGCTTCCTGATGTCGATGGCCAGGATCTTGGCGTAGCGGCGGTCGCCCTCGAGCCGGCGCACCACCTGCGAGCCGATGAAGCCGTGCGCGCCGGTGACCGCGACCACGCGCTTCTCGCGATCGACCTCCAGCCGTTCGCCATGCGCCGCCGAGGCGCTCGACGACGCGGCGCCCGAGGAACTTCGCTTCCTGCGCTTGAATTCGGCCATGGCCGGGGAGGTCTAGGTCAGGCGACCTTGTTGCCGCAGCCAGCGCAGAACTTGCCGCCTGGCGGGACGGGCTGGCCGCAGCCACCACAGAACTTGGGGCCGGCCGCGACCATGGTGGCGCCGCACTCGGCGCAGAACTTCCCGGGGGCCACCATCTTCTGACACTTCTCGCACTTGACCGCGGCGGCGCCGCCCGGCTGCGTCGGCGGGATGCCCGGTGGCGGCGCCTGCGGCTGCATGGGCTGCTGCGGGTACTGCATGGCGCCCGCGAACTGGTTGGCCATGCCGAAGCCGACGCCGAGCCCGGCGCCGGCCAGCATGTTGCCCCCGCCCGCGCCGCCCTGCTTCATGCCCTCGCCGGCGTCCATCATCGCGCTGGCGGCGGCCATCTGCTGGTAGCCCTGGATGCCGCCGGCCATGTTCATGTAGGCGGCGTTGTCGAAGATCTTGTTCAGCCGCTTCTCGTCCTCTTCCTTCATGATGAGGTTGAAGTTGCCGATGCGCATGACCTCGATGCCGTACGACTCGACATGCTGGCGCATGCCGGCGATGACCTCCTGCTCGATCTCCTCGGTGTAGGCGCCCGAGCAGACGTCCAGCAGCGGCCACTTCTTCTTCACGCACAGCTCGGCCACCCGGTCGCGGATGACCTTGAGCATCATCTCCTTGAACCAGCGCGTGGAGGCCTCGTTGTCGGTGGCCTGCAGACCGACCAGGCCGATGACCAGCTTGACCGGATCGATGACGCGCAGCGAGAAGGTGCCGTTGACCATCAGGCCAACGGGGATCTGGCTCTGCGGATCGCGCAGCTTGCCGACCGGCCCGCCGAACTTGAGGTTCGGGATCTCGCGCGTGGTGACGAAGTAGACCTCGGCGATGAAGACGTTGCCGCCGGTGAACTTGTCGACCAGCTGGCCGAGGAACGGGATGTTCGACGAGTCCAGCGTGTGACGCCCCGGGGTGAACGACCCGCGGTGGGTACCATCGCGGAAGAAGATGGCGCACTCGTCGGCCTCGACGGTGAGCTGCGCCTTCATCGGCACGGTCGGATCAGGGTGCTTGTAGACGATGTGGTTCTTGAACTCGTCCGGCCTCGCAATCGCGAGCTCCTTCACCCCACCCTTGACGAAGCTGATGATCCCCATTTTCCACGGCCTCCTGGCGCAGCGTTCCGGTGAGCGAGCAGTCGAAAAGCTCGATCATGATAGCGCGTTCCCCGGGCGCCACAACGCGATTTCACTGTGGTAACGTCGGCCCCGATGGAGTCTCCGGAAAAGCCCGCCGCCAAGCAGCTGCGCCCCAACGAGGACCCCGAGGCGGCCACCGGCAAGGCCAAGAAGGGCACCCCGCCGCCGCCCGGGCCGCGCTACCCGCGCGCCGGGGCCGAGGTGGTGAGCGCCGACGGGGCGCCCGCGTTTGGCGCCTTCCACGGCTCGTTCGACAGCATCAAGTGGGACGGCCTGCGCGGCCCGCACGCCCACAACAAGCTGTGGCACCTGCTGCACCACAAGAAGTGGACCTATGTCGGGGTCGGCACCCCCGAGCTGTCCATCGCGCTGGCCATCTTCCAGGCCGGCTACCTGGCCACCTCGTTCGGCTACGTCTGGTCGCGCAAGGAGCAGCGCTTCCTGGCCGAGCGCTCGCTGCTGGCGGCGCCGCGCCTGGAGGTCAAGGTCGCCGAGTTCCCCGCCTATGGCCTCAGCGCCAGCTTCGCGCGCGGCAAGCGCACGGCGTCGATCTCGCGCGAGGTCGGCAGCTTCCTGTACCTCGTCAAGACCAGCTGGGACGGCCTCGAGATCGACGTCCAGCTCGACACCCGCTGGTATGGCCAGGCGCTGACCTCGGTGTGCCCCATCGAGGGCGGCGTGGCCAACGCGACGCAGAAGACCGGCCCGCTGCCGGCGCGCGGCAAGGTCGTGATCGACGGCAAGCTCTACGCGCTCGACGGCGCCACCGAGGGCTGGGGCGCGCTGGACTACACCAATGGCCTGCTGGCGCGCGACACGCGCTGGCGCTGGGCCTCGATGAACGGGCAGATCCCGCAGGGGCCGGCGGTCGGCCTCAACCTGGTCACCGGCTTCAACCAGCCGCGGCCGGGCACCCACAGCGGCGAGAACGCCATCTGGATCGACCGCGACGTCATCCCGGTCGGCGCGGCCAAGATCGACTGCGATCCGGCGCAGCCCGAGCGGCCCTGGCACATCTCGACCGAGGACGGCAAGGTCGACCTGGAGTTCCGCCCCGAGGCGGTCCGGCGCGAGAACACCGACGCCAAGCTGGTCAAGAGCGCCTACGTGCAGCCCATCGGCACGTACCACGGCAGCATCAAGAACGCAGACGGCAAGCCACTGTCCATCGACGGTCTCATCGGAGTCGCGGAAGACCACAGCGCACGCTGGTAGGGGGGCACATGTCGGGCTCGAGCAGCGAGTACGATCCGAACGCCACAGGGTTTTCTTATCGCTGCGACCAGTGCGGCGCGCAGATGCAGTTCGATCCCGCCCGCGGCATGCTGGCGTGCGCCATGTGCGGGGCCACCAAGGCGGCCCCGCAGGCCTCCGCGGTCGGTGGCGCGGCCGCCGGCGCCGAGGTCGGCCAGGTCCAGGAGATCCGCCTCGACCAGGGCCTCATCATGTCCAAGTCCAAGGGCCTCGGCACCGAGACGGTGTCGGCGCGCTGCGACGAGTGCGGCGCGGTGGTGCAGTTCACCCCTGGTGTGACCGCGACGCGCTGCACCTTCTGTGACTCGCCCAAGGTGCTGGCGCAGCAGAGCCAGGGCACCTCGCTGACGCCGGAGTCGCTGATCCCGTTCGGGCTCGACGCCAAGGCGGCGCAGGCGGCCTTCGGCAAGTGGCTCAAGGGGCTGTGGTTTCGCCCCGGCGACCTGACCTCCGAGTCCAAGATCAAGGAGCTCAAGGGCGTCTACGTCCCGTACTGGACCTTCGACGCGCGCGCGCACTCCAACTGGAACGCCGACGCCGGCTACTACTACTACGTCGAGGAGGAGTACTGGGCGACCGAGAACGGCAAGAAGGTCCGGCGCACCAAGCGCGTCAAGCACACACGCTGGGAGCCGGCCTGGGGCCAGCGCAGCGACTTCTTCGACGACAAGCTGATCTGTGCGTCCAAGGGGCTGCCCGCCAACCTGGTCAAGCAGGTCTCGAACTTCAGCACCAAGGAGCTGGTGCCGTACCAGCCCAGCTTCCTGGCCGGCTGGTCGGCCGAGGCCTACGCCATCGATCTCGAGCTGGCCTGGAAGACCGCGCAGGCCGAGATGTTCTCGGAGCAGACCGACCGCTGTCGCAAGGACGTCCCCGGCGACACCCAGCGCAACCTGCGCGTCAACACGCGCCTCAGCGAGCAGACCTTCAAGCACGTGCTCTTGCCGGTGTGGATCGCGGCCTTCCGCTACAACGACAAGCCGTACCGCTTCCTGGTCAACGGCCAGACCGGCAAGGTCTCGGGCAAGGCGCCCTACAGCGCGTTCAAGATCATCCTCTTCATCGCGGTCATCCTGGCCATCATCGCGGGCATCGTCATCCTGGTGCAGCGCAGCAAGGGCAACTGACCCAGGGGGCACGGCATGAGTGAGGGGTTGCCGAAGTGCCGCATCTGCGGCGAGGGCCTGTACGTGCTGGCCGAGCAGCAGGACGGCACGCACGAGAGCTGTCGCGCGAATTTCGGCCTGCAGGAGCTGCCCGCCAGCCGGCGGCCGCGGCGGCCCTGCGACCGCTGCAACCACCACCTCATCGTGCGCTGCCTGGTCCGCGAGCGCGGCGCCACCGGCAGCAAGTACACCGCCAGCTACGTGGCCCCGCTGCAGGTCACCTTCGCGCGCAAGGTCGTCACCAAGGAGGCCTTCTTCAGCGGCAAGCGCACCACCGAGGTGACCCACGATCCGGCGCTCGAGCAGCAGGCGGTCGGCATGCTCGAGGCCTACGTGTGCCAGCGCTGCGGCTTCACCGAGTGGTACACCGTCGAGCCCGAGAAGATCCCGATCGGCGAGGAGTACGCCACCGAGCTCATCGACGTCGGGCCCCAGGAGCCGTATCGCTGAGCGGCGCGGCGGTCAATCGACCGTGATGTGCGGGCGGGCGCAGCGCTGGGCCAGTTGCTGCACGGCCTCGGCGCGGGGCAGCACGACCTGCGCGGCGTCGGCGCGGCGCAGGGTGACGGTGCCGGCGGCGACCTCGCGCGCGCCCAGCACGAGCTGGAACGGGATGGCGTGCGCGTGGGCCTCGGCGATGCGCCGGGACAGTGACTCGTCGGCGGCGACGGCGGGGCGCAGGCCGGCGGCGCGCAGCTCGGCGGCGAGGGCGTTCGCGGCGGGCAGCTCGGCGGCGCCGACCGGGAGGATGGCCGCCTGCACCGGGGCCAGCCACGGCGGCAGCGCGCCGGCGTGGTGCTCGAGCAGGATCCCCAGGAAGCGCTCCAGGCTGCCGTACAGCGCGCGGTGAAGCATCACCGGGTGGCGGCGCTCGCCGGCGGCGTCCATGTAGCGGAGGTCGAAGCGCGCCGGCATCACCAGGTCGAACTGGATGGTGCCGCACTGCCACTCGCGACCCAGGCGATCGCGCAGCGCGAACTCCAGCTTGGGGCCGTAGAAGGCGCCGGCGCCGTCCTGGACCTGGTAGGGCACCCCGAGGCGCCCCAGCACGGCGCGCAGGGCGGCCTCGGCGCGATCCCACAGCGCGTCGTCACCGGCGCGCTCGGCGGGGCGGGTCGACAGCGCGATGGCGACGTCGTGAAAGCCGAAGCTGCCGTAGAAGCGCGGCACCAGGCGACAGAAGCGCAGCACCTCGGCCTCGGCCTGGGCCTCGTCGACGCAGAACACGTGGCCGTCATCCTGGGTGAACTGGCGCAGGCGCAGCAGGCCATGCAGGGTGCCGCCGGGCTCGTCGCGGTGCACCAGGCCCAGCTCCGCGAGGCGCATGGGCAGATCGCGGTAGGACGGCGCGCGCTGGGCGGCCAGGTAAATGTGGCCCGGGCAGCTGACCGGTTTGACCGCGGCCTCGAGGTCGCCGCTGGCCGCGACGCGGAACATGCCGCCGTGGAAGTGCTGCCAGTGGCCGCTGTGCTCCCACACCGGGCGGCGCATGATCTGCGGCGCGCGGACCTCCTGGTAGCCCTGCGCGGCGGTGACCTCGCGCACCGCCTGCTCGAGCAGGCGATACAGGATGAAGCCGTGCGGGTGCCAGAACACCATGCCCGGGGCCTCGTCCTGGAAGTGCCAGAGGTCCAGGCGCTGGCCGAGCTGGCGATGGTCGTCGGCGGCGAGGGAGGTCGGAGAAGAGCCCGGATCGGGCACGGGCACGGGCACGGGCACGGGCACGGGCACGGGCACGGGCACGGGCACGGGCACGGGTGCTGCTGAGGATGCTGGACTTCGTTCTGGGTTCGACATGTCGTCACTCTCCGTCTGGTTTCCCGAGGAGGGCGAGCGATCCACAGCGGATGCCCGTCCCTTGCGGGCGGGCATCGGGTCCTGTGGCTGAGGCGGCTAGCTCGAGCGCACGACCGACTGCCCGCCGATGGCGGTAGTCGTGGTCGTGGTCGTCGTGCAGCGGCCGAGCAACATGATGAGAGGAAGTGTAGCGGCGGGAGCAGCGGGATTCAAGCCGGTGGCGGGCAGGCTAGTTCGACGCGGTGGCGGCGGTGCTGGCGCTGGTGGTCTCGACGCGCTCGCGCGAGGTCGTCATCAGGGGCAGCGTGGTGTACGGCGGCGCGAAGACCTCGGTGGTGAAGCGCAGCGCGCCGGGCTTGAACAGCTCCTGCAGGTTCAGGGTCAGGCCGAGCGACAGATCCTGGCGCGGCGTGCGGCCGGTGACCTTGGGGCTGAAGGCGTCGGCGTGGAAGCCGACCGAGACATCGACGAAGCGCAGCCAGGAGTAGTTCTTGTCGTTGCGCAGGCTCTTGATCGAGCCGAGGTGGTAGGCCAGGCGGTAGTTCTGCCCGCTGTAGTCCTCGGCCGAGTTGAAGATGCCGTTCTCGCTGGCCTGGTCGATGAAGGCCTTCGAGGGCAGGTACTCCATGCGGAAGTCGAAGCGCTCGTCGATCCAGGGCACCAGCTCCATGACGATGCCGAGCCCCTGGCCGGTCACGTTGGCGACGATGTCATTGGGCGAGAAGCCGTACTTGGGGTTGTAGCCGTCCTTGATCTCCGACAGCGTGAAGAAGCCCAGCGACAGCGCGGTCGACGCGATCAGGCTGGGCCCCTTGCGCCAGCCGCCGGCGCGCAGCAGGCGCGAGCCGCCGCGGGTCAGCGTGTAGTTGGCCCAGGCGTGGCCCAGCTTGTCGGCGCCGCCGGCGTAGGTCGACGCGTCGAACCAGCCCTCCTTGTGGAACTTGATGTGGTCACCCTCGACCGAGCGGTAGTGCCAGGCCATGAAGGTCCAGCCGTACAGCACGCCGTAGGCGGCGCCGAGGCCGCCGAACGCCAGCGCCTTGCGCTTCCACGACGGCTTCTTGCTCACCGAGCCATCGAGGGGGAGGGGCTGGTTGGCCGCGCGCGTGACCTCGTCGCGCACGGCCAGATCGAGCACTCCGGCCTGCGCCTCGGCGCACAGCGAGATGGCCAGAGCTGACACTGCAACGACGCTGATGAACCGGTGACGCATGGTGAAGTCCTCCTTGACGGAGCCACTTCATTTCACGGTGCGTGCCAGCCGGGTCGCAGGCGCAAACCTGCGGGATATGGCGGGTAGGATGGTGGCGACTGTGCGGTCTCCATCATTTTGGGTGAATGATTCTGGTCGAAACCCGAGGGTTGCCGCGTCTTGCCAGGTAGGCCGGCGACACCGTGGTGTAGCCGCGCGTTCGCGGACTGCGAGCGGACGTCCGTCCGCCTCCCGGACGAACGTCCGCCTGCCGGAAGCGGCTGAGCTGCGAGCTCAGCCCACGCCGAGGTAGGCCTTGCGGACCTCGTCGCTGGCGGCGAGGACCTTGGCGTCGTCGTGCATGACGATCTCGCCGGTCTCGAGGACGTAGCCCTTGTGCGCGACCTTGAGCGCCTGGTGGGCGTTCTGCTCGACCAGGAGGATGGTGGTGCCCTCCTTGTTGATGTCGCGGATGATCTGGAAGATGACCTGCGTGATCGTGGGGGCCAGACCGAGCGAGGGCTCGTCGAGGAGGAGCAGGCGCGGGCGCGCCAGCATGGCGCGGGCGATGGCCAGCATCTGCTGCTCGCCGCCCGACAGGGTGCCGGCGCGCTGGCGCAGGCGCTCGCGCAGGCGCGGGAACAGGGTCAGGGCGTGCTCGAGGTCGCGCGCGATGGCGGCGCGGTCGCGGCGCTGGTAGGCGCCGAGGTCGAGGTTCTCGCGCACGGTGAGGTTGGCGAAGATCCCGCGCCCCTCGGGGGCGTGCGACACCCCGAGGCGCACGATCTGATCGGGCGGCAGCGCGCCGGTGCGGGTGGCGATCTCGCGCCCCTCGAGCAGCACGCGACCGCCCGACGGCGTGACCAGGCCCGACAGCGCGCGCAGCGTGGTGGTCTTGCCGGCGCCGTTGCCGCCCAGCAGGGTCACGATCTCGCCCTGCTGGACCTCCAGCGAGATCCCCTTCAGGGCGTGCACCGCGCCGTAGTGCACGTCGAGGTTGTCGACCACCAGCAGGGTGCCGCTGGCGGCCCGGGCGCTGGCCACGGCGCGGTCGCGGGCGGCGCGCGAGCGGACCCAGACATAGAGCGCCGTCGGCCCGGCCAGCGCGGCGCCGAGCAGGGTCATGAGCAGGCCGATGCCGTAACCCAGCTCCTCGCGCGGCTCGAAGATCGCGAACAGGCCGAACCACGCGATCAGCCCGGCGCCCCAGCTGGCGGCGCGCCCGAGGCGGCCGTCGTGCAGGCCGCGGATGATGGCCACGCCGGCCAGGCAGGGCAGGGCGCCGAACACCATCAGCAGGGCGCCGACGCCGGCCCAGCTGAGCCCGGCCGAGGCGTGCCACGCCGTCTGCAGCCCCAGCAGCGCGACCTTGTAGCCGACGTGGTCGGGGCCCCACCACAGGAAGAAGCCCAGCACGCACAGCAGCGCGCCGACGCCGGCGCTGATGCGGGCGGCCTTCACGCCTGGGCCCCGCTGTCGGGCGCGGGCGTGCCGGCCTCGCCAGCCGCGTCGGGCGCCGCGCCCAGGTAGGCCTCGATGACCTTGGGATCGACCTGGATCTCCTTGGGCTTGCCGCGCGCGATGACCACGCCGTGATCGATGACGACGATGCGCTCGCAGATGTCCATCACCAGGCCCATGTCGTGTTCGATCAGCAGCACGGTCAGGCCGAACCGCTCGCGCACCAGCTGGATCAGGCCCTTGAGCGCGATCTTCTCCTGCGGGTTCATGCCCGCGGCGGGCTCGTCGAGCAGCAGCACCTTGGGATCGGTGGCCAGGGCGCGCGCGATCTCCAGGCGGCGCTGGTCGCCATAGGGCAGGAAGCGCGCGACCTCGTCGGCGCGCCCGGCCAGCCCGAAGATGTCGAGCAGCTCCATGGCGTGGGTGCGCTGGCGCGACTCCTCCTTGCGTGCCGCCGTCGTCTTGAGCAGCGCGCCCCAGAAGGTGCTCTTCGCGCGCAGGTGGGTCGCGATGCGCACGTTGTCGAGCACGCTGAGATCGGCGAACAGCCGGATGTTCTGGAACGTCCGCGCCATGCCGGCGGCCGCGATCTCGAACGGGCGCAGGCCGTGCTGCGGGTGGTTGAGCAGCTTGCCGGCCAGCGTGACGCTGCCGACGTCGGGCGTGTAGACCCCAGTCAGCAGGTTGAAGATCGTGGTCTTGCCGGCGCCGTTGGGGCCGATGAGGCCGACCAGCTCGCCCTTTTCGAGCTCGAGCGAGAAGTCGCACACCGCCTTGAGGCCGCCGAACGACAGCGACATCGGGGCCACCTCGAGCAGCGCGCTCACGTGCCCACCACCTTGCGCGCATACGCCCGCACCGCGGCGATCCAGCGCCGCGGCGTGCCGATGAACGACTGCCAGCGCCGCCGCCCGGCCTCGCCCGCGAAGACCGTCCAGGCCTCGTGCATGCCGAACAGCCCCTGCGGGCGCACCACCATCAGCACCACCAAGGACAGGCTGTAGATCACCATGCGGTACTGATCCAGCCCGACGTCACGCAGCAGATACGGCGCGTAGGTCACCAGCACGGCGGCCAGGCACACGCCCGAGATCGAGCCCATGCCGCCCAGCACCACCATCACGATGGACTCGAAGCTGCGCTGGAAGTCGAAGCGGTTGGCGTCGAGGTTGCCGAGCTTCATGGCGTACAGGCCGCCCGCGACGCCGGCGAAGAAGGCGGCCATCACGAAGGCGCGCACCTTGAAGCGCGTGGTGTGCACGCCCATGGCCTCGGCCGCGATCTCGTTCTCGCGCACCGACAGCATGGCGCGCCCGTGGGTCGACTGCTTGAGCCGGTAGCACACCACGATCACGATGAGGACGACCGAGTAGACCCAGAAGAAGTTGGTCACCCGCGGGATGCGGTCGAAGATCGACTTGCCGCCGAGGTACTTGAACAGGGACAAGGTCGAGTGCTTGCCGACCTCCTCCTTGCTCAGCACCGGCTCGGTCTGCGTGATGATGATGCGGATGATCTCGGCGAAGCCCAGGGTGACGATGGCCAGGTAGTCGCCGCGCAGGCGCAGCGAGGGCAGCCCGACCAGGTAGCCGGCGCCGGCCGCGACCAGCCCGGCGCACACCAGCGCGACCACGAACAGGAGGTCGCCGGTGCCCGGTGGCAGCTCGGGCGGGTAGCTGCCCCACAGCTTGATGGCGCCGTAGTAGGTGATGGCGCCGCCGGCGTAGGCGCCCAGCGCCATGAAGCCGGCGTGGCCGATGGAGAACTGCCCGGTGAAGCCGTTGACGATGTTGAGCGACAGCCCGAGCACGATGTTGATGCCGATGACCAGGAGGGCGTCCTCCTGGTAGGCGCCGAACATCGACGGCCCGCCCACGGCCTGGAACACGAACAGGATGGCGATCCCGATCGCGATGGGGACCAGGCCCTTGACCGTGCCCTTCATACCTTCTCTCGCATGGTGACGCCGAAGATCCCGCTCGGACGCACCATCAGGACCAGGATGAGGACGCCGAACACGATGGCGTCGGCGTAGGAAGACGAGATGTAGCCGCCGGCCAGCTGCTCGGTGATGCCGATGAGCAGGCCGCCCGCGACCGCGCCCTCGATCGAGCCGATGCCCCCGACCACCGCGCAGATGAAGGCCTTGAGGCCGAACCGGATCCATGACGTCGAGCTCGGCTGTGACAGCGACCCGAAGGCGACGCCGGTCAAGATCCCCGCCGCCGCCGCCAGCGCCGACCCCAGCACGAAGGTGTAGGCGATCACGCGCCCGGTCGGGATGCCCATCAGCGACGCGGTGCGGGTGTCGAACGAGATGGCCCGCATCGCGCGCCCGAGGCGCGTGCGATAGACCAGCAGCGAGAGCAGCGCCATCAGCGTGAAGGCGAACACCACCGTGATGATCTGGAAGTACTGCACGCGCACGCCGCCGACGTCGAAGCCGGCGTAGACGTCGAGCAGCTGCGGCATCGCCTTGTCACGCGAGCCGAACACGTAGGGCAGCTGGGTGAAGTTCTCCAGGAACAGCGACACCCCGATGGCGGTGATGAGGATGTTGATGCGCGGCGCGTGGCGCAGCGGGCGATAGGCCAGGCGCTCGATGGTGAAGCCGACCGCGGCGCACGACAGCACCGCCAGGCCGAGGATGCCCAGCGAGGTCCCGATCGAGATCACGCTGAAGCTGACGCCCATCCACTGGGCGTACTTCCAGGCGAACCAGGCGCCCAGCATGACCACGTCGGAGTGCGCGAAGTTGATGAACTGCAGGATGCCGAAGACCAGCGTGTAGCCGAGCGCGATCAGGGCGTACAGGCACCCTTGCACGAAGCCTACGAGGAGCAGGCCGAAGAAGAACGACACGATTCCGGGATCCGGCTGGCTGCTACGGGGTCGGCGCGACCGAGGCGACGTAGGTGGCCTTGCCGCCCTCGATCTTGAGGATGACGGCCGGCTTCTGCGAGTTGCGCTCGGCGTCGATCGTGATCGTCCCGGTGACGCCGGGGAAGTCCTTGGTGTTGGCGATGGCGTCGCGGATGGCCTTCTTGTCGGTCGAGCCGGCGCGCTTCATGGCGTCGGCCAGCAGCATCGCGGCGTCATAGCCGAGGGCGGCGAGGCCGTCGGGGATGATGCCGAACTTCTTCTGGAAGTCGCCGACGAAGACCTTGACCGCGTCGCGCGGCTCCTCGTGCGAGTAGTGGTTCGAGAAGTAGGTGTTGTCGAGCGCCTGGCCGCCGATCTGGAACAGCTCGGGCGAGTCCCAGCCGTCGCCGCCCAGCAGCGGCAGCTTGAGGCCGAGCTGGCGCGCCTGCTTGGCGATGGTCGCGACGTCCGAGTAGTAGCCGGGGAGGAAGATGACCTCGGGCTTGGCGGCCTTGATCTTCGACAGCTGCGAGTTGAAGTTCTTGTCGCCCTTGCTGTAGCTCTCGTCGGCGACGATGCTGCCGCCCATCTTCACGTAGGCGTCCTTGAAGGCGTCGGCCAGGCCCTGCGAGTACGACTGGGTCTGGTCGCGCAGGATGGCGGCCTTGGTGTGCTTGAGCGTCTCGGTGGTGAACTTGGCCATCGCGAAGCCCTGGAAGGGATCGATGAAGCAGACCCGGAACACGTGGTCGCGATCCTTGGTGACCTGCACGTTGGTGGACGACGGCGAGATCATCGGGGTGCCGCTGTCCTGCGCGACCTGGCCGCCGGCGATCGACAGGTTGGAGGCGACCTCGCCCAGGATGGCGGTGACCTTGTCGTCGGTGACCAGCTTGGTCACCACGGCGGTGGCCTGCTCGGGGTTGCCGGCGTCGTCGTAGGTCTTGAGCTTGAGCTGCTTGCCCAGCACGCCGCCCTTGGCGTTGATGTGCTCGAGGGCCAGCTCGATCCCCTTGTGGGTCGACTCGCCGAAGCTGGCCTCGGCGCCGGTCATGGAGCCGAACTCGCCGATCAGGATGGTGCCGCCTTCGCCGGGGCCGGTGCCAGGTGATGCCGAAGCCGTGGGCGAGGCCGAGGCGGTCGGCGAGGGCGACGGCTTCTTCTTCTTGCCGCGCAGCTTGTCACAGCCGCTGGAGGACGCCGCCAGGGCGGCGGTGATGGAGATGGAGAGGACACCGACCAGGACCTGCACCGAGCTTCGCGACCGCACCATCGAGGATCCTCCCGGGGAGTGAAAATGGGGCTTTGCGCTCGCGTGCTTATGACGGATCGCGGGGGGTGTCAAGGTTGCGCGGCGTGGCTCGGGTCCAAGGTGGCAGCGCGGCGCACATGTCGGCGCCCTCGACAGTGAGGTTGAAATCGCAGCCTGTTTCGGCTGATTTTTCAGTAGGGCCCGACGCACATCGGCTATGATGATCCCGTACGGCGCACGCACGGATCATGGAGGAGCTGAGCATGGGGCAGGGCGGCAAAGCGCAGGAGCTGACGCTGGAGGCGCTCAATGACGATGAGCGCGCGGTGCTGGCCGAGCTGGTCGAGTTCGGCCACCGCACCGAGCTGGCACGCGGCACCATGGAGACCGGCGCGCGCACGGTGGTCGAGATCCTGGATGCGCGCCTGACGCCGACCGAGGTTCATGAGCTGTGCACCTTCGCCCGGGTGGCTGCGACCAAGAGCCCGGCGCTGCAGCCGCGGCGCGGCGGTGGCGGCGCCGGCGGCGACGACCGGCCCGGGATCTACGACGCCGAGGACTTCTACGCCTGGTGCTTCGAGCCCGAGCCCGACAACCGGCGCCCGGGACCGCGGGTGTCGATGACCGCCAAGGACGCCGAGCACGCCCGGCAGCTGCTCAAGACCATCCAGCGTCGCGCCGACCTCAAGCGCCTGTTCGAGCTGTGGGACTCGTGGCGCAGGACGCCGGCGCAGCACTGAAGCAGCGCATCAGTCGTCGTCGAGGACAGAGATGGACAGCGTCACGGTGGGTGCGTTGCCAGCACTCGAGATGGTCATGACGTGCACATCGTCGACGGCGTCGGCGTCGTCGAGCGCGGTCACGGTGATGGTGACCCGGGCCGGGTAGCCCAGCATGAAGGGGGTCGGGGAGGCGACGAGCTCGGCTGGAGTGTCGAAGCTGACCATCACCGGGATGTCCGTGGTCACGCGCAGGGTGAGCCACATCTCGAAGGTCATGCTCTGGCCTTCCACCAGGCTGGCGTTGGTCGGAGAGACCGCCAGTCTCTGGTCGTCGTTGTCGATGATGAGGACGGGGATGCTGGCCGAAACCAGGCCCGGGCCACTGGCGGTCAAGGTCAGGCTCTCGGGGGCTGCGTCGTCGTCGTTGCTGGCCATGACGGCCACCAGGTGGGGAGTCGCGAAGTCGGTCGGTGTGAAGCGCAGCTGCGAGACGCCCAGCGAGGCCTTGCGCGGATCGGTCAGCGCGAGGTCGACCAGGACATCGGCGCTGGGCCACCGGTCGAGCTTGAACGACACCTCGTGGGGCGTCACCTCGTCCTCGACCAGCATCAGGCTGGCGGGCGTGGCCAAGATCCGCAGCGGCGGCGGCACCAGGGCGTCGGGCTCGGCGGCGTCGGGCGGTGGCGCGTCGGGCGGTGGCGCGTCGGGCGGTGGCGCGTCGGGCGGCGCGGCGTCCACGGCGGCGGCGTCCGCGCTCCCCGGCGACGCGCCGCATCCGCAGGCCGCGAGGACGCCGGCCAGCAGGAGCAGGACCTCGAGACAGCGCGGCGCTGGCGGGTGCTCAGTCATCGTCGATCACGGTCACGTTCAGGGTGGTGTCGGAAGCCAGGCTCGGTGAGGTCAGCGCGACCACGAAGGTGTCGTTGACGGTGTCGGCATCGTCGAGCGCCGTCAGCGTGATGGGGACCCAGGCCGGATAGAGAGCCATGGTGTAGAGCACCGTCGTCGGCGCGGCCACCAGGCGGGGGTCGGGGGAGGTCACGGCGATGGTCGCGTCGGGCTGCTGGCGCAGGGCCAGGCGGAGCGAGAAGGTCCCGCTCTGGCCCTCCCGGATGCTGAACGCCGTGGGGTTCGCCAGGATGCCCTGGTCGTCCTGGTCGTCGATGGCGATGGCCACCGCCCGGCTCGGCATGCCGGGCGCGCTGGCGGTGAGGGTGGTCTGCTCCGGGGCGGCGTCGTCATCGCGGTCCGCGCGCACCATGACGTACTGGGTCGTCGGCCAGTTGTCCGGCGTGAACACCAGCTGCGCGGGGCTGACGCTGGCCATCAGGGGATCGGTGACGACGAGATTGACCGTGGTGGTGGTCGCGAGCGGGTTTTGCAGCCGGACGCCGACCATCGCGCCGAGGCCGCCCTCCACGATGCGAAGGGTGGTCGGGCTGACGAGGAGGGCGTTGTCGTTGTCCTGGAGCAAGACGAGGAGGCTGGCGTCGGGGGCATTGCCCGGGCTGGCCAGGGTCAAGGTCACGCCTTCGTTGTCGAGGTCGGCGTCCTCGGGTGCGCTGAGCGTGATCAGCACCGGGGTGGAGTAGCTCGCGCGCGGGATGATGACGGGGTTGGGGGCGATGGCCAGCTCACCGGGGAGGTTCGGGGTGACGGTGACGCTGAGGTCGGTGGCAGGCCGGAACGCGAGGGCGAGCTGGAAGGTCGCGCTGCCTCCCTCATCGAGCCGGACATACGGTGGGCTGGTGGGGGACACCAGGAGCTGCTGGCTGTCGTCGTCGAGGATCTGGACCGACACCGTGGCTGGAGTCGCGCCAGGCGCGGTCGCCACCAGGGTCGTCGAGCTCGGCGTGGTGTCGTCGTCGGGGATCGCGGTGACCGCGACCTGCTGTGCCACCCCGAAGTCGGCCGGCGTGAAGGTGAGCTGCGACGGCACCACGGCGGCTGCGGTCGGATCGGCCACCCGGAGGTCGACCACCAGCGGCGCGGTGATGGGCTCCAGGAGGAAGATGCCGACCGACTGCGCGGCGCCGCGCTCGGTGAGGCTGACCGCCGGCCTGGTCGCGGCGATGGTCCGCGCCGGCGTGACGTCGTCGTCGAGGATGGTGACCTGGAAGGTCGCCACCACGCGGCCGAGGGCGTCGACGACCACCTCGACCGTGATGGTGTCGTCGCGGGCGTCGGCGTCAGGGAGCGCCTCGAGCGTGATCGGGACGGGGGTCGAGAAGCTGGCCGCGGTGAAGCGGACCGTGCCCGGCGTGAGGGTCAGCTTGTCGACCTGAGACGGCGTCAGGGTGATGCCGAGGTCCCCGCCCGGGCGCAGCGCGAGGCGCAGCTGGACGGTGCCGGTCTGTCCTTCGGCGATGGTCAGCGAGCGGGGCGAGACGAGGACTTGCTGGTCGTCATTGTCGAGGATGTCGACGCCGACGTCGGCGCCGCGTGCACCGGGCGCGGTGGCGGACAGCGTGGTGAACCCACCGGCGCCGTCGTCGTCGTGCACCGCGGTGACCAGCACCTGCTGCGGCATGCCAGCGTTGCTGGGCTGGAAGGTCAGCTGGGCCGGCTCGACAGTGGCCAGGGCGGGGTTGGCCAGGGTCAGGCTGACGACCACGGGTGCGGCGAGCGGGCCATCGATGTGGAAGCCGACGCGCTGGCCGACGCCGCCCTCGATGAGGGCGATGGCGTTGATGCTGCGCCTGATGGTGAGCGCGGTGGCGCCGTCAGGGCCGGCGTCGCTCGGGTTGCCGGGCGACCCCGAGCAGGCGGGCAAGAGGACCGCGAGCGCCAGCCCCAGCCGACTCCCCCAGAGACGCCGCCCGACCCACATTTATGGTCAATTTCAGCACAGGCCGCGCGGCGCGACCAGGGCCGATTTGGCGGCGCCCTGGTGCGGCAGGTTTGCGCGGGCCGCTCGCCGCGGCGGCCTCGGGGCGGAGCCGTCAGCGCGCGGCGGCGTGGCTGACCAGCAGGCGGTAGCTCTTGCCCTTGCGGATGAAGATGGCGAAGTGGCGCTCGGGGCTGCCGTCGACCTGGATGTCGGCGGCGACCCAGCCCAGGGCGCCGTCGGGGGTCAGGCCGGCGTTGAACGGTGTCGGCGCCATCGGCGAGCTCTGGCGGTTCTTCTTCCACCAGCGCGCGATGGCCTTGGGGCCGGCGGCGCTGTCGCGCGCGCCGGGGCCGAAGAGCTGGATCTCGGGGCTGGGCGCGAACTGATCGAGGACCGCACCCGGCTTGCTCCAGGTGCGTACCAGCTCGGCCAGGTCGGCGGCGGCGCCGGTCGCGGGCGGCACCTGCGGCTTGCCCGCGGGCGCGCTGGCGGTCGCGGTCGGCATGGCGTCCGCGGGTGCGGGGCGCGACAGGTGCAGCGCGGCCACGGTCCAGATGCCGTCCTCGCTGACCAGGACGGCCGACAGGCGCAGCTTCTGGCCGTCGACCTCGAGGCTGTCGGTGACCCGCGCCGACCTGCCCCCGGGGGCGGCGATGACCTCGAGGCCGCGCGAGCGCAGCCGGTGCTTGCTGCGCGGGAAGCCGCGGCCGACCGCGAGCACGACGGCGGTGCGATCGGTGAAGATCTCGCCGCCGGGGCCGAGCACGAGCACCGACGGCGCGGTCACGTTCTGCAGTCCGTCGAGGTAGCCGCGGCGCAGGTCGCCGTAGATCTCGCTGACCAGGGCGGCGGCGTCGGCGCTGGCGCGGTCCAGGTTGACGCGCGGGCCGCGCGGCATGCTGGGCGACGACGAGCCGGCGCCACCACAGCCAGCGGCCAGGGTTGCGAGGCAGAGGAGGGGGGCCAGCCGGGCGGCGCGCATGCGCCATCATACGACCATTGCCCCGGACCATCATCCGAGGTTGCCTTCGCGCGGGCGCTCGTGTAGCAGGAGGCATGCGGCGGCTGTGGGTGATTGCGGGAGGTCTCGCGCTCCTCAACGTCGTCCTGTTCGCGATCGGCTGGGGCAAGCGCGGCCCGGGCGGGGCGCCGGTGCTGGCGCGGCCGGGGACCGACGACGCCGGCGCCCCTGCGGGGCCGGCCATCCGCGTCGGGCTGGTGTTCGACGTCGGTGGCCTCGGCGACAAGTCGTTCAACGACTCGGCGCACCGAGGGCTGCAGCGCGCCGCACGCGAGCTGGGGCTGCGCGTGGAGACCCGCGAGCCCGCCGGTGGTGCCGACCGCGACGCCTACATGACGCGCTTCGCCGAGGACGGCGCCGACCTCGTCATCGGCGTCGGCTTCATCTTCTCGGACGACATCACGCGCCTGGCGCGGGCGCGCCCGAAGACCAAGTTCGCCTGCATCGACTATGCGCCGCGAGGCGGGCCCAATGGCGAGCTGCTCGCCAGCGACGGCAAGCCGTTCCCCGACAACCTGGTGGCGCTGACCTTCCGCGAGGAGGAGGGCTCGATGCTGGTGGGTGCGCTGGCCGGGCAGCGCGCGGCGCGTGGCTCCAAGGTGGTCGGCTTCGTGGGCGGGATGAAGATCCCGCTGATCGAGAAGTTCGAGGCCGGCTACACCCAGGGTGTGCTCAGCGTGTGCCCGGCGTGCAAGGTGGTCTCGGCGTATGCCGGCTCGGAGCCGCGCGCGTTCGCCGATCCGACCATGGGGCGCGAGCTGGCCATGGCCGAGCTGCGCCAGGGCGCCGAGGTCATCTTCCACGCCTCGGGCAAGACCGGCGAGGGCGTGTTCCGCGCCGTCAGCGAGGCCGGCAAGCTGGCCATCGGGGTCGACAGCGATCAGGCCGACGAGGCGCCCGGCCATGTGCTGACCAGCATGGTCAAGGGTGTCGATGAGGCGGTCTTCCTGATCGCGGCCGACACCCAGGCGGGACGCTTCACCGGCGGGGTGCGCCAGCTCGGGCTGCGCGAGAAGGGCGTCGACTGGATCGACGACGCGCGCAACCAGCCGCTGGTGCCCGAGGGCGACCGCGCGGTGGTCGAGGCGCTGCGGGCGCGCATCATCGCCGGCGAGGTGCGCGCGCCGGCCAGCATGGCCGAGGTGGTGCGGCCATGACGGCAAGCGCGGCAGGGGCGGCAGGGGCGGCGGGCGCGAGCGCGCTGCGCCTCACCGACATTCACAAGCGCTGCGGCACCACCCAGGCGCTGGCCGGCGCCACGCTGGAGGCGACGCGCGGGCGGGTGCACGCGCTGGTGGGCGAGAACGGCGCCGGCAAGACCACGCTGATGCGCATTGCCTATGGTCTGGAGCGGCCCGACGCCGGGCAGGTCAGCGCCTTCGGCAAGCCGCTGCCGAGCGGGGTGGTGGCGGCGCTGGCGGCCGGGATCGGCATGGTGCACCAGCACTTCATGCTCGCCGAGGCGCTGACCGTGGTCGAGAACGTGGTGCTCGGCCGCGAGCCGATGCGCGGCGGGCTGGTCGACTGGGCCCGCGCCCGGCGCGAGGTCGCCGAGCTGGGCCAGCGCTACGGGCTGGCGGTCGACCCCGATGCGCGCGTGGAGACGCTGGGGGTCGGCGAGAAGCAGCGCGTCGAGATCGTCAAGGTGCTGTGGCGCGGGGCGGACATCATCATCCTCGACGAGCCCACCGCGGTGCTGGGGCCCAGCGAGGCGGCCGGCCTGCTGGAGGTCGTGCGTGGGCTGCGCGCAGCGGGCAAGACGGTCGTGCTGATCACGCACAAGCTGGACGAGGTCATGGCGGTGGCCGACGACGTCACCGTGCTGCGCCGCGGCCTGGTGGTCACGCGCAAGGTGGTGGCCGAGACCTCGTCGACCGAGCTGGCGCGCGCCATGGTCGGCCACGACGTGACGCCGCCCGAGGTCGAGGCGGTGGCGCCGCGCGCGGTGGTGCTGGAGGTGCGCGGCCTGTGCGCGGGGCGGCTGGCGGGCGTGGATCTCGAGGTGCGCGGCGGCGAGATCGTCGGCGTCGCCGGGGTCGAGGGCAACGGGCAGCGCGAGCTCATCGAGAGCATCATCGGGCTATGCCCGGCGCGCGGGCAGGTGCGGGTCGGCGGGGTCGACGTCACCGGGATGTCGGTCGCCGAGCGGCTGGCGGCCGGGCTGGCGCACGTGCCCGAGGATCGACAGCGGCGCGGCCTGGTGCTGGAGTTCACCCTGGAGGACAACCTGGTGCTGGGGCGCCTGGGCGAGTTTGCCGGGCGTTTCGGGCTGGATCGGGCGCGGGTGCGGGCCAACGCGCGGCAGGTCCTGCGCGAGCACGACGTGCGGCCGGCGCAGCCGACCGCGCTGGCCAGCGCGCTGTCGGGCGGCAACCAGCAGAAGCTGGTGCTGGCGCGCGAGCTGCGGCGGCCGGGGACGCGGCTGCTGCTGTGCGCGCAGCCGACGCGCGGCGTGGACATCGCGGCGGCGGCGGAGATCCACAAGCGCCTGCTGGCGGCCCGCTCGGCGGGCATGGCGATCCTGCTGGTGTCGGCGGATCTGGGCGAGCTCCGGCTGCTGAGCGATCGGATCGTGGTCATGCTGCGCGGGCGGATCAATGGCGAGTTCACGCGGGCGGAGGCCAGCGAGGAGAAGCTCGGGGCCCTGATGACGGCGACGGCGACGAGCACGAGCACGAGCACGAGCACGAGCACGGAGGGCGGAGCGTGAGGCGGCTGGAGCGCGAGCTGGTGGTCACCGTCATCGCGGTGCTGGTGGCGATGGCGGTGGGGTCGCTGCTGGTGCTGGCGTATGGGCGCTCGCCGATGGCGGTGTATGGCCTGATGCTGCGCGAGAGCTGGGGCAGCCTGGATGGGGTCACCGACGTGGCCTTCAGGGCCGGGCCGCTGATCCTGACCGGGCTGGCGGTGGCGGTCGCGTTTCGCGCCGGGCTGTTCAACATCGGCGCCGAGGGCCAGGCGGTCGCCGGGGCCTTCGCGGCCGCGGTGGTGGGGACGCACATGGGCGGGGTGCCGGTCGGGCTGGCGGCCCTCGTGTGCCTGGTCGTGGCGATGCTGGTCGGCGGCGGAGCGGGCGCGCTGCCGGGGGCGCTGAAGGCGCGCTTCGGCGTGCACGAGGTCATCAGCACGATGATGCTGAACTTCATCCTGGTCATCATCATCAAGCAGCTCGGCACCGACCACTTCTATGCCTTCCACCAGGAGCACACCGTGGCCATCGCGGCCTCGGCGCGACTGCCGGCGCTGGGCGACGCCGCCGGTGGGGCGCGCGGCTTCGGGGTCGCCGGGCTGCTCGCGCTGGCGGCCGCCGGCGCGGTGGCGTGGCTGTTCGCGCGCACGCGGGTCGGCTTCGAGCTGCGTGCGCTGGGGGCGTCCCCGGCCGCGGCGGAGGCAGCCGGGGTGCGGCCGGGGCGCGCGATGGTGATCGCGATGGCGCTGTCGGGGGCGCTGGCGGGGCTGACGGCGGGCGGGCTGGTGCTGGGCTACAAGGGCTATTTTCAGGCCGATCTGGTGACCGGCTACGGCTTCATGGGGATCGCGGTCGCGCTGCTGGGGCGGTCGCGGCCGCTGGGCGTCGTGCTGGCGGCGCTGCTGCTGGCGACGCTGGCGCGAGGCGGGGTCGCCGCCGCCACCATGGTCCCGCGCGAGCTGGTCGATGTGCTGCAGGCGACCTTGATCCTGGCGGTGGCGGCGGTGACGGCGGTGGGACGGCGGTTGCCGGAGGTCGGGGCAGGGGACGCGGAGGCGGAGGACCCGGGTGCGGGTGCGGAGGCGGAGACGGGCACGGGCACGGGCACGGGCGACGGCGTGGCGAAGGCGGTGCACTAGTGGACCTGCTGCTCAGCTTGCTCTCGCTGTCGTTCCTGGCCGCGATCGTGCGGCACGCGCTGCCGCTGTCGCTGGCGGCCACCGGCGGCATGCTGTCGGAGCGCTCCGGGGTCATCCAGATCGCGCTCGAGGGGCTGATGGTCTCGGGCGCCTTCGCGGGAGCCTGCGGGGCCTACTATGGTGGCGGTGCGCTGGCCGGGATCGCGGCGGGGGTCGCGGTCGGGGCGCTGCTCGGGCTGGCGTATGCCTGGATCGTCGTCAAGCTGGAGGCCGATCAGATCGTCACTGGCGTGGCGCTCAACCTGCTGGCCGAGGGGCTGACGCGCTACCTGCTCAAGGTGGTGTTCGGCAGCGCGGCCAACTCCAAGGACCTCGACCAGGTCAGCGCGCTGTGGTCGTCGTCGACCGTGGGCGATCTGCTGGCCAATCCGCTGGTCTGGATCTGCATCCTCGCCGCGGTGGGGGTCCACCTGGCGCTGTCGCGGTCGCGTGCCGGGCTGCGCCTGCGCGCCGCGGGCGATCACCCAGCGGCTGCCGAGGCGCTGGGCGTCGATGTTGCGCGGGTGCGGCTCGGCGCGGTCGCGCTGGCGGGGGCGCTGGCGGGGCTGGCCGGGGTGTGGATGGTGCTGGCGCTGCGCAGCTACTCGTCGGGCATCATCGGGGGGCGCGGCTACATCGCGCTGGCCGCGGTCATCTTTGGCGCCTGGCGGCCTCTGCCAGTGCTGGGGGCAACCGTCCTGTTCGGGCTGTTCAAGGCGCTGGAGGTCGAGCTGCGGCTGTCGCCGGCGGTGCTGAAGGTGATTCCGGCGGGCTACATCATGACGCTGCCTTACGTGATGCCCGTGCTCGCGCTGGTGCTGTGGTCGCGGCGGGCCCGAACCCGCACCACGGCGCCGCGTGCGCTGGGTCGGCCCCTGTCGGAGGGGCACAGCGCACGCTGAAACCCGCCAAAACCCTCGTGAATTCTTGACGAGGGCCGAGATGTATGTGAAAGTCCCAGAAACACACGAGCCGATTCCCTGGCTTGGAGGCGTTTGGGATGCCGAAGCACATCCTGGTGGCAGACGACAGCGTCACCATCCAGCGGGTGGTCACAATCACGTTTGCGGGCGACGAGTTCTCGCTGGCCTCCGCCAAGAGCGCCGACGAGGCGCTCACGCTGGCGCAGGGCCGTCGTCCCGACCTCGTGATTGCTGACTCGGTGATGCCGGGCCGCAGCGGCTATGACCTGTGCCAGGCCATCAAGGCGGCCATGGGCAACGTGCCGGTGCTGATCCTGGCCTCGCAGGGGTCGCCCTATGACGAGGCGCGCGGTCGCGCCGCGGGCGCAGATGGCTTCTTGCAGAAGCCGTTCGACACCCAGGCGATGATCGACAAGGCGAATGATCTCATCGCCAAGGCGGGTGGCGCCAGCGCGGGACCCAGCGCGACGGCCGCTCCGGTGGTCGCCGCGCCGGTGGCGCCCGTGGCGCCGGTGGTGGCGCGTCCGCCCGCGCCGCCGACCACGCCGCCGGTGTCTCCGCCGCGCCAGCCCACCACGCCCGCGCCGCCCCCGCGCACCCAGACCATGATGGGCATGGCGCCGATGGCGATGCCGCCGCCGCGCACCGGCGCGCCGCCGCGCACCGGGCCCATCCCCATCCAGCTGCCGCCCGGCCTGAGCGGACCGACCCCGGTGTCGATGCCGCCCACGCCGCCGGCGCGACTGCCGACCGCGCCACCGCCGCCGGTGGTCTCGGCGCCGCCGGCGCCGGTGATCGCGAAGCCGGCCGCCCCCGTGGTGCTGCACCAGCCCGCGGTCCACGCGGTGCCGGCCCAGCCCGTGACCTCACTGCCGCAGCCGCCGCAGGGGCTGCCGCGGGCGCCCATGCTCCGGGGCACCCCGGTGGCGGGCACCCCCGCGCGCGCGGGTGGACCGGCCGCGGCGCCGGCCGCCAACCAGCAGCAGGTGGTGCCGCAGGCGGTTCGCGCGGTGGCCCAGGCTGCCGCGCCGATGGTGGCGCAGGCCGCCGCCGCCGAGCTGCGCGCGCCCTCGAAGGGGCCCGAGTACGAGGCGCTGACCGCGCTGTCACGCGAGATCATCGAGAAGATCTGCTGGGAAGTCATCCCGGAGCTGGCCGAGGTCATCATCAAAGAGCACGTCGATCGGCTGGCCAAGAAGTAAACTCCCCCCTGAGGTCCGTAGCGCTCCATGTCCAATCAAGAGCTAGGCAAGGCCTACGATCCGTCGCAGGTCGAGGATCGCTGGTACCGTTTCTGGACCGAACAGGGCTATTTCCACGCTGATCCGGCGGCGCGCAAGGCGCCGTTCACGATCGTCTGCCCGCCGCCCAACGTCACTGGCTCGCTGCACATGGGCCATGCGCTGACCTTCACCATCCAGGACATCCTGATCCGGTGGAAGCGCATGCAGGCCTACAACGCCATGTGGCTGCCCGGCGTGGATCACGCCGGGATCGCGACCCAGCTGGTGGTCGAGCGCCAGCTCAAGCGCACCGAGAACAAGACCCGGCACGACCTCGGGCGCGAGGAGTTCCTGCGCCGGGTCTGGGCCTGGAAGGCGGAGTCGGGCTCGCGCATCACCGAGCAGCTGCGCAAGCTGGGCTGCTCGCTGGACTGGAAGCGCGAGCGCTTCACCATGGACGACGGGCTGTCGGCCGCGGTGCGCGAGGCCTTCGTCCGCATGTACGAGGACGGCCTGATCTACCGGGCGCGCCGCCTCATCAACTGGTGCTCGCGCTGCTTCACCGCGCTGAGTGACCTCGAGGTCGAGCACAAGGACGAGGCCGGGTCGCTGTGGCACATCGCCTACCCGGTGGTCGGGTCGGACGACAAGCTGACGGTGGCGACCACGCGGCCCGAGACCATGCTGGGCGACACCGCGATCGCGGTGCACCCCGAGGACGAGCGCTTCAAGCACCTCATCGGCAAGCGCGCTGTGGTGCCGCTGACCGGGCGCGACGTGCCCATCATCGGCGACGCCGAGCTGGTCTCGAAGGAGTTCGGCACCGGCGCGGTCAAGGTGACGCCGGGGCACGATCCCAACGACTTCGAGGTCGGCGTGCGCCACAGCCTCGAGCAGCTGTCGATCTTCGACACCGCGGGGCGCCTGATCGCGCCGGCGCCGGTGAAGTATGTGGGCCTGACGGTGGCCGACGCCCGCAAGGCTGTCCTGGTCGACCTCGAGGCCGAGGGCGCGCTGGTCAAGACCGAGCCGCACGCGCTGGCGCTGGGGCGCTGTGGCCGCTGCGACACCGTGGTCGAGCCGATGCTGTCCCTGCAGTGGTTCGTCAAGACCAAGCCGCTGGCGGCGCCGGCGATCGCGGCGGTCGAGGAGGGCAAGACCCGCTTCGTGCCCGAGAGCTGGACCAAGGTCTACATGCACTGGATGACCAACATCCGCGACTGGTGCATCTCGCGCCAGCTGTGGTGGGGCCATCGCATCCCGGCCTGGCACTGCGCCGGTTGCGCGGCGATCACGGTGGCACGCGAGGCGCCTGCGGCGTGCGGCAAGTGCGGCGGCGCGGTGACCCAGGACGAGGACGTGCTCGACACCTGGTTCTCGTCGGGGCTGTGGCCGTTCTCGACGCTGGGCTGGCCGGAGCAGACCAAGGACCTGAAGAACTTCTACCCCAACTCCGTGATGGAGACGGGGCACGACATCCTGTTCTTCTGGGTGGCCCGCATGATGATGATGGGCCTCTACTTCATGAAGAAGCCGCCGTTCCACACCGTGTACCTGCACGCCATGGTGGTGGACGAGGACGGCGAGAAGATGTCGAAGGTGAAGGGCAACGTCATCGATCCGCTCGACGTCATCGGCGGGGCCTCGCTGGAGTCGATGGTCGCGGCGGCCGAGAAGGCGGGCGCGCCCAAGCAGGCCTTGAACAACATCAAGAAGACGTACCCCGACGGCATCCCGGCCGCGGGCGCCGACAGCCTGCGCTTCGCGCTGGCGGTGCAGGCGGCGCAGGGGCGCAACATCCGGCTGTCGCTGCAGCGCATCGAGAGCTTCCGCCACTTCGCCAACAAGGTGTGGAACGCGTCGCGCTTCGCGCTGATGTACTTGAAGGGGTTCGATCCGGACCGCTTCGCGGACGCCCTGCGCGAGGAGCCCAAGTCGCTGGGCCTCGGGCTGGCCGAGCGCTGGATCCTGTCGCGGCTGACCCGGGTCTCCAAGGAGGTCGATGACGCGCTGGAGGACTTCCGCGTCAACGAGGCCGCGCAGCAGCTGTACCGCTTCATCTGGAACGAGCTGTGCGACTGGTACATCGAGCTGGCCAAGCCGGCGCTGCACGTGGAGGGGCCGGCGTCGTCCTTGACCGACGAGGTCGCGCGCAGAAAGCGCATGGCGCAGGGCACGCTGACCACGTGCCTGGAGACGGCGCTCAGGCTGCTGCACCCGTTCATGCCGTACCTGTCGGAGGAGATCTGGCAGAAGCTGCCCAAGCCGCTGGGGACGCCGAACTCGATCATGGTGACGCTGTATCCGATCCCGGATACCCAGCTCATCGACGAGGAGGCCGAGACGGTGATGGGCCTGGTGCAGGAGGTCGTGGGCGCGGTGCGCACGCTGCGCGCGGAGTACGGCGTGCCGCTGGCGGCGCGGCCGCGCGTGGTGGTGTTCGCGACCGGGGCGCGGCTGGAGGTGCTGACCGCGCAGCTGCCGCTGGTGCAGGGGCTGGCGCGCGCGGACGTCGAGCTGGCGGTGGGGCCGGGGACGGCGCCCGAGAAGAGCGTGCAGGCGGTGGTGCAGGGCGACGTCGAGGTGTATCTGCCGCTGGGCGGGTTGATCGACGTGGCGGCCGAGGCGGCCCGGCTGGAGAAGGAGCTCGCCAAGGCGCGCGCGGACGTGGCGTTCAGCGAGAGGAAGCTGGGCAACGCCAGCTTCGTGGACCGGGCGCCGGCGGAGATCGTGGACAAGGAGAAGGCCGCGATGGCCGAGGCCAAGGCGCGGGAAGAGAAGCTGGCGGCGGCGCTGGCGCGCCTGAAGTAGCTGCTCGAAGTTGCCGCCTGCAGCGGCAACCTCGAGCGGACGTGCCCGCACCGGCAAGCCGGTCCGGGCACGTCCCTTGCGTACCCGCCGCGCATGCGGCCTCGCCTCGCAGCCGTCTGCGCACTCCTCGCCGCGTGCACACGCGCCCCGCGCGACGCACGCGTCAGCACGGACACGGCCTCCGCGCGTCCGCCGTCCCACAGCGCGGCCACCTCGCCTCCGCGGTGGCGCGAACTCTGGCGCGTGCGCGAGCCCGCGCAGCCGCCACTGCGCCTGGTCGACGCCGATGCAGGCCACGTCCTGGTCGAGCACGGCGACGAGCTCCGCGTCCTCGACGCCGAGACCGGCCGGGCGCTGGCCAGGATCGTCCTGCCCCGCACGCGCCCGCCCGACTACAGCCACCTCGTGGCCCCGGGCGTCGTCATCGCGTTCGACGACGACGAACACCTGAGCGCGTTCGCCGCCGACACCGGCGAGCTGCTGTGGCGGTCGGCCATCCAGCCCCACTACCCACCCGCCTGCGCCTTCCGCGCCATCGACGGCCGCGTGGTGTGCGGGATCAGGGTCTATGCGCTCGCGGCCTTCGACCTGGCCACCGGCGCGCCGGCCGACCTCCCGGTGGGCGCCGCCGAGCGCTACCACGGCGACCGGCCCGACCCGAGCGAGGTCGTGGTCGACGACCGCCGCTTCGTCGAGACGGCCGGCCAGGTCGCCGCCTTCGCGCGCGAGCAGTAGCGCGCGAAGGCGCTTGCAGACGTGCAACTGCGCGCGCGTCCGCCGCGCGGGT